>NZ_JABJWC010000024.1 GCF_013155395.1 Komagataeibacter melomenusus | reverse complement strand
TGCTTGCCAAGGCACAGCGGTTCCATTTTCGCCCATTGGGCATCCGTCAATATCAAGCGATCCATATGCAGTTTAAAGCACATCAGGGACCTTGTGAAAAATCAATTCCAAACAGACCCTGAAAAAAAAGCGGCACCCTCAAACTGTTATTACGCTCAACTCAGCGTCGTCGTGCCATGCGGGCCAGCAGGAGCGTGGTTGCCAGTCCCGCCAGTGTCTGGATCAGGCAGGCGCGGCGATATAGCGCCAGGGCACGATACAGGTCAGCCGGGCGGAGGGCGGGCGTGCCGTCGCCCACCCATGGTTCGGCCACGGGCACGCCGTTATAGGCGCGCGGGCCAGACAGGCGGATGCCCAGCGCACCCGCCATGGCCGCCTCCGGCCAGCCCGCATTGGGCGAGCGGTGGGTGCGGGCATCACGCCGCAGCACGCGCACGGCTGCTCGCGCATCCATGCCGGGCAGGCTGAGGGCAGCAAGGATGATCCATAGGGCAGACAGGCGCGCGGCAGGCAGGTTGACCAGGTCATCCAGCCGCGCCGCCGCGTAGCCAAAGGCTTCATGGCGGGGCGTGCGGTGGCCGATCATGCTGTCGGCCGTATTGACCGCCTTGTAGAACACCGCCCCCGGCAGGCCGCCGAGCGCCATCCACAGCAGGGGGGCGACGATGCCGTCGGAGAAGTTTTCGGCCAGCGTCTCGGTCGCCGCGCGCAGCACGCCTGCCTCGTCAAGCTGTTCGGGGTCGCGGCCCACAATGTGCGAGACCGCGCTACGGGCTGCGGGCAGGCTGACCTGCGCCTGTCGGGCCACGGCCAGCACATGTTCGTGCAGCGAGCGCTGGGCCACCAGTGAACTGGCCAGCACGCCGCTCAACGCCACGGCCAGGCTGTGCGGCAGGCTGCGCCGGATGCTGCGTTCAAGCGCTACGGCGGCCAGTGTTGGTGCGGCCACGATGACGGCACTCGCCACAAAACCGTTGGCGCGGCGGCAGGCGGGGGTGCGTTCGGGGATGTTCAGGCGGCGGTCCAGCCCATCGATCAGGCGGCCGATCCAGATCACCGGATGCCCGATCCGGCTGACAAGCGCCTGCGGGTAGCCAACCAGGACATCGGTGACCGACGCCACGCAGGCCGTGCTGACAGGACGAAGCAGGAAACGGGAAAGGCGCATGCCCCGATGGATATTGCGCGCCTGGCACAGGGTCAAGGGCGCGGAGAACGGGCGGTGCGCGGGTTTTGCAGCCATGACGCATGGCCATGCTTCTGGCCAGCAATGCAGGTTCTGCGCATGGCAGATATAGGGATCATGAACTTCTATTGCCATGCAGGAGGTAATTATAGTGATCAGAACCATGAATGTGAAATTATTTTTAAGGTATATGTAAAAAATACAATAAAATAACCTGAATTCTATTGGCGAGATAATGCAGGAAGGGGAAAACCGTAGCCAGATCGTAAACATCGGCAGACCCACTGTGCCCATAAGGGATATTAATACCGCAACCATTCGACCACGGGGGCAAATATCAGGATGAATACCGCTGCAACGTATGGGAAAGAAAATGCGCCATAACAATAAAATTAAGAAACTGTTTTTCCCGATGCTGATCATGCCGCTTCTTGGTGGCTGCATTCACCCGCACCCACCGGCACTGCCATTCAACAGCAATGAAGTGGCATGGGCGCAAAAGCCGGGTCATGCGGCTATCAGGGGGTGCGTCAGCGGGGCGATATTTACACGGCAAACCACGACTGCCCTGACTTTGGGGAATAATACTGTCTATACATTTAATGGCATAGACAGTTCGATCATGCAGATACCCCGTGTTCACTTTACAGTAGAACTGCTGCCGGAGAGTGAATATATGCACGCACTAGCCAAAAAAATGGAGTTTTATAGTCATCGGCTTACCGGCCCCACGGTTGTGAATGATCCCCGCTGGGTCGATGCGTCAGTGCTGCCCTTCATCGCGCGTATTTCCTGCCCGGTTGCCGGTCCTGATATCTGTCCATCCATCGGCCATTTTGTCTGGCCCAACCTGCCCGCGGGCCAGTGGTATGCTGTTACGTCGTATGATGCGACCAACGGCGATAATAGTTATGTCATCGATGTACAGAAAATAACCACGGTTGACGGTAAAACGGTCCCGCTTGTTGCATGGACCGGCACAAGAAGGATGCTGTGCAGTTCATGATGCGGGGCGGCCTTGCCTGCCAGGCCGCCCGCCATGCTACGGGTGGGTGCCCCCACGGCCCCGGCCTGTATTTGGGTGGGGTATCGCCACGCCTTAACCTCCGGATCATTTTTTCTTGCATTAAGGGAAATCATGCAAAAGGCTCTAGGCAGCCTGTCCTAGCTTGCCGATAACGGGAAGGACAGGGAAATGGTTGTGGCATGGCGCCAGGGAGAAGGCAGTTTTTGGGTATCAACGGTTCAGGGTTCATTTCATCGCGGCGGCGCTTCATGCAGGGACTGGCAGGGGTTGCCGCCTGCGGCACGGTTTCAGGCACGGGGGCGGCCGCCCCGCCCACGCCCTACACGCCGGTTTTCTTTAACGCGGCGGAATGGAATTTTCTCCTTGCCGCCTGTGATCGCCTGATCCCGGCAGATGCCAATGGCCCCGGGGCACTGGCACTCGACGTGCCCCGCTTCATCGACCAGCAGATGACCACGCCCTATGCGCAGGGCGCGCAGTGGTACATGGCCGCTCCTTTCGTGCAGGGGCCGGATAACCTGGGCTACCAGTTGCCCTACCCCCCGCGTGACCTGTACCGCCGCGGCATTGCGGGCATGAACGCCCATGCCACCACCCGCCACGCCAAACCCTTCGCAGCCCTTGCGCCCGATGTGCAGGATGACCTGCTGCGGGCTGCCGAAGGCGGCAGGCTGGTGTTTGGCGATGTGCCGTCCGCCGCGTTTTTTGACCAGCTTCTGGCCAATGTGATGGAAGGCGCGTTCAGCGACCCCATCCATGGCGGCAATACCGGCCTTGGCGGCTGGACCATGCTGGGCTTTCCCGGCGCGCGGGCCGATTTCATGGACTGGGTGGACCGCTACGGCGCGCATTACCCGCTGGGCAGTGTCTCCATAACGGGAGAAACCGCATGAGTGACGATGCCCGCAGGCTGAAGCCGGTTGACGTGGTGGTGGTGGGTGGCGGCTGGGCGGGGTCCATCATGGCCAAGGAGATGACCGAGGCCGGGCGCACGGTGGTCATGCTCGAACGCGGGCCGGACCGCAGCACGGCGGGGGAGGGGGCATACCCGGCCTCCATCGACGAGCTTGAGGCCAATTTCCGCTACAAACTGTTCCAGGATCTTTCCAAAAGCACGGTCACCATCCGCAACAACGCCAGCCAGACGGCGCTGCCCTACCGGCGCATGGCGGCCTTCCTGCCCGGCGAGGGCGTGGGTGGGGCAGGGCTGCACTGGTCAGGCGTGCATTTTCGCATGCCCCCTGATGACCTGCGCCTGCGCTCGCGCGTGATCGAGAAATATGGCGCCAAATTCATCCCCGAAGGCATGAACCTCCAGGATTACGGCGTGAGCTATGAGGAACTCGAACCGTTTTTCGACAGGGCCGAGAAAGTATTCGGCACATCGGGCGAGGCTTACAAGGTCAATGGCCAGGTGGTGGGGCAGGGCAATGTGTTCGCGCCCTCGCGCTCCGACCATTTCCCGCTCCCGCCGCTCAAGGATGTCTATACCGCTCACCTGTTCCGCAAGGCGGCGGCGGAGGTGGGTTTTCATCCGTATTCGCTGCCTGCGGCCAATGCCTCGCAGCAATATACCAACCCGTATGGCGTGCAGATGGGGCCGTGCAATTTCTGCGGCTATTGCAGCGGCTATGCCTGCTACATGTATTCCAAGGCCTCGCCCAATGTGAACATCCTGCCGGTGCTCCGCCGCCATCCGCTGTTTGAACTCCGCCCCAACTGCCATGTGCTGAAGGTGGAGCGCGACAGCACGGGCACGCGTGCCACGGGTGTGACCTATACCGATGCCGAGGGCAGGGTGGTGACCCAGCCTGCGGAAATCGTGATCCTGACCGCCTTCCAGTTCCATAACGTGCGGCTGATGCTGCTTTCGGGCATTGGCAGGCCCTATGACCCGGTCAGGAACGAAGGCGTTGTGGGGCGCAATTTCGTCTACCAGAACGTGACGACAAGCGTGGTGTGGCTCGACCCCAGGGTGGAGACCAACCAGTATATCGGCGCAGGTGGCGGCGGCGTTGCGTTTGATGACTTCAACAGCGAGAATTTCGACCATGGGCCGCTCGGCTTCGTGGGTGGTTCGCCGGTATGGGTCAACCAGGCCGGCGTGCGGGCCATTGCGGCGGCGCATTCCGGTGGGCCGCCGGGCACGCCGCGCTGGGGCAGTGCGTGGAAGGCGGGCATGATCGATACCTACCGCCACTCGCTGCGCATCGACGCGCATGGGGCGAACATGGCCTACCGCGATGTCTATCTCGACCTCGACCCGACATGGAAGGACGCCTACGGCCAGCCGCTGCTGCGCATGACGTTTGACTGGAAGGACAACGACATCCGCATGAACCGCTACGTGGTGGACAAGATCGGTAATGTGGCCAAGGCCATGGGCGCGCGCAACGTGCATCTGGGCATGCGCGAATTCGGCAGGCCGTTCGATACGCGCCAGTACCAGACCACCCATCTCGGCGGTGGCGCGGTCATGGGCACGGACCCGCAGACAAGTGCGCTGAACCGCTACATGCAGTCATGGGATGTGCATAATGTGTTCGTGATCGGGGCCAATGCCTTCCCGCAGGGCACGGGCTACAACCCCACCGGCATGGTTGCCGCCCTGGCCTACTGGGCGGCGCACCACATCCGCACCACCTACCTGGCCCATCCCGGCCCGCTGGCCGGATGAGGGGCGGATGGACATCCGGGCTGCGCCACATGGCGGCGGCCCTGCTGGTGGCGCTGTCCGCCCCTGTTGCGCCAGCCCGGAGTGCATCGACCCAAAGCGCATCGATCCAGGGCGCTTCGACCGGGAGCGCTGCGGCTCCGGGCACCCCCGGCCCGGGCGCGCAGCCACAGGGCATGCCGTTACCGGCGGATCTGCTCACGCGGGGTGAATACGTGGCCAGGGCGGCGGATTGCGGGGCGTGCCATACCGTGCCCGGCGGCGCGCCCTTTGCGGGGGGAATGGCCTTTCACATGCCCACCGGCACGCTGTATGCGCCCAACATCACGCCAGATGCGCAGGCGGGGATCGGCCAGTATTCCGAGGCCGAATTCATCCGCGCCATCCGTCAGGGCATCCGCCGCGACGGGGCTACGCTCTACCCGGCCATGCCCTATCCCTCCTATGCGCGCATGACGGATGACGACCTGCATGCGCTCTATGCCTATTTCATGCACGGTGTCAGGCCGGTCCCCGCGCCGGTGGTGCAGGATGGCATGCACTGGCCGCTGTCCATGCGCTGGCCGCTCACGCTGTGGCGCAGGCTGTTCGCGCCCGATCCGGCCGTAACGCTGCAAGGGGCGGCGGCCCGCACCTTTTCTGATCCGGTGGTGGCGCGCGGGGCGTATCTGGTCGAAGGGCCAGGCCATTGTGGCGCCTGCCACACGCCGCGCGCCGTGACCATGCAGGAAAAGGCCCTGACGGCTGAGGACGGCCCACTTTACCTCTCGGGCGGGGCGCCGGTTGATGGCTGGAGGCCCGTCAGCCTGCGCGGGGAGAACCGCACCGGGCTGGGCCGGTGGAGCGAGCAGGATATCGTGCGCTTTCTGGCCACCGGGCGCATGCCGCTCGGTGCGGCCTTCGGTGGCATGACCGATGCCATCAACCACGGCACCCAGCACATGACGGCAGACGATCAACTGGCCATTGCCCGCTACCTCAAGACCCTCTCGCCCACAACGCCCGCCAGCGCGCCGGGCTGGGCGTATGACCCCACTGCTGCCAACGCCCTGCACGCGGGTGATGCGGGTGCGCGTGGCGCGCGGCATTATGTCGATAGTTGTGCCGCCTGCCACCGCACTGACGGGCGCGGCTACCCCACAACCTTCCCGCCGCTTGCGGGCAACCCGGTGGTGATGGACCCGACACCGGATTCGCTCATCCGCATCGTGCTGGAGGGCAATACGCTGCGGGCGACGAAACAGGCGCCTTCCGCCTTTGTCATGCCCGGCTTTGCCGCCCGCATGGATGATGCGGCGGTGGCCGATACTGTAAGCTTCATCCGTGCGGCGTGGGGCAATGACGCGCCTGCGGTGAATGCGGCTGACGTGGCGCGCATCCGGCGCAGCCTGTCGCCAGAACACCCGCCAGCCACGCTGCCCATGAACTGATTGTGAACGCTGCGCGGCAGGGCATGCGATTGCCCTCATGGCCCTGAGTTGCATGAATGGACGCCTGCCGCACAAACCGGGGGAAAATATTCATGACCATGCACAGGCGTGATCTGCTGTTCGGGGCTGCCCTCATGGCAGCGGTGCTCCCGGCCGCGCGGGCGGCCGAGCCCGCGCAGATGCCCATCAACCACGACCATGGCGCAGCCCCCGAAGGCCCGTTCGAGATCGTGGCCCGCTTCGATGGTCCCGGCCCGTCGGGCATTGCGGTTACGGGGGGGCGGGTGTTCGTGGGCTTTCCGCGCCATGCGGTCAACCACAAGGGGGCGACGCTGGCGGAACTGAAAAATGGCCGGTTATATCCCTATCCCGATGTGGCCACCTCCATGCCCTCCGACCGGCCACCTGCCACCCGCCTCATGTCCATCCACGGCATGACCATTGATGCGAAGGGGCGGCTGTGGGCCATTGATGATGGCAAGCTGGCAGGCGCGCCACTGGCGCCCGGTGCGGCCAAGGTGATCGGCATCGACCCGGCCACCAACCGCATCTTTGCCAGCATCGTGCTGCGTGCCCCCACGCTCCTGCCTGACAGCCACATGAACGACCTGCGCGTGGACCTCACACACGGGGCGCAGGGCACGGTGTTCATTACCGATTCTTCCTTTGGCCAGTCGCCTGCACTCGTGGTGGTGGATGTGGCGAGCGGGCGGCAGCGCCGGGTGCTGGCCAGCCACCCGTCCATCCAGGCTGAACATCCCTTCATGGCGGTGGTGGAGGGGCGGCCACTGGTGTTTGATCCGCCTGCGCACAAGCCTGCTTTTGTATCAGGCGGGGTGGATGGCCTCACGCTCTCGCCCGACAGCGCCACGCTGTATTACAGCCCGCTGACCAGCCGGCGGCTGTACAGCATCCCCACTGCCCTGCTGGCCGATTTTGACCAGACCGATGCGCAGCTTGCCACAGCCATCCGCGACCTGGGCGAAAAGGGTGTTGCAGACGGGCTGGCCAGTGACGCGCAGGGCCGGATCTACACCACCAATTTCGAGCATGATGCCATCTTCCGCCGCAACACCGATGGTACGTTCGATACCATGGTGCATGACCCGCGCGTGCTCTCGCCTGATGGCATCTTTGTTGATGGCACAATGGTTTACTGCACGCTGGGCCAATGGAACCGGCTTGGGGGGCTCAATGGTGGCCATGATCTGCGCGTGCCGCCCTATTACCTGATCCGCTTCCCCACCGATGCGCCAGCCCCCGTGGATGCCACAAGGCCCGCGCCGGGCGAGTTGCCCCTTTCCCCCGGCGCTGAATTGCGGCAACAATCGCGGCCATGAATATTATGTCGCGCATGATCCTGCCCCTGATGCGGCGCCTGGAGCCCGAGGCCGCCCATCATATCGCCCTTGATGCCCTGCAACTCGGCCTTGGCGGCGTCTCCTGCCCCGGCAATGATGACCCGGCGCTGTCCGTCCGCGCCATGGGGCTGCGCTTTCCCAACCCCATCGGCATGGCGGCGGGGTTTGACAAGAACGCCGTGGTGGTGCGCCCGCTCACGCGTTCGGGCTTCGGCTTTGTCGAGGCGGGTACCGTCACGCCGCGCCCGCAGCCCGGCAACCCGCAGCCGCGCCTGTTCCGCCTGAGTGAAGACCGCGCCATCATCAACCGCATGGGCTTCAACAACCAGGGCATCGACCGCTTTGCCGTGCGCATGGCGCGCCTGCATCGCGTGTCCTCGCCGCGCCGCAAGCCCGGCATGCAGGTGCCGGTAGGGGCCAACCTTGGCATCAATAAAACAGGGGCCGACCCTGAGCGCGACTACCCCATGCTGGTGGGGCGCGTTAAGCACTATGCCGATTATATCGTCATCAACCTCTCCTCGCCCAACACGCCGGGGCTGCGCGACCTGCTTGAGGCATCAAGGCTCAAGGGCATTCTTGATGCCATCAACGCAGCCCACCCCGAGCGCCCGCCGCTTCTGGTCAAGATCTCGCCCGATATCGCGCATGATGATGTCGAAGCCGTGGTCGAGGCCGCCATTGCCGGTGGCGCGCAGGGGCTGATCGTCTCCAACACCACCATCTCGCGCCCCGCAGGGCTGCTCAGCCCCTATGCCACCGAGACCGGGGGCCTGTCGGGCCGCCCGCTGCGCCCGCTGGCGCAGGACATGCTGGCCCGCGTGGCAAAGGTGGCGGCAGGCCGCGTGGCGCTGGTGGCCAGCGGCGGGATTGAAACCGGAGTGGATATTCTCGACCGGGTCAAGGCCGGGGCCGACCTCGTACAGATCTACACGGCCTATGTGTATGAAGGGCCGGGAATCCTGAAGCGCCTCAAGGCCGAGACGCTGCGCGCCCTGCGCGCCGAAGGTTTCGAGACGCTGGCCGATGCCAAGGGAGCCGCCCTTAAATGAAATGGCATGATGGCCTGTCCGGCCTGAGCCATGATTATGATGGCTACATCCTCGACCTGTGGGGCGTGGTGCATAATGGCGTAGAACCTTATCCCGGCGTGCTGGAATGCCTGCAACGCCTGCGTGAGGCGGGCAGGCGGGTGGTGCTGCTCTCCAACGCGCCGCGGCGCACCGCCACGGTCGAGCCGGGCCTGCGCCGCATGGGTATCAGTGCGGACCTGTATGACGGCATCATGACCAGTGGCGAGTGCACCCATCGCATGCTTGCCGCCCGCACCGACCCATGGTTTGCGGGCCTTGGCCGCCGCATGGTCCATCTTGGTCCCGACAAGGATGTTGATGTCTATGCCGGGCTGGACCTTGATGTGGTGACTGACCCCGCGCAGGCGGATTTCGTGCTCAATACCGGGCCGGATGCCGAACTGGGCGAGGAAGACATCACCCCCTACCTGCCCCTGCTGGAGCAGTGCGCGGCCCACAGCCTGCCCATGATCTGCGCCAACCCCGACCAGCAGGTCATTCGTGGCAGCCAGCGCCTGATCTGCGCGGGTGCGATGGCAAGCTGGTATGAAAATCGTGGCCGTTCCGTGCGCTGGATTGGCAAGCCCTACCCGGAAGTGTACGCGCTGGCGTTATCGCTGCTTGATGTGCCGCGCGACCGCGTGCTGGCCCTGGGCGATGCGCTGGCCACCGACATGCGCGGGGCGGCTACGGCAGGCATTGATGGCTGCTGGGTGCTGGGCGGCATCCATCAGGAAATGCTGGGCGGAAGCTGGGCGCATAACCGCAACCCTGACTACGACCTTGCGGTGGCGGAAGCGACTGCCGCAGGGCTTGCCCCCGTGGCCTGCGTGCCGTCGCTGCGCTGGTAATTGCCGCCCCGTATGGCCAACGCCACGCCCGTTCGGCCTTCATGCTGCCGGATCGCATGGGTGTTTTCGGTCGGTGAGCAGCCTGCGCCGCCTCAGGTTTTGGGCACATCCTTGAGGGCAAGGGGAAGGGCGCGCCCGAACATGGCCAGTTCCGCAGGGGTAGCGGTTCCGACCCGGATCCATGTCTGGTAGGCAGGCGCCTCAAAAACACGGATATCAACATTGCGCTGCGCCAGCGCCTGTTCCATCAGCTTGGCAGGGCGCCGGGTATTTACATATACGAATGTGCCATGGCTCCGCAGGTAGGACAGGCCATTTTTTTCGCAGATGTCATAGATCATCTGGCGGCAGTCTTTGAGATAGGCGATCGCGCCGTCAAGGTAGTGCCTGTCCCCCAATGATGCGACTGCCGCGGCAAAGCCTGCCTGATTGCGCGATGTCGTGGTCAGGCTGTAAAGCTGTTTGACACGAGGCGCCTGCGCCAGGATGTAGCCGATCCGCAGCCCGGCCAGTCCGTATACCTTGGAGAACGTGCGCGCCACGATCACGTCATGTCCGGAATGGACAAGGGGGGCAATGGTCATGCCGTTTGCATCGGGCAGCAGTTCGAAATAGGCCTCGTCCACAATGACCGGAACCGTTTTTGAAACATCCCGGCAGAATGCCAGAAGTTCTTGATGCCTGAGCATATGCCCGGTCGGGTTGTTGGGGTTGCAGATATACACCAGCGCGGTCTGGGGGGTTATGGCGCGGCGCATGGCCCGCAGGTCGATCGCATGCGCCGCAAGCGGCACATAGCGCACGGCCACCCCCCGGCGCTGGGCATAGTTCAGGTGCGTGGCATAGGTTGGCTGGGGGGCAAGGATATGCCCGGCGCGCCCGATATCGGTTGAAAGCAGCGAAAGCGCATCAAGCGAGCCATTGGACAGGGCGACTTTCTCACGTTCAAGATTTTCCTGCTGGCCAATCCGGTCGCGCAGCAGATGCTCATCCTCAACATAATAGGGTGCTAGCGGCACGCAGCCCGCAATGGCGGCGCGTGCGGCAGGCGAGGGGCCAAAGGGGTTTTCCGTTACATTCAGGCGTGCCCGTGCCGGCGGAGGATCCTCCGCCCTGGCAGGGTGGACCACGCCGGCCCACAGGGCGGAGGTGAGCAGGCTGGCGGACTGGATGAGGGAGCGCCGGTTCAGATGCAGCATGATTGTCCGTTTAGGCATGAGATTGAATGGTTTATTATATTATCTCTGTAAAATAGAATATGAAATAAATAAGAATAAATTTTCATAGTAACTTAACTTTAAAAGAATCTAACATTTTCGATAAGGGGCTTGCGTTTGGTTTTAATCACCTGTCCCTGGAAATACTCATGGCCATCAGAAAAGCCTTTCTGTTTTCGACAGCACTCACTTTTGGATTGGTAGTGGATGCAACCGTTTCTTATGCTGCGCCACTTGTGGATGAGCAGAAGCCTGACAATAAAAAATCTGTCGTGAAAGGCACGAAATCCGGCACGAAATCCGGCCCGAAGCCGGTCGATGGCACAAATGCTTCGGCCAGCAGCAGTGAAACCCTGATTGTAACAGGCACCCATGCCGTCAATCGCAAGGCGCAGCAAAGCACATCGCCCGTTACGGTCCTGTCTGCCGCAACCCTGCGGCGTTCGGGGCAGATGAACCTTGCGGATGCACTGACGCGCACCTATGCCTCGATCAATGTCAGCGCCATGGGCAATGATGCCGGCGCGCTGACATCCGCCATTCGCATGCGTGGCCTCAACCCCAACGAGGTTCTGGTGCTGGTGGATGGAAAACGTCGCCATACCACGGCAAACATCTATGCCGATGCCGGGCCTGATTTTGGCGCAACCCCGGTTGACCTGAACATGATCCCGGCTGCCGCCATCGACCATATCGAGGTGCTGGAAGATGGAGCCGCCGCGCTGTACGGGTCGGACGCCATTGCGGGCGTGGTCAACATCATTACCAAAAAAACAAATCATGGCCTGAACATGAGCGCCCAGACAGGCGCAAACGCCTATAACGGCGATGGCTGGCAATACCAGACCAGCATTGACGGCGGCCTGTCGCTTGGTGGCGATGGCTACCTGCACCTGAGCGGGCAGGTGTACCATACCGATCATATGGCCCCCTACACCGAAGACCATCGCCTGCTGGGCTACGCGCCTGCGGGGGCGGCGACCTCGCTTTATACCGGGTCGGTTTCCGTTCCCAAGAATTCCAACAAGGTCATGAGCACGCCAGAAGAAACGCGTGAAAACCTGAGCATCGCCTTTGGCAGGACGCTGGCGGAGGGCATACAGGGCTACGGGCTGATTACCTATGCCCATCGCCATGCCGAAGCCTATGAAAACTACCGGCCGCCCAATACGCTGCCTTCCGTCTACCCCTCCGGTTTCTCGCCCATCGAAACGATGGAAGAGAATGACTATGCCGCCACGCTGGGGCTGAAGGGCGATAACTTCTTCAAATTTGCCTGGGACATCAGCACGACCTATGGCGCGGATGAAGACAAGATCGGTGACAAGAACAGCGTGAATGCGGGCATGCTGAGCAGCAAGTGCATTGCACGCAGCACCAACCCGACCAGCACCAGCGCCTATGCTTCAACTGATGGATGCGGCTGGTCGCCCACCACCACGCGGGCCGAAAGCTACCGCATGGCGCAATGGACCAATACGGCCGATTTCAGGCGCAATTTCAAAACCGGTTTCGCCACGCCCACCACCATTGCCTTCGGCGCGGAACACCGGCTTGAAACCTATGAGATAACGGCAGGCACGCCGCCATCGTATGAGGCCGGTGGCATGGCCGGTTACGTTGGCCTGAGCCCGCATAATGCGGGTAGCTGGAGCCGCGATATCTGGGCAGGCTATCTGGATGGCGACTTTCATCCGCTCAAGCACTGGGATGTCGATTTTGCCGGGCGTTTCGAGCACTATACCGATGTGGGCAACACCGAAAACGGCAAGGTCTCCACACGCTATGACTTCACGCGACGCATCGCCGTGCGTGGCACCATAAGCAACGGTTTTCGTGCGCCGACACTGGCCGAGCAGCATTTCAGCGCCATCAATGTCGGAGCTTCCACCGTGTCGGGGCTGCTGCCTGTCAGTTCAGGGGCCGCGCGCTCGCTGGGGGCCTCCCCCCTCAAGCCTGAACGCTCGACCAACGCAAGCGCGGGCATCGTGCTGGAGCCGGTCAACGGGTTCCATGTCGAGGCCGATGTCTACCAGATCAACATCCGCGACCGCATCATCGCCGGTGGGTCCGTCAACGGGCCAACGGCCATCAACGCCGTGCAGCAGCTTGGCTTCGTGCTGCCAAGCGGTCTCGACCCCAATGCCGTCAGCACTTATTATTTTGCCAATGGCGCCAGCACGCGCACGCAGGGCTTTGACCTCAAGGCAAGCTACCTGCTGCACATGCACCGTTACGGCAACCTGAACCTTTCCGCCTCGCTGGATCTTAACCGCACGCGGTTGAGCCATGTGGCCGCCACCATGGTCAATGGCGTGAGCACGCCACTGCTCAATGCCGCTACGGCCAGCTACATCACCACCGCCTATCCGCGCAGCAAACTGATCCTCAATGCTTACTGGACGATCGGGAAATGGGACGTGAACATACGCCAGACCCGCTATGGCCAGACCACGGACATGCTGGCCTATCAGGACTGGACCCCTTCCAGCGCCCAGTGCGTATCCAACGGCGTGGTCAGTGCGCTGCGGTACTCCAACACCTGTTTCGCGCAGTTCAACAATACCCCGCGCTGGCTGACGGACCTTGAAATAGGGTACAGCGTCACGCCACACCTGCATGTTACCGTCGGGGCGAACAATGTCTTCAACATCCGCCCGCGCATGGTAAACCCGCTGAATAACAACTACGGCGCACGTATTTATGATGCCAACTCGGCGCAGGTGCCCATGACGGGCGGCTATTACTATGGCCGTATTGACGCGCGTTTCTGAATTTTTCCCGTTATCATAAACAAAAGAAAGGCCGGGAGCAGGGCACTGCTTTCCGGCCTTCTGGCGTTCTCATGCCTTCCCGGCGCGTTCTGGCGGCCGGGCGGGGCATGTATGTGAAAGTGTCCCTGGCGGAAAGTGCTGCGTCCCGCTCAGGCGTGGCCAGCCGCCCCGGTATACCATGCCGGGTCAATGCGCACGCTGGCCAGCGCCTGCCGCCATTTGGCGTTATGGTCGGGGCCGAACACGATGGCCGCGGTGGCGGGGGCGGCAACCCAGGCATCGTGGCGCAGCATCTCGTCCTCAAGCTGGCCTGCCTCCCAGCTTGCATGGCCCATGGCCAGCATGGCGTGGGCGGGGCCATTGCCATCGGCAATGTCACGCAGCACATCAAGGCTGGCGGTCAGCGTCGTGCTGTCATCGACCGGCAGGCTGCCATCGCCGCTCCAGTCCGAGGTATGCAGCACGAAGCCGCGCCCGTTATCCATCGGCCCGCCCGCGCACAGGTTGATGCGGCGGCGCGGCGGCACGGGGGCAATGCCAAGCTGTTCAAGCACGTCATCCAGCACGGGTTGCGACAGCCTGCGGTTGACGACCAGCCCCATCGCCCCGTCCTCGGGCGTATGGGCGCACAGGTAGATGACACTGCGCGCGAAGGCGGGGTCGGTCAGGGCAGGGGTCGCCACCAGCAGGTGACCGGTCAGGCTGCGGCCTGGAGATGTCGCGAAAGAAGCCATACACCACCATAGAACCGGATTTGCCCTCTTTTGCAACCATTTCAGCTTCGGGTTGTATGGCTGATTGCCCCCATGACGGGCGGCGATTGATATGCAAGGCTGACCACTGACACAGCAGGAGGAAAGACCATGAAGCAGATAGCACTGGTAACGGGCGCCACGGCCGGATTCGGCAGGGCGATCGCCACGCGGCTCGTGCGGGATGGATATCGCGTCATCGCCACCGGCCGCAGGCGCGAACGCCTTGAGGCGCTGGCCGCCGAACTCGGGCCGGACCTGCTGGCCTTCGAACTGGACATGACCGACGCCGCCGCCATCGCCGCCCTGCCGGGCAGCCTGCCCGAGGGCTGGCGCGATGTGGATGTGCTGGTCAATAACGCGGGTCTCGCCCTGGGCATGGAAAAGGCGCAGGAGGCGGATCTGGCCAACTGGCAGACCATGATCGGCACCAACGTGACCGGCATGGTCGAACTCACGCGCGTGCTGCTGCCGGGCATGGTGGCGCGTGATCGCGGGCATGTGGTGACACTGGGCAGCACGGCGGGTACCTACCCCTATACCGGCGGCAATGTGTATGGCGCGACCAAGGCGTTCGTGCGCCAGTTCACCCGCAACCTGCGCTGCGACCTGCTGGGCCATAATGTGCGCGTGACCAATATCGAGCCGGGCTTGTGCGGCGGCAGCGAGTTCAGCACCGTGCGCCTGCGTGACCCCGCCAAGGCGGCGGCGGTGTATGAAGGCACCCACCCCCTGCTGCCCGAGGATATTGCCGAGACCCTGTCCTGGATCATTGCGCTGCCGCGCCATGTCAATATCAACGAGGTGGAGATGATGCCGACCTGTCAGGCGGCTGGTGGCCTCGCGGTGGCGCGGGGCATGAAGGATTGAGCATGGCCCGCAAGAAAACGACCACCAATACGCTTGCACGCCGCTTCAGCGTGCATAACGGCAAGGGGTTCTCCCTTGCCGACTGCCCCACCCGGGCGGCAGAAGCCTGCGGGCTGGACAAGAAAACCGGCAAGCAGCTGCTCAAGGAACGTATCCGCTACCTCGCGCACCTGCAGGCCGTGCTTTATGCCAACAACACCTGGTCGGTGCTGGTCGTGCTGCAGGCTCTTGATGCAGGCGGCAAGGATGGCGTGATCAAGCATGTCATGTCGGGCATCAACCCGCAGGGGGTCAGTGTCTCGTCCTTCAAGCAGCCCGGCCCGGTCGAACTCGCGCATGGCTATCTGTGGCGCGAGCATATGGTGGCGCCTGCCGCGGGGCGCATCGGCATTTTCAACCGCAGCCATTATGAGGAAGTGCTCGTTACCCGCGTGCACCCCGAACTGCTCGAGCACGAATGCCTGCCGCTGAGCCTGCGCCGCAAGCCCACCTTCTGGGAGGACCGTTACCAGGACATCAGCAGTTTCGAGCGCTACATGGCGCGCCAGGGCACGATCGTGCTCAAGTTCTTCCTGCACCTTTCCAAGGAGGAGCAGCGCCTGCGCTTTTTGCAACGCATCAAGCACCGCGCCAAGAACTGGAAATTCTCGCCAGCCGATATTCATGAGCGCCAGTACTGGGATGACTACCAGCACGCCTATGAGGAGGCGATCCGCCACACGGCCCACCCCGATGCGCCGTGGTTTGTCGTGCCCGCCGACCAGAAATGGTTCGCACGCCTGGTCGTGATCGAGGCGATCATCGACGCGCTGGAGAAGCTGCACCTGAAAATGCCCGCCATGGACCCCGCCATGGAGGCGGATATGGAAAAGGCCCGCAGGCAGCTTGAGGCCGAAGCCCCCCGGCCCGTGCGCAACCCCGTTCATTGACGCCGCCGCCCGCGCGCCGCAAAAGATTGTGATCTGTTGAAAAGGGAGAACACTCAGATGGCGGCAATGCGCTGGCAGCGATGCGTGATGATGGGGCTTGGGGCGGTCGTGGCGCTACAGATGGGGGGCATTGCGCCCGCCCATGCGCGGCACCACCACCACCGGCATGAAGAGCGTGATGAGACGCAGGGCACGCAAGGCGGGTATGAGGGCAGCAGTTCACGCCCGCAGCCCATTGCCAGCCCCGTGCCCGCGGCCTGCGATGACGGCAAGTTCCTTGCCGACCTTCAGGCCGCGGAAGCCAGCAGCAGCGAAGCCCACCCCGACCGGGTCGAGCATGTATGCGGGCAGGTCATCGCGGTCTCGGCATCCAAGCGCACGCGCAGCGGCCTGCACGGATATTTTTATGTTGATGTCGGCCACGGCGTATCCATCCGCATCGTGTCGGACCTGGATCGGATGTCCGCACCCACATGGCCGTGGGTGGCCAAGGGCGACAAGGCCGATGTGCTGGGTCGTTATTATTATGACAACGCCCGCAGCCAAGGCATTGACTGGACCCATCACGGCACCGGCAAGAGCTGGCCGGTTGAGGGTTACGTGAGCGTCAACGGCACCCGTTACCAGTAACTACATTGATAAAAGTTTCTGGGTGCCGCCTTTTTTCAAAAAGGCGGCATGCCTGACGAAGCTTTTGTCAAGGATGGGCGCGCGGGGCAAGCAGGATCAGCCCCGCGCCGGCAAGGCAGATGGCAGCGCCAAGTATGTCCCACCTGTCAGGTGGCAGGCCTTCGACCAGCCAGGACCACACCAGGCTGGCCACGATGTACACGCCGCCATAAATGGCATAGGCCCGCCCCGCATTATCGGCGGGGCTGAAGGTCAGCAGCCACGCAAACACCACCAGCGACAGGCAGCCCGGTACCAGTACCAGCGGCGAGCGGCCAAGGCGCATCCAGGCCCAGAAACAGAAGCAGCCACCAATCTCGGCAAACGCTGCGGGAATGTAGATGGCGGCGGTAAGCATGGCGTCCTTACGAGAAAAAAAATCAGATATTGTTCTTTAAGTCGTTCCTAAAAAAACAGGAGCCATTTCTGGCTCCTGTTCCTGTTTCGGGTTGCGCGGATTACCGTCAGTCAGCGGCTTCGGCTTCGCGGGTGCTGTCGCCTTCATCGCCTTCGGGAGAATCGTTTTCCGCCTGCGAGATGTATTCAAAGTCGAGCTTGCCATCCTTGAGCGTGATCTTGGCCACCCCGCCCTTGGTCAGCTTGCCGAACAATAGTTCCTCGGCCAGCGGCTTCTTGATGTTCTCCTGAATGACACGGCCCAGGGGGCGCGCGCCATACAGGCGGTCGTAACCACGTTCAGCCAGCCATTCACGCGCGGCGGACGAGATCTCGATCATCACGTTGCGATCAGCCAGTTGGGCCTCAAGCTGGAAGATGAACTTCTCCACCACCCGGTCCACCACATGCGGCGACAGGTTGGCAAACGGGATGATCGCATCAAGCCGGTTGCGGAACTCCGGCGTGAACAGGCGCTTGATCGCATCCTCGTCCTCGCCTTCGCGACTGGTGCGGCCAAAGCCGATGGCCTCCTTGCTCAGGTCGGCGGCCCCTGCATTGGTGGTCATGATCAGCACCACGTTGCGGAAATCGACCGTCTTGCCGTTGTGGTCGGTCAGCCGCCCGTGGTCCATCACCTGCAGCAGCACGTTATACAGGTCCTGATGCGCCTTCTCGATCTCATCAAGCAGCAGGACCGCATGCGGGTGCTGGTCGATGGCATCGGTCAGCAGGCCGCCCTGGTCAAAGCCGACATAGCCCGGCGGCGCGCCGATCAGCCGCGAGATCGAATGCCGCTCCATGTATTCCGACATGTCGAAGCGGATCAGTTCGATACCCAGCGTTGCCGCAAGCTGCTTGGCCACTTCCGTCTTGCCCACGCCGGTGGGGCCGGAGAAGAGGTAGTTGCCAATCGGCTTTTCCGGGTCGCGCAGGCCCGCGCGGGACAGCTTGATCGCGGCCGTCAGCGCCTCGATCGCCTTGTCCTGGCCGTACACCATGCCCTTGAGGTCACGCTCGAGCGAACGCAGGGTTTCCTTGTCGTCCGACGAGACGCTCTTGGGCGGGATGCGGGCGATCTTCGCCACGATGTCTTCCACATCCTTCAGCGTCACGGTCTTGCGGCGGCGGTTCTCGGGCACCAGCATGCGCGAGGCGCCAACCTCGTCAATCACGTCGATGGCCTTGTCGGGCAGCTTGCGGTCGTGGATGTATTTGGCGGCCAGTTCCACCGCCCCACGGATCGCATCATCGGTGTAGCGCACCTTGTGGTGCTTCTCGTAATTGACCTTGAGCCCGCGCAGGATCTTGACCGCATCCTCGACCGAAGGCTCCGCCACGTCGATCTTCTGGAACCGGCGCACCAGCGCACGGTCCTTCTCGAAGTGCTGGCGGTATTCCTTGTAGGTGGTGGACCCCATGCAGCGCAGCGTGCCGGCGGCAAGCGCGGGCTTGAGCAGGTTGGAGGCATCCATCGCCCCGCCCGAGGTCGCACCCGCGCCAATAACGGTATGGATCTCGTCAATGAACAGGATCGAGCCGGGATTGTTGTCGAGTTCGGTCACGACCGCCTTCAGCCGTTCCTCGAAGTCGCCGCGGTAGCGGGTGCCCGCCAGCAGCGCGCCCATGTCGAGCGAGTAGATGGTGGCGTTGAGCAGCACTTCAGGCACGTCGCCTTCAACGATACGCTTGGCCAGCCCCTCGGCAATGGCGGTCTTGCCCACGCCGGGGTCGCCCACGTAAAGCGGGTTGTTCTTGGTGCGGCGGCACAGGATCTGGATCGTGCGCTCGATTTCAGAGTCGCGGCCGATCAGCGGGTCGACCTTGCCTTCCTGCGCCTTGTCATTGAGGTTGGTGCAGTAGGTGGAGAGCGCATCCTGGTTCTTCTGCCCGGCCTTGCCGCGTTCCTCGCTCTCGCCGCCTTCGGGCGGGCTGCCCGCAACCGGGCGGCGCGTCGAGCGGTCGGGCGCCTTGGCAATGCCGTGCGAGATGAAGTTGACCGCATCAAGCCGCGTCATGTCCTGCAACTGCAGGAAGTACACGGCATGGCTCTCGCGCTCGGCAAACAGGGCCACGAGCACGTTGGCGCCGGTTACCTCATCACGCCCGGTGGACTGCACGTGAATGGCCGCGCGCTGGATCACGCGCTGGAAGGCGGCGGTGGGCTTGGGGTCGACGGTGCGGTCGGCCGCGAGGCCCGCGAGGTCCTTGTCGAGGAAGTCGGTCAGGTCGGTGCGCAGCTTGTTCAGGTCGACCCCGCAGGCGCGGAATACCGTTACGGCATCAGGGTCGTCGATCAGTGCGAGCAGGAGGTGTTCAAGCGTTGCGTATTCGTGCCGGCGGTCGCCAGCGAGTGTCAGCGCACGGTGAAGCGTCTGTTCAAGATTACGTGACAACATGCCGAGACGCTCCTTTTCCAAGAGGGGCCACCAGGACCCCGGAGATCATAACCGGTAAGCCAGGACAATCCTTGCCCTGTTGCGATGGAAATGCCAGCACAAAATGCCATGGAACGCGATCGGATCGCGACGGGGGCGGGAAGATGCGCTTGCTCGTGGGCTCAGTCCTTTTCAATCGTGCATTGCAGCGGGTGCTGGTTCTGGCGCGCGAGGTCCATCACCTGTGTTACCTTGGTTTCGGCAACCTCGTACGTAAAGACCCCGCACACGCCTACCCCACGTTTGTGAACATGGAGCATGATGTCGGTCGCTTCCTCGCGGTTTTTCTGGAAAAAGCGCTCGAGCACATGCACCACGAATTCCATGGGCGTGTAGTCATCATTGAGCATCAGCACCTTGTACATCGCCGGCTTGCGGGTCTGTGGCCGGGTGCGGATGACCACGTCGATCATGCCGTCATCATTGCCCGGTGGCGAGTCCTGCCCGCCGTTACGGCGTGGGGGCGTATTGCCGCCATGCCCATGCGGGCGCGGACTGTCCGCGCAGGGTGGGCGCGCGGCGTGGGGCAGGGAAGCTTGAGCAATAGCAGACATGACAGGTACCATATTGGAACTTTGCCGCCGGTTGAAAGGGGCGAGCGCCGGGGCGCGGGGATTTTTTTGCATCTCCCGTGATCCGTGTGCCGCCCCGTTTATGGAGTGGCAAGGTTATAAATACGCTCTGGACGAATAGAAAACCTTTCTTTTAGAATGGTTGCAGCCAAGCAACCCGTGAATGGATGGAGGGGTGGCGGGTCACCCCCGCGCGCCCGAAGCCGTATGATGATCATTGCACGCGCAGGTTTCGCCATCCCATGAGCCGTTTATCCGCTACACGTTTTTCCCGCCTCAGGGTCACTGCAACCGTGGGGCTGTGCGTCGGCCTTGGGGGCATGCATGCCGCAAGGGCGCAGTATGTGGGGCAGGTCAGTTCCATCGTGGTCGATGCCCGCACCGGGGCCGTGCTGTCGCAGCAGGATTCGGACCTGCGCCGCTATCCCGCCAGCCTGACCAAGCTGATGACGCTGTACCTTGCTTTCAAGGCCGTGCGCACGGGGCAGGTTGCATTTAATCAGGAAATGCCGGTTTCGGTCCACGCCGCCTCGATGGAACCCTCCAAGCTTGGCCTGCGTCCGGGCTCGCAGCTTACGGTGGAGCAGGCGGTGCTCGCGCTCGTTACCAAATCCGCCAATGACGCGGCCTGCGCGCTGGGCGAGTTCCTTGGCGGGGGCGACGAGACCCGCTTCGCCGCGATGATGACGCGCGAGGCCGGCAGGCTTGGCATGTATGACACGGTGTTCCGCAACGCATCCGGCCTGCCCAACCCCGAGCAGATGACATCGGCGCGTGACCTCGCCACCCTGGCGCGCCACCTGATCATGGATTATGGCGAGTACTACCATTACTTCGCGGTGCCGGGCTTCTATTTCCACGGGCGCGAAGTGCCCAACCATGACCCCATGCTTGGTGCCTATCCCGGTGCCGATGGCCTCAAGACCGGCTATACGGATGAGGCGGGGCATAACCTCGTCACCTCCGCCGTGCGTGACAACGTGCGCCTGATCGGCGTGGTGATGGGGGCGAAGTCCAACACACGGCGCAACACCACCATGGCCGCCCTGCTCGACAGCAGCTTCGAGGCCGAGGGCGTGGCCCCCGTGGCCCGTCCCGCCACGCGGCCGCTGCTGCTTGCGCGTGCGGGTGGCCGGTCTGCCGCGGGCCGTCATGGCCTGACGCTGGCCTCCGCCCGCCTGCGGGCCACGACGGCGGATGAAGTGGCCGAGGCCCCGGCCATTCCCGCCTCGTACACCCGTATCCGGCGCGGGCATGGCACGGTGGTGCACGTGCACCCCGCGCCCGTGCGGGCGCATGTGCATCTGGTCAGCATGGGGCATGTGGCGCACGCCACGCATGCGCGCGCCAAGTCACGAAGCTGACAGCACGCGCCGGGCAGGGTATAGAAGGCACGATTATCCATCCGGCGCGGCTGGCAGGCGGGTCAGGCGTGTTCCTGTTGTCCCTCTCATGACTGCGGGCGGGTGGTCATGCACAGATGACAGGAAAGGTTAGCGGCATGGAAGGCGATATGCACGGCGGTGCGGTAAAGATCCACACGCCAGAAGATTTCGTGGGCATGCGGGCGGCAGGCCAGCTTGCCGCCCGCACGCTCGACATGATTACCCCGCATGTGCGCGAGGGGGTCACCACGGGCGAACTCGACCGCCTCATTCATGATTACATGATTGCCAATGGCGCGGTGCCCGCCACGCTGGGCTATCGCGGTTATCCGGCCTCGAGCTGCATCTCGATCAATCATGTCGTCTGCCACGGCATTCCGGGTGAAAAGACGCTGAAGGATGGGGACATCCTCAACATCGACGTGACCGTCATCCTGGATGGCTGGTACGGTGATACGAGCCGGATGTACACCGTGGGCAAGGTCAAGCTGCGCGCGCAGAAGCTGATCGAGGCGACCTACGAATCCCTCATGCTGGCCATTGATGCCGTGCGCCCCGGCGCCACGCTCAATGATATCGGGCGTGTCATCCAGACCTATGCCGAGGAACGGCGCTTTTCGGTGGTGCGTGATTTCTGCGGGCATGGGATCGGGCGCACCTTCCACGCGGCGCCCAACGTGCTGCATTACGTCAGCCCCGATGCTGACCTGATACTGCGTCCGGGCATGTTCTTCACCATCGAGCCCATGCTCAATATCGGCCGCCCGGACGTGAAGATCCTCGAGGACAGGTGGACGGCGGTAACGCGCGACCGTTCGCTCTCCGCCCAGTTCGAGCACATGATGGGGGTGACGGAAGACGGGTGCGAGGTCTTCACCCTCTCCCCCGCAGGCTATACCTGCCCGCCCTATACACAGGCGTGATGCGCCGCCCACAAGACCGATAAAGGAAATGCCCATGCCTTCTGCCCGTGGCCCGCACGCCCGCGCGCTCCTTCTTTCATGCCTTGTCGCCGCCCTGCCGGTGGCGGGGCAGGCCGCGGTCGTGGACCCGCTGGCATTCGAGAACACGCCGGGCGGCCAGGCCATCGGCATGGCCCCCACGCCGGGGCGCAATGGCATGGTGGTCGTGGCACAGGACCTTGCAGCCCATGTGGGCGCTGACATCCTTGCGCGCGGCGGCAACGCGGTCGATGCCGCCGTGGCGGTGGGCTATGCCATGGCGGTGGTCTACCCCGCGGCGGGCAATATCGGCGGCGGGGGGTTCATGACCCTGCGCCAGCCGGACGGACAGGCGACCTTCATCGATTTCCGCGAGCATGCGCCGGGTGCGGCCACGGCCACCCTGTATCAGGATGCGGCGGGCCATGTCATTGCCGGGGCCTCCACCAAGGGGTGGAAGGCCGTGGCCGTTCCCGGCACCGTGGCGGGGCTGGAAGAAGTGCATGACAGGTGGGGCAAGCTGTCGCGCGCGGATGTGATGGCCCCTGCCATAACGCTGGCGCGTGACGGCTTCATCCTCAAGCCCAGCGATGTCGACCTGCTGCATACGTCCACGGCGGCTTTTGCCAAGGATGCTTACGCCAGCAAGATCTTCCTGCACCCCGATGGCACGCCCCTCATGGCGGGCGAGCGGCTGGTGCAGCCTGACCTGGCCCGCACGCTCGAGCGGATCGCCCGCAAGGGGGCCAGCGGCTTTTATGAAGGGCCGGTGGCGAAAGAGATCGTAAAAAGCAGCCAGAAGGGCGGCGGCATCCTGTCGCGCAAGGATTTTACCAGCTACCACACCCGCATGATGGCGCCGCTGACCTGCGAGTATCGCGGCTACCATATCGACACGGCCCCCCCGCCGAGCGGTGGCGGCGTGGCGCTGTGCGAGATGCTCAACATCCTGTCGGGCTATGACATGCATGCGCTCGGGCTGCACACGGCCGCAGGCGTGCAGCGTGAGGTCGAGGCCATGCGCCACGCCTATGCCGACCGGCAGGACCTGGGCGACCCCGCCTTCGTCAACAACCCGATCGCGCACCTGACGGACCCCGCCTACGCAGCCCAGGTGCGCCAGTACCTGCCGCTCAACCATGCCGTTTCCTCCGCCAGCCTGCGCCCCGGCCAGCCGGAAGGCGAGAAGGAGGAAACCACCCACTACTCCATCGCCGACCAGTCCGGCATGACGGTGGCGGTGACCTATACGCTCAATGGCTGGTTCGGCGCGGGCGTGGTGGCGGGCCGCACCGGCGTGGTCATGAATGACGAGATGGATGATTTCGCCACCCGGCCGGGCGAGCCGAACATGTTCGGCATCGTGGGCAGCCAGGCCAATGCCATAGCCCCCGGCAAGACGCCGCTTTCCTCCATGGCGCCGACCATTGTGTCGCATGATGGCCAGCCCTTTATGGTGCTGGGCAGCCCCGGTGGCTCGCGCATTCCCACCATCATCCTCTCGGTGCTGACCGGCATGGTCGATTACGGGCTTGACGTGCAGCAGGCGGTCGACCTGCCGCGCATCCATGAGCAGTGGCAGCCCGATGTAGTGCAGGTGGAGCATGGCGCGCTCTCGCCCGCAGTCATCCGCACGCTCACCCATGAGGGCTACAGAATTGAGGAACATGCGCCCTGGGGCGTTGCCGAGAGCATTCTCGTCGGTGGCCCGCGCATCGGCAGGGTGGGGCAGGCGCGTTACTATGGCGGGGCCGACCTGCGCCACCAGTCCGGCGCGGCGGTGGGCGAATAAGCGTGATTTTTTTGCCCGCCCCCTTGTGCATGGGGCGGGTGTATGTGTTAGAACCCGCTCGGGAGATCGGTTGTAGACGGATACCTTGCTAACCTGGTCAGGTCCGGAAGGAAGCAGCCGTAGTGAGTTTCGTCCGGGTTATGGCCGGTCTCTCATCTGAAACACGTTTCTGTGCCGCCATCGCGCCGCGTACGTCATGGCCACTTCTCCAGCCCGGATGCATCAATGACCGTTTCGTCGGATCAGGATCGTTCCGAGGAGGCCGGGCTGCCTGCACCGCCCGCAGATGGCCCCGGCCTGTTTGGTGACGCCACCCCGCCATCGGCCCCCCCCGCCGTGGCGGATGCAGCACCCGCCGCACCCTACCGCGTGCTGGCCCGCAAATATCGCCCCACCACATTCGATGACCTGATCGGTCAGGAAACCACCGTCCGCATCCTGCGCAACGCCTTTGCGCTCGGGCGCGTGGCGCATGCCTTCATGCTGACGGGCGTGCGCGGCGTGGGCAAGACCACCACGGCGCGCATCATCGCCCGCGCGCTCAACTGCACCGGGCCTGATGGCAGGGGCGGCCCCACGGCGGACCCGTGCGGCGTATGCCCCAACTGCGTGGCCATCCTCGCCGACCGCCACCCCGATGTGCTGGAGATGGATGCCGCCTCGCGCACCGGCGTGGATGACGTGCGCGAGATCATCGAGGCGACCCGCTTCCGCCCCATGCAGGGGCGCATGAAGGTCTTCATCATCGATGAGGTCCACATGCTCTCGCGCAACGCGTTCAACGCGCTGCTCAAGACGCTGGAGGAACCGCCCGCGCAGGTGACCTTCATCTTCGCCACGACCGAACTGCGCAAGGTGCCGGTCACGGTGCTGTCGCGCTGCCAGACCTTTGCGCTGCGCCGCGTGCCGCAGGTTGAACTCGCCGCCCATTTCGACCGCGTGGCCCGTGCGGAGAATGTCGTCTTCACCCCCGATGCGCTGGCCCTGATCGCGCGCGCGGCCGACGGCTCGGTGCGCGATGGGCTTTCGCTGCTCGATCAGGCCATTGCCCAGGGCACGCTTGATGGCGAGGGCGGCACGGATACCGCCCCCATCGGGCTGGACCTGGTGGCGGGCATGCTGGGCCTGGCCGATCGCGGGCTGGTGTTCGACCTGCTCGATGCCGTGCTGGAAGGCCGCCCCGAGCGCGCGCTGGCCATTACCGGCGATGTGTATGAGCGCGGTGGCGATCTGGGCGTGATGCTGGGCGATGTGCTGGAGCTTGTGCACACGGTCTCGCGCCTCAAGGCCATTCCCGCCCTGCGTGACAACCCCGAGATGCCCGAGGCCGAGCGCAGGCGCGGCTCTGCGCTGGCCGAGCGCGTGCCGGTGCCGGTGCTGGGCCGCACATGGCA
Organism: Komagataeibacter melomenusus; assembly: GCF_013155395.1. GTDB lineage: Bacteria > Pseudomonadota > Alphaproteobacteria > Acetobacterales > Acetobacteraceae > Komagataeibacter > Komagataeibacter melomenusus. Next base: position 23,472 of record NZ_JABJWC010000024.1, on the reverse strand, counting down.
GATGCTGCTCAAGGGCGTGGCTGAAGTCGAGCAGGCGCCAGACCGCAGGCAGGCCGCCGAGATGGTGCTGATCCGCCTGTGCTACGTGGCCGACCTGCCGCCACCGGGTGATGTGGTGCGCCGTGTGCTGGGGCAGGATGCCGCGGCAGCGCCCGTGCAGGCTTCGGCTTCTCCTGCCGCCCCTACGACGGGTGGCGGGGCGCAGGCAGGCGCATCCGCCAGTGTCACGGCAGGGCCTGATGGTGGGGGCGCCATCCGCATGGTGGCCAATGGCGGCGTGCGGGTCGATGCCGCGCCGCAGCACGCGCCCGATATTGGCCGGGTGGAGGAAACGCCGCTTGCGCCCGCGCCCCGCACATGGCGCGAGACCGTAGCCCTTGTATCGGGGCGTGACGCCATGCTGCACGGCCACCTGTTCCATGCGGTCCATCTTGTTTCATTCGCGCCGCCGCTGATCACGATCCGGGTGGAGCGCAACAGCCTGCCCGGCCTGGCCCGGCGGCTGGAAACCTTCCTGCGCGAGATGACGGGCGATGACAGCTGGCAGGTCCGCCAGTCCGAGGCGGAAGGCGAGGCCACGATTGCCGAGCAGGGGGCCGAGATCATCCAGTTGCACCGCGCGCAGGCCGAGGCCCACCCGCTGGTGCAGGCGGTGCTGGCGGTCTTTCCCACCGCCCGGCTGGGTGCGGTGACCGACCACGCGCTTGATGAGTACGGCCTGCCGCCCGAAGAACTGGCGCTGGAAAGTCTGGCGCCAGACCTCGAATTCGCCCCTCTTGATGCCGAACTGGTAGAAGAGGATGATCTGGATGCAGATGATTTTGCCTGAGGAGAGACACGGAACATGAAAAATCTTGCCGGCCTGATGAAACAGGCCACCCAGATGCAGGCCCGCATGGAAGAAATGCAGGCCAAGCTTGAAGACATGGTCATTGAAGGCAGCGCGGGCGCTGGCATGGTCACGCTGACCATGAACGGCAAGGGCGATATGAAGTCGATCACCATCGACCCCAAGCTGGCCGACCCTGCCGAGATGGAAATGATGCAGGACCTGATCCTTGCCGCCAGCGCCGATGCCCGCAAGAAGCTCGACGCCACCGCCAGTGAGGAAATGAAGAAGGTCACGGGTGGCCTGAACCTGCCGGGCGGGATGAAATTCCCGTTCTGAGCCAGGGCGCGGGAGGGCATGCATGAGCGGGCGGGGTGAGATCGACCGGCTGGTGACCCTGCTGGGCCGCCTGCCGGGGCTTGGGCCGCGCTCGGCCCGCCGGGCGGCGCTGGCCCTGCTGCGCCAGCCCCATGCCCGCATGTTGCCGCTTGCGCAGGCCATGGAGCAGGCGGCGCGCGCCGTGCGCACCTGCTCGACCTGCGGCAATCTTGATACGACCGACCCCTGCGCCATCTGCACGGACCCCACCCGCGATGCGGGGCTGGTGTGCGTGGTGGAGAATGTGGGCGACCTGTGGGCGCTCGAGCGCGCGGGCGTGCACCGTGGCGTGTATCAGGTGCTGGGCGGCACGCTGTCCGCCCTGTCCGGTATCGGGCCGGATGACCTGAATGTACAGCCCTTGCTCGACCGCATTGCCGGGGGCAGCGTGCGCGAAGTGATCCTGGCGCTGGGCACCACGGTGGAAGGGGCCACCACCATGCACTGGCTGCATGAGCGGCTGGCCCGGTTTGACGTAAAAATCAGCCGCGTGGGGCAGGGCGTGCCGGTGGGGGGCGCGCTTGACGTGCTTGATGACGGCACGCTGGCCGCCGCCATCATGGCGCGCAGGCCCGCATGAGCCCGCTCTGGCCCGTGCCTGCCGCCATGCCGCGCGCAGCCCTTGTCACCGGCGGGGCGGCCCGCCTTGGCCGCGCCATTGCGCTGGAACTGGCGCGCGCGGGTTTCGATATCGCACTGCATTACAATACCGCCGCGCAGGCGGCGGAACAGACCGCTGCTGAAATCCGCGCGACAGGCCGCACGGCCGTGCTGCTGCCCGCCGATCTTGCGCGTGAGGCTGAGGTCATACCGCTCATGGCCGCGGCGACAGGCGCGCTCGGCCCGGTGGGCGTGCTGGTCAATAATGCCAGCGTGTTCATGCGCGATGAATGGAATGACGCCACAAGGGCGGGGTGGGATTCCCATATGGAGCCCAACACCCGCGCGCCCTTCGTGCTGATGCAGGAATTCGCCCGCCTGCTGCCCGGCACGGCGCAGGGCATGGTGCTGAACATGCTTGATGAGCGCGTGTGGTCGCTCACGCCCCATTTTGTCAGCTATACCGTGTCCAAGGCAGCGTTATGGACCCTGACCCAGACCATGGCGCTGGCCCTGGCGCCACGGCAGATCCGCGTCAACGCCATCGGTCCCGGCCCCGTGCTGCCCACGCCACGGCAGACGGCCGCGCAGTTCGCCCGGCAATGCGCCTCCGTGCCGCTGGGACAGGTGGCCACGCCTGACGAGATTGCGCGCGCGGCCCTGTCGCTGATCTGCCTGCCATCGGTCACCGGGCAGATGCTTGCCCTTGATGGCGGCCAGCACATGCAGTGGTCTCCCGCGCGCTGACGCCCCCGACTGACAGGAACCATCATGTCCGTATTCCCGCCGTGGAACGAGCCTGAGCCCCTGCGCTGCCTGTTCGTGCGCAATATGGTGCTTGATGCCCATATCGGCGTGTTCGAGCACGAGCAGGGCGTGACCCAGCGCATTCGCGTCAATGTGATGTTTGGCGTGCCTGACAGCGCCTCGCTCGCGGTGGGGGCGGATGACCTGGCCCGCACGGTATCCTATGAACGCGTGGTGCTGCTGGTGCGCGAACTGGTGGGCGCCGGCCATGTGGCCCTGGTGGAGACGCTGGCCGAACGAATCGCGGCAGGCGTGCTGGCGGAAAAGCGCGTGCGCATTACGCGCGTCAGAATCGAAAAGCTCGATATCTTCGATGATGCCGAATCGGTTGGCGTCGAGATCGAGCGCCGCAACCCCGCCTGATGCCAAAACGGCCCGGAGCATGAACTCCGGGCCGGTCAGGCTCAGTTGTCGTGGTCGTCCTTGTCGGTCTTGACGTCGATGTCGGCGCTGCTGATGTCGTCGTCATCATCGTCATCAAGGCCCGCGTCGTCAGGCAGCACGGCGTCTGCATCTTCATCCGCATCGGCGTCGAGATCGACATCCACGTCGTTATCAATCGCGGCATCGCCGGTCTTGGGCTTGGATTCGGGGGCAGCTTCCACCGGGCGGCGCACGCGGGGCAGTTCCACGGGCTGTTCAGCACCGCATTTGGGGCAGACGGCCGGATTCTTGTTCAGATCGTAGAAACGGGCGCTGCAGGAGACACAGACACGTTTGGTGCCGAGGTTGGACTGAGCCATCTTGAACCTGTCGATCCTGTTTTTAGTGATGAATGGAGCCACCGTATCCGGAAGTGGCAAAAGGCGCAGCCCCATGCCAGTTTGCGCGGCTGATGTCAAACATTGCCCCGCACGCCGGCACCCTGATCATGCCGATCTGTGATTGACTTTGTCACCCGGAATACGGAATGGGATGCGTTATGAAAACCGATCATGCCCCATCTTCCGTTCGCGCGCTGACGGTTCATGCCCCGCGCGCGCCCCTGTCCGGTTCGGTCCATGTGCCGGGTGACAAGTCGATCAGCCACCGTTCGCTGATGTTTGCAGCGCTTGCGCGCGGCACGACCCACATCACCGGCCTGCTGGAAGGCGAGGACGTGATGCGCACCGCCGATGCCATGCGCGCCCTTGGCGCGGACATCACCCGCGAGGGGGCAGGGCAGTGGCGCGTGCAGGGCTGCGGGCTCGACGGGCTGCGTGAACCCGCCGATGTGCTGGACATGGGCAATTCCGGCACGGCGGCGCGGCTGCTGTCGGGCATTCTGGCCAGCCACGGCTTCACCTCGGTCATGACGGGCGATGCCAGCCTGCGCGGCCGCCCGATGAAGCGCGTGACCGACCCGCTGGCCGCCACCGGGGCCACCTTCCTCTCGCGCCAGGGCGGGCGGCTGCCGCTGGCCATTGCGGGCAATGCCAACCCGCCGCCGCTGGCCTACCGGCTGCCGGTGGCGTCCGCCCAGGTCAAGTCCGCCGTGCTGCTGGCCGGGCTGAACGCGGTGGGCGAGACCCGGGTGGAAGAACCCGTGGCCACCCGCGACCATACCGAAAACATGCTGCGCCACTTCGGCGCGCAGGTGCGGGTCGAACCCATGGGCGCGGGCGGGCGTGTGATCACGCTTCAGGGCCGCCCCGACCTTGTGGCGCGTGACATCGTGGTGCCGGGCGATCCGTCATCGGCGGCCTTCGTGCTGGTCGCGGCCCTGCTGGTGCCGGGCTCGACGGTAACCGTGCGGGGCGTGGGGCTGAACCCGCTGCGCACGGGGCTGTTCACCTCGCTGCGCGAGATGGGGGCGGAGCTTGCCATCAGCAACGAGCGCGTGGAAGGCGGCGAGCCGGTGGGCGACCTGACCGCCACTGCGGGCGCGCTGCATGGCGTGGACGTGCCCGCCACCCGCGCGCCGTCGATGATCGATGAATATCCGGTGCTGGCCGTGGCCGCCGCCCATGCCACGGGCCAGTCGCGCTTTCGCGGGCTGGAGGAACTGCGCGTGAAGGAAAGCGACCGCCTTGCCGCCACCGTGGCGCTGCTTGAGGCCAATGGCATCAGGGTGGACGTGGTGGGCGATGACATGATCGTGCATGGCACGGGTGGCGCCATTCCCGGTGGCGGGCTGGTCGCGACCCGCATGGATCACCGCCTGGCCATGAGCGCGATCGTGATGGGCCTTGCGGCCCGCAAGCCGGTCAGCGTGGATGATACCGCCTTCATCGATACGAGCTTCCCCGGTTTCGTGGCGCTGATGAACAGCATCGGCGCGGGGCTTGCGGCATGACGCAGCGCCTGGTCATAGCGGTTGACGGCCCGGCTGCCGCGGGCAAGGGCACGCTGGCGCGCAGCCTGGCCGAGGCGCTGGGTCTGCCCTACCTCGATACCGGCCTGCTCTACCGCGCCACCGGGCGGCGCATGATCGATGCGGGGCATGACCCCGCCACCGCCCCGGCGGAGGAATTTGCCGCCACCGTGGGCATGGAAGACCTGCGTCGCACCGACCTGCGCGTGCCCGAGGTGGACCGCGCCGCAAGCCTCGTGGCCGCCCAGCCCGCCGTGCGGCGTGTACTCGTTGACGTGCAGCGCCGCTTTGCCGGCACCCATGGCGCGGTGCTTGACGGGCGTGATATCGGCACGGTCATCTTCCCCGATGCGCAGGTGAAGCTCTACATCACGGCCTCGGCCCGCACGCGGGCCGAGCGGCGGTGGGAGCAGATGGCGAGTGACCCCGACGCACCCGACCGCGCGGCCCGGATCGCGCAGGTGGAGCGTGAGATCGCCGCGCGCGACGCCGCCGATTCCGCCCGCGCCACCGCGCCCCTGCGCCCGGCGGATGACGCCGTGCATATCGAGACCGACCACCTCGATGCGGCAGCCGTGCTGGCCGAGGCCCTGCGGATCGTGGCGCTGAAGACGCGTTAGCGCGCTTTTGTGCGCGAACCAGTCGCCCCCGGCACGGTTTTTATTGACATACGCCGCCCATAGGGTGTCTGTGCTCAACGGTATATGCCCCGCGCGCCTGCGTTGGGGCATGGTCTTTCACATCTGGCCCGCAGCGTGCCGCGACCGTGTCGTGGCCAGAGCGCCGGGCAAGTCGTTCCCATAGGTACCGCGCAGGCGGGCAGGCGGGGGCGCAGGATTGTCCACATCCGCCGCTGCGCGGTCGTGATGTGGTTACAGGATTTACGAGTAACTCATGGCTTCAGCCACAACACAGCCCGTCGAGAACTTTGCCGATCTCCTCGAGGAAACCCTCGGCCGCGATTCCGCGTTTGACGGTTCCGTCGTCACCGGTCGCGTCGTTCGCCTGACGGATGAATACGCCATCGTCGATGTCGGCCTGAAAAGCGAAGGGCGCGTCTCCCTCAAGGAATTCGGCCCGCCGGGCGTTACCCCCGATGTCAAGCCGGGTGATGTCATCGAACTGTTCGTCGAGCGGTACGAAGATCGTGACGGGTCCATTGTCCTGTCCCGCGAGAAGGCCCGCCGCGAGGAAGCCTGGTCGAACCTTGAAAAGGCGTTCGAAGGCAACCAGCGCGTCAACGGCACCATCTATGGCCGCGTCAAGGGTGGCTTCACCGTCGACCTCGGCGGCGCGATGGCGTTCCTGCCCGGCAGCCAGGTGGACATCCGCCCCGTGCGCGACGTGACCCCGCTGATGGGCGTGCCCCAGCCGTTCCAGATCCTGAAGATGGACCGCGCCCGCGGCAACATCGTCGTGTCGCGCCGCGCCGTGCTCGAAGAGACCCGTGCGGAACAGCGCAGCGAGCTGATCCAGGGCCTGAAGGAAGGCATGATCCTCGATGGCGTGGTCAAGAACATCACCGATTACGGTGCGTTCGTTGACCTGGGCGGCGTCGATGGCCTGCTGCATGTGACCGACATCGCATGGAAGCGCATCAACCACCCGTCCGAAGCGCTGCAGATCGGCCAGCCGGTCCGCGTGCAGGTCATCCGCTTCAACCCCGACACGCAGCGCATCTCGCTGGGCATGAAGCAGCTTGAGGCCGACCCGTGGGAGAACGTGGCGATCAAGTACCCGCCGGGTGCCCGCTACACCGGTCGCGTCACGAACATCACCGACTACGGTGCGTTCGTCGAACTCGAGCCGGGCGTCGAAGGCCTGGTGCACGTGTCCGAGATGTCCTGGACGAAGAAGAACGTCCATCCGGGCAAGATCGTCGCCACTTCGCAGGAAGTCGATGTGATGGTTCTGGATGTGGACAGCGCGAAGCGCCGCATCTCGCTGGGCCTGAAGCAGGTGCAGCGCAACCCGTGGGAGCAGTTCGCCGAGGAACACAAGGTTGGTTCCGTGGTGGAAGGCGAGATCCGCAACATCACCGAGTTCGGCCTGTTCATCGGCCTTTCCGCCGACATCGATGGCATGGTTCACATGTCCGACCTGTCGTGGGACGAGCCGGGCGAAGTCGCCATGAGCCACTACGAGAAGGGCCAGGTCGTCAAGGCCAAGGTTCTGGACGTGGACGTGGAGAAGGAGCGCATCTCGCTTGGCATCAAGCAGCTGCATGAAGACCCCGCAGCCGACACGCTGAGCAAGGTGCAGAAGGGTGCGGTCGTGACCTGCATCGTGACTGCGGTGCAGGCGAACGGCATCGAGGTGAAGGTTGACGACGTTCTGACCGGCTTCATCCGCCGTGCGGAACTGGCCCGTGACAAGGCCGACCAGCGCCCCGAGCGCTTCGCCGTTGGCGAGCGCGTTGACGCGAAGGTCGTGTCGGTTGACCGCGCGGCCCGCAAGCTGGCCCTGACCATTCGCGGCCGTGAGGTCGAGGAAGACAAGCAGGCGATCTCCGACTACGGTTCGTCCGATAGCGGTGCGTCGCTGGGTGATATTCTGGGTGCCGCGATCCGTCGCCGCAACGCCGAGAGCTGATCCCTGCCACAGGTTCCGGCCCGCGCAGGCGTGGGCTGGAGCCGGGCACAAAAAAGGGCGGTGCAGAAATGCACCGCCCTTTTTTTATGCTGGATGAGGAATGGAAGTTTTCGGGTGCCGCCTTTTTTCAAAAAGGCGGCGTTCTTCGAAGCTTTTTGAAAAAGGCTTCACCAAAAACGTTTATCTGCTTTCATCGTGTTGCGGGTGGGCCCTTGATGATTTCGGCAAGGTCATCGGGGCGAATCCATTTGCGGAAGGCATCGCGGATCGCGTCCGCGCTCATGGTATAATAGGCCTGGGCTGCGATATCGTTCTGGTTGAGCGGCAGGCCAAGATCGCTGAAATGCAGGTAACCCGCCGCAATGGTGTCGAGGCTGGCCGATTGCAGCGCAAGGCCACGCAGCATGCCCGCGCGCGCCATGGCCAGTTCATCCGCACTGACAGGCTGGGTCTGCATGGCGATGATATCCTGTATCGCAGCAGCGCGCGCGGCGTCCACCTTCTGCGGGTCGGCCCCGAACGAGATGCTGTAGGCGGCGCGCTGGCGCTTCCATGTCAGGTGGCTGCGCACGGTATAGACATAGCCGGTACGCACCCGCAGGTCGCGATACAGGCGGGATGAAAAGCCCGAGCCAAGGATTTCATTGCCCAGGTTGAGCGCGAAGTGCTCCGGATTGGTCGCCGTCAGCCCAAGGCTCTCGGGTAGGGAAACCGTAGCCTGCGTGCTGGACGGGTCGGGCACGCGGGTCACGCTGGCTTTGCTGTCGGGGCGGGGCGGCAGGTCGACCGCAGGGGTGGGGCCGGTGGCCTGCCACGCGCCAAAGCTGCGGGCGATGGCCTTGTAGGCGGCATCGGGCGTGATGTCGCCGGTTATGACGATGGTGGTCAGGTCAGGCCGGTAGGCGGCGGCATAAAAGCTGCTGCAGTCCGCCACGCTCAGCTTCATGATACCCGCCGGGTTGGCCTGCCGCAGCGAAGGATCGCCCTTGGGCGAGACGGCGGCCTGCATCGCCCGGCCAAACAGGTAGTCAGGCGAATGCAGCAGCCCGGACAGCGAGGCCGCCGCATTGGCCTGCACCACCTTGAAGGCGGCTGCGGGCAGGGCCGGGTGCAGTTCATTTTCCGCCAGCAGGTCAAGCCCGCGCTCGAAATCGGGTGTCAGCACGCTCAGGCTGAAATCGGACCCGGCACTTTCGGTTGCGGCGATATCGTCCAGGGCCTTTTGCAGCCCGATCCGGTCATGCGTGGTGCTGCCGTAGCGGAACATCTCATCGGTTATGTCGGCAATGCCTTCCTTGCCCTTTGGTTCCTGCATGTCCTCATTCTGGCGGATGGTGCCATACAGGCTGACCGTGTGGCTGACATGGGCCGGGCGCACGATCAGCCGTAGCCCGTTGGGCAGGGTAAAGGCGGCAGGCTGGGCGGAGGGCGTGGGGGCATTTACGCCCATCAGGCTGTCATTGGCCCATTGCGGCAGGCTGACGGGGTGATCGGGCGTGGAAGCAAAGGATTCCGAGCCGCCAAAGCCCTTGCCCTCAACCGGGTGGCCGCCATCACGCGGGGTGAGGATGGCGGTGATGGCCTGCTGCGGGTCGAGCACCTGCCGGGCCAGGCGGTTGACATCCTCAGGTGTCACGGCGGCAAAGGCTGTGGCTTCATCATCGGGCGATTGCAGGCCCATGATGGCCTGTGCCTCCGACCAGCTTTCCGCAAGGCCGGCAATGCTGTTGGCGGCAAAACCGAGCTGGGCCAGTTCCTTGCGTTTCGCGGCTTCGACCAGATCGGCGGGCACGCCGTTTTCACGCAGCGCCTTCAATATATCCTGCATGCGGGCCTGAAGGGGGGCGGCCTCCCCGCCTTTGGGGAAGGCGGCAATGGCAATGCCGATGCCCGCATCCGCCTTGGTCACGAAATCGAAGCTCGACAGCAGCGCGCGGCCCTGCGGTACGAGTTCGTACAGTGCCCCGCGCTGGCTGCACAGCACATCGGCCAGAATGCGGGCGGCGGCATAGTCATGGCTGTTCTGGCCGGGCATGCGGCTGGCAATGGCAACCAGCCCCACCGGGTAATCGGTGGGGAAATGCAGCGTCTGGGCATGGACCGGGCCGGGATGGACCTGCGGGCGCGCAGGCAGCGCCCGGGCGGGAATGGCGCCAAAGGCCGCGCGCACCTGCGCCATGGCGCGGGTGGGGTCGACATCACCGGCAATGACCAGAATGGCGTTGTTGGGCGCGTACCAGTCGCGGTAGAAGCGGCGCAGCAGGGCGGTATCGGTCTTGTCAAAGGAGGGCCTGCTGCCCAGCGCGTCATGCGCGTAGGGCGTGTTTGCGAACAGGATGGATTGCAGCCGGGCCAGGTACACGTAGCCGGGGCTGGACAGGTCGCGTGAGACTTCCTGCTCGATCGCGCCGCGCTCATGCGCCCAGTCCTCGGCGGCCAGCGTCAGGGCCTTCATGCGCAGGGCTTCGATATGCAGCAGCACGTCCAGATTATCCGCCGGGGCGGTGTAGAAGAACTGGGTCACGTTTTCTGTCGTGTCGGCATTGTAGTTGCCGCCCAGCCGCGCCCCGATGGCGGCCAACTGGTCACGGTCCAGCCCCTCGCTGCCGCGGAACATCATGTGCTCGAGCGCATGCGCCGTGCCGGGAAAGCCCGCCGGTGCCGCAGCCGAACCGGCCAGGTAGTTGATCTCGGTGCTGACAACCGGGGCCAGCCGGTCGGGCACGATCACGACCCGCAGCCCGTTGGGCAGGGTGGCCTGCACCGGCATGTCGGGCTGGGGGGCGGCCCCTGCGGCATATGCCGGGGGCAGCGTGGCAAGGGCGCTACCGCATAACAGGAGGGAGAGGCATAATGTCTTGGAAAACAGGCGTGCTATCATGCCACAAGGTTACGCCGCTTTGCGGGCGGGGGCCAGTTCGCGTGTTGCGCTGCCAGCCATGAAGGAACACGATCATGTCCATAACCCAGCCGGAGACGGCCCGCATGGCCGGGCGGGTGCGCGCAGTCATGGAAGGCGCCGTGGCCGCAGGCCGACTGGTCGGCGCGGTGGTGCTGGTTGCCGTTGATGGCGACGTGGTGGTGCGCGAGGCCGTGGGCCTGGCCGAGCGCGAATCCGCGCGCCCGATGCAGGTGACGACGCCCTTCCGCCTTGCCTCGCTGACCAAGCCGGTCATTACCGCCGTGGCGCTGGCCCTGGCGGAGGCAGGATTGCTTGACCTCCATGCGCCGATTACGCGCTACCTGCCCGATTTCCGTCCCGCCCTGCCCGATGGCGCGCCGTGCCAGATCACGTCGCACCAGTTGCTCACCCATACCAGCGGGCTGACATATGGCTTCTCCTTTCCGCAGGATAACAATCCCTATACCCGCGCAGGCGTGTCGGATGGCATTGCCGAGCCGGGGCTTTCACTGGCCGAGAATCTGGCGCGGCTGGGCACAACGCGCCTCATCTTCGCGCCGGGGCAGGGATGGGCCTATTCGCTGGGTCTGGACGTGATGGGCGGCGTGATCGAATCCGTGGCCGGGTGCACGCTGCCCGAGGCATTGCGCCAGCATGTGGGCGGCCCGCTGGGCTGGAAGCACACGGGCTTTACCCCGCCAGCCCCCGGCATGCTGGCCACCTGCTACGCCGATGGCAGGCCCGCCCCCATCCGCATGGGCGCGCAATACGTGCTGCCCCGGCTGCTGCCCGGTGGCGGGGTGGGGGCCATCCGTTTTGCGCCCGACCGGATATATAATCCGGCCTCTTATCCCTCGGGCGGGGCGGGCATGGTGGGGAATGCGCCGGAATTCCTGGCGTTTCTGGAGGCGGTGCGGCTGGGCGGCGAGGGGCTGCTTTCGCCTGCATCGGCCATGCTGTTCGGGCGCAACGGCATTGGCGATGTCGATATGGGGCCGCTCATGCGCGGGCGCCGCTTTGGTTATGGTGGCGCGGTGATTACGGATTCCACCGCCGCGCGCACGCCGCTGAGTGCCGGGAGTTTTACATGGGGGGGTGTGTACGGGCATCAATGGGTGGTGGACCGGGCGCGGGGCATGAGCATTGTCATGCTCAGCAACACCGCGCTGGCAGGCATGGCGGGCAGCTACCCCGATGCGGTCGTGGCCGCCGCCTGCGCGTGATGAAAGAGAAGGCTGGGAACTGTCATGTCATTTGGTGAACGCGTCAATCAGTTCGACGCCTGGCTGCTGGACCGGATTTTCCAGCCGGTTGCCGATGCGCTGCCCGAGCGCCTGACGGCGATGGATGTGGGCATGAGCTTTCAGGTCGGCTCGATCGTGCTCTCGGCTGCCTCCATTTCCGCCCTGCTGGTGCTTGATGGCATGACGATCAACAACCTCATCACCAATGTGCTGGGCTGGTTTTTCGAGGTGATCTTCTACATCGGCATCCACCGCATGCGGGCCATGGTGCGGCCGGGCTACCAGAACCCCTTTCGCATCATGCTCGCGGGCATGCGGCCCATTTCCATTCCGTTTGCCGCCTATGCGCTGTATCAGGCCGTGACGGCGGATGCGGTGTATGAACTCGCGCTGTGGTTCAATTCGCTCTCGCAGCTTGTCTTCGTGGCCGGGATCTACCTGATCTCGTGCAACGTGCCGCCGCCGGGCCACCGCGCGCGGCAGACATCCTTCGGGCGTGGCCCGCTGCCCAACGAACTCTGAGCAAAAGTTTTTGGTGAAGCTTTTTTCAAAAAGCTTCAAAAGGACGCCGCCTTTTTGAAAAAAGGCGGCACCTAAAAACTTCTGTTATTTTAAAAATTCCCGAAACACAGGGATCAGAAATCCACGCAGCGGCCCTTGACCGTCCAGTCGCCATAGCGGGTGGGTTCCGGCCCCTTGGGGCCACCCACTTCATCAGCCTCGGCAGGCTGTTTCAGCAATGCGGCTTCCTTGGCCGCTTCATCCTGCGCATGATCGGCTGCAGGGGCGGGTGTGGGGGATTTATCCTTGCTCATGCCCACCAGTTTCCGCCCGGCATGGGGGGCTTGCAAGCGTAAAAAACCGCGTCAGGCCACAGTAGCGCGTTCTTGATGTTCCGGGCTTACTGATGTTCCGACTGGGCAATGCGCTGCTGCACGGTCATGCGCCATGGGGCATCCGCGGGGGCGGCATCAAGCGCGCGGCGGTACAGGTCGGCGGTCTCGGGCGAGATATGGCCGCCATCGGCCATCATCTGCGCTTCAGCCGCGCGGGCCGCGACCTCGGGGTCGAAGCGCTGCTCGATGGCGCTGCGCCACGCCTGCGCGGCGGCAGCGTAATGGTCGCGCCCGGCCTCGGCCTGGCCAAGCAGCACATATCCCTGGAACAGGCTCGGGTCCCCCGGCGGGATCAGCTTGAGCTGGTCGCGCAGGCGGTCGATCAGCGCATCATTGCGGTGGTCTTCCTTCTGCAGCGCCACAAGGCGGGGGGCCAGCGGCTGGGCGGGCAGGCCGGGGTGGCCCACGGTCATGTACAGCGCAATGGCCGCCACCGGCAGGCCCACGAGGGCTGCCGCAATCGCTCCGGTCGAGGCACCCTTGCGGGCAATGAAGGCAGGCAGCATGTCGGCGCCAAGCACGCGGCGCTGGATTTCCAGCCGCGCGCTGTCATGCTCGGTAGGCGCGATCATGCCCTCGGCCAGGTCACGCTCGAGTTCGTCCAACTGCGCCTGATGCAGCACCAGCGCGCTTTCACGCTCGTCACGCAGCAGCGTGGTGCGGCGGAACGACAGGAGTGCGGGCACAAGCGCGATCACGCCAAGCAGGCAGATACCAATCCAGATCATATCAATCTCAGCGTGTTTCAGTCAGGTCGGACAGGCGGCGGCGCTCTTCATCCGAAAGGGGCGGCGGCGCGGGCGCGCGTGGGCGGCGGAAGGTCCACCACGCAATGCCGATGCCAATACACAGTGCGAGCAGCGGCATGACCCATAGCAGCAGCGTGCCGATGGTGAAGGGCGGTTTGAGCCGGATGAAATTGCCGTAGCGGTTGACCATCCAGTCCATGATCTGCTGGTTGCTCTCGCCCTTGGCCACATGCTCGCGCACCACATGGCGCAGGTCGCGGGCCAGGTCGGCGCTGCTGTCCTCGATCGATTCGTTCTGGCACACGAGGCAGCGCAACTGCGCGCCAATGGCCTCGGCGCGCTGCTCCTGCGCCGGGTCGGGCAGCATTTCCGACGGGTCATCCACCGCCAGGGCCACCAGCGGTGCAAAGAACAGGCAGGCCAGCAGGGCAATCAGGCCACCACGGCGCAGGGGATGTGTCTTCATGGCTTGAGGCTGTCCGCCAGGGGCATGATGGTGTTGGTGATCATGGCCTCGGTAATGGGGGAGGCGGTGTGCCAGCGGATGACCCCGCCCGGCCCGACCAGGAAGGTTTCCGGCACGCCGGACACGCCCCAGTCAATCGCGGCCAGCCCGTCATGGTCGGCGGCGATGCGGGCATAGGGGTTGCCCGCGCGCTGCACGAAGCCCAGCGCGTGCTCGGGCTTGTCCTTGTAGGCAATGCCCCAGATCGGCAGTTTGTCCTTCAGCGCATTGAGCACCGGCATCTCGGCCACGCACGGAATGCACCACGAGGCAAAATAGTTCACCAGCACCGGCGCCTTCAGCCCCCGCAGGTCAGCAGCCGAGAAGCCGGTGCCCGGCGCCTGGTCGGGCAGCGCGAAGTCGGGCACGGGGCGGTTGAGGGCCGGGGCATGGATGTCATGCGGGTCGAACGAGCCTTTCGTCATGCCCGAGAGCATGCGCCAGAAGCCCACGCCAACCCCGCCCGCCACAACCAGCGGGGCGGCCATGAGCAGGCGGCGGCGCGTGGGGGAAGAAGGCTGGTCGCTCATGGCACCACCACCACGTCAACAGTATTGGCCCGGCGTGGCGCGCCCACGCGCACGCGGCGGTCAGAGAGCGAAAGTGCCCCGCCAAGGGCCATGATCAGCCCGCCCAGCCACATCCACGGCGCCAGCGGGTTGTAGTGCAGGCGCAGCACATAGGTCGGGTTGGCGTCATCGCCATGCTTGTCGCCCAGCACGCCATAGATGTCGGCCATGAGGTTGGTATGGATCGCCACCTCCGTCGTGGTCTGGTGCTGGCTGGCAAACGTGCGCTTGGAGGGGTGCAGCGTGGTCACCAGCCTGCCATTGTGGCGCACCTCGATCGTGGCGACGAGCGCCGTGTAGTTCGGCCCCTCGGCAGGCTTCACGTCGGTCAGGGTCCAGCTATCGCCTGCCAGCATCTCGCTCTGGCCCACATGTACTTCCACAATGCGGTGTGCCGCCTGCGACATGCCGGCAATGCCCAGCACCACAATGCCCACGCCCGCATGCGCCAGGGCCGCGCCAAACACCGCGCGCGGCAGGCTGCGCGCGCGCTGCCAGCTCTGGCCCAGGGGCTGGCGGAACAGGCGCAGGCGCTCGGCAATGTCAGCCACACTCGAGCAGATCACCCACACGGCGGTAGCCGTGGCCAGCACCGGCAGGATCTCGCGCATCTGGAAGGTGGCTGCGACAAGCGCCACGCCGGTCACGCAGGCCGCCCACCACAGGCGGCGCAGCACCGGCCACATCTGTGCGCGCTTCCACGGCATCATGGGGCCGAAGCCCATGAACACCATGAGCGGAATGGCCAGCGGAATGGTGGTGGCATCAAAGAACGGCTTGCCGACCGAGATGGTCTTGCCAAACAGCAGCGACATGAAGGGCGGGTACATCGTGCCCGTCAGCACCACGGCGCAGATCGAGCACAGCAGGATGTTGTTGAGCACCAGCAGCCCCTCGCGCGAGACGGGGGCGAACAGCCCGCCCGTGGTCAGTTGCGGGGCGCGGATGGCGAACAGCAGCAGCGAGCCGCCAATGACGAGGGCCAGCAGCCCCAGGATGAACACGCCACGCGCGGGGTCATTGGCAAAGGCATGCACCGAGTTGAGAATGCCCGAACGCACGAGGAACGTGCCCGAAAGCGAGAACGAGAACGTGCCGATGGCCAGCAGCACGGTCCAGATCTTCAGCGCCTCGCGCTTTTCCACCACGATGGCCGAATGCACCAGCGCCGTGCCCGTCAGCCACGGAATGAGGGAGGCGTTCTCCACCGGGTCCCAGAACCAGTAGCCGCCCCAGCCCAGCACGTAATACGACCACCACGACCCCATGGCGATGCCGCAGGTCAGGAAGCACCACGCCGCCACGGCCCACGGGCGCACCCAGCGGCCCCATGCGGCATCGACCCGGCCCTCGATGAGGGCTGCGATGGCGAAGGCAAACGGCACGGCAAAGCCGACATAGCCGGTGTAGAGAATGGGCGGGTGGAAGGCGAGGCCGGGGTCCTGCAGCAGGGGGTTCATGCCCTGCCCGTCCATGGGAGCGGGCCACACGCGGGCAAACGGGTTGGATGTGGTCAGGCAGAACAGCTCGAACCCTGCCGCAACACCGCCCAGCACCGCAATCACGCGCGCCTGGAGCGCGGAGGGCAGGTTGCGGCCAAACAGCGCCACGGCGCCACCGCAGATGGACAGGATCATCGCCCACAGCAGCACCGAGCCCTCATGGTTGCCCCACACGCCGGTGATCTTGTACAGCAGCGGCTTGCTGACCGCGCTGTTGGCCGCCACGTTCTGCACCGAAAAGTCATTGGTGATGGCAGCATGGATCAGGCAGGCGAATGAGGTGATGAGCGCGATCATCTGCCCCACGGCCAGCGCCGGGGCCAGCGCCATCAGGCGCGCATCGCGGCGGCTGGCGCCAATCAGGGGCAGGATCGCCTGTCCGGCGGCCATGCAGCATGCCAGCGCCAGCGCAAAATTTCCAAGTTCCGGGTTCATGGTCGGATGTCAGTTTCCGTTAAGGCGTCTGGGTGGCCGGTTTTTTCGCGTTGTCTGCGGCGGTCATGGTGTTCCAGCTTGCAGCGTCGGGGGCCTTGCCAAAGCGCGGGTCCCACTTGCCGCTGCGGCGCAGTTCCTCGGCCACTTCCTTGGGCATGTAGGTCTCGTCATGCTTGGCCAGCACCTCGCTGGCGCGGAACGTGCCATCGGGGTTGACCGTGCCCACCGCCACCACGCTCTGCCCCTCGCGGAACAGGTCGGGCAGGATGCCCTCGTAGCGCACGGTCACGGCGGCCTGGCCGTCGGTTACGTCAAAGATGGCGACCGGGGCGTCCTTCACCTTCTCCTGGTGCACGCTGCCTGCCACGACCATGCCGCCAAGGCGGATGGTGCGGTCAGCCGGTGGCGGCTTGCTGTGCACCTGCGAGGGCGCCATGAAGAACACGATATTGGATGAAAAGGCATTGAGCGTAAGGGCGGCTGCCGAGCCCAGCCCGATCATGCACGCCACCACCAGCCACAGGCGTCTGCTCTTGCGGGTCATGAGGGCTGGCGTGTCCGGGGCTGTTCAATGGCGGCAAGCCGCCTGCGGGCCTGGCGCAGGCGCAGCGTGGCATTGATGGACAGGATGGCGGCAACGCCAAGGGTCAGGCCATAGGCGGCCACGATATAGGGCAGGTGGGTCATGAGGTGGCGCGCTCTGGCTGGGGGGCTGTGGCTGACTGGCGGCCCCGGTTGGCGGCAAGGATGGTGCGCACGCGGCTTTCCATGACGGAGGCGCGCAGGCGGGCGAGCACGATGGCGGCGAAACCGAGCGTAAAGCCCAGCGTGGTCAGGCCGAGCGGCCACAGCATGGAGGTGGACATGGTGGGCGCGCCGGTCACCGTAATGCTGTCGGGCTGGTGGAGGGTGTTCCACCACTGCACGCTGAACTTGATGATGGGCAGGTCAACCGCGCCCGCAAGGCCAAGGATGGCGGCGGCGCGGTAGCCGCGCTGCGGCTCGTCAAACGCGCGGATCAGCGCGATATGACCCAGATACAGGAAGAACAGCACCAGCACCGAGGTCAGCCGCGCATCCCACACCCACCACGTGCCCCACATCGGCTTGCCCCACAGCGAGCCGGTGGCCAGGCACACGGCGGTGATGGCAGCGCCTACCGGCCCGATTTCCACCGCCGCAAGGTCGGCCAGCGGGTGGCGCCACACCAGCGAGAGCAGCGAGCACACCGCAAGGCCCATATAACCGGATGATGCCAGCCATGCGGTAGGCACATGCACGTACATGATGCGCACGCTGTCGCCCTGCTGCCAGTCAGCGGGGGAGAAGAACAGCCCCCACACGATTCCGGCAACCGACAGCACAAGGGCGGGCCATGTCAGCCACGGCTGCAGCTTCGCCCCCATGCGCAGGAAACGGCCAGGGTTGGCATAACGGTGAAAAAGGTTACCGGTTCGCGCGGTAAGGCTCTGCGTTGCGTTCAAGGTTGATCCATCCGTGCCGGGGGCACCTGTCCCTGCAATGAAAACGGTCAAGAAATTCCGGCCTTCCCCCACGGGTGGGTAGGGGCTGACGTTTTGTTGCTCTACACTATCGCGTTAAAAAAGACACGGCCAGTCCTGTCCCAATCATGGGGCGGTTGGCCCACAGGAGGATAAAACATGCTGTTTGCCATCATCTGCACCGACAGGCCCGCCCACCTTGAAACCCGCAAGGCGACCCGTGAGCGCCACCTTGCCTACCTTGAGCAGCACAGGCAGCACCTGGTGCAGGGCGGCCCCCTGCTGGACGCGGAAAACCGCCCCTGCGGCAGCCTGCTGGTAGTCGACATGGCCGACCGCGCGGCGGCGGAAGGATTCGCGGCGGAAGACCCCTATGCCAAGGTGGACCTGTTCGAGAGCGTGGTGATCCGTCCGTTCCGTTCAGTTTTTCGTGATGGGCTGCGGGTGGAGTAGAAAACGGTCATGGCCTACTGGCTGATCAAGTCCGAGCCGGATGCGTTTTCGTGGGAAGAGCAGGTGGCAAACGGCACGGAACCGTGGACCGGCGTGCGCAACCACCAGGCGAAGAAGAACCTTGCCGCCATGCGTGTGGGCGACCGGGCCTTCTTCTATCACTCCAACGTGGGCCGCGAGATCGTGGGCGTGGTTGAAGTCGTGCGCGAGGCCTATCCCGACCCCACGGCGGAAGATGGCCGGTGGGTGTGCGTGGACGTGCGCGCCACAGGCCCCATGCCGCGCCCCGTGACGCTGGCCGCAATCAAGGCCGATCCGGCGCTGGCCGACCTGGCGCTGGTGCGGCAGTCGCGCCTGTCCGTCGTGCCGGTATCGGCGGCGCACTGGGCGCATCTGTGCCGCATGGGGGGCTGGAACAGCTAGGCCGTGCCCGCGTTTCATGGCTGCGGGCATGCTCATGCCCGTTGCAAGAATGCCATCATGGTGCTGAAACGGTGGCAATTGCCGCAATGGGCGTCGCGGCTGGCCATGTGGGGCTGCGCTGCCATGGCGTGGCCCGCAGGCTGGCGCGCGGTACGATAGATTCAGGCGAAGGGCATTGTAATGAGTGCAGGTTCCGCAAACGAACTGGCACCGCTGACGCTGGACAGCGCGTGTATCACTGAACTCCAGCAGGCGCTGGAACGTGTCGAGACCGGGCGGGGCGTGCTGGTGCGCCTGGCCGACCTCATGGGCGGCGCCGTGGGGCAGGCGGCCATGCTGGGCATGCGTACGCTGGGGCTGGCGCCTACGCTGCAGGCCAAGTTGCAGGCCACGGCGGAGGCGGCCATCCGCCGCGCGTTCGACCTTGCGGTGGTGGGCATGGACCGCCCGCATGATGTCTCGGCCGAGGCCAGCACCAGTGGCACGTGGCGCGACCCCGCGCTCAAGGCGGCGGTGACCGTGTCGGGTGCGGTGGGCGGTTTTACCGGCCTGCCGGGGCTGCTGGCCGATGTGAGCTTCACCACCATGGCCATCATGCGCGAGATCGCCCGCATCGCGCGCGAGAATGGCGAGGACCTCTCCACCGAAGCCTCGCGCGCGGCCTGTCTTGAAGTCTTTGCGCTGCGGGCCTTCCCGTTTGGTGCCAGGAAAGGCCCGGCAGAGGAAAGCGAGCTTGGCTATTTCTCCGCCCGCGCCATGCTGCGTGGCCGCCCGGTGGTGATGCTGGTCAGCGAGGTCGCGACCCATTACGGGCTGGGCCTGTCACGCAAATTTGCGTTGCAGATGATGCCGGTGGCGGGCGCGTTGTGCGGGGCCTCGCTCAATGCGGCGTTCCTGTCGCATTACCGCGCGGTGGCGCAGGCGCATTTCACCATCCGCAGGCTCGAGCGCGAATACGGACCCGAAGTGCGCCGCACCGCAGCCGACCTCAAGGCGCATGCCGCAAGCCAGGCGCGCGAGGCCTGAGGGAAACGTTTCGGGGGGCCGCCTTTTTCCGAAAAGGCGGTGTCCTCCTGAAGCTTTTTGAAAAAAGCTTCACCAAAAACTTCTGTTTTCCAGGAGCCGGGCCGTTTCAGGCCGTCTCTGGCCCTGCGCCTCCTTCTTTCGTCACGGCGGGGCGGAAGGCGTTGCGCAGTTCGATGCATGTCGCCACCAGCAGGAAGCCCAGATAGAACTTCAGCAGCGTGCCCAGTATGCCCCCGTAGCGGGGGGCAAGCAGGTCCAGCCCGATGGCGAGCAGCGTGAAGATGACGAAAATACCGGCAATGCCCATGTGTGCGTCTCCGTAAGGGGGCGGGTCAGTTCTTGACCGGGGTCAGTGCTGCGCGTCCGTTCAGCACGGCTTCCACGTTATCAAGGGCGAGCATGCCCATGTCGCTGCGCGTCTCGGTGGTGGCGCTGCCCATATGCGGGGTCAGGAATACGTTGGGCAGTTCGAGAAAGCGCGGATCGGGATTGGGTTCGTTGCGGTACACATCCAGCCCGGCTGCGGCAAGCTGCCCGCTTTTCAGCGCCGCGATCAGCGCATCCTCATCAACCAGCGCGCCACGGGCGGCGTTGATGAAGATGGCGCCCCTGGGCAGGCGGCCCAGCAGGTCGGCATTGATCATGCCATCGGTCTCGGGGGAGGCAGGCAGGTGCAGGCTCAGGATGTCGCAATGGGGCAGCATGTCGGCCACGGTGCTGAAATAGGTCGCCCCTTCCTCCTGCCCGGCGGGCAGGCGGCGGCGGTTGGAATACATCACCTGCATGTCAAACCCGCGCGCGCGCTTTGCCACGCCGCGGCCGATGCGCCCCATGCCCACGATGCCCAGCCGCTTGCCGCTGATGCGCGTGCCCAGCAT
Organism: Komagataeibacter melomenusus; assembly: GCF_013155395.1. Lineage (GTDB taxonomy): Bacteria > Pseudomonadota > Alphaproteobacteria > Acetobacterales > Acetobacteraceae > Komagataeibacter > Komagataeibacter melomenusus. Next base: position 2,889 of record NZ_JABJWC010000024.1, on the reverse strand, counting down.
CTCGTCCATGGCCAGCCCGCGCCCCCAGCCCTGGCGCATCAGCGTGGTGTATTCGCCCGCCCTGCGCGCTGCGGCAAGCATGAGCAGCATGGCCATGTCGGCATTGCAGTCGGTCAGCACATCGGGCGTGTTGGTCACGATGATGCCGCGCGCGTGCAGTGCCGCGATGTCGAGGTGATCGGTGCCGACGCTCACGGTGGCCACGATCTTCACGCAGTCGGGCAACTGGGCCACGTCGTCATGGCGCAGATGCAGGCCGGTGGAAAACAGGATCGCCTGTGGCTGGAAAGCCCGGGCGGCATCGAGCAGTTCGCGCGTTGTGAGTTTGTGCTCCGGCACGCCAGATATGTTAAAACTCTGTTCAATACGCTGCATTACGGGAAGGGTCTGGCGCTGGGTCATCAGAAGGCGCGGACGGGTGTCGGACATGGGGGATGGTTTCTCCTGCCAGATGGGTGCATGCGGGGGGGCGATCATGCCCATGATTGCGTGCGAAAGGGTTATCCTAAGAACATGACGGGTCAAGAGACGGTTCCCATCACGCCGGACCTTATGCTGCGTGCCTACAGGGCGGGGCTGTTCCCCATGGCGCCCGATGCCCGTTCCGATGATCTGGAATGGTTCTACCCCGAAATGCGGGGCATCCTGCCGCTTGATGGCGGTTTCCATGCGCCGCGCAGGCTCATGCGCACGGCGCTGTCGCAGCGTTTTGCGGTTACGACCGATCATGACTTTCCCGCCGTGATGGATGGCTGCGCGGAGCCTGCGCCGGGGCGTGAGAATACATGGATCAACCCGCGTATCCGCACCCTGTTCTGCCAACTCCATGACATGGGCCATGCCCACAGCGTTGAGGTGCGCCATGAAGGCCGGCTTGTGGGCGGGCTGTATGGCGTGGTGATCGGGCAGGCGTTTTTTGGCGAGAGCATGTTCAGCCGCATGCGCGATGCCTCGAAGGTGGCGCTGGTGCATCTGGTCGCCCGGCTGCGCCTGGGCGGCTTCACGCTGCTCGATACGCAGTTCGGCACGGCGCATCTGGCCGGGTTCGGCGGGGTCGAGATTCCGGCTGATGACTACATGCGCCAGTTGGCCCGCGCGGTGGCGGGGCAGGCCGCATGGGTGGGCAACGATGCAGGCGCGCGGCTGCATGCTGGCCTGCTGGCCCTGCGTGGCGGGGTGGAGGGGGTGGGCGGTTGACAGGGCCACGCATGCGGGCTTCCGTCTGCGCAGATGAAAGGGGATATGTGATGAAGCATGCAACGGCCCGCCTGGCGCGGCGCTGGATGAACAGGCGCATGCGGCTGCCGGGCCGGGTGGCGCTGGTGGCGGTGGCGCTGTCTGCCACGGGCCTGTGCGCCGCGCGGGCGCAGGACGGCGCGGCCGTGCATCCGCCGCTTACCCCCACCCGTGACGTGCAGGTGGACTATAACGTGCAGCCCGATGGCGTGCCCGAGCCCAAGGCGGTGCGCACGTGGTTCGCCTATAATGGCGGGCTGATGCGAATCGACAGCCCGCAGGGCATGGGCGAGACGATTCTCAACCGCATGAGCCGCCAGGTCACCATCATCATCAACCCGCAGAAGGTGTACAGCCAGCTTGATGCCCGCTACGGCATCCGCAACCCCTTCCTGCTCGACCTGTCCATGACGTTTGCCCGCAAGGGCACGTCGAGCGTGGCGGGCGTGGCCTGCACGCAGTGGGATGTCACGACCGACCAGGGCAACGCCACCGCCTGCGTGACCGACGATGGCGTGGTGCTGCAGGAGATCGGGGTGGATGGCGACGGGCTGAAAGGCCGGCTCGAGGCGACGAAAGTGGTCTATGGCCCCATACCCGACAGCATGTTCCAGCCGCCCGAGGGCTACCGCAAGGTCGAGCCGCCACCGCCGCCCGGCACGCCCGCGGCCAGGGACAACAAGGGTGGCTGACCGGCCTGCCCGTTTTTTTCAAGGATTGCATGACGTGACACGGATTACCCCAGCCCTGGGCCGGGCTGCCCTGCTGGCCTGCCTGCTCGTTGCGGGCGCTGCCAGCGCGCGGGCAGCCGATGAGCCTTCATCCCCCTATGTCACCCCACAGGCCGATGTGGACGTGACCTACACCATCTACCCCCCGCACGACACGAGCCAGACCATGAGCCAGCGCATGCGGTGGTCGGCCAGCCGCATGATGCAGCGCGTCGATCCCGCCAATGCCACCACCTACATGATTACCGACTACCACGCGGGCACGCTGACGGTGGTGAACGCCGACCAGAAGATCAAGACCGTCATTCCCGCCCCCGGCGCCGCCAATGTGCAGATGGGCCAGCGCGCGCAGGGCACGTGGCTGCGCACGGGCGTATCAAAGGTGGCGGGGCTGCCCTGTGCCCTGTGGCAGACGCAGGATACCGACCAGCGCGCCAGCGAGATCTGCTACACCGATGACGGCGTGATGCTTGAGGTCATCCGCGATGGCAAGGTCATGGTCGAGGCCACATCGGTCAACCACGCCCCGCAGGATGCAAGCGTGTTCGAGATCCCGTCGGGGCTGAAGGAACTGCGCGCGGCCCATCCGTAACATTCCGGTCCGCTTTATGGCATGAAAAGGGCGGAGCCTGCCCGTAAATCGCCATGTCCATCCGGTCTGAATGCTTCTGGCGGGGCTGCATGCCCTGCCAGAACAGGACAGGATCAGGATACAGGTCATGAAGAACATGGGGCGTATTGCAGCGGGGCTGACCCTTCTGGCCGCGATGGCCGTCGCGGCGCCGCAGGCCCAGGCCCACGGGCGTGGCGGCGCGGGCGATGCGTTTGTAGGCGGGCTGGTGGGGGGCCTGGTGGGCGGTGTCGTGGGCGGCGCCATGGTCGATGCCTTCGGCCCGCCACCCCCGCCGCCGGTCTATTACCG
>NZ_JABJWC010000023.1 GCF_013155395.1 Komagataeibacter melomenusus | reverse complement strand
GCCTGCTGTTTTCATGCCCGGTGGGCGTGGTTTTCAACCGGGTCATGGCCGGGGCCTGCGCAGGGCTTGCGGTCATGGGGCGGGGTCTTTTTGCGGTGTCGGGGCCTGCGTGCGTAACACGGCATGGCGCATACGCGAAAATGATGACCCATAATGCGCCTCCAGGCGGGGTTGTGTCATGGATAAAGGACTGGCGCCACGCCTATGAAGGAAGGGTGAGCGGCGCACTCGATCCCGATGGCGCCGCAGCGCAGGGGATCAAGCCACGTGTTACAGCCCGTCTCTTCGCCCATCGCCACGCCATGCCCGCCGCAGGCCTCCCCGCCGGGTGCCACGGGGGTGCGCGCGGCGCTGACCACGGCCATGGCGGGCCTGCTCGTTGGCCTTGATACCGGGCTGATTGCCGAGGCACTGGGCTTTATCGGCCACGATTTTCATGCCGGTGCGCGCGCGCAGGAATGGATCGTGTCGGTGCTGATGATCGGCGCGCTGCTCGGCTCGCTCGGGGCGGGGGTGTTCTCGCGCCGCTTTGGCCGCAGGCTGGCGCTGGGCACCGCCACGTTGCTGATCGGCGCAGGCGCGCTGCTCTGCGCCACGGCCGGGCTGATCGGGCAGATCCTGCTCGGGCGGTTCCTGATCGGGGTGGCGATTGGCATCTGCACCTTTACCGCGCCGCTTCCTGCCTGGCGAGAAACTGGCCCTTGGCCTGTGCTTCGCGTTCCTGTTGTGGGCCAACTGGGTCACGCCGCTCTGGGCCGATGATTACTGCCGCACCATCCCGTTCAGCCCGCGCATGATCTTCCATATCGTGTGGGGCAACTATTTTTTCTGGACCGGGCGGTGGTTCATCACCCTTGTCACCTTTTTCATCCTCGACCTGCATCATTATGGCTCGCTGGTCGCCTTTGCCGTGGTGAATGCGGGCGTATTCGTGTTTTTAGTGCATGTGGTGGTGCATATGTGCAGGCGCGAGGCGGGGCATGAGCCCGCCCCTTCGGCGCGCACCGGGTTTGTGCAGTGCCTGCTGGTTTTTCTGATGCTGTGGTGGCTGCCCCGCACCATAGCCGAGGTGGCTTTATGGAAAACCGGCGCCATTGGCTACCTGTGGGCGGTTGCAGGCGAGATGTGGATCCTCTCGCGCGTGCTGGCGGGGCGGGCGCGCATGACCGTGGCGCAGTACGCGGTGGTGTTCCTGATCGCCACGGCCATGGAATCAATCTCGCTGCTGATGGCGCTGTTCGTGCTGGGGTGGGCTGCATGGGCGTGGAAAAACAGCCGCCCGGTGCCCTGGGCACTGGCGGCAAGCCACGCGCTGGGCACGTTCACGCTGGGCATCGCACCCGGCAACTACGTGCGCGAACGGCTGATGACACCCAGCTCGCCACCCGACCGGCTTGATGCGCTGATTGGCAATCTGGGCAGCCTGTTCGACCCGTTCTGGGTGCCCTTCGTGCTGCTGATTGGCGTGGGCCTGTTTATGGGCAGGCGGCAACTGCATTTTCCTGCCTGCCTGCGCTGCGGGCGGGACTGGATGTTTGCGGCCCTCGCGCTGGCCTACATGCTGCTGCTGCTCATCTTTCCCCGCCAGGCGCTGGCGGCCCGCGTGTCGTATCCCGCCAGCGTGTTTTTGGTGTGCTATCTGGCCTGCCTGCTGTTTTCATGCCCGGTGGGCGTGGTTTTCAACCGGGTCATGGCCGGGGCCTGCGCAGGGCTTGCGGTCATGCATCTGGCCATTGTCATACCCGACCTGACGCTGCTGGCCCGCATCAGCCACGACTGGGCTGTGAGCACGCGCGCGCAGGTGGCGCGTGACCAGCCGGTCGTGCTGCATCAGGTCACGATGGGGCCACGGCACAAGCTGCTTTACGTGCACAAGGACATCATCTTCGTTGGCATCAACCCCGACCCGCGCAACCAGTTGACCATGTGTTACGCGTGGGCCATGGGGGCCTCCTCCGTCAGGGCGGTACCCTGACGGCGTGCGGCGCCGGTCTTATTCGCTGCTGCCATTGGTGGGCGGGGGCGGCGGCGCGCCATTGCCGCCGGGCTGGCCGCCCTCGGGCTGCTGGTTCTGGGCCGCAGCCCCTTCCCGCTCGGCCTTGCGCGCATTATGCCGGCGCACCATGCCTGCGGCACAACCCGCCGCAGCACCCCCCTTGCCATGACCACTGCCAATAAAATGCCCGGCCACGCCCCCGGCTACAGCGCCCTTGACGCACCCCCCCGGCTCGGCCCGGGCGGCAACCGGCAGGGCAAGTACTGCCGTGGTGGCAAGGGTCAGTGCGGTAAGCCTTGAAAACATCGGATATCCCATCTGGTCTGTGTCTGACCAGGGCAACGGAAGGGCGGGCCTGAAGTTCCACGGCAAGGGACCGGGCCTGCTTGTTTTTCCCGGCTGCCGCCACGGATCGGGGCGGCTCCTTTCCACGCCAGAGGCATCTTCATAAAAACTGGCGGCAGAATCATAACACCGCCTGAAATCGATATGCCTGTTTACCCTCTGTATTATAAAATCACCTTCTCACACGATCATTCCCGGCCCGTAATGCCCCTGTGATGGCCCCCCGCCAAATCAAGGGCCAGGAAGGGAACGGCTGTCATGCAGGGGGCATGGTTGCCAGCGCGGAGGTCCTATTCCATCGTGACGCATCACGTAACGGAGAGAATTCCATGAGCAAAGAACCGACCGACGTTATCCACGCTGCCCTCATCCATGCCGCCGCCACCCTGACGGCAGCGAAGAAGGACGTGATGGAAAAGGCCTCGCCCGATGAGGTGAAGAAGCACTTCAAGACCTTCCTGCACGCGATTGAAAGCGGCTGGCGCGAGCATGAGGCGGCTGATCACCATCATTCCTGATGACTGCCGCAATCAAGCCGGCAAGGGGAAGCGTGCGCAACGCTTCCCCTTTTTCATATGCCGCCCGTTGGGAGATACAGATGCGTGGAACGCCCGGACCACTCTACAGAAAGGTCAATACCAGGACGCATGGCGTACATCATGGTTCTGGTAAAAAATTCCGCTGGGAGCGCCATGCAAAGAAAGCCCTGGATAACCCGTCCCTGCAGGCGTCCATGCATGGTGGGCAGCGACATGGACGCGATTATACGCCACTGTTCCGGTTTTTATTATCCCGCATAGGGCAGAAATGGGATGGCGTCTTCAAGGAAGCCTGTGCACGGCTGGACGACGTCGAGCCGCTATCCTGGATGGTCGCAACCTGCGAGGCCGACAGGCGCGCCTATTTCGTGGCAAGTGAGAACTCTTATTTCAGTGGTCTGTTTGTGGATGAAGATGGCATTCTGTCCGCTGTTGATCCGGGTCTGGACGAGAACAGCCTGAAACCTACCTGCGCGTGCTGCACGCATAGTTTTAATGGCAAGGTGTTTACACATCGCTTTGGCATGTAATGATATATTTTACATGAAATTTACGTAAGATGGAAAATTTTTATTATGGAGCTTTTCCCTTTTGAAAAAATAATGCAGGTACCTCGATATCCTGCAAATTCGCCACGGCAGGACTTTGTGGATATTCCTAGAAATATTGATCTGATCCATATAGCCGACTCATTTGCAATAAATAGCATGCGCGGATTAATAAAATCAAAAACAATAGGCATTGTCGCCTATATATTCGGCGCACATCTGAAAATTGAATTTAAAAAAGACTATACCATAGCCACAGTCGAATTCAGAATACCATATGAGCCATTTGATGAATTCGGATTATTCTATGACGATACCAACCTGTTCAATGCCAAAATGAAAAATGTCTACGATGAATTGAATCACAAGGGCATCAAAACAGAAATGACAGATGTCGGCTTCTGCGCACCCTCCATCGGCGTGAATTTCTTTTCCTGTGATTTTGATAAAAGCCTTGATGTCAGTTTGGATACTGTCACTGTGTTTTTATAAAATGCGCAGGCGGGGAATGGTCCTGATGGAGCATCAAGGGCCACAGGCCAGGCACATCACGATCTACGCATAAAAAATGCCGCCTTTTATTTAAAAAAGGCAGCATCAAGATTTTTTGCATCAATGCGCTGTTTCAGCGCGCGCGCCTCAGCGGTGACCCGTAAAGAACTGGCTCATGTCGCCCTTGGTGTCATGGCCCCACTTGTCCAGCTTCTTGCCGGTGCGATCGCCCCAGTCCTTGGCGCTATCGGTGCCTTCCTCGGCCTTTTCGTGGGCCTTGTGCGCCGTATGGCGCGTGCCTTCCTTGGTATCGTGCGCCTTGAGCCGCACTTCGCATTCGGCATGGTCGGTCACGCCATCGCACGAATCAGCCAGTGCTGGCGCAAGCATCGCCACGTTCAGGCCGGTTGCACACAGCACTGCCGCAATCACTGTCTTTTTCATGATGTCCTTACCTGTCCGTCCGTTTCCTGTTGCGGCAAGGCGCCCGCAGGGGGGCACCCTGCCCTGTCATTGATCCAAACGCCCCAAAACGGTCCGGGTTGCCTTACGCCCCGTTACGGAAGTCAAGCACCACGCGCCCGGCTACCCGGCCATGTTCGAGATTATCGAAAATGGTGTTGATGTTTTCCAGCCGGTCGGGGCTGACCACGGTGGTCACCTTGCCATCGGTGAAGAAGGACATCGCCTCGATCATGTCGAGCCGCGTGCCCACGATCGAGCCGCGCACCGTGGTGCCGTTCATGACCATGTCAAAGATGGAAAGTGGAAAATCACCGGGCGGCAGGCCGTTGAGCACTACCGTGCCCCCGCGCCGCGCATAGCCCACGGCCTGGCTGAAGGCCTTGTCCGACACCGCCGTGACCAGCACGCCGTGCGTGCCGCCCGTCTGGGCGCGGATGGTGGCGACCGGGTCTTCCCTGAGCGCATTGACGGTCACGCGCGCGCCAAGCTTGCGGGCCTCGGCCAGTTTTTCATCGCTGATGTCAACGGCGGCCACGTTCAGCCCCATGGCCACGGCATACTGGATGGCCATCTGCCCAAGCCCCCCCGCGCCAGAAATGGCCACCCACTCCCCGGCCCGCGTATCGGTCATCTTCAGGCCCTTGTACACGGTCAGGCCCGCGCACAGCACCGGGGCGGTCTTGATCGGGTCAATGTCCTTGGGCAGGTGGGCGACGTAATTGGGGTCGGCCACCACATATTCGGCAAAGCAGCCATTGACCGAATAGCCGGTATCCTCCTGCTTTTCGCACAGCGTCTCCCACCCGCCCAGGCAGTGCTCGCAATGCCCGCAGGCGGAATACAGCCACGGCACGCCCACCACGTCGCCGGTCTTGACCCAGTTGACGTTGCTGCCAACCTCGACCACATGGCCAATCCCCTCATGGCCGGGGATGAAAGGGGGCCTGGGCTTGGTGGGCCAGTCGCCGCGTGCTGCGTGCAGATCGGTATGGCAGACGCCGCAGGCATCGACCTTGACCAGAATCTGGTTTGCGTTGATCTGCGGAATATCGAGTTCCTCGATCGTCAGCGGCTTGCCGAATTCCCGCACGACTGCCGCCTTCATCTTGCCAACCATCTTGCACCTTCAGTTTCACTGCCCTGAGCGGGCCGGTATTGCACCTTGCCGCCCGCCAGCCCCGTCAGGGCGGCGGAGGCGACATCCGGGGCATGACTGTTTCACCGTGGCGGCGGATCAGCCTTGATCTGCATCAGGCTGGACCGTGCCCGTGGCGGGCAGCAGACATGCCATCAAGCCCACGGGCCAGGTCGGCCACCAGTGCCTCGGCCGCTTCCAGCCCGATATGCAGGCGGCACGTTGGCCCGGCCTGCGTCACGGACGGGCACTGCCGCGAAATCCCGCCCGTGGTGGGCAGCACCAGGCTTTCATACCCTCCCCATGAGGCGCCGATGCCGAACAGGGAAAGCCCGTCGATCATCGCCACCATGTCCTCGGTGGTGAACGCGGCATCGAACACCACGCCAAACAGCGAGGACGCGCCGGTAAAATCACGCTTCCAGTATTCATGGCCGGGGCATGATGGCAGGGCCGGATGCAGCACGCGCGCCACCTCGGGGCGGCCCTCAAGCCACAGCGCCACGGCCAGCGCGGTTGCGGCCTGCTGCATCTGGCGCACGCCCATGGTGCGCAGGCCGCGCAGGGTCAGTGCGCAGTCATCGGGGCCTGCCACCTGCCCTGCCTGGATGGCGGCATCACGCAGGGGGCGCCAGTCAGCCTCGCTCGCCACCGTGACCGCGCCGAGAATGAGATCGGAATGACCGGAGGGGTACTTGCTCAGCGCCTGCACCGACGCATGCGCCCCATGCTGAAACGGGCTGAACAGGCCGATGCCCCATGTATTGTCCACGATCAGGCGCGCGCCGATCTGGGCCGCAAGGCGGCCAAGCATCGGCACGTCCTGCACCTCGAAGGAATGGCTGCCCGGGCTTTCGGCAAAGATGATACGGGTATTGGGCTGGATCAGGCCGCGCAGTTCGGCCTCGGTCGCGGTGGGGGGGAAGTAGGTGATCTCCACGCCAAAGCGGCGCAGCACCTTCTCGGCAAAGCGGCGGGTGGGGCCGTAGACGGAATCCGCAAGCAGGCAGTGCTCGCCCGCTTTTGCATAGGCCAGGAACGGCAGCGCGCAGGCGGCCAGCCCCGAGGGCACGAGTTGCGCATGCGTGCCGCCCTCGATGGTGGCAATGGCCTGCTCCAGCCGGTGGCCAATCGGCGTGCCCATGGCGCCGTAGATCAGTTCATCGCCATAACGCCCATGGCCCGCCTGCTCCATGGCCCCGACGCTGGAGAACAGGACGGTGGACCCGCGCGTGGCGGGCGGGTTGACGAATATGCCCTGCTCCCCTTCCGGCCGGTCACGGCCAAGGGGTACGAGCCGGGGCGAGAGGTCGCGCCAGCCACGCAGCACGCGTTCAAGCAGGTCTGGGGGCACAAGGGCCATCGGATCGGTCATGCTGCCTGTCCGCCCTTACGCGCCGCACACGATGGGGGCATCAGGCGTCGAGGCCCATTCCGCCCATGAGCCGTCATACACCACCGGCTCGCCAGCCCCCATCTGCGCGCAGACCAGCCCGAGCGCGATCATGCACGCGGTCATGCCACTGCCGCATGAGCAGGTGACGGGGGTGCTGTCGGTTACGCCCAGTGTCTCGAATTTTGCCTTCAGCGCCTCAACGGGCAGGAAACGGCCGTTATCATCAAGCAGTTCGCCATAAGGCAGGCTGCGCGCACCGGGCATGTGGCCCGATTCAATGCCTGCGCGCGGCTCGGGGTCGCGCCCTTCAAAGCGGCCACGGCTGCGGGCATCAAGGATCAGCCCGGGTATGCGCCCGTGCACGATGTCGAGCACATCGCCCGTGCCATGCAGCCGATCATAGCGCGGGCGGCTGATGAAGGGGGCGGGCGTGGTCAGGTCCGGCCCGCTTTCCAGCGGCAGGCCTGCGCTTTTCCATGCGGGCAGGCCGCCTTCGAGCACCTGCACGTTTTCATGGCCGAACAGCCGCGTGAGCCACCATGCGCGCGCGGCGCACGCCATGCCATCCTGATCATAGAAAACGATGTGCCTGGTATTGGCCATGCCGCGCTCGGTGGCGAGGCGTGTGAAGCGGGCCTGCCCGGGAATGGTATGCGGCAGGGGAGACTCCGGGTCAGAAAAAGTATCGATATCAAAGCGCACCGCACCGGCTATATGCGCGTTGGCAAAGCGTTGCTGCGGGTCGAAGGCCTGCCCCGGTAGCGCCATGGAGGCATCGAGCACAAGAATGTCACCACCATTGTGGATGGCCTGTGCCAGATCACTGGCTGAGATCAGCGGATGCATACCTTCTCCCGGTCTTCAAGGAATTGCGTGTTCGGCAATAAGGTGCAGCATACAGCACGGGAGTGAAAGTGCTGAACATTTGTCTTTCGTTTCATGGCAGGAGGGGATAGGCCACCGATATGGTCGAACGTATTATGATGGGATTGATGCTGGGGGGGATCGCATTCGGCTGCGTTCTCATCCTCTATCCCTTCCTTACCGCCCTGCTGTGGGCCGCGATCCTGACCTTTTCCACCTGGCCGGTCTTCATGCGGCTGCGCGCCCACATGGCGCTGCTGCCCGCGGCCCTGGCCATGACGCTGCTGTGCGCGCTGGTGCTGGTGGTGCCGCTGGCCATCGTGGTGTCGAGCAGCATTGCCGATGTGCCCGCAACGTTGCAGTACATGGTCGACGCCATCGGCGCGCTGCACCTGCCGCCGCTGCCCGCGCGCCTTGCCCATATTCCGCATTTCGGCCCCGAAATCGTTGAAAAATGGCAGAAATGGTCAGCCGATGTCGGCAGCATAGACCAGGTCGTGCGCCCCTATGCCGGGCGCATCGGGCAGTCGATCCTCAATGCCATGATGCAGCTTGCCAGCGGGCTGGCGCACCTGGCCATGGCGCTGTTCATCTCCTTCTTCTTCTGGCTGGGCGGTGATGCGCTTGGCAACACGTTCGTGGCCGTGGTCAGGCGCATCGCGGGCGTGTATGCCGACCGGATTCTGGGCATCGTGGGGCGCACCATACGCGGCACGGTCTACGGCATTCTGGGCACGGCCATCATCCAGGGCATCCTGACCGGAATCGGGTTTGCCATCGCGGGCATTTCCAGCCCGGTGCTGCTGGGCGCGGTTACCGCCTTCGTGGCCGTGCTGCCCATCGGCGCGCCGCTGATCTGGATTCCCGCCGCCCTTTTCCTGCTCATCACCCATCATCCCGGCTGGGGCATCTTCCTGCTGCTGTATGGCACCATTATCGTATCGGGCGCCGACCACATCATCCGCCCCATGTTCATCGCCCGTGGCGCGCAGATGCCCTACCTGCTGACGGTGCTTGGCGTGCTCGGCGGGGTGCTGACCTTCGGGGGGCTGGGCATTTTCCTTGGTCCCGTGCTGATTGGCGTGGGCTATACGCTCACCGCCGAATTCGCGGCGGGTGATGCCCGTAGCCGCAATCCCGTTCCTGATGACATCCGCGAGCCGTTTATCGAACCATGACCCTTGCCCGCCCCTATCTCCGCCTGCCTTCCGTCCAGCCGCGCCACGGCACGCCGCCCCGGCTGGACCTGACGCCCCCCGCGCGTGAGGGAGATGGGGTCAAGATCATCAGCTGGAACCTGCTGCGCCGCATTGGCGCGACAGTGCGCGACGTGATCAACCTGATCCACGCCGAGCGCCCGGACCTCCTGCTCATGCAGGAGGCCACGGTGGAAATCGACACCCTGCCCACCCTGATCGGCGGCCATTACGCGCGCGCGCCCCTGCCCGGGCGCATTCACGGGCTGGCGTGCTGGAGCCCGTGGCCCTATCGCCGCCAGCCGCTGACCTGCACCCTGCCCGCGGGCACGCTCATCCGCCGGGTGGCGCAGGTGATCGAGTGCCGGTCGCTTGTCGTGGCCAACGTGCATCTTTCGCACGGGCAATTGCTCAACCGCCGCCAGTTGCGCCGGGTGGTGCAGCTCCTGCCGCATCAGGCCGCCATATTGGGGGATTTCAACCAGGTCGGCCCGGCGCTGATCCGCCATTTTCAGGATGTGGGGCCACGCGCGCCCACCCACCGCATGGCCGACATGCTGCCCATCCGCCTCGACCGCTGCCTCGTGCGCGGCCTGACCTGCACCGAGCGGCACGTGATCGAGAACTATGCCTCCGACCACCGGCCCATCTCGGTCACGCTGCGCCCCGCGGGCAGCCGCGCCTACAGGTAGGGCAGCATGAGGCGGGCCGCCGCATCGCGCAGCTTGCGCGGGAACGGGCGTCGGTCAAGATCATGGTGCGTGAGCCTGATATGGCGATGGCTGGCGATGAAATCATCAAGCGCGCCCGCCAGCGCGTCATCATAGGTTTCGAGGTTGATCTCGAAGTTCAGGCGCAGGCTGCGCACATCAAGGTTGGAACTGCCCACGAACGACCAGTGCCGGTCCACCACCATGAGCTTGGAATGGTTGAAAGGCGGCCGCGCCATCCAGATCCGGCACCCTGAATCCAGAAAGCGCGGCAGGTTGGCCGCCCGCGCCCAGTCCAGCAGGGTGTGGTTGCTGTGCGCGGGCACCACGATATCCACCTCGATGCCGCGCAGCGAGGCCAGTTCCAGTTCGGTCAGGAACCGGTCATCGGGCAAAAAATACGGCGTCATGAGCCTGATGCTGTGCCGCGCCATGGTGAAGGCCTGGAGCATGGTGTACTCGATCTTTTCCAGATCCATGTCTGGTCCGGCCGTTACGATGCGGCTGGGCATTTCGCCACAGCAGGGCTGGGGCGGAAAGAAGGTGTCCGCCGTCAGTTCCTCGCCCATGGTAAAGGCCCAGTCGCGCGCGAAGGCCTCGCTCAACTGGTGCACGACCGGGCCCCTGATCTGGAAATGCGTGTCCGATACCAAATGCGCGGGGTGGGAGGCAGCGATGTTTTCCTCACCGATGTTCAGCCCCCCCATGAAGCCGGTCAGCCCGTCTGTTACCAGAATCTTCTTGTGGTCGCGCATGTTGATGAACGGCATGCGCCACGGCAGCATGGAATGCATGAACTGCCCCACCGGCACGCCGGCGCGGTGCAGGATGCGGGCCACCCCGCAATTGAAATAGCCCGACCCCACGCCATCGACCAGCACGCGCACTTCCACGCCCCGCCCGTGGGCCTTTATCAGCGCATCGCAGAACTGGCGGCCGATGCTGTCGGCGCGGAAGATATAGGAGCACAGCAGCACGCTGCGCTCGGCTGCGTTGATGGCGGCCAGCATGCGCGGATAGACCGCATCGCCATCATGCATCGGCTCGATGGCGTTGCCGCCCAGCAGCGGGCGGCCGGTCAGCTTGCCCACCATGGAGCCGAGCGGGGCGAAGGCGCCCTTCTCATCACACCGCCACTGCGAGGACATGGTGCGGCTGCGCCACGGGTGCTGCCCCGCCATGCGCCGCGCGCGCCGGTGCACGCGGTTGATGCCGAACATGAGATAGAGGATGCCGCCGGTCAGCGGCATGAGCACGGTCACGCCAATCCAGCCGATCGAGGCCCCGACATCGCGCTTGGTCAGGAGCACATGAATCACGACCGGCACGAGAATGCCCAGCCGCAGCACAAGCAGGGCCAGATCCCATATGGTCAGGGAATAAAAGATCATGTCACCTCATCCTGCTCCAGCCCGGTCATGTCCCTACATGCTCTTATCCTACCCACCGGGTTTTACACAGCCACGACCCGGTGGGCTGAAAATTTTTCAAACAAACTATTGATAAATAATAACAAAAGTTTCAGCCTGATGCCTTCTGCCAAAAAGGCGGCAGGCTTTGATGCCTGTAGCCGGATGGCTGCTGGACCGGCACTGGAGAAAACCTGTAAAAAACAGGGCATGACAGCACGCCCGCCAGCCCTTCATCGCCAGCGCCGTGGCAGGCGCGCCTTTGCCGATGGCCTGGCCGCCGAACAGGCCGCCATGGCCGATCTGCGGGCGAAAGGCTGGCAAGTGCTGCTACACCGCGCCCGCACGCGCTGGGGGGAAGTTGATATCGTGGCCCTGCGTGCGGGCTGCCTGGCCTTTATCGAGGTCAAGGCCCGCCCCTCGCTGCTGGCGGCAGGCGAATCGATCCGGCCTGCGCAGGTCAGGCGCATCATGAATGCGGCCACGGCGCTCTGCGCTGCCAATCCGCACTGGGTCTATGACAGCATGCGCCTCGATCTCTGCGCGGTGCTGCCGGGCAATGTGATTGAATGGATACCGGACGCCTTCAGGCAGTACTGAGCACGGGCAGTCCCGGCAGCATAAAGAATGCCGCCTTTATTCAAAAAAAGGCGGCACCCCAAAACGCTTTACCATGTCTTCGGCAGCCTGTTTTCAGGCAGGCTCTCAGGCGCGATGGCGCATAGGTGCGGGATGGATGTGGTGCGTGACACCGCCATGCGGGTGATAGACGATGGTATGCACCATCGTGTGCTGCGTATGGGCGGTGCTGCCATGATGCGCCGCCAGCACTACAGGTGCGCCATGGCCCCTGCCCGTTGCGTGGCGGTAAGTGGCATGACGCACCGGAGGCGGCGGCGGCGCGATCAGCGCGCCAAGCGTCAGCCGGTCGGCCTCGCTCTCGGTTACCGCATGGGTGCGGGCATGGGCGGGGGTGGCGATGCTTCCAATCAGACCTGCGCCAAGCAGCAGCATTGTAGCAGAACGCAAGTCAGTGTAGCGCATCAGGCCCCCTTGTTTTTTTCAAATGCCAAGGAAAGCTAGGCGAAAGCGGTGGCATGACGCAAGTGATGTTATGCCCCAAATACACAGCGGGCGGAACATTTCTGCCCCGCCCGCCATTTTTACTGCCTTCGGGCCGCCCGGATCAGGCAGCGGCGGTGGCAATGCCCTTCTCGGTCAGGAGCTTTTCAAGCTCGCCGGTCTGGTACATCTCGGTCACGATATCGCAGCCGCCAATGAACTCGCCCTTGACGTAAAGCTGCGGCACGGTGGGCCAGTTCGAGAAGTCCTTGATGCCCTGGCGCAGTTCGGGGTCAGCCAGCACGTTCTCGGTCTTGAACGGCACGCCAAGGTGCTTGAGCACCTGCACCACGCGCGCGGAGAAGCCGCATTGCGGGAAGTTGGCATCGCCCTTCATGTACAGCATGACGGGGTTGGCATCGATCTGCGCCTGGATGCGCTGTGCGATTGTTTCGGCCATAATCTTGTTTCCTGCTTTGGGGGTAAGGATATCGCTTCTGGTCAGTCGGGCGTCTGGGTCTGGAGGGCGAGCGCATGCAGCTTGCCGCCCATATGCCCCTGCAACGCGTTATAGACCAGTTGGTGCTGCCGCACGCGGGGCAGGCCACGAAAGGCCTCGCTCACCACGCGGCAGGCATAGTGGTCGCCATCGCCTGCCAGATCATCGATCGTGATCTTTGCATCAGGCAGGGCCTCGCGGATGTAGGTCTCGATTTCCTGTGCCGTCATTGCCATGTGGCTTAAAACTCCTGCCCTATCGGTCCATCAGTCGCGGAAAGAATTCGGAATGCACCGCGAGCAGACGCGCCTTGGATATTGTGGACCCGCTGGGCAATGTCAAACCCTCGCCGCCCGAGCGGCCCAGCCTGCGGCATGGCACCCCTGCCTGTGCCGCAAGGGTGGCAAGCGCCTGCCCGTCACGCACGGCCACGATGTAGCGCGACTGGTCCTCGCCAAACCAGAAGGCCTCGGGGCGCATGCCCGATTGCGGGGCCTCGAGCACGCAGCCCGCCTGCCCTGCCATCACCATCTCGGTCACGGCCACCAGCACGCCACCATCAGCCACATCGTGGCAGGCGGCGATCGTGCCATCAAGGATCAGCCCGCGCACGAAATCGCCATTGCGCCGTTCGGCGGCAAGGTCGAGTTCAGGCGGCTCGCCATCCTGCGCGCCAAGGATCTCACGCAGCCAGATCGACTGGCCCAACTGGCCCTTCGTCTCGCCGAGCAGCATGACATCAAGCCCATCAGGCATGCCCAGCCCCACCGCCTGGCGCACGTTCTCCAGCACGCCAAGGCCGCCAATGGCTGGCGTGGGCAGGATGGACTGTGATGTGCCATCGGGCGCCCGCGTCTCGTTATACAGCGAGACATTGCCACTCACGACCGGGAAGTCGAGCGCACGGCACGCCTCGCCCATGCCTGCGATGGCATCGACGAACTGGCCCATCACCTCCGGCTTTTCAGGCGAGCCGAAGTTGAGGTTGTCGGTCACCGCCAGCGGGCGGGCACCCGTGGCCGTGATGTTGCGCCAGGCTTCCGCCACGGCCTGCGCGCCGCCAAGCCTGGCGTTGGCGCGGCAGTAGCGCGGCGTGCAGTCGGTGGTCAGCGCCAGGCCGATCTCGGTGTCTTCCACCTTGACGATGGCGGCATCCGCCGCCCCGGGCCTGCGTACCGTCTGGCCGCCCACCGTGCTGTCATACTGGTTGTACACCCATGCGCGCGAGGCAAGGTCGGGGCAGCCGATCAGCCGGATCAGCGCCTGCTCCACGCCCACGGGGTCGATGATCGGCTCCATCGGCTGCGGCTTTTGCGCCGGTGCCGTGGGGCGACGGTAGACCGGGGCCTGGTCAGCCAGCGGGGCCAGCGGAATCTCGGCTTCGACTTCACCCTTGTGGCGGATGACGATATTGCCGGTGTCGGTCAGGTGGCCGATCACGGCAAAGTCGAGTTCCCACTTGTCAAAGATGGCGCGGGCCTGCTCGGTGCGGTCGGGGCGCAGCACGATCAGCATGCGCTCCTGGCTCTCGGACAGCATCATCTCATACGCCGTCATGCCGCGCTCGCGCTGGGGCACATGGTCAAGGTCGAGGTCGATGCCAACGCCGCCCTTGCCCGCCATTTCCACGGCGGAGGAGGTAAGCCCGGCCGCCCCCATGTCCTGAATGGCCACGATGGCGTCGGTCGCCATCAGTTCCAGGCAGGCCTCGATCAGCAGCTTTTCAACAAACGGGTCACCCACCTGCACGGTCGGGCGCTTGGCCAGCGCATCCTCGTCAAACTCGGAGGACGACATGGTGGCCCCATGGATGCCATCGCGCCCCGTCTTGGAGCCGACATAGATCACCGGGTTGCCAACACCTGCCGCAGCCGAGAGGAAGATGCGGTCCTGCCGCGCCACGCCCACGGTCATGGCATTGACCAGCGGGTTGCCGTCATAGGCGGGGTGGAAGTTGATTTCGCCGCCCACCGTGGGCACGCCCACGCAGTTGCCGTAGCCGCCCACGCCGCGCACCACGCCATCAACGATGCGGCGGGTCTGCGGGTTGTTGGGGTTGCCAAAGCGCAGGGCGTTGAGGTTGGCCACAGGCCGCGCGCCCATGGTGAACACATCACGCAGGATGCCGCCCACGCCGGTGGCAGCGCCCTGATAGGGTTCGATGAAGGAGGGGTGGTTGTGGCTCTCCATCTTGAAGATGGCCGCCAGCCCGTTCCCGATATCAACCACGCCCGCGTTCTCGCCGGGGCCATGGATGACCCATGGCGCGGTGGTGGGCAGGGTCTTGAGATAGGCGCGCGATGATTTGTACGAGCAGTGCTCGGACCACATCACCGAGAAGATGCCCAGCTCCGTAAACGTGGGCGTGCGGCCCATGATGGACAGGACATTGCCGTATTCTTCCGCCGTCAGGCCGAATTCGCGCGCCAGTGCCTCATCAACGGTGCGCGGTAACTTTGCACTCATCCGACCAGAGCCTCCACAAGTCCCGTAAACAGGGGTTTGCCATCCTCGCCGCCCATCAGCGGATCAACCAGATCCTCCGGGTGGGGCATCATGCCGCAGATGCGCAGGTTCTCGCTGAACACGCCGGCAATGGCGTTCATCGAGCCATTGGGGTTGAGCTGCGGGTCGCCTGCATCAAGCCGCCCGTTTTCCGCCACGTAGCGGAAGGCCACGCGCCCGGTATCTTCAAGCATGCGGATGGTCTCGGCCTCGGCAATGTAATTGCCATCGCCATGCGCCATGGGGGTGCGGTACACATCGCCCTTGGCCCAATGCCGCGTGAACGGCGTGTCATTGCGCTCCACGCGCAAGAAACAGTCCTGCGAGAGGAAGCGCAGCGCTGCGTTGCGCAGCAGCGCGCCGGGCAGGAGCTGCGCCTCGGTCAGGATCTGGAAGCCGTTGCACACGCCCAGGATATGGCCGCCTTTTGCCGCGAATTCGCGGATGGCCGCCATGATCGGCGCATGCGCCGCCATGGCGCCACAGCGCAGGTAATCGCCATAGCTGAAGCCGCCGGGCAGCACCACGAGGTCCAGCCCTTCGGGCAGGGCCGTATCACGGTGCCAGACCATGGCCGGGGCCTGCCCGGTCACGCTGCGCAGCGCAATCGCCATGTCACGCTCCCGGTTGGTACCGGGAAAAACTACAATCGCCGCCTTCATTTGCCGCCGCCGCAGGGATAGGATTCATGCAGCGCGGTGAACACGACCTCGCCCGCCGGGCGGCTGAGGTCATCGCGGTGGTCCTTCATCCAGCTTACGACCTTGCCGCGCATGTCCGCCGTGGGCGTGGCAGATGCGATGCAGAAGGCCGGGACGTCCTTGCCGTCCTTTTCCGCATTGCGCTCGAACAGGTGCGCAAGCGTTACCGAATCCGCAATGCCGGAGATGTAGGCATCACAGATGCCGGTGCCTGCGGGCTTGGTGCACAGCGAGCCAAGGCGCGCGCCATCAAGGCGCGAGACACGCTGGGCAGAGGCATGGGCCGCGGGCAGGCCCACGGCCAGGACGCAGCCAAGGGCAAGAAGGCGGGCGATCTTCATCCAACGACCTCCGTTGTGAAATCCTCGATCACGAGATTGGCCAGCAGGGCGCGCGCCATGGCATCGGCCTGCGCGCGGGCGCGCTCGCGGTCGGTCTCATCGATCTCAAGCTCGATCACGCGGCCAATGCGCACCTCGCCCACATTGCCAAAATCGAGCACATGCAGCGCATGTTCCACGGCCTTGCCCTGCGGGTCGAGCACGCCTTCCTTCAGCATGACGGTCACGCGCACCTTCATTGCATTACCTCCGGTCCCTTCATGTCGGAATTCGTGGCCTCGGGCAGGATGCCCAGGCGCATCGCAACTTCCTGATAAGCTTCTTCAACCTTGCCCATGTCCTTGCGGAAACGGTCCTTGTCCAGCTTCTCGCTGGTCTTGGCATCCCACAGGCGGCAGTTATCGGGCGAGATTTCATCCGCCAGGACGATGCGCATGTTGTCGCCCTCGAACAGGCGGCCGAATTCCAGCTTGAAATCGACAAGGATGATGCCGATGCCCATGAACAGGCCGCACAGGAAGTCGTTGATGCGCATGCTCAGCGCCACGATGTCTTCCATGTCGTGCGGGCAGGCCCAGCCGAATGCGGTGATGTGCTCCTCGCTCACCATCGGGTCGTTCAGGGCGTCGTTCTTGTAATAGAACTCGATGATGGGGCGCGGCAGGCGCGTGCCTTCCTGAATGCCCAGCCGCTTGGACAGCGAGCCCGCCGCCACGTTGCGCACCACGACCTCGAGCGGAATGATCTCGACTTCGCGGATCAGTTGCTCGCGCATGTTGAGGCGGCGGATGAAATGGGTGGGAATCCCGATATCGTGCAGGCGCAGCATCAGGTGTTCGCTGATACGGTTGTTCAGCACCCCCTTGCCGGTGATGATGCCCTTTTTCGCGCCGTTACCGGCGCTGGCGTCATCCTTGAAATACTGCACGAGCGTGCCCGGCTCGGGCCCCTCGAAAAGGATCTTGGCTTTTCCTTCGTAAAGCTGGCGGCGGCGGCCCATACTCGTCCTTCACATAACGCTGTGGGGACGGGCCGGGAGCGGCCCCTCCCCTGATCTGCAGGATCTGTTTGCGGCATGATCCCCAATGGTCCGCATGCCATAGCAGCGTTCCGGGCGGGAAGATACCATATTTACCTTAAGCCGGTGGCTGTGGCGTGCCCGGGTCGATGGGCCGGTAGCCCACGCGGTCAGGCGCGCCTGCGGCAAAAAACCATGACCGGCGGCCATCTTTTGCCACCCCGATGGCCGATGAACTGCACGTGCCAAAGCCCGAGCGCGGCGGGATGTTGAGTTCACTGCCCGCGGGCAGCGAGCGGTCGGCGAGCAGCGTGGTCCAGGTGGTCCATTCCGGCGGCACGGGCCGGAGGGCTGCCCGAAAGCGCGGCAGGTGGCGGGCGATGCGCGGCATGCCCATGTCATCGGGGTCGGTGGTGGCGACCATGTGCACGCCGGGGGCGAGCAGCTCGACCTGCGGCTGGCCATAGCCGGGGCCACGGATGAAGAAGGCCTCCGCCCGGTCGGCCACGATCATGTTGAACGAGCGCCATGCGCCCGCATCGATGGTGGCGATGTGGTCGGCCGCCGCCCGCGCCGTATCAAACCGGCCGGCCAGCAGCGGCAGCGCGCCCCGCGAGTTCTTGCCCGGCATGGGGCCGAGGCTGCCCACGCGGTTCATGATGCCCGCGACCACGCCCGCATCATTGAGCGTGAGCCACGAGCCACCGGCCACCTGGTCCTGCCCGCCGATGACGTTGGGCTGGTCAGCCCAGTGCCGCCCCGGCGGCAGCCAGGGCCGGTCGAGGCGTTCGTCACGGTTGGCCGCCATGAGCAGCGGCCAGTCCTGATCCGGATCGTGGGAAATGACGACTGTGCACACGCCTCGATATCCTGCTGCTGTTTTCCGTCAGGGCACGGGGCATCAGCTCCGTGCGGGGCCTGCCTCACCGAACACGCGGGTGAAGGTGTGGTCGATCCTGCCCAGATGGGCATTGCTGTCCATCGCCGCATCGAGCACTTCCGCCGGCACGCGGCCTGCAACCTCGGGGTCGGCGGCCAGGTTCTCGCGGAAGGTCTTCGCGTCCTTCTGCCCCAGCTTCGTCCATGTTTCCATGGCGTTGCGCTGGACGATGCGGTACGCATCCTCACGCAGGATGCCCGCGCGCGCAAGGGCCAGCAGCACTTCGCCCGAATGCACCACGCCGCCAAGGCTTTCGATATTGGCCTGCATCTGGCCAGGGTAGACCACCAGCTTTTCCATCATGCCCGCCAGGCGCATGAGCGCGAAGTCGAGGCCGATCGTGCCATCGGGGCAGATGTTGCGCTCGACGGAGGAGTGGCTGATGTCACGCTCGTGCCACAGCGCCACGTTCTCGAGTGCGGGAATGACATGCGAGCGCACGAGGCGGGCCAACCCGGTCAGGTTTTCCGACAGCACGGGGTTGCGCTTGTGCGGCATGGCCGAGGAGCCCTTCTGCCCCTTGTGGAAGAACTCTTCCGCCTCGCGCACTTCCGAGCGCTGGAGGTGGCGCACCTCGGTGGCCAGCCGCTCGATGCCGCTGGCAATGACCGCAAGCGCGCAGAAATAGGCCGCATGCCGGTCACGCGGAATAACCTGGGTGGACACGCCCTCGGGCCTGAGGCCCAGCTTTTCGGCCACGTAGTCCTCAACGCGGGGGTCGATATGGGCGTAGGTGCCCACCGCACCGGAAATGGCGCAGACGGCAATTTCCTCACGCGCGCGGACAAGGCGCGCGCGGTTGCGGGCGAACTCGGCATAATGGCCCGCGATCTTGAGGCCAAATGAGGTCGGCTCGGCATGGATGCCATGGCTGCGGCCGATGGTGAGCGTATATTTATGCTCGAATGCACGGCGCTTGAGTGCGGCCAGCACGGCATCGACATCCTGCAGGAGCAGGTCGGTCGCCTGCACCATCTGCACCGACAGGCAGGTGTCGAGCACATCCGACGAGGTCATGCCCAGATGCACGAAGCGGCTGTCCGGGCCGACCTTTTCCGCCAGCCAGGTCAGGAAGGCGATGACATCGTGGCGGGTTTCGGCCTCGATCTCGTCAATGCGGTCGAGGTCGGCCTGCGAGAAGGCGGCCATGGCGGCATCGCCCTTTTCGCGGATGGTCTTTGCGGCCTCGGGCGGAATCGCACCGTATTGCGCCATCGCCTCGCAGGCGAGGGCCTCGATCTCGAACCAGATGCGGTAGCGGTTCTCGGGGGACCAGATGGCGGCCATGACGGGGCGGGTATAGCGCGGTACCATGTTCTCGGGCTTCCTTGGCTCAAAGCGACACATTCAGGATCAGGCCGCCTTCCTAGCCAATTCTGGCGCGTGCGTCTCCCTTATATTCACGCCACGTTCCGCCCGTGGCATACAATCTGTCATGACAGGCATGATTGCATGTTGCCCGCGCGCGGCGGCATAAAGCACCTGCCACGCCCGCCCCGCCCTGCGGCGGCACGACCTTGTCTTCAGGAATCCATCTGCCCATGTCTGCCATTTTTTCCCCGTCTTCCCTTTACGCACTGGCCCAGGTTATCCTGATCGACGTGACCCTGGCGGGCGATAACGCCATCGTGGTGGGCATGGCGGTGCGCAACCTGCCACAGCAGTCACGCCGAATCGCCATATTGTGCGGCGTGCTGGGTGCTGCGGTCATCCGCATCGGCCTGGCGCTCGTGGCGGTCAGGCTGCTGGCCATCATCGGGCTGACACTGGCGGGCGGCCTCCTGCTGATGTGGGTGTGCTGGCGCATGTTCCGCGAGATGCGCGGCGGTGCCGAGGCCGAAACGGATACCCCCGCCCCCGGTTCCCTGCGTAACGCCATCATCCGCATCATCGTGGCTGACCTGTCCATGAGCCTGGACAACGTGCTGGCCGTGGCGGGGGCTGCGGGCGAGCATATGGGCGTGCTGGTGAGCGGGCTGGTCATATCGGTGGTGCTGATGGCGGTGGCGGCCTCGCTCATTGCCAGGCTGCTGGAGCGGTACAAATGGATTTCATGGGTGGGGCTGCTGGTGGTGCTCGCCGTGGCCATTGAACTGATCGTCAAGGGCGGCGGCGAGGTCTGGGCGCATGTGGGGCATGGCGGCTGATGCCACGCCTCCCCGCCCTGCGCCCCGCATGCCTGCGCCAATGGGGCCGGGCGGCCTGCCTTGCCACCGTCATGGCCGGGCTGGCCACCCCTGCCCCCGCCGCCACCACACCGGCTGAAGGCGACTGGCCCACGCCGCGACAGGCTGCCACGGGCAATGCCGATGATGACCCCATCGCGGCCAAGCTGCTGGTCTATCTGCGCCTGCTTTCAGGCGCGGGCGGCACGGCGGAGGAATATGCCACCTTCCTGAACGAAAACCCCGCATGGCCCCAGCGTGGCCTGCTGCTCGCGCACTACCAGCAGGCGCTGGCGGGCGAAGCGGATGATGCGGTGGCCGGCGCGCTGTGCCCCCGCCTGCCGCTGACCGATGTGCACGCCCTGCTGCGCTGCGCCCATGCCAGCCCCGCCCCCGAGAAACTGGCGGCCTGGGCGCGGGATACATGGATCAACCGCGCCGACAGCCCCACCGATGCACAGGCCCTGCTGGCGGGCTTCGGCCCTCAGTTGACCCCCCAGGACCACTGGCAGCGCTTTGACCGGCAGGAACGCGCGGGCAGGGTCGATGCCGCGACCCGGCAGGTGGCGCTGCTTGAAGCCACGCAGCAGCCCGTGGCCCGCGCGCGCCTGGCATTTCGCCGCAATGACCCGCAGGCGCAAGATACCCTGAGCGCCCTGCCGCCCGAGCAGCAGGCCGATGGCGCGCTGGTGCTGGACCAGTTACGCTGGCTGCACCACGCCCAACGGCTGGATGAGGCGCTTGAACTGTGGCGCGCCCGTGGCGTGGATACCGAAAAGCAGCAGGCCCCCGCGATCGCTACCGTATTCTGGCGCGAGCGTGACGGGCTGGCGCGTGACCTGCTGCTGGCCCACCGGGTGGATGATGCGCTGTTCGTGGCCAGCGACACGGCGGATATCGGCGCGGCCAACCATTATGACGCCCTGTTCCTCGCAGGCTGGATCCGGCTGGAATACCTGCATGATGCCGAACATGCGCAGGCCGATTTCGCCCCGCTGGCGCAGGCGGTGCCGGTCATTACCCGCAGCCGGGGGCTGTTCTGGACGGGGCGCGCGCTCTGGGCACGCGGGCGCCATGCCCCGGCGCGCGCGCAGTGGATGCAGGCAGCCGCCCTTGCCAACACCTTTTACGGCCAGATGGCCATTGAATGGCTGGCAGGCAACCGCGCCAACCAGCTCATCACCCCCGAGCAGGCAGGCCGCCAGATCCGCGCGCACCTGCTGCGCGAGAGCGAACCTACCCCCAGCGTGGCCGATTCCGTGCGGTTCGACACCACCGACCTTGCCCGTGCGGCCGAGATCCTCGTCGCATGGAACGACCGCCACCATGCGCGTGACTTTGTCCTGGCCCTCGATGCGCAGGCGACCAGCCCCGTCACCCACGTGCTCGCAGCCCGCATGGCCACCCGCCTTGGCATGCCCGATGCCGCCGTGATGGTGGCCCGGCTTGCAGGCAGGGACGGGCTGACACTGGTGCATGAGGGCTGGCCCCGCGCCTGCGCCCCCCCCACGAGCACCCTGCCGCCCGATGTGGAACTGGCCATCACCCGGCAGGAAAGCGGGTTTGACGCAGGCGTGGTCAGCCCCGCCCACGCGGTTGGCCTGATGCAGCTGCTCGTGCCCACTGCGCGTGAGGTCGCGCGCAAGGCGGGCCTGAACGTGAATGTCAGCGCCGCCAGCCTGACCAACCCGGACCTGAACATGCAGCTAGGTGCTGCCTACCTGGCCGATATCGCCCGGCGCGTGGGTGGCGCCGTGCCCTACGTGGCCGCAGCCTATAACGCTGGCCCGCACCGCACCGATGGCTGGCTGCTCACCCTGGGCAACCCGGCGCGCGACACCCCGGTGCCCGATGCCATGCTGGACTGGATCGAGAGCATCCCCTTTGGCGAGACACGCAATTACGTAGAACGGGTGGAGGAAAACATGGCCATCTACCAGGCCACCGACCCGGCGCTGGGAGCAGGCTGATGGCATTTTCTCCCGCCCGCTTCATTGCCAGTTTCTGCGGCACGGGCTTTGCACCGCGCGCGCCGGGCACGGTGGGCTCGCTTGCCGCCCTGATCGTGGGCGTGCCGCTGCTGGGGCAGTGGCTATGGATGGCGCTGGCCGTGCTGGTGGTAACCTTTGTGGGCTACCGCGCCACACAGCTTGCCTCAGGCGGGGAAGATCACGGCTGGATCGTGATTGACGAGGTGGCGGGCATGTGGATTGCCATGTTCCCCCTCGCCCCGCTGCCGCTCGATGGCCTGCGCTGGGCTGATGGGCTGTGGCTGGCGCTGGCCTTTGCCCTGTTCCGCCTGTTCGACATTACCAAGCCTGGCCCGGTGGGCTGGTTCGACCGCAGGCATGATGCGCTGGGCATCATGGGCGATGACGTGGTGGCTGGCCTCATGGCGGCTGCGATCCTGGCAGGCATCCGTTGCCTTGCCTGATGCGTTGACACCCCACAATGAGGAGAACGCTGCGGATGTTACCTGACACCTTTCTGGGCCGCATGCCCGATGCCCTGGCCCGCCTGCGTGCCGCAGGCCAGCGTGTTGTCACGGCGGAAAGCTGCACCGGCGGCCTGCTGGCCGCTGCCCTGACCGAAGCCGCCGGCGCGTCGGATGTCGTATGCGGTGGTTTTGTCACCTACTCCAACAGCATGAAGCACCATGCACTGGGCGTGCCGCTGAAACTGCTGGAAGACTACGGCGCGGTCAGCCGCGAGGTCGCCGCCGCCATGGCGCAGGGTGCGCTTGGCCATGCGCCCGATGCCAACCTGTCGGTCGCCATTACCGGCATTGCAGGCCCGGGCGGGGCCACGCCGGGCAAGCCGGTGGGGCTGGTCTGGTTTGCCGTGGCCGGTGGCGGCACGGTGCATACGGTCTCACATAATTTTGCAGGCGAGCGGTGGGATATCCGCACCCAGGCCGTGCGCGCGGCCCTTGGCCTGCTGCTTGACCATGCGGGCCGACTGGCGGCGGAATAACGGGTCAACACGGTAACGGACGTTTTCAGGTGCCACCTTTTTTCAAAAAAGGCAGACTCAATAAAGCCCTGAAATCATAAAAGTTTTTGATGAAGCTTCTTTCAAAAAGCTTTGAAAGACATCGCTTTTTTGAAAAAGGGCGACACCCAGAAACTTCCTTCTGTTTTCAGGACATTCAGGAGCGATCTAGTATCCGGCCACCGTGCTGCCGGTTTCCGGCACGCGGATGGGGCTTGCCGTCTGGCCCGTGCCCTGAGCCTGCACGGGGTGGCCTGCAGATGCCGCCTGAGCGGGCGCCTGAAGGGATGCACGGGCCTTTTGCAGGCTCTGCTCGTTCAGGTCGGCGGTCTCGGCATTGCTGCCGGGCGCGGGTGTTTCCACCTTGTGCGGCGCGGGTGAGGCTGCATGCGCCAGCGGGGCCGCGCACATAACTGCCGCCCCGATAAGGGCGCGGAGAATCCTGTTCATGAAGTCTTTCCCTGTGGTCGATACGGGGGGATCAGGCGTTGCCTGCCTTGGCGGCGCTCACCTGCGCGGGGGCTGCAACAGGCGGCGGGCCATAGATATCACGCGCACGCCGGATGAAGGCCGAGACCATGAGGCGCACGGCCTCGTTGAACACCACCCCGATCGCCGCCTGCAACAGGCGGGACTTGAACTCGAAATCCACAAAGAAATCGACCAGGCAGCCACGCGGCTCGGGCGTGAAGGTCCAGACGTTGTTGAGGTAACGGAACGGCCCCTCCTCGTAGCTGACGCGGATGGTGTTGGGCGCCTCAAGCAGGACACGGCTGGTAAATGTCTCGCGAAAGGGGCCAAAGCCGATGGTCAGGTCCGCCACCAGTTCGGTTGCGGTGCGCGTGCGCACGCGCGCACTGGTGCACCATGGCAGGAACTGGGGGTATTTCCCGACGTCGGCCACCAGATCAAAAAGCTGGCTGGGCGAATAGGCAATGAGCCGACGTTCGGCATGGGTGGGCATCTACTTGATCTCCATTGCGCCACGCTCTGCCTTCAGGCGTTGCTCACGGGCGGCGCGTAGCTGCGCAAAATCTGAATCCGCATGATACGACGACCGGGTCAGCGGCGAGGAACTGACCTGCAGGAAGCCCTTCACCCGGGCCATGCCCGCATAATCAGCGAATTCCTCAGGCGTTACAAACCGGGCCACCGCGGCATGCTTGACCGTAGGCTGGAGATATTGCCCCAGGGTGATGAAATCAACGTCCGCAATACGCAGGTCATCCATGACCTGCAGGATTTCAGGCCGTTCCTCGCCCAGGCCCAGCATCAATCCCGATTTTGTGAAGATGGAGGGGTCCATCCGCTTCACGTCATCGAGCAGGCGCATCGACTGGTAGTACCGCGCGCCGGGGCGGATGGTGGTGTACAGCCGGGGCACGGTCTCGAGGTTATGGTTGAACACATCGGGCCGGGCGCGGACCACCACCTCAAGCGCGCCGGGCTTGCGCAGGAAGTCAGGTGTGAGGATCTCGATGGTGGTATCGGGCGCGCTGGCCCGGATCGCGCCGATCACGCGGGCGAAGTGATGCGCACCCCCATCTGGCAGGTCATCACGATCCACCGATGTAATGACCACGTGCCGCAGGCCGAGTTTTGCCACCGCATCGGCCACGCGCGCGGGTTCATCCCCGTCAAGCGCGTTGGGCAGGCCGGTGGTGACATTGCAGAACGCGCAGGCGCGGGTGCAGATCTCGCCCATGATCATCATGGTGGCGTGGCGCTGTGACCAGCATTCGCCAATATTGGGGCAGGCCGCCTCCTCGCACACGGTCACGAGGCTGTTGTCGCGCATGAGCTTGCGCGTCTCGTGATAGGTGGGGTGGTTGGGTGCCCGCACGCGGATCCACTCTGGCTTGCGGGCGATCGGGTTATCGGGCCTGTGCGCCTTTTCTGGATGGCGCAGCGTGGCTTCACCCTTCTTGCGGTGGTCGATCATCAAACGCACGGACATGATGCAAAAAATCCCGTAAACAGGCAGATAACCAGAAGTGAAACGCCTGCAGCATGACGTCAAGCATTCTTGCCGCCCTGGGCCGGGCGCAGGATCACAACCGCACGATCAGGGTGCGGTATGGCCCCTGCCCCCAGCTTTCAGCGGGGGTCAGATATGCAGCGCCCCGTCATACGCCGCCAGCACGGCCTCGTGCATGGTCTCCGATATGGTGGGATGCGGGAAGACCGTTTCCTTGAGTTCCCCATCGGTCAGTTCACCCGTGCGGGCGATCACGTAGCCCTGGATCATCTCGGTCACTTCCGCGCCAACCATGTGCGCGCCGAGTAGTTCGCCGGTGGCGTCATCAAAGATGGTCTTGACCATGCCCTCGGGCTCGCCCATCGCAATCGCCTTGCCATTGCCGATGAAGGGGAAGCGGCCCACGCGGATCTTGTAGCCTGCCGCCTTCGCCTTCTCCTCGGTCAGGCCGACGGAGGCCACCTGCGGGCGGCAATAGGTGCAGCCGGGAATGTTCATGGGGCTGATCGGGTGGACTTCGCGGCCCGCGATCAGTTCGGCCACCATCACGCCCTCATGGCTGGCCTTGTGGGCAAGCCAGGGAGGGGCCGCGATGTCGCCAATGGCGAACACGCCCTTCTCGCCCGTGCGGCAGTAGGGATCGACCGTGATGTGGGTGCGGTCCACCTTGATGGAGGTGCCCTCAAGGCCGATATTCTCCACATTGCCCACAATGCCCACCGCCGAGATCACGCGCTCGACCGTGATGGGCGTGGTCTTGCCGCCCGCGGTGACCTCGACCGTGACCGAATTATCGCCCTTGCTGATCCTGCCCAGCTTTGCCCCGGTCAGGATCTTCATGCCCTGCTTTTCCAGCGCCTTGCGCGCAAAGGCGCTGATCTCGGCATCTTCCACCGGCAGGATGCGCTCGGCCACTTCCACAATGGTCACCTCCGCACCCATGTTGCGGTAGAAGGAGGCGAACTCCACGCCAATCGCGCCCGAGCCGATCACCAGCAGGCTGCGCGGCATGGCCTTGGGCACCATGGCCTCGCGGTAGGACCAGACCAGCCTGCCGTCAGGCTCCAGCCCCGGCAGCACGCGGGCACGCGCACCCGTGGCCACGATCACGTTCGGCGCGGTCAGCACGGTGGTCTCCTTGCCGTCCACGCTGACCGAGACCTTGCGGTTCGCCCCTGCCGTGCCTGCCAGTTTGCCAAAGCCGCTGATGACCGTGACCTTGTGCTTTTTAAGCAGGTGGGCGACACCGGCCGAAAGCTGCGCCGAGACGGCACGCGAGCGCTTGACCACCTTGTCAAAGTCAAAGCGCACGTTATCGGCCGCAAAGCCGAATTCGCCCAGATTGTGCAGCAGGTGGTTGATCTCGGAGGCGCGCAGCAGCGCCTTGGTGGGAATGCAGCCCCAGTTGAGGCAGATGCCGCCAAGGGCCGAGGCTTCCACCACCGCGACCTTCAGCTTCAGTTGGGCCGCGCGGATGGCCGCGACATACCCGCCGGGGCCGCCGCCAATAACAATCACATCAAACTGTGTGGTGCTCATTGAACGCGCTCCCTCAGACCACAAGGCTCATGGGGTTTTCGACCACCTTGCGGAAGGCCGATACCCATTGCGCCGCCAGCGCGCCATCGACCACGCGATGATCGACCGAGAGCGTGACAGTCATGACGGTGGCGATGGTGATCTCGTTGCCCTTGACCACCGGCCTGCGCTCGCCTGCCGCAATGGCCAGGATGGCGGCCTGCGGCGGGTTGAGAATGGCCGAGAACGCCTTGACCCCGTACATCCCCATATTGGAGATGGAGAAGGTGCCGCCCTGGAATTCCTCGGGCTTGAGCTTGCCTGCGCGCGCGCGCGCCACGAGGTCACGCGTCTCGAGGCTGATCTGGCGCAGGCTCTTGGTATCCGCCTTGCGCACGATGGGCGTGATCAGCCCATCGGGGATGGAGACGGCGACCGAGATGTCCACGTCCTCATAGACCCGCATGGCCTCCTCGGTGAAGGAGACATTGACCTGCGGCACCCGGCGCAGCGTGACCGCCGCCGCCTTGATGAGCATGTCGTTGACGGAAATCTTGTACGCCCCCGGCCCTTCATCAGGCGAGGCCGCGTTCATCTGGCTGCGCAGTGCCAGCAGCGCATCGAGTTCCACGTCCATTTCCACATAGAAATGCGGCACGGTGGACTTGGATTCCGTCAGCCTGCGCGCAATGACCTTGCGCATGGTGCTGTGCGGAATGCTCTCGAAGCCCGCTTCTTCCACCAAAGCCGCAGGCGCTGCGGCCTTTGGCGCGGGGGCCGTGGCGGCCTGCTCCACATCACGGCGCACGATGCGCCCGTTGGGGCCGCTGCCCTTGAGGCTGGCAAGGTCGATACCCTTCTGCCCCGCAATGCGGCGGGCCAGTGGCGAGGCAAAGACGCGCGTGCCTTTTGCAACAGGCATGGCAGCCGGTGCGGCGGCAGGCATCGGCGCCGCCGGGGCGGACGGCGTGGGTGCCGCGACCGGCGCAACCGGCGCGGCTGCCGCCTCCGGCACGCTTTCACCCTCGGCCACCAGGATGGCGATGGGCGTGTTGACGGCAATGCCATGCGTGCCGCCCGCGATCAGGATGCGGCCCAGAATGCCTTCATCCACGGCCTCGACTTCCATCGTGGCCTTGTCGGTCTCGATCTCGGCAATCACGTCGCCTGCGGCAATCGTGTCGCCCTCCGCCTTGAGCCAGCGGGCCAGCGTGCCTTCCTTCATGGTGGGCGAAAGGGCTGGCATCAGGATGTTGATGGACATCGTGCGTTCCCCTCACACAACCTGCCGGACGGCATTGATGATCCAGTCCGCATTGGGCAGGGCCAGCTTTTCAAGGTTGGCGGCGAACGGCATGGGCACGTCAGCCCCCGCCACGCGCACCGGCGGCGCATCAAGGTAGTCGAACGCATGCTCGATCACCTGCATGGCCACTTCCGCGCCGATGCCCGCGAACGGCCAGCCTTCTTCCACCGTAACAAGGCGGCTGGTCTTCTTCACGCTGTCCACCACGGTCTGGGTATCGAGCGGGCGGATGGTGCGCAGGTTGATCACCTCCGCCTCGATGCCCTGCTCGGCCAGTCTGGCCGCAGCCTCAAGGGCCACGCCCACCATGATCGAGAAGGTGACGATGGTTACGTCACGCCCCTCACGCTCCACCTTGGCCTTGCCGATGGGCAGGATGAAGTCCTCATCCACCGGGCAGGGAAAGCGCTGGCCGTACAGGATCTCGTTTTCAAGGAACACGACCGGGTTGGGGTCGCGGATGGCCGCGCGCAGCAGGCCCTTGGCATCGGCTGCCGACCAGGGGGCGACCACCTTCAGCCCCGGCACATGGCCGTACCAACTGGCATAGCACTGCGAATGCTGCGCCCCCACGCGGGCCGCCGCCCCGTTGGGGCCACGGAACACGATGGGGCACGACATCTGCCCGCCCGACATGTAGCGCGTCTTGGCCGCCGAGTTGATGATCTGGTCAATGGCCTGCATGGCGAAGTTCATGGTCATGAACTCGACAATCGGCTTGAGCCCGGTCAGGGCCGCGCCAATGGCCATGCCGGTAAAGCCCTGCTCGGTAATGGGGGTGTCGATCACCCGCTTCTCGCCAAACTGGTCGAGCAGCCCCTGCGAGACCTTGTAGGCCCCCTGGTACTGGGCCACTTCCTCGCCGATCAGGAACACGTCCTCATCACGCGCGAGTTCGGCGGCCATGGCATCACGCAGCGCCTCGCGCACGGTGATCTCGGTGGTCTCGCCCCAGTCCTTTTCGGGCTGCGGGGCAACGGGGGCCGCAACGGGCGGGGCCACGGACGGCGCGCAGGAGGGCTGGGCCACCGCGGGCCTTGCAGCCGCGGTCGGGGCCGCAGCCGGCATGGCGGATGCATCTTCGCCTTCGGCCAGCAACACGGCGATGGGCGTGTTGACCGCGACATTCTCGGTGCCTTCGGGCACCAGGATCTGGCCAAGGGTGCCTTCATCCACGGCCTCGACTTCCATCGTGGCCTTGTCGGTCTCGATTTCGGCAATCACGTCGCCTGCGGCAATCGCGTCACCGGGCTTGCGCAGCCAGCGGGCCACCTTCCCCTCCTTCATGGTCGGAGAAAGGGCGGGCATGAGTATCTCTGTTGCCATCTCTAGATCAGCTTTCCACCAGTATGTCCGTCCACAGTTCCGAGGGGTCGGGCTCGGGACTGGTCTGGGCAAACTCCGCAGCATCGGTCACGACGGCCTTGACCTGTTCGTCCATGGCTTTCAGTTCGTTTTCTTCCACGCCCATGGCCAGCAGTTCGCGGCGCACGCGGTCGATGGGGTCGTGGTTCTTGCGGATTTCATCCACTTCCGCGCGCTGGCGGTATTTTGCCGGGTCAGACATGGAGTGGCCACGGTAGCGGTAGGTATCGACCTCGAGCAGCACCGGCCCCTTGCCCGCGCGGCAATGGGCCACGGCCTCGGCCGCTGCCGCGCGCACGGCCTGCACGTCCATGCCATCGACATACATGCCCGGAATGCCCCACGGCTCGCCATTGCGCCACAGCGCCTTGGAGGCCGAGGCCCGCTCCACGCTGGTGCCCATGCCGTAGCGGTTGTTCTCGAGCACGAACAGGCAGGGCAGCTTGTGCAGGGCGGCGAGGTTGAAGCTCTCGTAAACCTGGCCCTGGTTGGACGCCCCCTCGCCATAATACGTGACCGAGACCTCGTCCGTGCCGCGATACTTGTTGGCGAATGCCAGCCCGATGCCCAGCGAGACCTGCGCGCCCACGATGCCGTGGCCGCCATAGAAGTGCTTCTCGCTCGAGAACATGTGCATCGACCCGCCCTTGCCGTGGGAGTAGCCTCCCTCACGTCCGGTCAGTTCGGCCATCACCCCGCGCGGGTCCATGCCGGCGGCCAGCATCTGGCCGTGGTCGCGGTAGGAGGTGATGATCTTGTCACCCTGCTTGAGTTCCATCTGGATCCCGACCACGACGGCTTCCTGCCCGATATACAGGTGGCAGAACCCGCCAATCAGCCCCATGCCGTAAAGCTGGCCCGAACGCTCCTCGAAGCGCCGGATCAGCACCATCTGGTAATAGGCATGCTTCAGGTCGGCTTCGGTCATGGCGCGGCTGTTATGGCCGCCCCCCAGGCCGGGATCGGTCTCGTTACTCATCGAACGTCCTTGGTTGATGGTGCCCGTGCCGCCATCCGCACGGGGTAGGGCAGCCGTTGCGATTACAGTGTTCTGCCGGTGGCATCAGGAACCTGATGCACGGTCATAAGTGCCAGACGCGCCGCCGGATTTATGGATCACATGAATCTGACCGATCTCCATGTCGCGCTCCACGGCCTTGCACATGTCATACAGCGTCAGTGCCGCGACGGAGGCTGCCGTCAGCGCCTCCATCTCCACTCCGGTCGGCCCCGTGGTGCGCACGCGCGCGGTAATGTCGATCCCCTCGCCCGCCGCGTCCGGCGCAAGCGCCACCTTGACGGAGGAAATGGCCAGCGGGTGGCACAGCGGGATCAGATCCGCCGTTTTCTTGGCCGCCATGATGCCCGCAATGCGCGCCGTGGCCAGCACGTCGCCCTTGGGCATGGCGCCTGCAAGGATCAGGCCCAGCGTTTGGGCACGCATTTTTATATGGCCATGCGCCACGGCCTCGCGCCGCGTGTCAGGCTTGGCCGAGACATCGACCATGACCGCGTGCCCCGCCGCATCGAGGTGTGACAGGCGGGGTGTGGTCATGGCGTGCTCTCGGCGGGTGGTGCGGCCTTGCCCGCATCGGGACTGGCCGGGGCGGTGGTGCCGAGCAGGGCATGCACGGCAGCGCCCACGTCCTCATGGCGCAGCAGGCTCTCGCCCACCAGAAAGCCCGATGCGCCCACGGCGTTGAGCTTCATCACATCCGCATGCGTGCGGATGCCGCTTTCGGAGACGATGATCCGGTCGGGTGGCACCAGCGGGGCCAGGCGGCAGGTGGTCTCGATATCGGTCTGGAGGGTCTTGAGGTTGCGGTTGTTGATCCCGATCAGCGAGGTATCGAGGGCCAGCGCGCGGTTGAGTTCGCCCTCATCATGCACTTCGACCAGCACGTCCATGTCGAGGCCACGGGCGATGTCGAGCAGTTCGGCGGCTTCGGCATCGGTCAGGATGGCCATGATGAGCAGGATGCAGTCCGCCCCCATCAGGCGGCTTTCATGCACCTGCCACGGGTCGATGATGAAGTCCTTGCGCAGGATGGGCAGCTTGCACGCCTCACGCACGCGGGTCAGGTCCTCGGCGCTGCCATGGAAGCATGAGCCCTCGGTCAAAACGGAAATGCACGCAGCCCCCGCCGCCTCATAGGCTTCGGCAATGACGGTGGGCTCGTAGTCGGGGCGCAGGATACCGGCGGAAGGCGAGGCCTTCTTGATTTCCGCGATCAGGCCGATCTGGTGGTCGGCGGTCTTCTGCTTCAGCGCCTGGCCAAAGCCGCGCGGGGGCGTGTTCACCTCACGCGCGCGGGCGGTGATTTCCTTCAGCGGCATGACCTTGGCACGCTGCGCCACGTCCACCCGGGTCCGTGCACAGATACGTTCCAGAACATCGGGGATGCTGTCCACATCCACGGGCTGGACACTGCCTGTCTGGGGGGGGGTCATTGGCGTGTCGTTCATGTTTTACCCTGTTACTCTGTTTGGCCCGTCTGCCCGGAATAGCCGGACAGCCTCCAGCACGGCCGCAACCGCACCATTATCGAGCACATCCGCAGCCAGGCGGATGTTCTCCTGCAGGGCGGCATAGTCAATCACGCCACCGTGCATGATATTGTCCCCTCGCCCCGCCACATGCAATGCCACGCCTGCATTGAGCAGCACGGTATCGCGGTAGGCACCGCGCCCGCCTGCTGCCAGCGCGCGCAGGGCGGCGGCGTTATGGGCAGGCGCGCCACCGGCAATGGCCGCGATGGGAGCGGGTTGCAGGCCGGTCCTTTCGGGCTCGATGGTCAGGGTATGGACCTGGCCATTTTCCAGCACGCAGGCCTGGGTGGAGCCAGCGAGGGTCAGTTCATCAATAAAGCGCCCCTGCCCGCAATCCCCGCTCACCGCCCAGACCCGCTCGGAGCCGAGTGCCTGCAGGGTGCGCACCATGACATCTAGCCATTGCGGCGCAAACACCCCCAGGAGCTGGCGCCTGACCCTGGCGGGGTTTGAAAGCGGACCGACAAGGTTGAAAATGGTGCGGAACCCCAGCGCACGGCGCACGGCCCCCACATGCCGCATGGCGGGATGGTGGCTGGTCGCGGCCAGGAACGCCACGCCATGTGCTGCCACCATCTGCCCGATCGGCCCAGCCTCAACGGGCATCGGCACGCCGAGTTCCAGCAGCACGTCCGTCGCCCCTGAACGTGATGACAGGGCGCGGTTGCCATGCTTGACCACAGGTACGTCAAGGGCTGCCAGCACAAAGGCCACGGCGGTCGAGACATTGAGCGTGCCCAGCCCGTCGCCGCCGGTGCCACACACATCCAAAGCGCCATCAGGCAGGCCGGGCACGGCCAGCATGCGCGCGCGCATGGCCTTTACGGCGGCTTCAAGCTCGACCACGCTCTCGCCGCGCATGTGCAGCGCGGTCAGGAACGCAGCCAGCATTCCCTCGCCCACCGCGCCATCCATGACCAGCCCGAAGGCTTCATCCGCCATCTCGGGGGACAGGTCCCGGCCATCAAGCACCGCATCCACGATCGCGCGGAACGTGGCCGAAGCGGCAGAAGGATCAGCCGCGCGCCCGGTCAGCACACCTTCAAGTTCCACCGGGTCGGCATGCAGCAAGCCACGCAGGCGCAGGCCGGTGAGGAAGGCAACCGCCGGAATTTCCGCCACCTGCCCTGCACGCACCTGCGCCAGCCCCGCCTGCGCCAGTTCAGGGGGCACCGCCCCCTGCCCGACCACGCGGCCCAGAATATCCCTGAACGCGGCCTGCGGGTCGGGGGCGTTGTCCATTGTGCTGTCCATGCCGGTTCAGGCGGCCTTGCGCGGTGTGTTCCTGCCCCGCGCGATGGACAGGAAATTGGCCATGATCTCGTGGCCATATTCCGAGGCGATGCTCTCGGGGTGGAACTGCACACCAAAGATCGGCAGGCTGGCATGGCGCAGCCCCATGATCACGCCATCGGATGTATGGGCGGTGGGCACCAGCGTATCGGGCAGGCTGTCGGGGTCGACCGTCAGGCTGTGGTAGCGGGTGGCGTTGAAGGGGTCCGGCAGGCCGGTGAAAATATCGGTGCCATCATGATAGACCGGCGAGACCTTGCCATGCATGGGCGTGGGCGCGCGCACCACCTTGCCGCCAAACACCTGGCCTATGGCCTGGTGGCCAAGGCAGACGCCAAAGACCGGCACCTTGCCCGCAGCGGCGGCGATCAGGTCGCAGCAGATCCCGGCCTCATTGGGCGAACAGGGGCCGGGCGAGATGACAATGGCCTCGGGCCCGAGCGCAAGCGCCGCTTCCACGCTGATGGCATCGTTACGGTACACATCACACATCTCGCCCAGGTCACCGAGGTAATGGACAAGATTGAACGTGAAACTGTCATAATTGTCGATCAGGAGGATCATGGGCGTATCATGGCTTTTCCGCTGGGCCGGGTCAAACCCTGCGGCCTGCCCCGGCATGTCTGGGCGCATCCTATCATGTACGCCCCTGCTATCAAATCGCCTTATGCGCCATCATCCGTGGCAAAACGCACCGCCTCCTCCGCCGCGCGGAACAGGGCGCGGGCTTTCTGGCGCGTTTCCTCATATTCCGCCTCGGGCACGCTGTCGGCCACCACGCCGCAGCCCGCCTGCACGTACATCCGTCCCTCCTTGACCACCGCCATGCGCAGGCCGATGCAGGTATCCATGTCGCCATCGGGGCCGAAATAGCCGATGCACCCGGCATAGGTTGCCCGGCGCGTCGGCTCCACCTCATCAATGATTTCCATGGCGCGGATCTTGGGCGCACCCGTCAGCGTGCCGGCGGGGAAACCCGCCATCAGCGCATCAAGAGCCTCCAGCCCCGGTCGCAGCGTGCCCTCCACGTTGGACGAGATATGCATGACATGGCTGAAGCGTTCGATCACGAACTTCTCGGTCACCCTGACCGAACCGAGTTCGCACACCCGGCCCACATCGTTGCGGCCAAGGTCGATCAGCATCAGGTGCTCGGCGCGTTCCTTGGGGTCGGCCAGCAGTTCCGCCTCCAGCGCCAGATCCTCTGCCGTGGTGCGGCCGCGCGGGCGGGTACCGGCGAGCGGGCGCACGGTCATCATGCCCTCGCGCAGGCGCACCAGGATCTCGGGCGATGAGCCGACAAGGCTGAACCCGTCCAGGTCGAGATAGAACAGGAAAGGTGCGGGGTTGATGCGCCGCAGCGCGCGGTACAGTGCAAAGGGCGGCAGGGTGAAGGGCGCACTGAAGCGCTGGCTCGGCACGATCTGGAACGCGTCCCCCGCCGCGATGTAGTCCTGCAGCCTGCGCACGATATCGCAGAACGCCTCACGCGACAGCGTGGATTGCGGCACCGGCGCCTCGATCGCGCCGGTGGGCGCATCAGGCAGTTCCACCGGGGTGGACAGGGCCGCGCGGGCCTGCTGCAGGCGGGCCTGCCCTTCTTGCCATATCGCCTCGGGCGTGACACCGGGCCGGGGGCGCAGCGGGCTTGCCAGCAGCAGTTCGTCACGCACGGTATCGAATATGGCGAACAGGCCGGGACGGATCAGGATGCCCTCGGGCAGGTTCAGGTCATCGGCGGGCATGTCGGGCAGGTGTTCGACCTGGCGCACCATGTCATAGCCGAGATAGCCAAACACCCCGCCGGTCATGGGCGGCAGGCCCTCGGGCAGGTCGATGCGGCTTGCGTGCAGGATGCGCCGCAGCGAGACCAGCGGGGCCTCGGCCTCGGGCGTGAAGACGTGGGTGGGCGCTGCCGGGTCGTGGCACACGCTGGCCCGGCCATCATGGCAGCGCCAGATCAGGTCGGGCAGCAGGCCGATGACCGAATAGCGCCCGCGCGAGGTGCCACCTTCAACACTTTCGAGCAGGAAGGCGTTATGCCCGCCATTGCCGCCGCCATGGCTGCGCGCCAGTTTTGACAGCCGCAGGAAGGCCGCGACCGGCGTGAGCAGGTCGGCAGGCTCGACGCGCCACGCCACACTGGCCTGCCCCGCCCCCAGCCGGGCCAGCGCCGCATCACGCATGGCCACGCCATCAGCCTGATGGAGGGAGGAACCAAGGGCGGCTGCCTGTGCGCTCACTGTGCTGCTCCCGCATTCTGATGGCCGGTCACTTCCGCCATGACCGCCTGAATGGCACCGTTATTGGGCTTGGGCTTGACGATGCCCTCAAGCGCCGCGCCATAGCTCATTTCAATATCATCGCCCATCGACTGGCCCAGCCCGGCACGCACCTGGTCATACAGGTTTTTCTGGGTGGCGGGATCGGGGTGATTGATGGCGGTCAGCGTGGCCACGACATATGCATCGCCCGCCTGCGTCATGACACTCTGCCCCGGCTGCGACAGGCGGAAGATCAGGGCCGCCACCTCACGCGGGATTTCGGGCGCGGGCTGCATGGGCGAGATCGGCTGGCTGTGCTCAAGCCCGGCAATGGCGGGGCTGACATGGCCAAGCCCGCCCTGGGCCGCCGCCTGCGTGTAATAGGCGGTGGCCTGCTGGTCCGCCATGTGCCGGCGCGCGGCTTCCTGCCACGCGGTGGCCACCTTCGGCCCGGCCTCGGCCAGGGTCTGCACATGGCCCGCCGTTACGCCATCAACCGCAACGGCGTACCACACGCCATCAGGCCCCTGCACCAGCTCGGGGTTCGCGCCCTTGGCCTGCGAAAACACACGCGCGATGATCGCCTGCCGCGCGGCATCGCTGCCGGGAACGGGGGCGGGCGTGCCCTCATGGGTCTGGCCCTGCGCATCCAGATCACCCGAAACGGCGGTGGCGCCAAGATCGGCTGGAATGGAATCAAGGCCGCCGCCTGCAATCGCATCCTGCAGCTTCTGCACCCGGTCAGGCAGCAGCGCCTGGGCGCGTTCATGCGCCAGCCTGTCGTGCAGGGCCTGCTTCACCTCATCAAAGGGTGTAACATGGGCGGCAGCGATGCTGGTGACGCGAAAGACCACCCAGCCGCCTTCGCTCCTGATGGGGCCCTGCGTTGCATCGGCGGGGGCAGTGAAGATCTGTTTGCCCAGATCGGCCGAGGGCACGTCGCTCATCTTGATGCCCGGCAGTTCCACCGCCGCCGCGTCCTTGCCCGCGTTTTTCTGCACGCCCGCCCAGGCGCCGCCATCCGTCCACTGTGCGGCGAGCGCCCTGGCGCGGTCCTCGGTCGGCACGGTCACGATCTGCACGTTGCGCCGCTCGGGCTGGTTGAAGGTCTGGGCCTGCGCCTCATAGGCCTGGTGCAGGTCGGCATCGGTCACATCCAGCCGCTGGCCAATCGTATCGGCCGACAGCACCACGATGCGGGCATGACGGTATTCCGGCACGGTGAATTCCCACGGGTGGTTGGCCTGGTAGCGGGCCAGCTGGGCCGCGGTGGGGGTGGCGGTTACGGCCTGCCCGGCAAAGGGCACGCGCACGAGGTCGATGGTGCGGGTCTGGGCCTCGAAGTCGAACACGCGGCGCACCATCACATCGGGGGCGGCCACGCCATCACGAATCGGCTGGAGCAGTACGCGGGAGGCCTGCTCCTGCTGCACCAGCTCGATCAGGCGGCCCTCGGTCATGCCGGTGCGGCGCAGGCGGTCATTGAACAGGGCGCGGTCGAACTGCCCGTCACGCCCCTTGAAGGCGGGGATGGAGAAGATCTCGTCACGCACCACGGAATCGGGCACGATCAGGCCATGGCGGTCAGCCGCCTCGGCAATCTCGGCCTGCAGCATGAGGCGACCGAGCACCTGCTGGGCCACCTGCTCGCGCGTGGCGGCGGGAATTTGCGAGGGGTCGGCAAGGTGCATGGACTGCGCCACCTGCGGCATCTCGGTCTGCAATGCGTTCTGGTAGGTCTGCACCAAGATGGGGCGGTTGCCCACGCGGGCGGCCACGTCGGCACGCTCGGTGCCGATATTGAGCAGCACGTCGCCCACGCCAAACCCGATGAAGGCCAGGAAGAACAGCCCGGCGAC
Organism: Komagataeibacter melomenusus; assembly: GCF_013155395.1. Classification (GTDB taxonomy): domain Bacteria; phylum Pseudomonadota; class Alphaproteobacteria; order Acetobacterales; family Acetobacteraceae; genus Komagataeibacter; species Komagataeibacter melomenusus. Next base: position 12,077 of record NZ_JABJWC010000023.1, on the reverse strand, counting down.
GATACGCCCCACCCATGAATCGACAAACACGCGATACAGAAAAGACAGCATGAAAAACCCTGCACCAGGACCAAGACAAAGGCGGACGGATCAGACCCGCGCACCCCGTACGCCGTGCGGGCGGCCCTGTTTTCCGGTCGGGCACCATACGGTCACGGGGGCGGTTTGACCAGCACTAGCATGCATGCGGGCCGGTTGCGCGGTGCGTGCGGGTTGCAACGCCGCGACAGCCGTGGTGTAGGCTTGGCGCCATCATCGCCATGCCCCGTGCCGCCCGCAGGCCGCACGACCGGGCCATGGCCAGGAGGGGAAACATGAAACAGATCATTGTTGGCAACTGGAAGATGAACGGCCTGAGCGCCGAAGCCGACGCGCTGGTAGCGGGGCTGGCCACGGAACTGGCCGCCCTGCCCACCCGCGCCGACGTGGTGGTCTGCCCGCCCTTTACGCAGCTTGCCCGCCTTGCGCCCGGGCTCAGGGCGGCAGGCATCGCGCTGGGCGCGCAGGACTGCCACAAGGATGCATCGGGCGCGCATACGGGTGATATTTCCGCCCCCATGCTGGTCGACCTCGGGGTGGAATATGTCATCCTTGGCCATTCCGAGCGCCGCGCCGAGCACCATGAGCTTGACGAGACGGTGCGCGAGAAGGCGGTTGCCGCCATGGCCGCCGGCCTGACCCCCATCGTGTGCGTGGGCGAGAATGACGACCAGCGCTCAGCGGGGGATTCGCAGGCTACCGTGGGCTGGCAGCTCGAGGGCTCGCTGCCACAGGGCTTTACCGGCATCGTGGCATATGAGCCGATCTGGGCCATCGGCACCGGGCAGGCCGCATCGCAGCAGGATATTGCCGATATGTCCGCCTTTATCCGCGCCGAACTGGTGCGGCAGTTCGGTGAAGCTGGCAAAACGATCCGAATCCTTTATGGTGGGTCCGTTAACGCACGCAATGTCACCGATATCCTGCCTGTCGAACACGTTGACGGGGCGCTGGTGGGCAATGCCAGCCTGAAGGCCGAGTCCTTCGTGCCGCTTGTCCGCGCCGCCCGCGCATCGTGATTGCCGCGCGGCCTGCGGGGATCTACTGGAAAGACGCATGATTACAGTTCTTCTTCTACTGCACCTGTTCGTCACCATCGCGCTGATCGGCACCATCCTGATCCAGCGCAGCGAGGGTGGCGGGCTTGGAATCGGCGGCTCGCAGGGCATGGGCTCCTTCATGTCCGGGCGCGGCACGGCAACGCTGCTCACCCGCTCGACCGCGGTGCTCGGCACGGCGTTCATGGTGCTCTCGCTCACGCTCGCGGTCATGAACCGCGGTGCCTCGAGCGGCGTTGGCCACGATATCCTGGCCCAGCCGCCCGCGACATCGGCCCCCGCAGGCAAGTAAGCCCGCCCCTTCGGGGCAACGGCTACGGCCCCCGCTCCGCTCCGTGCGGACGGGGGCCTTTTTATTTTTTCACTCAGCCCGCAGGTAGGCTTTGCGCGTAGGCTGCAAGCAGTGTAGGAAGGCCATCCATGACGCGGTTTGTATTCATCACCGGCGGCGTGGTGTCCTCCCTTGGCAAAGGCATCGCTTCGGCTGCCCTTGCTGCCCTGCTCCAGACCCGTGGCTATCGGGTCCGTTTGCGCAAGCTTGACCCCTATCTCAATGTCGATCCGGGGACCATGAGCCCCTACCAGCACGGCGAGGTCTTCGTGACCGACGACGGTGCGGAGACGGATCTCGACCTCGGGCATTACGAGCGCTTTACCGGCGTGCCCGCCACCAAGGCGGATAATGCCACCACGGGGCAGATCTATTCCGGCGTGATCGCGCGCGAGCGGCGTGGCGATTACCTTGGTGCCACCGTGCAGGTCATTCCCCACATTACCGACTCGATCAAGGAAACGATCGTGGCGGATACCGAGGACCTCGACTTCGTGCTTGTCGAGATCGGTGGCACGGTGGGCGATATCGAAAGCCTGCCCTTCCTCGAATCCATCCGGCAGCTGCGCAACGACCTGGCACCTGACCAGACGATGTTCATCCACCTCACCCTGCTGCCCTGGATCGCGGCCGCGGGTGAACTGAAAACCAAGCCCACGCAGCATTCGGTCAAGGAACTGCAGAACGTGGGCATCCAGCCGCAGATGCTCGTCTGCCGCTCGGACCGTGAAATACCGGAGAACGAGCGCCGCAAGATCGCCAATTTCTGCAACGTGCGCCCGCAGGCCGTCATTGCCGCGCGCGATGTGGACACGATCTATGCCTGCCCCATCTCGTACCATGCCGAGGGCATGGACACCGAGGTGCTGCACCATTTCGGCCTGCCGACCGATACGGCGCCCGACCTGTCGCGGTGGGAGAAGATCGTTGACGCCGTGCGCCACCCCGACCGCGAGGTGGTGGTGACGGTGGTGGGCAAATACACCGCCCTGCTCGACAGCTACAAATCGCTCATCGAGGCATTGCAGCACGGCGGCATCGCCAACCGTGCGCGCGTGCGGCTGAACTGGGTCGAGGCCGAGACGTTCGAGAAACCGGATGACGCGGTGGACATGCTGGCCCGCAGCGACGCCATCCTGGTGCCCGGAGGGTTTGGCGAGCGTGGCTCGGAAGGCAAGATCCGCGCCGTGCGCTATGCGCGTGAGAACAACATCCCCTTCATGGGCATCTGTTTTGGCATGCAGATGGCGGTGGTGGAATGCGCGCGCAACCTTGCGGGCATTACCGATGCGTCCTCGACCGAATTCGGGCCGACCGACCAGCCGGTGGTGGGGCTGATGACCGAATGGGCGCGCGGCAACGAACTGCTGCGTCGGCGCGAAGGCGGCGAACTTGGCGGCACCATGCGCCTTGGCGCCTACCCCGCCAAGCTCGCTGAAGGCTCACGGGCAGCCGAGACCTATGGCCGCACCGACATCCGCGAGCGCCATCGCCACCGCTACGAGGTCAACGTACATTACCGCGAGCAACTGGAGAAGACCGGCCTGCGCTTTTCGGGCATGTCGCCTGACGGCATCCTGCCCGAGGTGGTGGAATACCCTGACCACCCGTGGTTCATCGCGGTGCAGTACCACCCCGAGCTGCTGTCCAAGCCGTTTGACCCGCACCCGCTGTTCTCCGGCTTCATCGCCGCTGCGGTGGCACACGCGGCAAGCAAGCGATGACAACGCACGCCACGGTCGATATCGGCACGCTTACGGTCGGCAACGAACATCCGTTCGTGCTGATTGCGGGGCCGTGCCAGATCGAGTCCGCCCAGCATGCGACCGAGGTGGCCGATGCCCTGCAGGGCATGACAAGGCGCCTTGGCATCGGGCTGATCTATAAAAGCTCGTTCGACAAGGCCAACCGCACCTCCATCAACGGGGCGCGCGGCGTGGGCATGGCGCAGGGGCTGGATATCCTCTCGCAGGTGCGCGCGCGTTTCGGCATGCCGGTGCTGACCGACGTGCACCAGCCAGACCAGTGCGCGCCGGTGGCCGAGGTGGCCGATGTGCTCCAGATCCCCGCTTTCCTGTGCCGCCAGACCGACCTTTTGCTGGCAGCCGGCCAGACGGGGGCCGCCATCAACATCAAGAAGGGGCAGTTCCTTGCCCCGTGGGACATGGCGAACGTGGCGGCCAAGGTCGCCTCGACCGGTAATGCGCGCATCATGCTGTGCGAGCGTGGCACGTCGTTTGGCTACAACACGCTGGTCAACGACATGCGTGCCCTGCCCATCATGGCGGGCACGGGCTATCCCGTAATCTATGATGCCACGCATTCGGTTCAGCAGCCCGGTGGCCTGGGTTCGGCCTCGGGCGGGCAGCGGGTGTTCGCGCCCATCCTGGCGCGCGCGGCCCTGGCCATTGGCGTGGCGGGCCTGTTTATCGAGACCCATCCCGACCCCGACACGGCCCCGAGCGATGGCGCGACCATGCTGCCGCTTTCAGCCATGGAAGACCTGCTGGGCACCCTGCTGCGCTATGACCAGTTGACCAAGCAGACCCCGCCGGACGAGATCCTCTGACCACCCTGCCCCTGAGGGAAAGAAGTTTTTGGTGAAGCTTCTTTCAAAAAGCTTCAGAAGATCGCCGCCTTTTTGAAACAAAGGCGGCACCCAAAAACGTTTACTTTTTCGCTTTTAGCCGGTTGACGGCGCTATGCCAGCGCCGCCATGCGCTGCAACACCGCGCTCCCGGCCTGCATGAAGGCCGCCGGGCTGAAATGCCCGGCCACATAGGCCCGCGCCGCCTGCCCCATCGCGGCAAGGCGTTCGGGCTGACGCAGGGCCAGTTCAAGCTTGCCAGCCAGTTCGTGCGGGCGGCGGGGGCGGACATGCCAGCCGCTGACCCCTTCGGTAATGGAATGCGTCATTTCGCCCACGGCGCTGCCGAGCACCGGCAGGCCCATGTTCATGGCCTCGTGGGCGGCGATGCAGAACCCCTCCTGCCGCGAGGGCTGGACATACATATGGCAGCCCCGCAGGAAGGCTGCCGTATCCTCGACATAACCCGCGAAATGCACCTGATCCAGCCCGTGGCGCTGGCAGAAGCCCTGCAGCCGCGCCTGCTCCGCCCCCTCGCCGCCTATGGTGACGGTGTAAGGCGGCAGGCCCGGCACATCACGCAGCGCCAGCAGCGCGCGGAACAGCACATCATACCCCTTGGAGGGATCAAGCCGCCCCAGCGAACCGATCCGCACCCCCTCGCCCGGCTGCCACGGCGCGGCCGGTGCAAGATCAGGATCGATGCGGAAGATGGGCCATGACAGGACCCGATCGGCAGGCAGGCCGAGGCGCTGGCGGGTCAGTTCGGTCACGTAGCCTGAATCGCCCACCCACAACCGGCTGCGGTTGCGCATGAGCCGCAGCAGCGCAAGGTTGGCAGGCTTGAGAAAGGCGTTATGCTGCCAGCTCACCACCGGAATGCCCTGGCGCAGCCCCACAAGCTGCCCGAGCAGGGTCGCGCGGGTGAGCGATGTCCAGATATGGGTCGGGCGCACCGCGCGCACCCAGGCATCAAGCCGGTGCAGCATCAGCGCGTGGGATGATGTATCCTGGGCCAGCACCACCGGCTTCAGCCCGGCCTTGCGCAGGGCGGGCATGGCGCGGCCATTGCGCGGGGAGAGTGCAGCGACATCAACACTGTGCCCGTTGGCGCGGCATACCTCCACGATATCGGGTATGGGCAGGGCAGCGCCACCGCCCTCGAACGTGTTGATGACATAGGCGATCCGCATGACCCTCTCCTCCCACACCGATGGTCATGGGTTCTCTTGGCTTTCAGGCGGCGGATGTTTTACCATGCGAGAGGAAATACACAATGTCCCGGGCGGCGCGGCTGGCCGCACTCTCATTGGGCACGGTGTGGAACGTGGCGGCAAATGCCGCCTGCTGGCGTGGCCCGTAAAGCGCCTGCTGCGCCTGCGCCACGGCGAGCGCATGGGGCAACTGGTCCACCCGGTCGATCACCTGCCCCATGTTCCAGTGGGCATAGCTGGGATTGTCGCGCCATTGCGCCCGGTGCGAATTGAGGAAGATGCATGGTCGCGGCTGGTAGATCCATTCGTAGATCTGGCTGCTGACATCGCCAAGGTAGATGTCGGCCCCGCGCACGTAGGACATGTCGACCGAGTTCGGGCTGCCGGTATCGATCAGGATATGTGACAGGTTGCGGATCTTGTGCGGTATCATCCGCCGCAGCCGCAGCCTGCGGTGCTCGACCGATGTATGCAGGTTGCGCCTGAACAGCATGACATGGGGAGCGAAGATCAGGTTGTAGTCATCCTGCCGCGCAAACCAGTCCAGCACCTCCAGCCCCATGTCCCACCATGAGGACAGGACCGGATCGAAATGCGGGTTGTACAGCACGGTCGGGCGGTCATTATCAAAGAACCGGGGGCGCCTGGACAGGTCAACGATGTCGAATTTGGGGTAGCCCACCACGGCATGCGCATCGGGGCGGATCAGGTTGCCGGCCTGCATGCGCTCGCGCGTCTTTTCACCGGGCAGCAGCACCAGGTCGAAAAACCGCGTGACGTCGCGAAACCCGATGGAGCGGTCGCCCGCGCCGTGGGGGAAGTAGATCAGCTTGATATCAAGCCGGAAATGGCTCTTGAGCAGGGCGGATGTGGTCTCGGGCACCACCAGCGCGTCAAAGCGGGAGAACAGGCGGATATTCTCGCGCAGGTTGGCAATGCGGCGGAACGGCAGGAAGGAACGGGCCACCACATTGATGGCACGCGCGAGCAGGCTGATGTCGATGCGCACGAAGGTTACATTCTGCGCGCAGCCTGCCACCGTGCGGCGCACATGGGCCTCCTGCTCCACCGATGAGGTAATGACCGTCACATCCTGCCCCAACGCGACAAGCTGGCAGATGATGGGCGCCGTATGCGAAACCTGGTGGATACAGTCGTGATTGAACAGAAAGCCGATCTTCATGCCATGCAATGTCATGCCTGTAACTATGTCGGTTTTTTACCGCAATAAAGAGCCGCGGATCATGGCCTTGCCTGTTTCCTAGCATCTCCGGCGACAGGGGAGAATACCCCATCTCGACGCCATTCTTCTTATGGCCTGACGTTTGCGCGAACAGCCATGCCGCCATCACGCATCCGTGTGCCCTCAGGCGCATACCAGTTCGGGATGGCGGCTTTCATGCCCGATGCGCGCGATATCGAACGGCGTGGTCTGGTAGATCTGGTTGATCCAGTTGCCTGCCAGCAGGTGCGCATGCGCGCGCCAGCGGTTGATGGGGCGCAGGGCCGGGTCATCATGCGGGAAGTAGTTGTGCGGCACCGCGATGTCGAGCCCACGCGCGCGGTCACGGAAATATTCATCGGCCAGCGAGGTGGAATCATATTCAAGGTGGTTGAACATGTGCAGCGCGTGGTGGCGCGGGTCGTCGAGCAGGCACAGCCCGGTCTCGGGGCTTTCGGCCAGAACGGTCATGCCGGCATGGCGCGGCAGGTCGGCGCGCCGCACCTCCGTCCAGCGCGAGACGGGAATGGACAGGTCATCGGCAAAGCCCTGCAGGTAGGGCGAGGCCGGTGCCAGGATGCGGTGGTCATACACCCCGAACGCCTTGCGGGCCAGCGCGTGCTTGGGCATGCCATGAAAGTGGTGCACCGCGGCCTGGGCGGCCCAGCAGATGTTGAAACATCGGTGCACGTTGGTCCGGGTCCAGTCGAACACACGGCGCAGTTCATCCCAGTATGTCACCTCGGCAAAGGGCAGGCGCTCGACGGGGGCCCCGGTGATGATGAAGCCATCGAAACGCGCGCCGCGCACATCCTCCCACGCGCGGTAGAAGGAGGTCATATGATCGGCTGAAGCATTACGCGGCACATGCCCGCTCATACGTACCAGCGTGAGTTCCACCTGCAGCGGCGTGGCCCCGATGAGGCGGGCGATCTGGGTCTCGGTGCGGATCTTGTTGGGCATGAGGTTGAGCAGGCCGATGCGCAGCGGGCGGATGTCCTGCCGTATGGCGTCGGTCTCGCCCATCACCATCACGCCCTCGGCTTCAAGCGTGCCGCGTGCAGGCAGGTCATCGGGTATTCTTATGGGCATTGCCACGTCCATCCTCAATTGCGAGGGGCATGACGCGCTACGTGGCATGATCCGCTTGGTTGCCGGCCTGGCCACATCCTCCCTTGCGGGAGCGCCACCTTGCCCGGAACGGCAGGTTGGCGTTGGGCGTCGCCCCAACTCCTGATGCTGGCAGCAGCTTTACGTGTTTTCCGTTACGGTTGCAAGACCATGCAGGCTGGCGCTACGGGCACCGCCGCTCACATCTGCGCCAGCAACGCCTCCCCTGCCCGCGGCCGCTGCCTTCAGGCATGGGTCAGGATGCTCTGGCGGATCATCTCCGATGGCTGCGGGCGGCCAAGCAGGAAGCCCTGCACCTGGTTGCAGCCCAGTTCGTTGAGATGGGCCCACTGGTCTTGTGTTTCCACCCCTTCCGCCGTGATGGGGATGTCCATGCTCTGCGCCAGGCTGATGATGGCGCGGATGATGCCTGCCGCCCCGCGCTCGGGCAGTTCCTGCACGAAGGAGCGGTCGATCTTGATCTTCTGGAAGCGAAACGAGCGCAGGTAGCCCAGCGAGGAATAGCCGGTGCCGAAATCATCCAGCACGATGCTGCACCCGATCTGGCCCAGCCGGTGCAGGATGTCGCGGTTGGTGGCGCTGTTCTGCACAAAAATGTTCTCGGTAATCTCGATCTCGAGCCGCGCGGGGGCAAGGCCGGAACACGCCAAGGCCCCTTCCACAATGCTGAGGAAGCGCGGGTTGCGCAACTGGATGGGCGAGACATTGACCGCAATGCGCACCTGCTCGGGCCAGCCCGCCGCCTCACGGCAGGCGGCGCGCAGCACCCATTCACCAAGGTCGTGGATCAGGCCGTTTTCTTCCGCCAGGCCCACGAACTGGTCGGGCGGGATCATGCCGCGCTCGGGGTGGTGCCAGCGCACCAGCGCCTCGCACGCGCTGATGCGGTTGGCCGGCATGGAATAGAGCGGCTGGAAATGCAGGGTCAGCGCATCATGCGCAATGGCCGCGCGCAGTTCGTTGCCCAGGCGCGCGCGGGTCTGGATTTCATCGCGCAGGTCGGCATCGAAGAACTGGAAGCCGTTGCGCCCGAGCGACTTGGCGCGGTACAGCGCAATATCGGCATGTTGCAGCAGCATTTCGGCATTCTCGCCATCCTGCGGGTACAGCGCGGCACCAATGCTGGCGCCTATGACGATATGGTGCCCGTCAATGATGTAGGGTCTGCTGACGGTCTCGACAATCTCGCGCGCGCGGCCGGTCAGTTCGTCCGGGTCGGGCACATCGGGCCAGATGATGGCAAACTCGTCGCCGCCCAGCCTTGCCACAAGGTCTTCGGGGCGGCTGCAGGCCAGCAGGCGGGCGGAGACCAGCCGCAGCAGCGTATCGCCCGCCGCGTGGCCGTACACGTCATTGACGGTCTTGAAGTAATCAAGGTCGATGCACAGCAGTGTCGCCATCTGCCCGGGCGTGCAGGTGGCCTCGAGCCGGGCGGAGAACAGGGCGCGGTTGGCCAGCCCGGTCAGCGGGTCGTAATGGGCAAGCTGCTCGACGCGGTGCTGGGCGCTGCGCTGTTCGGTCACGTCATCGGCCACGCACATCTCCCACCGCGCGCCGCCACGCTCATCGGTAATGGTGACATGGCGGGTGGCAATGGCGCGCGCCGTGCCATGGTGGTCGCACAGCACCTGCTCGGCGGCCTGCGCGCGCCCTGCCGCACGATTGAGCAGCAGATGGCCGATCTCGTCCGCATCGAACACGTCATCCACCCTGCGCTCAAGCAGCAGGTCGCGGGTGCAGCCCATCATCTCCTCGGCGGCGCGGTTGACCAGAACGGGGTGGTCATCGCGCAGGGAGCGCACGATCAGGGCGGAGGGAATGTTCTCGACAATGGTGTCGATGAACAGCTTGTCACGCAATATGCGCTTATTGGCCCGCCGCAGGTCTTCCGCCGCCGCCTTCAGCCCCGAGGCGGAGGCCACGGCGTGGGAATGCGAGGCGTTGATCAGGTCCAGCGCCGAGCCGGTGCCGTGATAGCGCCCCGCCTTTGTCACGATATAGCCGCGCATGAGGTCGGAGGGCTGGGTCATGAGCGCGCGCGCCGTGAACTCGGCGGCGGGGATATCGGCATCGATCATGACCGGGCGGTCATCCATCAGCAGCGCCACGGGGCGGCGGTTGAACAGCGCATGGCCAAACCGGCCCGATACCTTGAGGAAGAAGGCCTGCCGCTCCACCAGCCCCACCGGCGTGCCTTGCCCGTCCACCACCGCCACGAGCATCAGCGCGGGGTCATTGTGAAACAGCTCGAACAGCCGCTCACCCAGCGCATCCGGCCCGATGACCGGCCCCTTGCAGGCGATATCGCCCATGGTCATGAAGGCCGAAGGGGCTGGCGGGGCGGCGATATCGTTCATCATGCAATGTTCCACAACCATTTCAAAGCGGCGGGCGCCATGCCTGCGCCAGCGTTCACAAAGCGCAGGGCAGCCTGCCCCACCGGCCCGAAAACCGGGGCCGCGGGCAATCGATGTACGGACCCATGACACACGGGCCCATCATGATGACGCAACGCACCGGCAGGCCATATTCATCGTTCCTTAATCACTTCCCCTTCCTCTAGCCGCCGCACCCGCCTGCATGTGTTATGTTTTCGATACATTTTTATTATGCTTTTATGAACAAACCCAAAAAACACAGTACAGACCAGCCACAAATACAATATCCCGCTTCATGCCCTGCGTCCGGGCCGCCTTATTTGCGCCATGCCCCTGCCCCACGCTGGCCCGCGTGGCGGGGGCAAACATGACCCCTGCCGCGACAGGGCACGATTGTTTGTATAAACGCCTGCCCGCGCGCCTGCGTTGTGCAGGCAGGCGCGAAAGCCCGCGCAGGATTGGCCAGGAGCGAGAAAGAACCCATGAAGATAGCCCAGTGGATGCAGCATTCCGGTGTCGCGTTTGGCACGAGCGGCGCGCGCGGCCTTGTCAGCGCCATGAAGGATTCGGTCTGCTTCGCCTATACCGTGGGCTACCTGCGCCACCTCGCCACCCTGGGCGAGTTCGCGCCCGGCACATCGGTGGCCGTGGCAGGCGACCTGCGCCCGAGCACGCCGCGCATCCTGCGCGCCTGTGCGGCCGCGATCCGTTACATGGGCGGCGTGCCGGTCTTTTGCGGTTATGTGCCCACGCCGGCCCTGTGCCTGCATGCGTTCGCGCATGGCATGCCCTCGCTCATGGTCACGGGCAGCCATATCCCGGCGGATCGCAATGGCATCAAGTTCAACCGCGCGCATGGCGAGTTCCTCAAGCCCGATGAGGCGGCAATGCGCGCGCTTGACGTAAGCCTGCCCGAAGGCTGGTTCGATACGCAGGGCACGCTGACCGCCCCCCCCGACCTGCCGCCCGTGACCGATGTGGTGCCCGGCTTCGTGGCCCGGTACCGTGACTTTTTTGGCGCCCATGCACTGGCGGGGCTGAAACTGGGCATCTACCAGCATTCCGCCGTGGGGCGCGACGTGCTGGTGCAGATTGTCGAGGCGCTTGGCGCCACCGCCGTGCCATTGGGCCGCATGGACAGTTTCATCCCCGTCGATACCGAAGCCGTCCGCCCCGAGGATGCCGCCCTCGCCCGGCAATGGGCCGCCGACGGCACGCTCGATGCCATCCTGACCACCGATGGCGATTCCGACCGCCCGCTGCTGGCCGACCGGCATGGCGCGTGGCTGCGCGGCGATGTGCTGGGCATTCTGGCCGCCCGTTTCCTGGCCGCACGTGCCGTGGCCACCCCGGTCAGCAGCAACACGGCGCTGGAGCAGGCTGGCTTTGCCCACACGGTGCAGCGCACGCGCATCGGCTCGCCCTATGTGGTCGCGGCCATGACGCAGGCCGCGCAGGCGGGGCATGAGCCCTCGGTCGGGTATGAGGCCAATGGCGGCTTCCTGCTGGCAAGCCCGGTCACGCGCGGCGGCCGCACGCTCACCGCCCTGCCCACGCGGGATTCCGTGCTGCCCATGCTCTGCGCGCTCGTGGCCGCGCGCGAGGCGGGCACGGACCTGGCCGGACTTGTCGCCGCCCTGCCCCGCCGCTTTACGCTGAGCGACCGGCTAAAGGACATGCCCACCGCGCAGAGCGCCGCCCATATTGCCGCCCTGAGCCATGACCCGGTACAGGGAGCGGACGCGCTGGGCCTGACCGGCGCCTGCGGCGCGCTGGACCATGTGGATGAAACCGATGGCCTGCGCATGACCTTTGACGGGGGCGAGGTCATTCACCTCCGCCCATCAGGCAACGCGCCGGAACTGCGCGTGTATGTGGAGGCCGCAAGCCCCGAACGGGCGGCGCAACTATTGCATACGGGGCTTCAGGCCGTCAGCGCATGGCGCTGAACATGCGGCCCATGCAGGATTGAGGGGGAGGACTGCCTGCCCGGAGCGCAGGGGCTTCCACGCCAGGGCGTTCGGGACCACAATGGGGCCAGCCGTCATGAACCCGAACGCGTGCATGACACCTGTTTTACCCTGCAATGAGCCGCCAGGACCCTCGCATGCCCCCGT
>NZ_JABJWC010000022.1 GCF_013155395.1 Komagataeibacter melomenusus | reverse complement strand
AACCTCTGGGCTCGCCTCAAGGAGTGGCGCGCTGTCGCAACCAGATATGAAAAAACAGCAACGTCGTTCCTCGCGGTCATCCACATCGCTGCCGCAGCAGACTGGATCAAGCCCTAACAGGCCCTAGCGTTTCGCCGTCATTGAGCCATGCCGCTTCAGGCATGAACCCGTCCAGCAGGGCAAGCATCCGATCCGTGCGGTCCACGAACGTATGGAGCATGCCATGCGGATCCGGTCCCTCCCGCTCCCGGCCCTCATAGAGAAACCGTTCGGCACGGCCTGATGATTCCGCAGGCGGCAACCAGACCAGCGTCAGGAAATACTGGCTCTCGAAATGCACGCCCTCATCCTCGAACTGCTCATGACGTTCGAGATCGACCATCTGGCTGGCCGCATCGGGGAAATCGCTGTCGGGATATACTGTCGCGGGCACGCGCTGCGCCTCGACGAACATCGCCCAGCCCGAGCCCAGACGGCGCAGGGCATTGTTCAGCCTGCCAGTGACTCCAACCAGTTCCGCTGGTGTGGCACTGTCCAGATCGGGACCACGAATTTTTGCCGTGCGCTGGAATGAACCGTCCTTGTTCAGGACCACACCCTGTTCCATGAGCGCGGCCCATGGGAGAAAATCCGACAGGAGGGCAGCACGGTTGCGATATTCGCCAAGGGACATCATCGCCCTGCCCTCCCTATGACCGCAGCCAGGCGGGGTAACGGAGATGTCGCCGTCCCACCTCGACGAACTGCGGATCGCGTTTGGCACCCCAGACCGCGAGCCCGTGCCCGACGATCCAGAACACGGCTCCAACCAGCCAGAGCCGCAGCCCCAGCGAGATCGCAGCCCCCAGCGTACCGTTGGCGATCGCCAGCGTACGGGGTGCGCCACCCAGCAGGATCGGATCGGTCAGGGAGCGATGCACCGGGACATGAAAACCCGGCACCGCGTCATCGTCATATCCGGCGGCCATCAGATCAGTGCTCCACCCGAGAAGGAGAAGAACGACAGAAAGAACGAGCTGGCCGCAAAAGCGATGGACAGGCCGAAGACGATCTGGATCAGGCGACGGAAGCCGCCGGATGTTTCGCCAAAGGCCAGGGTCAGGCCGGTCACGGTGATGATGATCACCGACACGATGCGCGCCACCGGTCCCTGCACCGATTCCAGAATCTGGTTGAGCGGTTCCTCCCACGGCATGTCCGACCCGGACGCCAGGGCCGAGGAACACCACACCACGGACAACAGCAGCATGGCGGAAAGGACAGGCGCGTGTCGACGCACGCGGATTATGGCATGGGTCATTGAGGTTCTCCCGGATGCTGGAAGGGATGGATGCGATAGGCGCCTGTGGCGGGATCAAGCCCATCCACCGTGGCGAGTTCGGACAACCGGCGCTGCACGCCCCGTCCGGACAGGACGGCGATCACGTCGATCGTCTCTGCAATCAGCGCGCGGGGCACGGTGACGACGATCTCCTGGATCAGTTGCTCCATGCGGTGCAGGGCACCTATGGCGGTGCCCGCATGCAGCGTGCCGATGCCGCCGGGATGGCCTGTGCCCCATGCCTTGAGCAGATCCAGTGCCTCGGGACCGCGCACCTCACCAATCGGGATACGATCAGGCCGCAGGCGCAGGGCCGAGCGCACCAGTTCGGACAGGGTCACGATGCCGTCGCGCGTACGGAGCGAGACAAGGTTGGGCGCAGCACATTGCAGTTCGCGCGTATCTTCGATCAGCACGACCCGGTCGTCGGTTTTCGCAACCTCGGCCAGCAGGGCGTTGACCAGCGTGGTCTTGCCGGTGGACGTGCCGCCAGCGACCAGGATGTTCTTTCTCTCGGCAACGGCCTGGCGCAGGAAATGTGCTTGCCCCTCAGTCATGATCCCGGCCTCGACATAGTCGTCGAGGGTGAACACCGCGACGGCGGGCTTGCGGATCGCGAAGCACGGAGCCGTCACCACAGGTGGCAGCAGTCCCTCAAACCGCTCACCGGTCGGGAGTTCGGCCGAGACACGCGGCGCACCGTCATGCACCTCGGCTCCGACATGGTGGGCGACCAGACGCACGATGCGCTCGGCATCGGCAGGTGTGATGGTTTCCCCCGTGTCGGACAGCCCCTCGGACAGGCGGTCGATCCAGAGCCGCCCGTCGGGATTGAGCATGACCTCGACCACGGCCGGATCAGCAAGGTGCCCCGCAATCGCTGGTCCCATCGCCGTGCGCAGCATGGAAATCCCACGTTGTCGGGCGCCACTCTCAATCGATGTAACCGCCATGGAAGCCCCCCGTCCATTTGGGTCATCCGGCCTTTCCGGACGACGACGGGGATCATTAGAGAGTGTTGTTTTCTCCCGTTTTCAACAGCATTTTCCTGCGATCGTACAGGATCGTAACGGATGCGGTTTTTACTTGCTGGCTGCGGACATCATGATTCCGATGTGGGAGGTACATCCTCCGGGATCTCATGCCGAAAGAACGGCCCCCGGCTGAGTCGTCGGCCAAGGGCAGCCACGAACGCTTCGTAGCGTTCCGCCCCCTGCGCCCGCGCCGCCGCTGCAGCCGGTTCCGGCAAGGGCGGACTGACCGTCATCCAGTAGCGGATGAACAGCGCCAGCGTCTCAAGGCTGATCCCGAGATCGCGCTCCATACGGGCGACCTGCCGGTCGAGGCGGTCCAGCCTGCGACTCATCGCCGCTTCCCGCCGCTCATCAGCATCGGGCGATAGGAAGGATGCGATGGCCGCTTCCGCCACCAAGGAGAGGGACAGATCGCGCCGCGCCGCATGGGCTGTCAGGGCGTCCAGCAGCTTGGGTTCCAGATAGACCGACAGCCGCGCCTTTTTCGGGGATGTCCTCATTGCGCCCTCACAGCCCGAGATCGTTGCCACGGTCGAGACCAGCCTGCCGGGCAATCCGCGTCAGGTCGGCACGATCCCGCGCTTCCGGATCCGGTGGCAGTTCCTCGCCAAAGAGGTCAGGCGCTGTGGGCTTCCTGTGCTTGCCGATATCCGCTGGGTCATGCTCGCGCGACCATTTCCGTCCCGTGTCGAGGGATTCATCACTATCGGCATCGCCGGGTTTATCCGGTGCCGCCGACGCCCCCGCCTGCTCCGGTGGCGGGGTGACAGGAGACGGACGACCACTCCAGTCATCGGGCCGGACAGGCCGGGGCAATTGCGTGGGATCGGGCGGCGGCAGGACGCGCTCGACGAAGCGGCGATCCCGGAAATACCGCGCTTTCCGTGCGCGGATCGGTGGACACCCCGCCACCATGACGACTTCCTCCCGTGCCGGGATCTGCATGACTTCGCCCACCGTCATCAGGGGCCGCGCACTCTCCTGCCGTGATACCATGAGATGCCCGAGCCAGGGCGACAGCCGGTGCCCGGCATAGTTCTTCTGCGACCGGATTTCGGTGGCCACACCCAGCCCATCGGACACCCGCTTCGCGGTGCGTTCATCGTTCGTGGCGAAACTGACCCTGACGTGACAATTGTCCAGGATGCTGTTGTTCTGGCCGTATGCCTTGTCGATCTGGTTAAGGGATTGCGCGATCAGGAACGCCTTGATCCCGTAGCCCGCCATAAAGGCCAGCGCGCTCTCGAAGAAATCCAGCCGGCCAAGAGCAGGAAACTCGTCGAGCATCAGCAGCAGGCGACGCCGCCCCTCCCGGCCAGACAGATCCTCCGTCAGTCTCCGCCCGATCTGGTTGAGGATCAGGCGGATCAGCGGTTTGGTGCGGCTGATATCCGAAGGCGGGATGACGAAATACAGGGAGACGGGCTGCTCGCCCTCCAGCAGGTCACCGATCCGCCATTCGCAGCGACTGGTCACGGTAGCCACCACCGGATCACGGTAGAGGCCGAGAAACGACATGGCGGTGGACAGCACGCCGGAGCGCTCGTTATCTGATTTGTTGAGCAGCTCCCGCGCCGCCGAGGCCACGACGGGATGCGGTCCCTTCCCGTCCAGATGGTTCGTGCGCATCATGGCCGACAGGGTCGCCTCGATCGACCGCTTGGGGTCGGAGAGAAATTTCGCCACCCCGGCGAGCGTCTTGTCGTCCTCGGCATAGAGCACATGCAGGATCGCACCGACCAGCAGGGCATGGGAGGTTTTCTCCCAGTGATTGCGCCGTTCCAGCGACCCTTCGGGATCGACCAGAATGTCGGCGATGTTCTGCACGTCGCGGACCTCCGACGCCCCGCGTCGGACCTCCAGCAGCGGATTGTAGGCCGAGGACGCCGGATTGGTGGGATCGAACAGCAGCACCCGCCCGAAGCGATTCCGGAAACCGGTCGTAATCTGCCAGTTCTCGCCCTTGATGTCATGGATGATGGCCGAACCCGGCCAGGTCAGGAGCGTGGGGATCACCATCCCCACACCCTTGCCGGTGCGCGTCGGCGCGAAGGTCAGGACGTGCTCGGGACCGTCATGTCGGAGATAGGCCCGGCGGTATTTGCCCAGCACCACGCCATCCTCGCCCAGCAGTCCGGCCGCGCGGATTTCCGCGTCCTCGGCCCAGCGGGCGGAGCCATAGGTCGCGGCCCGCTTTGCCTCACGGGCGCGGTGGACGGACAGCGCCACGGCCGCTGCAAAAGCCAGCACCCCGCCGGAACCCGCGATCCAGGCGCCGCGCGCGAAGACCGCCGGCACGTAGGCGTCGAACTCATACCACCACCAGAAAAAAAGCGGCGGAGCGTAGACCGGCCAACGATGCAGAACCGTGAACCACGGTTGACCGAGTTCCGGTTGGAACGCCAGTTCCCAGGCCGTCCATTGAGTGGCCGTCCACCAGGACAGCACGATCATGGACAGGACCACGAGCGCCTGTCCCCACTGGATACGTGTTCCCGGCTGGTCCATCGATCCCTCCCCTTGTCATGGGAGACAGCGAAGAACCGGGATTTTCCGAGAAGCAAGCGTCCTGTGTCACCTGTCGTACCAGTGCGTACAGGAGCGAAAAAATACTTGCACGTTGCGGACTACAGCCAAACCCGCACATCATGCGCAGAATAACCCCGGAAGGAGTCGAGCCATGACCGGATCATCGCCCCTCTTCCCCCCGTCTGACGATACCGTCGATCAGCAATGCACGGAGGAACAGCGGAAGCTCGACCATGTGATTGATGCGGTGAACGCATTGCACACAGGGCACGGCTTCCTGAGCGATGAATTTCCAACGCTTTGAACTGCCCGCCATAGTCACTCTGGCCAAGGCGCTTGACGGGCAATATAAAGAAAAAGGCCCGCCTTTCGGCGGGCCTTAATATATCCTTGGACGATGAGGGGGGGCATAAGCCCGCGTTCTCAAAGCCGCTGCGTTCTTATATCGTGGCTCTGATGCCACCGTCAATATCGTGCCTACAGGAACTCCTCATTGCCTTTCTCCCCGGCCGAGATACAGGATCTGCCCGTCGTCATTTCCGCACCACGCTTTGCAACATACCTGCAAGCCATGGGCAACGACCGGGAAAAGGCTCTCGCACTTTATGAGTGGAATCTCGACGTTTCATCGGCGCTGATCATCCCGCTTCAGGTCTGCGAGGTTGCTGTCCGCAATGGCATCGCTGAAGCGATTGAGCACGTCCATGGTGCCAACTGGCCATGGAACAATGGCTTCATCCGAAGCCTGCCTCGCCCGAAAGGTCGGGCGCGATATAACCCGGCGATCGATCTTCAGTCTCGCGCCTCGACGCTGCCCACAACCGGCAAGATCATAGCTGAATTAAAGTTTGCATTCTGGGAGAATATTTTCACTGCCGGTCAGGACAGCCGCATCTGGAACACGCATTTGCGTACCTGTTTCCCCGGAGCACCATCAGGACCAACGATCTCGCAATTGCGGGCAGCAGCCTACGCGGACCTCCAGATCATTCGACGTCTGAGGAACCGGATCGCGCATCACGAACCAATCTTCACTCGGAATATCGCCGATGATTATCAACGGATCCATGACATGATCGCATGGCGCAGTCAGGTGGCTGCCGCCTGGATGGATCGAAAGCAGACTGTTCTCACCCTGCTCACGATGAAGCCATGACCGGCAAGTTCTCTCCGTTTGTTATCAAAGCTTTGGTCGATACGATCACGGGTGGTGCTGGAAACGATAATACACCACCAATTGGTATCTATCGCTCAGGCCCCAAAATCGAGCAGTTCTTTCTCAACTGTGGCCTCGATATGCGTATCGGCGCGAGTTCGCGCGTCCCGGCCACAACTGACTTCATCCGCAAGGTCGCTAACCACCCTGATGGTAATGCTGAGGTCTATCTCACCCGGATTATCGAACAGGTCTGTGACCCCCGCACCTATCTGGAGCACCCTGACAGAGCGACCGCTGTACGCGAGCATCTCAACAAGGCTCTTGGAGCCGACCAGCTGGCCGTCGTTATCGTCGGCGGGAAGGCTGTTCTGACAGAGCGTCAGGGAGCCGGTGGAATTGTCGAACCATTTATCAAGAAAGTGGCCACGCTGGATTTCGACACGGTTCAGATGGAAATCGCACGGGCTCTCCCAAATCTGGAAAGCGATCCAGAAGATGCGGTGACAGCGGCCTGTTCCCTGATTGAGGCAGTATGCCGTTCGATCCTCGTGGAACTTGCCCTGCCACTGCCGCCTAAAAAGGATATCGATGGGCTGATCCGCGCTGTGCAGATACCCCTTGGCCTGTCTCCAGGGCGTACAGATTTTCCATCGGAAATAGAAGCGGACATCCGTCAGACGCTCAGTGGTCTCACTTCCGTTGCCAAAGGCATTGGCGCATTACGAACGCACGGTGGAGATGCGCATGGTCGCGAAAAAGGTTTCCGGCGCATTGACGCGCGGATTGCTCGGCTTGCCATCAATGCGGCGAGTTCGTTGGCACTGTTCCTGATCGAAACCTGGGAACGCCAGGAACATCGTGCCCTGCCCCAACATGCTGAGCAAATCTGAAGATCAGTCATCCGATTTGCCCATCACAATCCGAGTCCTCGCTTGCGCGCGAACGACCAGTCAATCCCCCCATCGCCGCGCATGATTCCCGACACCTCCCGCCCTCGCTGTTTTTCCAGCGACGGCGACCACGGCACCAGCTCGAAGCCCAGCCCGTCGTCGATCATGGCGAACCGGCCCGACGCCAGGTTGAGACGCTGACGATAGGTGCCGGCAACGGGATTGCCCTCGTCACTCCGCCGGAAGGGGATTCCCGACTTCCCGGCGAGGTTCCGGCCCAGCGCGTCCAGTTCCCGCTGACGCAGGGTGCCGATCAGGTTCCGCGCATAACGGATGCTCCCGCCGTCGCGGCTGGCCAGCCCCTGCTTCACCAGATGATCCGCCCGCTTTTCCATGGCTTCTTTGGCCTCGGCGCCGAACCCGGTGGACGCCAGAGCAGGAGGCTCCCGAGCGATGGCCTGCCGGTCGAGCCAGGTCGCGCCCTCCGCCGTCACCTGCCGTTCCAGCGTGACGTCCGAGCGCACGGCCAGCGCGACACGGTCACGTCCCTGTTTGTCGGTGAAACGCCGCAATTCCACGATCGAACCGACCGATCCATCGCCAGCGGCTTCGAGGTGCGGCAGGCGGACATGGTGCGTGCGTCCGTCAATCCCGTCGATGACCGCATAAGCCGTGCCGCGCAGTTCATCATCCAGACCACGATCGACCAGCCGACCGATAACGGGATCGGTGGTATCCTCGGCGGCCATTACCCAGGATGACGCGGCACGGTCGATCTTCTGCTCCGCCAGCCCCCGGTGGATCCGTTTGATGATGTCGTTGCGCTCGCTGATCTCCCGCAGGGTCGCCTCCGCGCTCTCGTCCATCCGCCAGCGATCCGGCCCGACCTGGTGCGCCAGCCCCATGGTTTCCAGACGGCGCAGGCGCCCCAGCTTCACGGTGGCGAAGGCGTCCGGCGTTTCGCCCGGCGCGCGCCCAAGATCGATGACACCATCCTCTCCCGCGTCCCTCTGAAGCTGGCGGTCCAATTGAGTCCAGCGGTCGGCGTTCACCTGCCGCTCGACCGCCTGATGGATATCATGATCGGTGCGTGGTCCGAGTTCCAGCGTCACCAGATCCTGAGCACGGGCACGCATGCCTTCGCGGATATAATCGCGCGCGATCACCAGGTCGGTGCCATCTTCCGCGACGCCCCGGACGATAACGTGCAAATGGGGGTGCGCGGTGTTCCAGTGATCGACGGCGACCCAGTCGAGTTTCGTGCCGAGATCAGATTCTATCTGCCCCATCAGATCCCGTGCGAAAGCCCGCAGGTCCGACATCTCCGGCGCATCCTCGGGAGAGACGATAAAGCGGAAATGGTGACGGTCCCCATCGCAGCGTTCTGCGAAGTCCGAGGCACGGATATCGTCGCTGTCCTTGCCGAACAGGCGCGCATCCTCGCCGTCCCGCGTCACGCCCTCCCGGCGGAGATAGCGAAGGTGTGCTGCCAGCGGTGTGGCGCGCGGCGCATGCCTCACGACGCGGGCCTTGATGACGACGCCGCGTGAGCGGCTGGTCAGCAGGCGATTGGCGGCATGGGCGGCTGCCCTGCCGCGCCCGAAACTGGAGCGACGCCCGGCACTGATTTTTCCCGCGCGGGAAACCCTGCCACCGGCCCGCTGCACGGACGCCAGCACCTGCGTCACGAAAGGCCGCGCCTGCCGGGCGCGGGTGGAGCGGATGCGCCCCGGTCGAACCCGGAATTCCTCATCCCTGTTCATAAAAAATGCCCTACACCGCGCGAAAGATCGCGTCGGATCAAAGAGATGACACCTCAACGCGAGGTGCGGAAAATCCACGCACCTCGCAACGAGACCTAAAAAACCCCGGAAAACAGCCAACCCGACCGAGCCGCGATGTGCGGCCTTTTATCCAGCCCTCACTTTTTCTGTCCTTTTCCGGGGTTTTCGTGATTCACTTCCCCTGCGCCAAACCCACTCCCGGCGCGCTACGGACATGACCTGCGAAGAGCGTGGACGGAGTAAAAATCGTCTGCCCGGATCGTCTTAAAAAAATGCCCTGAGATGACGATGAAAGCGCACTTTCGCTGCCGGAAATGAAGAGCGACGCGGAAGTCCAGCCACCCGCCGGAGCAATGGAAAGCGGGATGGAGAAATGCGCGCTGAACGACGGGTCATCGATCAGCCGGGCGACAGATGCGACATAGGAAACCGTCTCGGCAGGCAATGGCCGACCAGTCGCCAGATGATCGTCATAGCGACCGGGACCGGCATTATAAGCGGCGAGAAACCCTGCATCGCCGTAGCGATCATGCAGCCATCGCAGATAGGCTGCCCCGGCCGCGATGTTGTCATGTGGATCGAAGGGATCATCCCCCAGATTGAGCGTGCGGCGGACGTCCCTCCACGTGCCGGGCATAAGCTGCATCAGACCCATCGCACCGGCGCCGGAGACCGCGTGCCGATCGCCAGCACTTTCGGCACGGAGGACTGCCCGCACCCACGCTGGCGGGATCGCGTTCCGTTCCGCCGCCTGACGCACCAGATCGTCGAAATCCTGCGCGTGGGCGATGGTCGGCGAGAGCGTTAGCGCGAGCACGGCCAGCACGCCGGCGGACATAAAAAACCGGGCGCTCATTCCCGGCCTCCTGGGCGTTTTGCAGGCCGGTTCCAGACCAGTTGCCACTCGCGGCCACCACGTCCGGCCTGGAACAGTGTGGCGCGGATCGGCTGCATGAAAGTGGGATCGTCCAGGAGCACAGAAACATACTCGCCGGCACGTTCCCCGGTGCGTTTCCATCCCGCGCCCAGCTCGGGGCCAGTATCCCCGTCACCCAGGTGAATACGATAATCCGGAGCATGCTCCGCGCCATTGTTTTCCGCTGGTACGAAGGTCAGTTCAGCATCCAGCGATAGGGTGCGCACGCGTCCGGCAAAACCATCAGCGGTGCGGGTGAAAAATCCGATCTGGCTCATGGGAAAAATCCTTTCAGACAGAGTGGGAATGACGGAAAATCCGACGACCACGTCACCGTCATTGGATGGGCGGTTCGCTCTCTTTCGCGGGCAGCATGGGCGGAGCCAGAAGCAGTCCCTTCCGCGCGGGATCATCCGGTTCCGGGAGGGGATCGAAATGCGGCGGCGGCTCCGCCTCTCCCGTCCTGACATGCACCGGCACGGCGCGTCCGATGACGGTGTCCATCGGCAGGACACCGAAATACCGCCCGTCCAGACTGGTTGGCACGGCAGCGTTCATGACGAAGACCTGCCCCGGCCCGAGACGTTGACAGCCCTGCCAGACCGGCAGGACCCGGCCCCGATGGTCGATGGGTTTCGCATCACCGACGGCCTTTCCGTCGATGGTGACATGCGCGCCGTTACGGCAGACACTCTGCCCCGCCAGTGCTGCCACAGGCTTTAGCAGCGGCACGCCGAAAGGCAGGTAGCCGCGTGTCGCCAGCAGCGTCGCCTCGCGCTCCGGCAGGCGGATGGCGACGATGTCACCTACGCGCACCGGGACCGTGGGCTGAATGCGATACAGCCCGACCGGAACACTCGCCGTTTCGTTCCAGACCCAGCGTGGCGCGGGATGAAATGCCAGCGAGGCACCGACGCCGAGCACGGCGAAATACGTGGTAAAAAACCAGCCGCGCCGGGTCATGACGCCGCCCTCCGGCGCAGCCACGCCTCGTGGCGCTCTGACGTGTAGGGACGCGGCTCCTGCGCCGCCGTGAGCCGGTGATGCAGATGCCGCCAGTGATCGGGACAGGCGGCGACAGGATCGATCCCCAACGCCTCCACGCCGTCGATAGCCTCCAGCACCCGGCGCACTTTTGGCCAGCCGCTCTGGCGCAGCAGGCTCTCGCCGCCGGGACGAACAAAGGGCACGGTCTGGCATGCTTCCTGCGCCCCGACGGCGCGCACGATGTCGATGCAGGACACCACAGTGCCGAAATCGTTCGCGGCCCAGCGGATGAAAGCGAACACGCTGTCCGGCGTGAAGCTCATCAGCCTGCGCCGACGGTCGAGAATGAGATCCTCTATGGGATGACCGAACCGGACCCAGTGCTCGATGCGCTTCTCGATCCAGGTCAGTTCGACCGTGGTGAGCACATCGCCCCGTAGCCGGAAAGAACAGTCGGTCATGGGACACCGACCATGCGATCCGCGACCGCTTCCCGAGCCTCTTTTTCCCGTCTCACCGGGGCTATCGGGAAGGTGTCCGAAAGGCCGGAATCCCCTACATAATAAGTTATTATATAAGTTATATAAGTTAAGAGGCCGATTCCGCCTTCAAAACCAATGGGTTGCGCCGTTTTTCGCCAATGGTCCGACGATGAATCCGCCAACGGTCCCACGATATGATGCGCCGCCGGTCCGACGACAGGTTTCACATCGTTATCCACAGTCCCAGTGGATTGACTCGTTGGAGCGGCGCATAAAACTCCCAGTTTTCCGCCAGAAATGACACGAAACGTGTAACCTGGAACCGTGCGGGCGAGGGCTATGGCACGGATTTTGGCGGCGAAGTCGCGACGCCGGGTCAGGCTGCCCGAGCGCGCATGCAGGTCCGCCAGATCGAAGCACCATCCCTCCTTCTGTCGCCCGGCATGGCGTCGCGCCAGGCGGTAAAGCCACCGCTCCAATCCCCCGCCAAGACGGAAATAGGCAGGGTCGACGCTCAGGACGCGGGAACGGTCGCAGGCGGCCTCCATCAGCCAGTCCGCCAGCGTCAGGGCCACCCCATCCTCACGGGAAATCCGGACGTCACTGATCCAGGTAAACGGCTTCTCCCGCCAGTCCGCGCCATTGCGGATGTTGGTAGCGACGGTCGTGGCCGCCAGACGCCCGAGCGCGCCGTGCAGGCGCCGATACTCGTTCGCCCCCGTCGCCCAGCCCAGATCCTGGAACAGACGCCAGGGCGTGAAGCGCACATGGCGCGATACCCACAGGTCGTGGTTCAGGGCATCGACGATCTGTCCGGTCAGCCACAGCAGCACGTCCGCATCCCAGATCGTGGCCATGCCCGATCCGTCCGGTGCCGACACCGTCACACTGGCATGCCGCGCCTCGTAATCGACGGGGATGACACGCGGCGTTTTCCCCAACGGGAAGAACGGGCGGCCCATTAGATCGCGGACGTCGCGGGGCCTTGCCGCCCCCGTGACCACGAAGCGGCGGTCGGGCTGACGCCAGCTATCGGCGGCTGGCATCATCGTCCGGCACTCCGCTGCGCCTTGCGAGCCCTGGCCTGCAAGCGGATGATATAGGCGCGGGGATCGGCCGGCATGGGAATGCCGCCACCATCCCCGGTGGACAGCCGGACGTTTAGATCGGCCCAGGCGCAGAGATCTTCCACGGCATAGACGATCCGGCCGCCAAGCTGGCGGTAGAGGGGACCGGTGCCGCAACTCCGGTGTTTTTCGAGGGTGCGGATGGACAGGCCAACGAAATTGGCCGCGTCCGGGGTGCGCAGATAGCGCGGTGGCAGAGTCGGCTGGACACGCATGGGGTCTTCCTCCCGGTGGATCGGGCCGCGTGCGGAATGTCGCGGCTCATGGGAGGACGCTGCCGGAGAATGAGCTGTGGGGAGGGATGACAAAGTTCAGGCCGCCAGACTGTCACCCCCCTGCTTCAGCCCCTGAAGGAGGGCGATGTGGCCGCCGTTCAGATAGAAGTCGGCACCGTCGAGGTCGCGGTAGAAAGCCCGGTGCCATGAGCTGGCACGCCACTCATTGCGGGACAGGTGCAGGATGCGCTCGCCGTAGATGCCGGCTGCGATCCGGCGCGCTGTCACCCCCGTGCGCCGGCCTTCGGCGATGCAGAGCATGCGGATCTGGCGCAGTTTCTGCTGGGGACTCAGGCGCAAGCTGGAAGGAAGAGGACCGGGCGCCTGGCTGGCAAGCAGGCGGCCGAAGCGTGCAACGCAGGCCAGACGGGTCGGGAGGTGCCCGTCATCGATGACGAACCAGGTTCCTGACGCATCGGGCTGCCGATCGACGACTATGACAAGGCGCAGCGGACCCGCCGCACTGTCCAGCACGAGATGGATGCCATCGGGACCATCATGTCGTGCCCGCTCGTATGGCGTGAGACGGGACAGGATGTCACCCCCATCGCCACGCACGGCAACCTCCGGCGCGATGTCCGGATCCCAGAATGCGGGGGCAAGCCAGGCGGGGAGATCAGGATCGACAGGGAAAACGCAACCCCCAGCGACGAGCAAAAGCGCGCCATGCCTCGGCGTCAACCTTGCCCATCGTCATGGTTGCTGCATGATCGCGCCGGTAGGCCGGATTGTGTCGCAGCCATTCCTGGGCGAGACCGGCAGAGTCGAGCCCGGCGTAGGCGCGACGAAGGGGTGCGGCATCCCACGGCCGGATTGTCGGCACGTCCCCCTCCCCCGATATGTCATGGATTCGACCCAGTATCCGGTGCGGAACCGGAACGGATAGTCCCGAAGACTCAGGGAGGTGATCCCAAACATATCCGGCAAGGTCCGGGTAGTTTCGATATTGAGGGGTAATTCACGCCAGATGGGCCGGAAACTTCGGTTTCCGCGACATCACGTGATGCCCATAGCGCATCACGGGAGAAGGCGTTTGACGTCCGTGTATTATAATACGTAGCGCGATAATACACAAATCGTTCCTATCCTGCGGATGGACATCCGAGGACTTTTCGGCGCGAACGTGAGGCGCCTGCGGCGCGCCGCCGGTCTCAGCCAGGAGGCCCTGGCGGAACGGATGGGCGTGGACCGCGCCTATATCAGTTGGATCGAGACCGGGCGCCAGAACGCGACGCTGCTTTCGCTGTGGCATGCGTCGCAGGCACTGGACGTGCGGCCGGCCGCGCTACTGGACGAAAGTCACTTCCCGACGGACGATCAGAAATAGGCTTCCTCACCCTGCCGTATCCGCCCTCAATGGGGCGGTGGCGGCCTGTGTGATTCGATACGGGTCTGTTGTGCAAGCGCCTCTTTGAGTTCGCGCTCGATCTGTCGGCGCTCGCGTTTGCTGAGATGAAAGCTGGTCAGTTCGGCGCGCAGCATCTGGATATGGTCGTGTAGCGTGGTCATCGTCCTGTTCCTTTCGTTTCTCGAAGACAGGACGGACGGCTCATGCCGGGGCGGACCGGGTCAGGGATCGCCGCAGGCGACCGGCTCGCCGGCGCGTGGGGGAGCCGATTTTGCTCGGCGTGCCCGGCACGGGTGCGCCGGGCAAAATTGGGGGGACCACGCGTCCTTGACGCGGTGCGCCCTCGCGCATGGTACAATGGGAAGGCTGAGGGAAAGCCTCGTGTTCCTCCTGCGTCTCACGTCGGGCGACCAGCGCTGTCGCCCGCGCCCCGGAAGAGCACCCGGAAAAAAGACCCAGAAGGCCCCGCCCGGAGAGACCGGGCGGGGTTGGGTGTGGGAGGTTCAGTCCCCGTTCCGGCTGCGGGGCCGGGTCCAGATCAGGGAGTAACCCTCGCCGTCCTCGTCGGTGAACAGGTTGGCGAAGATCGGGGCGGCGAAGGAAGGATCATCCAGCTTCAGGCTCAGATAGGTGCGCCCTTCGCTGGAGCGGCGGGTCCAGGCCGCACCGAGTTCAATCCTGCCCAGATAGACGCGGTAGTTGGGGGCGTTGTCGTTGGGACGGTTGGTTTCGGCCACCAGGCGGACGTTGCGGGCCTGCAGGGCCAGGGTGACGATTTCGCCTTCGAAGCCTTCGCCCACCTTCTTGAAGGAACCGATGTTAGCCATTGTCGTATCTCCATGCTGTTATCGGGCCGCAACCACCGTGGCCTCGATGGCGATCGACCAGCCGGAGGCGAGCGGCAGAGCACCCTTCAGGGCCGCAGCGCAGCGGAGGACGGCAGGGCCGGAACTTTCTTGTCTCGCGAGGAATGACGGCGCAGCCGTCAGGGGAAGAAAGTTCTGGAACGCCGTTGCGGCCAGCCGATCGAGGCGCAGCCGGTCTTCGGCTAGATCAGCCATCCGACAGAGGCCATGGTGTGCGGACCCGACAGCCCCCCGGAGATGCGATGCCGGCATGACCGGTCCGTCAGGTGGGGGACGATGCGATCTGGCGCGAGACTGTCACGCTGCCACTGTTGTAAACTGGCCCCGTCCAGTGGTCGTTTTTGCCGTCCCCGATGTTACGCCGCCTTTTCACCCGCTCATGGGCAGGGTCGCCCGTGCAGTGCGACAGGCCCCCGCTCCCGGCACAGGCGCATCCTTTCAAAGCGGGCCGGATGATCCCTCGTTCGCTGCCTGCCGTCCCGGCCCTTTCACCGATGGGGTTGGCGCGGGCTTTTCATCCCAATGGACCGTCCCCGCAGACGCACGGGGCTGCCATCGAACTCCGTCCCGCCGGTTCTCCGGGTGGGGCCTTCCGGATGACGGGCGAACGTGCTTCCCGCCATCAGGTGCGCAGCGTCTGGGGAGCCCGACGTCATTGCGGCCCAGGCATCTGGCAGCAGATGTCAGGCCGCCTTCATGAAACAGTCATGGGAATGGCGCTCACGCGCCACCCTCCCTGCGGAACCTCCAGACCGGGATACCCATCTGTTTGGCCTTGTCGGCCAGGTTGTCCTGAATGCCCGATCCCGGAAACACCATGACGCCTACAGGCAGGACTTTCAGCAGGGCGTCGTTGCGCCGGAACGGGGCGGCCTTGCCATGCCGGTTCCAGTCCGGCTTGAAGGCGATCTGCGAAATTTCGCGGTGATCGGCCCAGCGGGAGGCAATGAATTCAGCGCCTTTCGGTGAGCCGCCATGCAACAGCACCATGTCGGGATGCTTCTCGCGCACCTTGTCCAGACGGTTCCAGATGAGGAGATGATCCTCGTAATCGAGCCCGCCGGTGACCGCGACCTTGGGCCCAGGAGGTACGAGCAGTTCGGTTTCGGCCTTGCGGCGGGCGTTGAGAAAATCGCGGCTGTCGATCATCGACGCCGTCAGGGTGCTGCGGCTGACCAGCGAACCGGAGCGCGGTCGCCAGGGCGACATGGTCAGGCGTTCGAACTGGTCGCAGGCGAGGTCGCGGAAGATTTCGTAGGCGTTGCGTCGCTCCAGCAGGGTCAGCCCTTCGGCGATGAGACGTTCCAGTTCCACCGAGCGGATCTCGCTGCCATCCTGTTCCTGCTGGCTGCGTTTCTGCGCCTGCTCGTTGCGGTCGAGATCACGCTCCACCTGCCCGACCATGCGGTGAAAGACGTTGACCGTGGACCAGAGCAGCGGTTCGAGATCGGGTTCGAGCCGCGTGTCGGTCAGCGTGGCTGACAGGGTGTCGAAGATGTCAGCCACCGCGCCCTCGATCTGGCTGGCGTCGGGCAGCGGTCTCGCGTCCGGCTCGTCTTCGAAGGGACGGTGGCCGTAAAGCTGGAGTTCCGCCAGCACGTGGGCGGTGGAGGAGGTGGCGTGCGCGGGTTCGAAATCGTCCTGTGTGCGGGTCATGGGTCTGTCCTCCGGTCTCGGCCGCGCCCCTCGCGGCCTTTCCGGGGGCGGATAGCGGCAGATGAAGGCCGGGCCGGAACCGCTCGCTCGCGCGCGGCCGGAACGCAGTGAAGGATGGCAGGGAGACGGCTATTTTGCTTCGCGATGCAAAGCGCGGCACGCGCGGCGGAAAATAGCCGGCTCCGCCATTGCAGGCCCGGCCTGGCTGACGCCCGCTCCCCTTCCTGAAAGGACGCGGGCGCGCCTCATCCGGAAACGGGACAGCCCCGCGCCACACCGGAAAGAAGCTGACCCTCACACCACCTTCCCGGCCCACCTCAGTGTGTGACCGGATGCAGGAACCGCGCCACATCCTGCGGGGCAAGCTGGGGATGCAGGATCGCCCGCATTGCGCCACGCCCGAGATAGCGGAGATCATCGTTGAAATCCGCCAGACGCGGTGACAGCACGAGGCACTCGATCCCGGCCTCCTGCGTCCGGTCCTGCAGGGTCGTCACCGCATGGTCCCCGGCGGGATCGTCATCGCGCAGCACGTAAAGGCGCCGCAGCGTATTTGGAAACACCATGGCGGCGAGATGCGCCGAGGACAGGCAGGCGGCCAGCGGCAGATCGGGCGTGATTTCATGGAGCGAGAGCACCGTCTCGATCCCCTCGCCCGCCGCCAGAACGTCGGACACCGTGCCAAAGCGCACGGCGTTGCCAAGCAGGTCGCCCATGGCCCGACGGGGCTTGGCGACGGGCGCCTTGCCGCGTCCGTCGCGCGCCAGCCAAGTGCGATGGACGCCGGTAACACGGCCAGCAAGGTCGGTCACGGCGGAGATCATCGCGGGCCAGGTCTCGGTCGGACTGTCGGTATCGGCACGATAGTAGCAATCCGGGTGGAAACGCAAGGATGACAGGTCCGTCAGACGTGTCAGGTGACGATGCCGCAGCCAGGTTTCCGCCAATGTGCTGACGATAGGGCGGGACATGGACCAGAGCCGACGTGCGGCGTCTGCGGTGCCAGATGCCTGCCCCGAAGTATCGTGGCTGAACGCATGGGAGCGGCCGCGATCCGGGGGCTGTCGTGGCTGTGGTTGCGGCAGGCAGAGAAAGCGCCGGGCCTCGTCGGCGACATCGCGAAAATCCAGCAGCCCGAGGCTTTCACGGATGATGTCGAGCAGATCGCCGTGCTGTCCTGTCGCGCCATCCGTCCATTTCCCCGCACGGCCACGGCCGTCCGGTCCACCATGCAGGCGGACATAGAGCGACCGTCCCGGCGTGTTGTGGACGTCGCCGACCAGCCAGTAATTGCCGTGCCGTCGCCCGGCCGAGAGGTAATGCCAACAGACCGCCTCGGCATTTTCAGCCAGCCTGCGGGCCAGATCGCCAGCATCCCATGACTGCGTATCTGTCATCTCACCCTCCCTGCAGGCTTGATGCCGCCATGATTCCCCCGTAACGGCAGAGGCAACGGGCACAGGCCCGAATGCAAAAGGATAGTTTCATGAAGATTGCCGATCTGGTCGATCATATCGCCACCACCACCGACACGAGCAAAACCGATACCCGCAAGGTGCTGGACGCACTGATCGAAGCGATGACCGCCGCCGCCAAGGCCGGTGATGAAATCACCCTGCCGAACTTCGGCAAGTTCAAGGTCAGGGAAGTCGCCGCCCGCGAAGGCCGCAACCCGGCCACGGGTGCGACCATCCAGATCGCGGCCTCGCGCAAGCTGGCCTTCACGCCTGCCAAGGCGCTCAAGGACAGCCTGAACGACTGACCTGCCGACAGGCAAAAGGCGGCGGCCCCTGTCCGCCGCCCCTTCCCCACCACGCCACTTTCTGATGACAGGCCCGCTCATCCGACCTTCTCCATCAGCTTGCGTGCCCTGCCCTCCAGATCCAGTCGTGTGTCCTGGTTGGTTTTCGTACGGGCCAACGCCGTAATTCCCTGTACGAAATCGAACACGCTCTCGGGCTTGCGTCCCTCCTCGTGCAGCACAGTTTCGATGATCCTGGTGGTTTCCGGTTTGGAGAACCCACGACGACGCAGGAAACTTTCCCGATCGTCATCTGTTCTGGCAACCAGCGCACGACGTGACGCCTGAATGCCGGAGACGAACGAGGCCGGGCTGGCCGTAGCGAAATTCCGGAGCGCCGGTGTCGCCTGATGCACAAAGCGCAAGGCGGCAAACTTGCTATGCCGGATCGTGATCTGTTCGAAATTTTCCACGCCCCAGAGCATTCTATTTTGGCACACTCCGCGTAGATAAAACGACGCAATACCGAGACTTTTACTTCCGACTTCCGAATTCCAGGCATAGAAGCCCCGGAAATAGAGATCGGGATCGCCATTGGGCAGGCGTCCGGCCTCGATCGGATGCGTGTCGTCGACCAGAAACAGGAAGACATCGCGATCCGATGCGTAGAGCGTCGTGGTCTCCTTCGTGATGTCGACATAGGGATTATGGGTCATGGTCGCCCAGTCGATAACGCCCGGCACCTTCCAGTTGGTATCGCCTGTGCCGTCACCGGCAATTTTCTGTACTGCACCAACCAGTTCGTGGTCCCAGATGCGGCCGTAATCTGGCCCCGTCACGGCGCGCAGTTCCACACGCCCGTCCTCGGTTTCCAGCGTTTTCACCAGTTCGGCGCGATGCGACAGCAGCCCATGCTGCAAATTGATCGCCGCCAGTGGGGCCGGAAGGTTACGCAGATAGGACGATGGTGCGCCGACCAGACTGCACATCTGGCCAAAGGACCAGTGGGTGGGCGCGATCGGCTCATTCTGCCCCGGCACGGTCAAGGTCAGGCGCTCGGTATTGTCGCGGGATGCTTCCACACGGATGGCGCGGCTCTCGACAGTGCGGGCCGTAGCCCGATCCGCCCGCGCCAGGGTCGCGGCATGCAGGTCGGACAGCGAGAGATACCGCTCGTCATCGGGGCGCGAGAACCATTCGGACGATACGCGGGTGCTGCGTTCGCCACGGGAGGGATCAATCCGGAAACCGCCAGATGCGGCGCCACGGGACGCAGGGGGCAGGATGGTGGCTGTGGTCATGGAAAACTCTCCTCTGATGCCGGTTATTCGGCACAGAAGGCGAAGCCGCCCTCTCCCTCTTTCCGGGGCGCCGGACATAAAAAAAGCGGCTTCCGGTGCCCGGAAGCCGCTGTCTCAAAGTTCCAGACCTCATAAGGGTTACTCGGCGGCGATGGCCTCCATACCCTCGTCCACCGTTGCCGTTTCAACCGGCACTTGCTCTGCACCTCCTGCCGTGCGCAACGCCTCGGGCAGCCAGCCCGAACCATCCAGCAGCCGCTCGGCCTCGCGCGCCATGTCGGGCTTTTTCAGGTGGGCAATACGGTCAGCCGCCTCGTCACCGCGTGCTTCCCGCACCGCCTGCAGGATGCGCGCCTTGGTCACCCGGCCGAGATAGTTCTCGACCGTCGGCTGCCAGCCCGCCTCAACCAGATCAAGGCTGAGGGCCGACGCCAGACGATCGGCCCGCTTGAGGCGCTCGGTGACGCTGCGCTGAGACACCGCGCCGTAGGCGGGCATGCGCTCGTAGAGTGCGTTGACCCCGAAGGACAGGCAATGCGCCAGCAGAGCCATTCGACTGGCATCGTCCAGCCCGTCGATCCAGCGCCACAGCGCATCCTCGTCATCGGGCAGGTCGTGCTTCCAGCCTTCGTTGCGCTGGCGCAGCGCGTGGGCCGGCACACTGCCCGGCATATCGGGCGAATGGACCGGCAGAGAAATTTCCCGGACATAGGCTTCCAGGCAGTCCGCACCCGATGTCTGCCAGTAAACATCACGCACCAGCGTATGCAGCATTTCGGTCAGCGCGATGTGCGGGTTGCTGGCAAAAGCATCCCGCAGGGCGAGCGTGCGCCAGGCCGTCAGTTCAGTGAGAAGCCGGTCAGGCAGTGGTTTGATCCCGTCTTCTTCCTCGGGCTCGACGTCGGGAGCGATGTTGTCGCCCTCCTGATAACCATGGCCTGTGCTATCATGGTCCTGCCCATCATATGCGGGGCGATCGTATTCATCGGCGCTGCCCGCATCATCGGTCTCTTCCGGCTCAGTCGGCATGTCCTCGGGTAGGACGAAGCCCCGCTCCACCTGCAGCGTGCCATCGCTGGCAAGGCTGACGAAGGCCCCGGCCCGCGCCATGTCAGCGGGATCGAATGCGAGGGGACGGGCTTCCAGGGCAAGAATGGCCTGTTCGATCTCGCCCAGCTGTGCATCCACCTCATCAGGGTATTCATCGGCCTGGGCGTATTCAGCCTCGATGGCTTCCTGCTCGGCACGCAGGGCTTCAAGACGGGCTGTCTCTTCATCGGTCAGGGGCACTTCCGTGCCATCGATCTCGACGAACTGCCTTGTGTGCCCCCATGGGAACGACAGGGCGGTTTCGACCCACTTCCAGCCCTCGGCGCGGACCTGTTCAGCCGCCTCCTGCAGCTTTTCCATGACCAGCCGGTCCAGAATGGCCGGATCCTGCAGCCAGCCGCCGTCATCGGCCTCGAACAGGTCGCGCATGATAGGCCCACCGGCCGCGAGATAGGTGTCCAGTCCGACGAAGCGCACGCGACGGTCCGAAGCCCGCACGGTTTTCTCCGTCAGCATGCGGCGAATAACATAGGGCTCGCGGTTATGGCTCTGGCTGACAATCTCCCAGACCTGCTCCTGGCGGGCATGGTCATCGCTGATGGAAAAGGCCATCAGCTTCTCCAGGTTCATGCCGTCCTGCTCATAGATATCCAGCAGCTTGTCGGACACGGTCATCAGCCGCAGGCGCTGTCTGACCACGGTCGGTGCGACGAAGAACGCTGCGGCGACTTCCTCCTCGGACATGCCTTTCTCCAGCATGTCACGGAAGGCACGGAACTGGTCCAGCGGATGCAGGGCCACGCGCTGAACATTTTCGGCAAGGGAATCATCCTCGGCAAGGATGGCCGATCCGGCCTCGCGCACGACGCACGGCACGGGCGCCGTCTTAGCCAGTTTCTTCTGCTTCACCAGCAGTTCGAGGGCACGGAAACGACGCCCACCGGCAGGCACTTCATAGCTGCCGGTTTCGACACCAGCATCATCAAGGACGGGGCGGACGTTAAGGCTCTGCAGCAACCCGCGGCGCTCGATGTCGCGGGCCAGTTCCTCAATCGACAGGCCGGACTTCACACGCCGCACGTTGGACTGGGACAGCACCAACCGGTTGAAGGGGATGTCGCGGGACGAACTCAGGCTGATTTTGGGAATAGCGGTCGCCATGGCGAAACACTCCATGACGGGCGAACAGGAGACTCTCTCCCATCCTCTCAACCCGTCACGAAAATCCGCGCAGCCCTCTGACTCTGAAGGCCCCGGACGCACCCAAAATCCGCGGCCTTTTCCCGGCAGGAAAGGGGGGGGAGGGCGGAAGGTCTGGTCTGAGCATCAAAATTAACGAAGCCGACGGTCCTGATCTCTGTTTTCTCACATAGAATAGCTTGACTTACGACAACATATCCGTGATCGTCGATTTATGGATACAGAATCCGCCCTTGCCGCACTCGGCGCCCTGTCGCAGTCCACGCGGCTGGAAATCTTCCGCCTGCTGGTGCGCCACGAACCGAACGGGCTGCCGGCCGGAGACGTCGCGCGGCATCTCGATGTCCCGCAGAACACGATCTCGGCCCATCTCGCCACTCTGACCCGTGCTGGCCTGCTGACCTCGCAGCGCCATAGCCGTGTGATTGTCTATCGTGCCTGCCTGCCGCGCCTACGGGAACTGATGCTGTTTCTCGTCAAGGACTGCTGCGGGCAAAGCCCTGAACTTTGTGAGCCACTGGTTGCAGAACTGTCGTCCTGCTGCCCATCCGAGTGAGCCCCCCAATGACCGATCGCGTCTTCAATGTCTTGTTTCTGTGTACGGGTAATTCCGCACGTTCAATCTTGGCCGAGAGCATCCTGCGCAAGGATGGTGCCGGCCAGTTCAGGGTCTTCTCCGCCGGTAGCCATCCCAAGGGGCAGGTCAATCCTCTCGCCTTGAAAGTGCTGGCGAACTTCGACTACCCGACCGAGGGACTGCGTTCCAAGCCCTGGGATGAGTTTGCTGTTGCGAACGCTCCCGTTATGGATTTCGTTTTTACCGTCTGCGATGACGCTGCTGGAGAAGTCTGTCCGGTATGGCCGGGGAAACCCATCACGGCCCATTGGGGCATTCCCGATCCGAGTAATGTTTCGGGAACCGATGCCGACCGGGAGCGAGCGTTCGTCTCGGCGTTCAAGGGTCTGAAGAACCGGATTTCCCTGCTTGTCGCATTGCCGCTGGCCAAGCTTGCGACTGCAAGTCTGGTGACGAAATTGCGCGACATTGGCATCGAGCCAACCGGCGTCACGATCTATCATAACCCGGATTGCGGCACATCGCGCAATACGCTTGCCCTGATCCGAAATACGGGGATCGAGCCAACCATCATCGAATACCTCAAAACACCGCCATCGCGCGCCGAACTGGTCAGTCTGATCACGCGCATGGGGATCTCGGTTCGCGATCTCCTGCGGCGCAAGGGCACGCCCTATGATGAGCTTGGCCTCGATAATCCGGCCTTGAGCGATGACGACCTAATCGACGCCATGATGGCGCATCCAATCCTGATCAACCGGCCCATCGTCGTCACCCCGCTGGGTACGGCACTCTGCCGTCCGTCCGAGGTGGTTCTGGACATCCTGCCCAACCCGCAGAGAGGCGCTTTCGTCAAAGAGGACGGGGAGAAGATCGTCGATGAATCCGGCAAGCGGATCGTCTGATGCTGGCGCTTCTGATTTTCGTTGCCACGCTGGTTTTTGTCATCTGGCAGCCTCGGGGGCTGGGTATCGGCTGGAGTGCCATGGCAGGCGCCGCCGTGGCCCTGGCGGCTGGCGTGATCCACTGGCACGACATTCCTGTCGTCTGGCACATCGTCTGGGACGCAACCTTTACCTTTATCGCGCTGATCGTCATCTCGCTGTTGCTGGATGAGGCCGGATTCTTCCATTGGGCCGCCCTGCACGTCGTGCGCTGGGGCAAAGGGCGAGGCCGGACGCTGTTCCCGCTGATCGTGGTGCTGGGAGCGGCCATTGCGGCTGTGTTCGCCAATGACGGCGCGGCCCTGCTGCTGACGCCCATCGTCATCGCCATCCTCACGCAGCTTCGCCTCAGCCCTGCTGCGGCGCTGGCCTTTATTATCGCCACTGGCTTCGTCGCGGATACCACCAGCCTGCCGCTTGTCATCTCCAACCTGGTGAACATCGTCAGCGCCAATTTCTTTGGCATTGCGTTCGATCGCTATGCCGCGATCATGGTCCCTGTCGATCTGGTAGCACTTGGTGCAACGCTTGCCGTCCTGTGGCTGTGGTACCGGCGGCAGGTGCCTGCGACCTATCCCGTCGCCGAACTGCCCGCACCTGCCACGGCCATTCGTGACCACCATGTATTCCGGGCGGCATTTCCGCTGCTGGCCCTCGTTCTGGCGGCCTATTTCCTGACAGCGCCGTTTCATATCCCGGTCTGTGTCGTAGCCTGCCTGGCCGCCGGAACCCTGTTGCTCGTCGCCGGGTATGGCCGGGTGATCCCTGTTCGCAAGGTGCTGCGGGGCGCCCCGTGGCAGATCGTGATCTTCTCCCTGGGCATGTATCTGGTGGTCTACGGGCTGCGCAATGCCGGGCTGACTGACTACCTTGCGACCGCACTGGTCTGGCTTGGCCATCAGGGGACGTTCACGGCCACCATCGGCACCGGCTTTCTGGCGGCTGTTCTGTCGTCCATCATGAACAATATGCCGAGTGTGCTGGTCGGGGCGCTGGCGATCCAACAGGCTCACGACATCACGCCGCTGACACGCGACCTGATGATCTATGCCAACGTCATCGGCTGCGACCTCGGGCCAAAATTCACGCCGATTGGTAGTCTCGCAACACTGCTGTGGCTGCATGTGCTGGCATCCAAGAACCATCGGGTCACATGGGGGCAGTATATGAAAGTTGGACTGGCGATTACGCCGCCCGTCCTGCTGGCAACACTCGCGGCGCTGGCTCTGTGGCTGCCCCGGATCAGCCATCCGTAATGCACGAAGGGACCGATATCTATGACCGAATCTGAGCTGCCCGCCCTGCATCCTGAATATCTCGAACGGATTGACCTCGCGCGGCTTGAGCCACACCCACGGGATGACCATCCGCCGCGTATCCTTCTTCTCTACGGCTCTTTGCGCCCCCGATCCTTCAGCCGGTTGCTGGTGCTTGAGGCAGAACGCATCCTGAAGGTGCTGGGGGCCGAGACACGGGTGTTCGACCCGACCGGCCTGCCGGTAGCGGATTCCGTGCCCGCAAGTCATTCGAAGGTGCGGGAACTGCGGGAACTCTCGATCTGGTCTGAAGGCCAGGTCTGGTGCAGCCCCGAACGGCACGGCAACATCACTGCCGTGTTCAAGAACCAGATCGACTGGTTGCCCCTGACCGAAGGCTCGATCCGCCCGACGCAGGGCCGCACGCTGGCGGTCATGCAGGTTTCGGGCGGATCGCAGAGCTTCAATTCCGTCAATGCCCTACGGGTGCTGGGCCGGTGGATGCGGATGTTCACCGTCCCCAATCAGTCCAGCGTGCCGATGGCCTATACCCAGTTCGGTGACGATGACCGGATGAAGCCATCCCCCCTCTATGACCGGATGGTAGATGTCATGGAGGAGCTGATGAAGTTCACATGGCTGCTGCGCGACCGGACCGACTACCTCGTTGATCGCTACAGCGAACGCAAGGCGGAATTCCGTCTCCCGGAAAGTCTGTGAGCCGGGCAATGGCGGAACAGTTCGATGTTGTGATCGTGGGAGGCGGTCAGGCGGCCCTCGCCGCGTCGTATTTTCTACGACGGACCGGACTGCGTTACGTCATTCTTGATAACGGGACGCAGGCGGGTGGTGCATGGGTGCATGGCTGGGACTCCCTGCATCTGTTTTCACCCGCGTCCTACAGTTCGCTGCCCGGCTGGCCGATGCCAGACACGCCGGATGGCGGCTATCCGACCCGTGACGAGGTGTTGGACTATCTGCACCGCTACGAGGCGCGCTATGCGCCGCCGATCCGCCGTCCGGTCATGGTCGAGTGTGTGGAGCGCGCGAACGGAAAACTTCTGACTGTCAGAACCAGCGCGGGTGATTTTCTTGGCCGTGCGGTTATCGGGGCGACCGGTACGTGGTCAGCCCCCTTTGTTCCCGATGTCGCGGGGCGTGACCTCTTCGGCGGGACGCAACTCCATTCCAGCCATTACCGGAATGCCGCGCCCTTTGCCGGCCGACGTGTGCTGGTGGTGGGTGGGGGCAACTCCGGGGCACAGATTATGGCGGAGCTGTCGCTTGTCGCTCAGGCAACATGGGTCACGCTGCATGACCCCGTCTTCCTGCCCGATGACGTGGATGGACGGGTTCTGTTCGAGCGGGCGACCGCTCGCGTTCTCGGCGGCCCGTCGGCCATGCCTGCCAGCGGTTTTGGCGATATCGTCATGGTACCACCTGTGCGCGCCACCAGGGAGCGAGGCGTGCTCCACGCGGTGCGCCCGTTTGTACGTATGACCGCAACGGGCGTCGTCTGGCCCGACGGGCGGGAAGAAGCCATCGACGCGATCATCTGGTGTACCGGCTTCCGACCCGCGCTCTCCGCATTTGCGCCACTCGACGTGATCGAGCCGGACGGGCTGATCCGCGTTAACGGGCAGCAGGCCGTCAGGGAGCCACGTCTCTGGCTGCTGGGTTATGGCTCCTGGTGTGGTCCTGCATGCGCTACCCTGCTGGGGGCGGGTCGTGTCGCCAGATCCATGGTCCGGCAACTGGCGGCGTGGCTTGCGTCGCCAACATAGAATGTCTGCTTATTGAAACCTTGAGCAAGCTTATACATGGCCGCGATGAGGCGATTGTCGCCTGTCCGCTAAGACCGGGAAAACGAGCGGTCCTCTGTCGTGCGCCCGAACGAAAAGCGATTGATATGGGAACCAATGTGTCTCGGCAGTCTCAACCCGGTGCAGGTGTGTCCTCAGTCATCGCCGATAGAACGAATGACTCGTGCCGGATTTCCGCCGACAAGGCAGTTCCGGGGAACGTCCTTCGTGACGACAGAACCTGCGGCCACAACCGAGTTTTCGCCAACCGTCACCCCGCCAGTGATCGTTACGCCGGCTGCAATCCAGACGTTTCTCTCGATCACGATGGGTTTTGCAATAACGCAAGCGCGTCGCTGAGACGGTGCGACCGGGTGGCTCGACGTGATGAGACTCACATTGGGTCCGATCATCACATCATCACCAATGTCGATCCCACCCAGATCGTACAGGGTGCAGTTCTGATTGATAAAGACGTTGCGCCCAACCCGGATATGCTCGCCACCACTCGTATAGAATGGCGGTATGAGCGAAAAGCTGTCGTCCACCTTCTGGCCGATGAGATCGCTGAACACAGCCCGGATTTTATCCGCCTCGTCATATGTCAAACGGTTGAGAACCGGCGTAATCGCCATGGCTCGCCTGACGCTTGCCACCATAGCCGCTGATTCCGGCGTCCGTCCGGGAATGACCTTGGTGCGATCGTCCTTTGACATGCGTTATTTTCCTCGGGTTTCGACTGAGCATCCGTTCCCGCGTGCAAGGACGACACGGAGATTAGCTCAACGTAGCCACAAAATAAATGCACCGGAACTAGCCCAACCGCAGGCGTCCATGGTGTACCGCCGGATGGTGGCTTCCGGGAAGGAAACTAGCCCGTGACTATGCCCACGATATCCATCCTGTGACGGCTTCCTGCATCACGTCGTATAAAAATCTGGATCCCATTTAGTTATGACGACAACGTTTTCCTGTGAAGCGCTGACGGCAGCTGGAGCGTTGCCACCAACAACAGGGCATGAAACATGCAGAGCAGGCCGAATGTTTCGGTGAATGCGCCTGAAATGGCATGGGGAATGGCGGCGGTCGGCAGTTGCCATCCAAGAAACGTGGCGCAGAGCGTTGTTATGGTTGGCCCACCAATCCGCTGCACGATGTTCAGCGCGGTCGTCGCCATAGGAATGTTCGGCCGTGCAACGGACGCATAACCCGCGCTCATAGCAGGAATCCCGACTGTGCCGATGCCGGCCCCACGCAGGAACAGGGCAATGGCCAATATGCCGCCATTCAGGCCGGTATAAGCAAGGACAGCGAGCAGCAACGAGCCGACACAGGCGCAGAGTGCGCCACAACTGGTCAGCCTGCGGATACCAAAGCGGTCCGTGAGATGTCCCATCAGGGGATAGGTACACATCATCCCCAGCCCCAGCGGCAGCATGAACAGGCCGGTCCGGTCGGATGAGACGCCACAGGCATGAATGAGCCATACCGGTAGCAGCATCTGTCCGGCAAACGTCACCCCATTCAACAGGAACATGGTCGTCGCGGCCGCTGAAAACGCAGGCGTGTGAAACAGCCTGAGATCAATCAGCGCGCTGTCACCTTTCCGTTGCGCCCAACGGAAGTACGCGACAAACAGCAGCAGAGCACCGCACAGGACTATTTGCCCGAGAAGCTGGCCCGCATGATCGGTTCCATAAAGAAGAAAACTCAGCGCGGGCGCCAGCAGAGCCAGCCCCGTCATATCAAGCGAGCGGGGTCGCACCTCAGCCCGATCGTCAGGCAGAAACAGGACGGCAAGTACGAGCGCCAGCAGACCAAATGGCAGGTTGAGAAGAAAGATCCACCGCCAGGACGCCACCGACAGGATCGCGCCCGCGACGACCGGCCCGAGAAGCGGGGCAAGCAGGACCGGCATGGTGACGGCACTGGCCACTTTTGGCAAATGGCTGCCCGCTGCGCGGGCAACCATCATCTGCGCCATAGGTGCAAGCAATCCTCCCGCCATCCCTTGCAAGAGGCGGAATGTGATGAGCGACGACGCTGACCATGCCAGGGCACAGAGACCTGAAGTAATCGTAAAAGCACCGAAACACCCCACATAAACCGCCCTGCCGCCAATACGGCCCACAAGCCAGCCACTCAACGGCAGTGTCAGGGCAAGTGCCAACAGATAGCCGCTCACCACCCATTGGATGACCGAAAATGGTGCGTGCATTGTCGTGACGAGATCCGGTAGCGAGACATTCACGATCGTCGCATCCAGTTGCGACATGAAAGACCCGATCGCCGCGACACTGACGATTTTCCAGATGCCCGCCGGAAGTCGGGCGGGCTCTTGCGATTGCGGCAAAGCTGTTGCTTTCAGATTTATGTCACGGCGTTGAAGGGCTGCGGGCCGCTATTTTGCTCAGGGCTCCAGAGTGATGGCGTCACTGGTCGTAACGCGGCCGAGCATCGGGAAAACATGGTCACAGGCAAAACGCTGCATTTCTTCGGCGAAAGTGGATGTCAGATCTTCCGCGATCACCACGCCATAACCGTGCTCATGTGCAGCGCGGGCTGTGGACTCGACACCCATATTCGTTGCGATGCCACCCAGAACGATCGTCGTGATTCCGCGCCGCCGAAGCTGAAGATCCAGGTCGGTTCCATAGAAGGCACCCCACTGTTTCTTTGTGACTAGCAGGTCTGTCGGCTCGGCCAGCCCCTCGACCAGTTCGGTCCAGTCAGGGGCAAATCCACCTGGGGGCGGCGCAAAAGGACGATCGACCTCGGTATGCACGGCGTCGGCGAAATCGGGAGCAAAGGCGACATTGACCAGAATGACGGGCGAACCTGCGGCCCGAAACCGGGATGCAAGCTTTTTGGAGCGTTCGACAACCGCCTCTCCCGTGAAAGGAGCCAGCGTCCGATCGACAATACCTTTCTGGAGATCAATCAGGATCAGGGCGGTCCGGGGCGCTGAAAGAGAAATCATGACGGTTCTTCCTGCTGGTTCATGCGGGTCGGATCTGTTGTCCGGGTAGCACGGAACTGGTAAAAATTGAGGAGACACTCAAACAGGGGTATATTTGAGTATGGACTCAAATACGTCAAGTGAGAAACGGGGGACACTTCAGCCACGCCGCGCAGTCGGGCGGCAGCGGGTAGCGGAGCTGCTTGCGGCTGCGTCCGATCTCATGGCGGAACATGGGTACGAAGCCACCACAATGGCGGAGATTGCCAGCAGGGCCGGCGCGAAGATCGGTTCGCTCTACCGTTTTTTCCCCAACAAGGAGGCCGTCGGGGAAGCACTCTTGCAGCAACACATGGCGATCGTGCATGACGAATATGAAGCGCTGGAAAGGCGCGCAGCGGATCTTTCGCCTGAACAACTGGCTGACATCCTGATTGACCTGCTGGCGGTGCTTTACCCGCGTGTAAAATCCCTTCCGGCGCTGATGGAGGCGCATACTGACCGGACGGAAATCCGTGACCGATCACGCCAGCAGGCCCTGGTCGGCATTTCGGCCGCCCTGCGGGTGTGCGCGCCCGGACTGGACGAACAGACGGCCGGCGATATTGCGGCGGTTGTCTTGAATAATATGAAGGTCATGCTGGGTATGACCCTGAAGGACGCTCCGACAACACCAGGTGCGCCGGATGAACTGCGCCGGATGAACAGGCTCTATCTTTGCGCACGTCTCACACCCTGCCGGGGGACAAGGGCGGGCCACGTTTCCGGGGACAGTTATTGATTCGCTGGAACAATGCGGGCCGGAGAATACCTGTCAGCGAAAATCGACTCCTTACCTGACGATGTATCGACGGCAGATGTTGAAACCGTATGTCGATAATTCTGCTGCTCTGAATGCGGACTGCAGAGGGGAAAACTGACACCAGATATTTGGTCCGCTCATGTCAGCTTTGGGGGGGGAAAGGAGAATGTCGGCTGTCAGGCATGAAAACCCGACCTAACCGAGAGGCATATTCGCATTCGTGAACGCATTACGTCCCACGTCTGATCTGGTCCTGCCGGACTGAATGTTCAATTATCGTCTTGCCCTGCACGTTCTGTTTTCCAGATATCCCGGTATAGAAAGACAAGGAAAGGGACGGGCCACAGGAACGGAAAACTACCGTGCAAGGCCAGCCCCGTAGCGGCGGCCATCACGCCTGCCAGAAAAGCCCCCCACGAAAGTAGCGGCAGAAAAATGCTTCCTGCGATAGGGCGAATGTTCCTGTCCGGCGCAATCCATGACGCCATCCATTCCGCAATTCCCGATGCGGCTTTCAGCAGGTTTGTTGTCACGACGATCGTGGGCATGGGCGTGCCGGAGAATTTCGCGATCGTTTCGCCCTGAACAGCCAGCAGTGCCGGAAGCACGAGAAATTCGCCCCAGTAGCGTAGGGAGGATCCATGCACGATCTGTGCCAGAACCATGAAGATTGTCATCACCATGACACCATAAGCTGGCGACCATAACAGCCGCATCAGGCCGGACAGGATGGCGGCAAGGAAAAAGACACCCAGCACACCCACCAGAAGCAGGCCATGGTGCCAGTTTCCGCTGATAAACGAGGCGCCCATATGCGTGGTATTGCCCGTCATCGCGCCTGCAAAGACACCGCCCAGATCGACGAAACTCAGGGCATCCACATAGCCTGCGACAAGCCCGAGAATGAGAATCCGCCGGGCGGAAATCGAGACCGGGAGAAGGGAGGAGGGCATTATTGCGACCGGGAAGCGATTGACGGATAGAGCCTGCGGGCGACCCGCTCCATGGTCAGACCCTGCACGATGATGGTGAACACCACGACACCATAGCAAACAGGCAGTAGCAGGTCGCGCAGGTCTCCGGGTGGTAGGCCAAGCGCCAGAGAAACCGAGATGCCGCCACGCAGGCCGCCCCATGTCAGGATACCGAGAACAC
Source organism: Komagataeibacter melomenusus (assembly GCF_013155395.1). Classification (GTDB taxonomy): domain Bacteria; phylum Pseudomonadota; class Alphaproteobacteria; order Acetobacterales; family Acetobacteraceae; genus Komagataeibacter; species Komagataeibacter melomenusus. The sequence continues at coordinate 19,886 of NZ_JABJWC010000022.1, read as the reverse complement.
GGCCCCGTTCCCACTGCCGGAGATGAACCGGCAGGGTGGAGAACAGCACGCTCAATGCCCGCACGGCAATAGACAGCGGGATCACGGCAAGCGTCGCCAGCACCGTAAACAGATGCGGCGTGATCTCCAATATTTCAAAGCCAATGAGCATGAACAGGAGCACGTTCAGCACTTCGTCAATCAGCGTCCATGCAATGTCGAGTTCCTTGCGGGATACTTCATCGAAAACGGAATGGCTGTAACTGGTTCCGAAACATAGTCCGGCCACGACGACGGCAATCGCTCCGGACATCCCCAGCTGATTGGCGATGCTGAAGGTTCCGGTCGCCAGAGCCAGCGAGGTCAGCAGATCGATATGCGGGTCACGCTGCGCCTTGAGCACACGAAGCGCGATCCACCCGGTTATCGCTCCAAGAAGACCACCACCGAGCGCTTCGCGGCAGAAGCTCATGGCAATCTCAGAAGCGCCCACCCCTTGACTGTCTCCAGTCGCCAGCCCGATCGTCACACCGAAAATGACGACGCCCACGCCGTCATTGAACAGGCTCTCACCCGCAAAAACGGCCTGTATCGGTCCTGGCAGGCCGAGACGTTTCAGCATCCCCACGACTGAAACCGGGTCTGTCGGAGCGAGAATGGCGCCAAGTACGATGCACCATGTAAAGGGAACGGCGTGCCCCAGAAAGGGGAAAACACACCACGCCGCGACCGCCAGAAAAGCCACGGCCAGAACGGTTCCCAGAATAGAGAGGGCTGTTACAGACATCAGCTTTGCGCGCAGATGTCCGACATTCACCTGCATGGCTCCCGCAAAAAGCAGCAGCGAAAGGGCACCGTTCAGAAGTGCCGCAGGCAAATTGATGGCACCGAGCACGGATCGTGGGAGAGCCTGAAGATCATAGGCCGGGATCAGCGGGTTCAGGATCATGACCAACAGCGAGGTCAGCAATGAGAAGACCAGAACGCCAATCGTGACAGGAACACGCAATGTGTGGTGGTTGAGAATGCTGAAGCCTGCCGAGAAGGTCAGGAGCAGGGCAAGAAGACTGATTGTATCCATGGCCTCATCGCTGGCCGCCCTGGCGCCTCACGTCAAGAAAAACCGGGAATAGTCTGTTATTCGAGAAACTTAACCGGGCATTGAATGGCAAAAATGAGGGCGGGAGCTGACTTTCTACCAAGAAAGTAAATTCACTCTGTTCGCTTCGAAGCCAGTTCATAAATCTCATTATCGGCTCTCCGGCCAACGGCAATTACATAGATGACGATCCGTTCGTCGATGACCTGATAAACAAGGCGGTAACCATCTTTCAGAAGCTTGATCTTATAAAACCCTGATAGGTCGCGATGCAGTTCGTTTCCTGGAGAGTGAGGGTTCCAGATCAGCTTTTCCAGCTTCTTTTCAAATTTCTTACGCACGCTGCCGTCAAGAGCATCCCACTCTCTGAGTGCTCTGTCGTCGAATTCAAGACAATACTCTTTCATTCGCGATGACGGTTCTTAAGCTCTGCAAAAGTCATACGATGCTTTTGGGCAGGGTTTTTTAGGCGTTCGCGCACAATCTCGATAAGCTCCGCATCCTCGTCTGTGACAAGCCTCCGCTTGACGGGAGAGCGACCCGTTTCAGCAATATACGCGAGCGTATCGCGCAGTGCGTCAGAAAGTGAAATGCCTTGAGCCGACAACTTCTTAACTGCGGCTGCCTTCAGCGTTTCATCTACCCGGAATGTAACAGCAGACATACAAAGCCTCCTTGCGTGTATGCACATATGTATCACAGCTGTTGGTACAAATGAAGCGAAAGATGGTCGATGCTGATGTCTGCATTCGAGAAACCTGATCGGTTGCGGAAACGGCAGAAAAGAGGCGAAAGCCGACATGGGGACACACCCTTCACCCCCGCCACTCCATCATGCGACGCTACCGGCCAGCCACTCCCTGAGCTTCGACCACCGTCGCCTTCCGCCCTGGTTTCGCACGGCCATGCCCAGCGCCTTCTTCTGCCCCACAAGCACGACGAGCTTCCGCCCCCGTGTCACGCCCGTGTAGAGCAGGTTCCGCGCCAGCATGGCGTAATGCTGCGTCACCAGCGGGATGACCACCGCCGGATATTCCGATCCCTGGCTCTTGTGGATCGTGGTGGCGTAGGCCAGCACCAGTTCGTCCAGCTCGCCGAAGCCGTAAACGACCTCCCGTCCGTCGAATGAGACCGTCAGTTCGCCTTCTTCGATATCGATCCTGTCGATAACGCCGAGATCCCCGTTGAAAACGTCCCGGTCATAATCGTTGGCGATCTGCATCACCTTGTCACCGGGACCATAGGTCCAGCCAAACCGCTCGACCTTCACCTCGCCCGGCGGGTTCAGCGCCTGCTGCAATTCGATATTCAGCGACCGCGCACCAAGGCCACCCCGGTTCATCGGGCAAAGCACCTGCACGTCGCGGACCGGGTCCAGTCCGAACCGCGCCGGAATGCGATCCTTCACCACCACCAGCAACTTGCGCAGCCCGATCTCCGGTTCCGCCGCCTCGACGAAGTAGAAATCCGACCCTTCCTCCGCGCTCAACTCCGGCATTTTGCCTTCGTTAATCCGATGCGCATTGGTGATGATGCGGCTCTGCGCCGCCTGGCGGAACACCTCGGTCAGCCGCACCACAGGGACAGCACCGGAGGCGATGATATCGGCCAGCACCTGCCCCGGTCCGACCGACGGCAACTGGTCCACGTCGCCCACGATCATCAGGGCTGCGCTATCGGGCAACGCACGCAGCAGGGAGCGCATAAGCAGCACGTCCACCATGCTGGCCTCGTCCACGACCAGCAGATCGCAGGTCAGCGGGTTGGTATCGTCCCGCTTGAAGCTGCCGGTCGCCGGATCTGTCTCCAGCAGGCGGTGGATGGTCTTGCCTTCCAATCCGGTGCTTTCCGACAGGCGCTTCGCCGCCCGTCCCGTTGGCGCGCAGAGCTGCACGTCCGTGCCCTTGGCCGTCAAGATCTTCAGGATGGCGTTGACCAGCGTGGTCTTGCCGACGCCAGGACCACCGGTGATCACCAGAACCTTGCTGCGCAAAGCCAGGCGCACCGCCTCCTGCTGGCTGGGAGCCAGAGCGAGCCTGGTCTTTTTCTCCACCCAGGTCATGGCTTTTTCAGCATCGATCTCCGGCCAAGGCGGTCGGCCGACGGTACAGGCATGCAGTCGCTCGGCGATGCTCTGCTCCGCGCGATAGAGACCAGCAAGGAAGATACAACTCGTCTCTCCCACGCTGTCAGCGACCACGTCGCCCGCTTCCAGTTCCAGTGTGAGGGCTGTCTCGATCAGAGGGGCGGCGACCTCCAGCAGTTCGGCGGTGCTGGTCAGCAATTCCCCGACCGGCAGACCGCAATGCCCCTCATCCATGGCCTCGCCGAGCGCGTAGGAGATCCCTGCCCGCACCCGGATCATCGCGTCGGGTGCGATCCCCATCTTCCGGGCAATCTGGTCGGCGGTCTTGAACCCAATCCCCCGGATGTCTTTCGCAAGCCTATAGGGATTTTCGCTGATCAGTTGGACCGCATCCTGACCATAGGTCTTGAAGATACGCACCGCCCGCGAGGTGCCGACACCATTGCTGTGCAGAAACAGCATGATCTCGCGGATCACCTTCTGATCCGCCCAACCACCGACAATCCGTTCGGCCCGCTTGGGGCCTATGCCCGTCACCTCCCGCAGGCGTTCAGGTTCCTGCTCGATCAGGTCGAACACCGCCTCGCCGAACGCTTTCACCAGCTTCTTCGCGTAGACGGGGCCGATGCCCCGGATCATGCCGGAGCCCAGATAGCGTTCGATGCCCTCGACCGTGGTCGGCGGGCTGGCCTTGAGGAACTCGACCTTGAACTGCAGCCCGTGGGTATGATCGTTGAACCAGCGCCCCGACATCTGCACGAACTCGCCTGCCGAGATCATAGCGGCATGGCCGACGACAGTGACCAGATCGCGCTGTCCGCGCACCTTCACCCGCAGAACGCAGAAGCCGTTCTCGGCGTTGTGGAACGTCACCCGCTCCACGAGGCCTGCCAGCGCTTCCGTGAGCGAAGAGTCGGTGGCGCGTCCGCTCATCCGGCCTGCCGGAGGATCGGCACTTCCGTATCGTTCATGATTCGCCCTCCCCTTCCGTCACGCCGCCGTAAGCCAGTATTTGTACGACGCGCCTCTATCCGGGACTACCCATAACTACGATTCCGCACTCTGGAGCACGCGCAGGCGCGACCTTCCACAATGCGGATTTCCTTTGAAATAACAGTCATCTGTCCGGATCGTGCATCTGTTTTCCTTGCCATGCGGTCGGAAGAGAGCAACGATGACCGACAGACCCAGCCAGTCCATTGCCCCGGCGTATCGACCACCCGAGCCCGAATTGCGGCTTGTCCTGCGCCCCGATGCTCCCGACCCGCGTCTCGTGGCGCTCGTCCGCCTCATGGCCCGTCGCGCGGCACGGGACTGGTTCCGATCTCAGCAACAGGAGCAGCGCCGCCGCTCCGGACCGTAAGGGATACCCCGCCATGAAGGTCGCGCTCTACGCCCGCTATTCGTCCGACAACCAGCGCGACGCCTCGATCGCTGACCAGCTCCGCGTCTGCCGTACCTACGCGGAAAAACAGGGCTGGACCATTGTCGAGGAATATACCGACCACGCCGTCTCGGGCGCGTCTTTAATGCGGCCCGGCATCCAGGCGCTGATCGCGGATGCACAGCGCGGACGGTTCCAGATCGTGCTGGCCGAGGCGATGGACCGCCTTTCCCGCGACCAGGAGGACATCGCCGGCGTCTTCAAACGCATGAACTATGCTGGCGTGCGGATCGTCACCCTCTCCGAGGGCGAAGTCTCCCACCTCCATGTCGGCCTCAAGGGCACGATGAACGCCCTGTTCCTGAAAGACCTGGCGGAGAAGACCCATCGCGGCCTGCGCGGCCGGGTCGAGCTGGGCAAGTCCGGCGGCGGCAATGCCTACGGCTATGACGTGGTACGCAAACTCGACGCCAATGGGGAGCCGATCCGGGGCGACCGCACCATCAACTCGCAGGAAGCCGAGGTGGTCCGTCGCATCTTTCGCGACTTCGCAGCCGGGCTGGGACCGCGCGCCATCGCCTTCCGTCTCAACGACGAAGGCATCTCCGCACCGGGCAGCGGGGCCTGGGGCTTCTCGACCATCAATGGCAACCGGCTACGCGGCACCGGGATCCTCAACAACGAGATGTACGTGGGCAGGCTGGTCTGGAACCGCCAGCGTTTCATCAAGGATCCCGACACCGGCAAGCGCCAGGCCCGCCCCAATCCGGAAGCCGAGTGGGTGATCCAGGAGGTGCCGGACCTGCGGATCGTCGATCAGGATCTGTGGGATGCCGTCAAGGCGCGGCAGGCCAGCGTCAGCGCCAGCCACGACACATCCTCGCCTGACCATTTCCGCGAGAAGCGCCGTCCCCGCTATCTGTTCTCCGGCCTGAGCAAATGCGGCTGCTGCGGCGGCGGCTATTCGATGATCTCCGGCACCTTGCTCGGCTGCTCGACCGCCCGCAACAAGGGCACCTGCGACAACCGGACCAATATGCGCCGCGAGGAACTGGAGCGGCGCGTGCTCGACGCCCTGCGTCACCACCTCATGGACCCGGACCTGTTCGCCGAATTCTGCTCGGCCTTCACCACCGAGATGAACCGACTGCGCATGGAGGCATCGGCCGACATCGGCGCAGCGGAATCAGAACTGAAGCGGGTCGAGCGCGACATCCAGCGCCTGATGGACCTCTACCTTTCGGAAGCGATCTCGATCGAGACGGTCAAGGAACGCGGATCGAAACTCGAAGCCCGCAAGACAGAACTCAAGGAGTTCCTTGCGACTGCCGAAGCACCCCCGCCCCTGCTCCATCCCCAGATGGCGGAGTTCTACCACCGGCAACTCGCACGCCTGCACGACATGCTGCATTCCGAGCTGGACGAGAAGCGCCAGGAGGCGGCCGAGGTGATCCGCTCGCTGATCGAGGCGATCATCCTCACGCCGTCCGACAAGGGCCTCCAGATCGATGTCCGGGGCGATCTTGCCGGCATCCTGACGATGGCGTCGGGCGGACAAACGAAAACCCCAGCCCGTTTCCGGACTGGGGTTCGTGATGCGTTCTTATCGCAATTTGAGATGGTTGCGGGGGCAGGATTTGAACCTACGGCCTTCGGGTTATGTGCCAGAAAGCCCGTACCGGCGCGAGTATCGTCGCATCTCTCTCGCACGGGACTCATCGGTAATCCCACGCAGGATATTGAGGGATACTTCATTAGACAGACGCGGTTTCTCATGAGCAATACGCAGTGTAGCATAAACTCAGTCGTGTAGTCCCATTCCTTCGCATGCGAAAGCGGATCTAATGGCGAGATCCTGACCATTCCTGAGAGTCTGCAACCGCTATACATCACGCCACGGGAAATTTAATCATATCGATTGACGCATCTCCCGCCCGCACCAATTCCAGCCCAGCCACAAATGTCGCAGCCACAGCCGTTCGACGACCAATCGTTCCCTCAGGCTCGGTAGACGCCATCGCGGGAACACAGCCCCATATGTTCCGGAAAGTTCCGTTTCTCATTTTCGCTCGGATAAAGGCCAATGCATCGCTCACACGCCAGTAGGAGGGCACATCGATCCGATAGATCGGGACGGATGTCTCGACCCGTGCCAATTCGTGCTCCAGCGTACCGAGACAGGCTTCCATTAGACTGAAATACGTCCCCTGCCTTCCCAAAACGCCGCTCTTCACGGCGCCCCTGCCCCGCGCAAAAACCGACACCCCAAGCTGTGGCTTCGCTTCCAGCCAGTCTGCCGCTGCGCGCATCTCCAGCATCCCCTCGATCTGGCCGACCGTCCGGCGCGCCTCTTTTTCGGCAAGCTGTTTTTCCGCCTGCTTGGCAAACAGCAGCCGCGAGCGCAGGAACACCAGCCGGGCGATCCAGATCACCCAGTCCGCGCGCTGCATGAGCGGCGTCGTGCGGGCCAACCGCTCCGCCTCAGCGACAAACTGGGCCGCCAGGTCCGCGATGGACAGGACGCCCAGATCCAGACGCTGCCGTTCTGCCAGATCCAGCAGCAGGTCCAGCGGGCCGTCAAACCCCTCGACATGGAACTCGGGCACCGCCGGGCGCGGCCGCCGGCGCGGCGGATCGCCCCAGTCTTCGTCCTCGTCAGGCGACATTGGCGGTCTTCCTGTCATCAGCGCGTGCGTAATGCGGCCGAATGTCGAACATCAGCTCTGGCCAATCTGTCCGTATCTGCTCCAGCGCCTGCCACGGCGTCCATTCCGCCGACCAGAAGTGGTAGACCAGCCGGGCACTGCGGCGCGCGCGCTGGTCGAGCGGGGCTTCGACCTCCACCCGGCGCAACGGTAGCAGCGTGCCCCACTGCGCCTGCAGCCAGGCTGCCGCCGCACGGGAGTCCGCCCCGGCTTCAAGAATGGGACCGGGAACCGGTACCAGTCGGTGCAGGTCAAAGGCACAGGCAGGGGTGCCTGCCGCCTGATGCTGCAGGGCAACCCGATGCAGGCGCTCGGACGCCTGCCGCAGCAGCCGGGCCAGCGTCACCGCCTGCGCCCCCTTTCCCGCCATCGGCGCCAGCAGGCGGGCCTGTTCGTAATCAAAATCCACCTGCCAGGGAATGATCCCCGGGCCCTGGGCCGCCGCCCGGAACCGGGCCACGGCACCCACCGGACCGCTCACCGTCAACGTCGTCCAGATCCAATCCGGGGCGGGCCGCGTCGTGCGTCGGCGCGCCGCTGTCCCAACTGAGGACTCTGGCGGGGACCCGGATTTTGTCCGGGGTACCCGGTGGGCCGGGCGGTCCGGACGTCCCAGTGTCCGGTCCAGCACGAACCGGATCCCCGGCACCGACAATGGATCCCCGATCGTGCCATGCGCATCGATCCCCCGGAACGCTGCCCCCCAGCGCAACTGCGCCGCGGCGCGCCAGGCGGCCCAGGACCGCACCGGACAGACGGCCGGATCCCGGCGCCGCCGCAACCGGCGCAGCTGGTGGTGCCCGGACCGGGGCCGCAGCAGGGCGACGGTCATGCCGTCTGTCGTGTCGCTGATGTCTTCCACCGTCAGCCGGGCCAGCGCTTCAGCGCCGATGTCCAGCGTGGCCGCCAGCAGCAGCAAAGCCCGGTCGCGCAGGCCGGACAGGTCGGGGCCGCAGCGTCGCGCGGCGGCCAGCAGCGAAGCCACATCGACCCCGGCCCCGGTCCGGCGCACCCGCGTAGCGGGCAGGGCGACATCAAGCCCCTCGCCATTGGCGGCACACCACGCCGTCAGCGCCGCGCGATCCACCACCAGGCTCTGCCGCGGCCGTCCCGCCTTCGCCCGGGCCTCCAGCCACGCTGCCACCGCCACAGGGCCGACCGGAAAGCCGCTATCGGCTGGTTGGGTCCTGACAAAGGCGCGCCAGGAGGCCGCATAGGCCCGTGCCGTGGCCGGCGACAGGCCGGTCGGGGGCCGCGCCGCCTGCAGCGGTCGACCGATCTCAGCCATTCTGGTCGGATCCCCGGTTTTCCGCCCTAAACTCGCTGCAGGCCGACGTCGGACGGACGGCGAAAGCGGACAGCCTGCCCACCCTCAGCGGAAAACCGCGCTGCCTGACCCTGACCATATTAAGGCGTTTGTGCTTCATATAATACGTCGTATCATGTTAACGGGTTTTGGAGAACGGAAAAGCGCCCGATTGATCCTGAAAGGCGGGGTTTCCCGGACTTTCTGCTCCCTCCTCTCCCTGCCAGTCAAAATCCGACCGATCAAAAATCTACTTCCGATAAGTTATCTTGTCGGAAGTAGATGAAAAATTCCAAAATGCCTGCTAAAATTCCGAAATGCGCCTGTTTCCGAGCCTTTTCGCCAAGCCTGTCCGTGTGCCCCTTCCCCTCTGTCCAGGTGATGGCCAGGGGTCATATGCGCAGGCAACCCTGCCATGCTGAGCGACGTCCGGATCCTTGGCGCCAGCAGGCGCGCGCAGGCCGCGCTGCACGACCGTGTTGACCCCCTGACGCGGCAGCGTCTGGCCGAGACACAGGACCCGGCGCGCTGGCGTGAAATCCTCTCGACCGCGCGGTTCACCCCGCCCCTGCCCCTGCTTCTGGCCGGCATCGAATTGCCGGACGGTACCTATTCCCCGGATACCCCTCTCGCCCAGAACGTGCCGTATGCGTCGGCGGCCCAGCAGATGGCTCAGGACCATGTGGCCGATATCCCATCAGGGTTTGAACTGGCCGTCGGGCTGGAAATCGATGATGGCACCCCCTGCTTCCTGGCCTGGTTCCGGCCGCTCCAGCCCGTAGAGCCCTGTCCCGAGACCGCAGACGCAGCGCCGCCCCCTGCGCCCGTCGGCCAGCCGGCCGCTGCCGTCGCGCAATGGTTTTCCGTCGTCTCGGCACAGCCCGTCCCCGAACATGATGGCCGCCTGGCTACGGCCCGTCAGGCGGCCGATGCCTATATGCATCGCAGCAAGGCTGAGAACACACTGCGCACCTATCGCGCTGCCGTGCGGTCCTGGTGTCGCTGGGCTGCCGGTCATGCCCTGCCCGCCCTGCCGGCCCGTAGCGAGGACGTTGCCGCCTATCTGGCCGACATGGCGCTGCAGGGCCGCAGGACCAGCACCATCGACCTGCATCGGGCCGCCCTGCGCTACCTGCACCACCTGGCGCAGATTGCCGTACCCACCGCCCACCCGATGGTGACCGCAACGCTTGCCGGCATCCGTCGGGAGGCAAAGGAGACCCTGCCCCGCCAGAAAACCGCGCTCACCTGGGACAGGCTGGTCCGGGTCGTCGAAGCCATCAGCCCCCACGATCTGGTCGGTGCGCGGGACCGGGCCATTCTCCTGCTCGGATTTGCCGGCGCGTTCCGGCGCTCCGAGCTGGCCGCACTGAAGGTGGACGACATCACGGTGGACGAGGATGGCATGCAGATCCGGCTGGGCCGGTCCAAGGGGGATCCCCAGCGCAAGGGTACTCTGATCGGCATCCCGCGGGGCCTGACCCGGAACTGCCCGGTTCTGGCATACGAGACCTGGCTCCGGCAGGCCGGGATCACGGAAGGTCCGGTCTTCCGGCGCATCTGGTCCGCGCGGGACCGCAGGGCGGGCGCCACTCCCGTCGGGACCCCGCCCAGGATCGGGCCGCACGCCCTGTCGGACCGGGCAGTCACGGACATCATCCGCAAACGCTGCGGCGACACCCACCTTGAGGGGGACTTTGGCGGACACAGCCTGCGTCGCGGCGCCATCACCACAGGAGCAAAGGACGGGTATGATCTCCTGGAACTGAAGCGCTTCTCGCGTCACAAAAGCCTTCAGGTCGTCGAGACCTATATCGACGAAGCCAGCATCAAGGCCCGGCACCCGGGAAGATCGAGATTCTGAGCCTGTCTTGACCCCTGCCTCCAGAGCGCTTCAACTCGCCTTCAACCGCAACACGTCAGGGCGGATCAAAGAGAGGAAACAGCGTGATGGGCTCCAGAATTCTTGTTGTCGGCGCGGGTGCCGTGGGTGGGTATTTTGGCGCTCGTCTGGCCAGCGCCGGGCATGACGTGACTTTTCTGGTGCGCGAAAGGCGCCTGCAGCAGCTCCGTACCGAGGGCCTGTGCCTGATCAGTTCCGTTGGCAACGTCACCATCGCCCCCCGGATGGTGATGGCCGGTGGGATTGAGGGTCCCTACGACATCATCCTGCTCAGCGTAAAAGCCTATTCCCTGACGGGTGCAATGAACGATTTTGCGCCTGCGGTGGGACCGCAAACATGGATTGTCCCGCTTCTCAACGGCATGCAGCATCTTGATAGTCTGGCAGACCGCTTTGGCCCTGCCGCGGTCATGGGGGGGACGTGCTTTATCGTCAGCAAGCTTGATGCGCAGGGGCGCATTGTCCAGGCGGGTTCTCTCCCCCGGCTTTCCGTGGGGGAGCGGGACGGTCGTGAGACGCCAGCGACGTGCAGTATTGCGGAAACCCTGTCGGGGCCCGGATTTGAAACCGTGTGTTCCACCCACATCCTGCAGGACATGTGGGACAAATGGGTTCTGCTCGCCGCCCTGGGCAGCATCTGCTGCCTGATGCGCGGAACCGTGGGGGATGTCGCCAGCCAGCCAGCAGGTCAGGATTTTGCACAGGCGGTGATCCATGAATGTGCGTCAACGGCCGCTGCTGCCGGTTATCCCCTGCGGGATGCCACCCTGAAGAGCACTGTCAGTCTCCTGACGAAAACGGACTCCACCCTGACGTCCTCCATGTTCCGGGATCTGCTGCAGGGCGCTCCTGTGGAGGCGCAGCAGATTATTGGTGACCTGGTCAGGCGGGCACGCGTCCATCAGATCCCTACGCCTCTCCTGGATCTCACGGATCTGAATCTGCGCGTGTATGAACAGCAAAGGCATGCGTGAAGACGCACAGGGCGGACACGAGGTACCGGCGGACACATCCGCTTCATAGATCATGGCCGCCTTATTCGACGATAATTCTTCCCACATGAACAGCCGGAATGAAACGTCTGACTTGGGAGAAAGGAGATAGTCGGCTGTCATAGGGACTACCAAAAACAGGCTTTCGCAGCATTCAAATTCATGACAGGGGGTAGAAATATTCAAGTGATTTCATCCTGCACATGACAAGTATCAGGTCGGCATCTAAATGTTTTCTATAGTTAAAATGCAAGCTCCTTTCCCTGGAAGGAGCTTGCGGGAAAAAATAGGGTGTCAGCGAGCAAGTGGATAATCGGTATAGCCTTCTGCACCCTGCGAGTACCAGGTGCGGATATCGTCCTTGTTCAGGGGCAGATTGTCTTCCAGACGACGCACGAGGTCCGGATTGGCGATGAATGGGCGACCGAATGAAATGGCATCTGCAACACCGGTTGCAACTGTCTCGATCGCTTCATCGCGTGTGTAGTCCTGATTCAGAACCAGCGGCTTCTTAAACACTTCGCGGATCGGGCCATGCAGCTTGGGCTGATCGGTCTTGCCGAACGTGCCATTCGGTCCGGGTTCGCGCAGTTCAAGAAAAGCGATGTCGAGGTCGTTCAACAGCTTTGCCGCCGGCACAAAAACCTGCTTGGGATGGCTGTCGATGCAGCCCTGCGTATCGCCATTGGGGGACAGCCGTACTGACGTTTTGTCCGCGCCAATCGTTGCGATCACGCGTTCCGTGACTTCACGCAGAAAGCGGATGCGCTTTTCCGGCGAACCGCCATACTCGTCGGAACGATGGTTGGTGCCGTCCCGCAGGAATTCGTCGATCAGGTAACCGTTGGCGGCATGAATCTGCACACCGTCAAAGCCTGCCTGAAGAGCATTGCGAGCGGCGTTTTCATAATCGTCCAGGATGCGGGCAATGTCCTCCCTGGTAAGAGGACGGGCAATTTCGGGAGCCTGTTTGCCGTCATAAGTATGGAGCGCTTCAGGTGCTTTTGTCGCCGAGCAGGACACAGGCTGCTGACCCGTCACGCTGGAATGCACCATGCGGCCCATGTGCCAGATCTGGGCCACGATCTTTCCGCCCTTTGCATGGACTGCAGCGGTGATAGGCTTCCAGGCTTCTACCTGTTCCTGCGACCACAGACCCGGCGCATACGGCCAGCCAAGACCTTCGCGGCTGATACCAGTCGCTTCCGAGATAATCAGACCGGCCCCAGCGCGTTGCGCGTAATATTCGGCCATGATGGGAGTGGGTACATGCTCGCGGGTGCCCCGGCCACGTGTCAGCGGCGCCATGAGAATTCTGTTTTTTGCGTAAATGCTTCCCAGTTCAATCGGCTCAAACAGGCTGGGCATGACAGATCCTTCTTAAAAAACGCAGTTCCTAGGGATTTGGGAAGCCTCATGTGGAATACAACAGGAGGCCTACCACCTCGTCTGACTTGAGGTAGAACGCGCAGGCTGAGCATCTGAACTGGTTGCCCTGGACCTTGCCGATCTGAGCAGTGTCCGCGCATGCACCGATCAGTTGAATGAACGAACCCGCTGCGCGGGATTGGTGTGACATGGAAGTCTGTCACCACGGCGTGAGAGATCTATTTTATTTGTAACTGTCCTGATCGGGCCAAGCACTCTGGCTTTTTCCCACCAAAAGGAGCCCGGATGATGACGGAGTCCCTGTGCATTGCTGCAATCAGTCACCTTCGCCAGCGCCTGCTTGATGACATGGCGGTGCGGCGGTTCTCCCAGGGAACGCAACGCAATTACCTTCGCAATGTCGGCCGTTTCGCTATGTTTCTGGGCCGCTTAGGCGTCACGAATTGAGCCGCCATGACCACGTCGCCTTCGTTCTACTTGCTGTCATCGTCCACCATGATGACCAGTCGTCCTGCACGCATGGCCTGGCTCGCGTGGGCTATCCGCTTCCACTGACTGTCGCTCAGACCATACCGTCGCATTCACACTCTTCCCGTCCCATCAACAGGAAGAAAACATCACAGATCAAACGGGAGTACAAGCGGCATAATCCTCCCGCTTAACTGACGAAACGCCCTAGTTCAATGCGGATCATGGCAACAGCATGGGACGGCGGCCCGTTGCTCTGTGAGATACCGATTTATTTCCGGCGACCCGAAATCAGGCAAAAGATCGCCGCTAAACGGCTCAATAAGATCGTGGCAGGAATTCAACTGGGTATAATCAATGTTAAAAAATGAATCTGTGGTTGTCAGAACAACCACAGATTTAGTCATTTTGGTACGATCATGTGAACGAGTAGTGCGCTTGCGAATAACGCTGCTGTGCTAAGCGTCCATATGCCAATGAACCAACCTATACGCTGGCTAAGGCGCCGGGGCGCGTTGTCCCCATTGCCCTGTACAATCTCAATGATAGCCATCTGCTTCCGTTACCTTTCCCCGGAACACACGATAGGAGTAGACTGTGTAGGTCAGGATGATCGGCAGCAAGATGACGGTGCCGACCAGTTGAAAAAATTGACTGGATGGGGGGGATGATACATCCCACAGCGTCAACCCGGGCGGAACAGCATACGGCCATACCGTAATCCCGAGTCCGGACAGGCAGAGAAAGAACCAACCGAGAGCACACAGGAAGGGTCCTTTGGAATGCCCACGACGCAGACCGATGGTCAGTAGAAAACCTAGTGCGATTACCAGAAGGGGAACGGGTGCGACAAATACGATATTGGGCCACTCGGTCCAGCGTCGCAGGTAGGGTGCGTGCAACATAGGCGTCCACAGGCTGACAGCGACGATGCATACAAACAACCCGATTGCCAGCAGCTTCGCCCATTTGCGGCAGGAAGCTTCTAGCACGTCGGTTGTGCGCCAGATCAACCAAGTTGCCCCGAGCAGGGCATAACCGCACATGACGGCCAGTCCGCACAGCACGCTGAATGGGGTCAGCCAGTCCATTGAACTGCCAACAAAAGCTCCATCCACGACCTTGATTCCCTGAACAACTCCGCCGAGGATTGCGCCCTGGCAGAAAGCAGCGATTCCCGATCCAATCATGAAGCCACCGTCCCACAGTTTTTCGCGTCCAGTCCCGCGTGTCATGATACGAAATTCGAAGGCTACACCCCGGAAGATCAGGGCAACCAGCATGAGCACGATCGGCAGGTAAAACGCGGGAAGCAGGGTTGAATAGGCCCCAGGAAAGACCCCGTAAAGCGTAGCGCCACCAAGGACCATCCACGTTTCGTTTCCGTCCCATACAGGGGCAATGGTGTTGACCATCACATCCCTGCGGCCTTCATGCCGTTCCACGGCGAACAGCATTCCGATGCCAAGGTCAAAGCCATCAAGGACGACATAGATGGTGATCGCAGCGACCAGAATAACGGCCCATATGATCGGAAGCCAGTATGCGACGTCCATCATGTTCAGGCTCCTTCGCCAGAAGAGGGATTGATGACTTTGGGATGAGTGCTTGTGGCTAGAATATCCGGGGCATGAGAGGGGCTGGTCTCATGCTCTCCTTCCTGTGGTGCGCGTGCTAGCAGGCGGCCCAGAATGCCGATGCCTGATCCAAATACGATTACGTAGACTACAACAAAGACGGTCATCGTCAGCGCCATATTGGACAGAGCAATCGGGGAAACACTATCGGATGTCCTGAGCAAACCGTAAACGGTCCATGGTTGACGCCCAACCTCGGTCGTCACCCAACCGCACAGCAATGCGATGAAACCGGCCGGTGCCATGCATACGGCGACCCGATGAAATCCCGGACTGCTAAACAGAGTTCCTCTGTGCCTCAGCCAGAGTGACCAGAACCCGACAATGACCATAAGCATCGCCAGCGCAATCATGATGCGGAAGGAAAAGAAGATCACGGGAGAAGGCGGACGCTGGTCACGCGGGAAATCCTTCATGCCCGGTACCTTGCCATTCAGGCTGTGTGTCAGGATGAGCGACCCGGCCAGCGGCAGCCTGATGGCATAATCCGTATGTTCGGTTTTCATGTTGGGAATACCGAACAGTAGTTCAGGGGCACGTGCTTCTGACTCCCAGTCCCCTTCCATCGCAGCAATTTTAACCGGCTGGTATTTGAGCGTGTTCAACCCGTGGGCGTCACCGGCGAGGACCTGCAGAGGGGCAACGAAGGCTGCCATCCACATCGCCATGGAAAACATCAGGCGCACTGGTTCGCTTGCCTGGGTGCCCGCACGGCGTGCCTTGAGCAGATGCCACGCCCCTGTCGCCCCTACTATAAAGGCAACCGAAAGAAAGGCCGCCAGACCCATATGCACAAGCCGGAAAGGGAAAGAGGGATTGAAAATGATGGCAAGCCAGTCCGCAGGTATGAAGCGACCGGTAGCAGCATCAATCGTGTATCCCTGCGGCGTCTGCATCCATGAGTTTGAGGCCAGGATCCATGTCATCGAGATGAGTGTGCCGACCGAGACACAACATGTTGCTGCATAATGCAGGCCGCGTCCCACCTTGTTCATGCCAAAGAGCATGACCCCTAGGAAGCCCGCCTCGAGAAAGAAGGCTGTCATGACTTCATACGATAGGAGGACACCTGTAATAGGCCCGGCTTTCCGCGAGAAAACTGACCAGTTCGTGCCGAATTCATACGACATGACCAGTCCGGAGACGACGCCCATCCCAAAGACGATCGAGAATATCTTGATCCAGTATCGATAGAGATCAAGATAGGCCGCACGGCCGGTTTTAAGCCATAATCCTTCCAGTACGGCCAGATAGGCTGCCAAGCCGATTGAAAAGGCAGGAAAAACAATATGGACGCCTACGGTAAAGGCGAACTGGAAGCGTGCAAGAAGCAGCGCGATATCGTGAGATGGTTGCATGGGTAATTCCCCAAATCCTGATTCAGTCGCAGTTATAAGAAATATAAAATTTCAATAAATGCAGACTGCTAGACGGTTTTGTTGTTGGAATATTCGCACTGTCTGATAGATGTAGGCATCTGTTATTTTTTTGATTTTTGAAGACGCCTTCAGTTACCATTCTGTCGTCTTTCTAATAATCCTTTAACCATGACATATTGATAAGTGCAGAGTCTCCGGACTGTCTGTTTGAGCTCACCATTTTTCCGTAAGAATGATCTGGTACGAGCCTGATAACGTTAAGATACCAACAGGCGTTTCCGCGTGATCTTTCCTGAAACCGTTGTTGGCAGATGTTTGACGAAGCGGACTTCCTTAAGGCCAATCCAGCGACCGAGTGCGTGATTGACCCGTCCGATTATCTCCTCGGAAGAAGGTCTGCCTTCTACGCCGGAGTTAGGTACTACATAGGCGACAGGTCGCTGGCCTCTCAGTTCATCAGGGGTGGCCACTACGGCACAGGCATGAACTTCTGGATGGGCGGCGATGATCTTTTCGATCTGTACGCCCGAAATTCGCCGGCCCGCGACCTTTATGACATCATCGGAACGCCCGAGCATATGCACGGCGCGGCTGGCCTCGATCATACCTTCGTCAAAGGTACGATAATACTGGCCGGTCTCGTCCAGGTAAGCTGCAGGAACATGGATCGCTCCATCCTTCCATACGCCAGCCAGGCAGCCGGGTGGCAGCGGCAGGGAGAGGACAATTTCGCCGCACTGTTCACCGGGTATGGACAGCATGATTTCCGGACGGAATCCCGGTGCAGGCCGCCCGATGTCGTTCATGAGCGCAACCGGCTCACGCTCGGGCAGGCCAAAGAAATGCGCGGTGATGCTCCATCCGGTTTCGGTCTGCCACCAATGATTGACCACGGGTTTGCAAAAATAGGATCGTGCCCACTCCAGCAATGTCGGGTCCGCATACTCCCCGGCCACGAAAATGCGGGCCAGTGCAGGCAGGATGGCCCCTGACAGGTTGCGGCTTTCCTGCCGCATGAGGCGCATCTGGGTGGGTGTGGTGAACAGGCATTTCACCTCGTGCTCATGGCAAAGCGCGCGGATGGCGGAAGCCGATGCGCCGCCTTCCACGATCACGCTGGTGCAGCCGCTGAGCAGCGGTGCATAGACCCCGTAGGAATGGCCTACCACCCAGCCCAGATCCGATGTCGTGAAGAACGTATCGCCGGGTTCGCAGCCATAGATCAGCTCCATGGACAGGGCGAGGGCCACGGCATGCCCGCCATTGTCGCGCACGATGCCCTTCGCATGACCTGTCGTGCCGGATGTATGAAGAATATACAGGGGATCTTCAGATCTCAGCATGACCGGCTCTGCCGGCGCGGACTGTTCCAGCGTATGGAAATCGTGATCCCGTTCCGGCAGAAGCTGAGCCGGGCAGGTCGCTCGCTGCACGATCACGCAGGCCTGGGGTTTATGCTCGGCTTCGGCTAGCGCCTCATTCAGGGCGAGTTGGGATGGTATGGTGGTTTGCCCCTGAAAGCTGCAACTGGCGATGATGATGACTTTCGGCGCCACGCTATCAATCCGCCGAGCCAGCTCAGGTCCGGCGTAACCCGCAAAAACCACCACATGCACCGCCCCGATCCGCGCACAGGCCAGCATGGCGATGGCGGTTTCGATCATGGTGGGCATGGCGATCAGGACGCGGTCGCCTTTCTCCACCCCCAGCGCGCGCAGGCCGCCGGCAAACCCGGCCACCCTGCCCTGGAGTTCCCGGTAGGTTACCACCTGCCGTTCCTTCGTGGCGCAGGAATGCCAGATCAGCGCCGCCTGCCCGCCGCGTCCGTCCGCTACATGCCGGTCGACGGCGTTATGGCAGGTGTTGAGCGTGGCGTCGGGGAACCAGTCATGCCAGCCATCCGCCCGTGTCCTGCATGCGCTCACAGGTGCCTGCTTCCATGTGATGCGTTGCGCCGCCTCCAGCCAGAATTGTTCTGGCTGGCTTGTGGCCGCGTCATACATCGCCTCATATGTTGTCCATGGAAGCATGGCGCTTTACTCCGTTCAGGCTACAGGCACGTCTTTGCCGGTGATCTGGCTGGCCAGCCACGCGGCATCACGCGAAACACCGGAGAACCGTCCCGATCCCCAGGTGTGCAGCCATGGCAGGCCGAGGAAGTAGAAGCCCGGCGCATCGGTCACGCCGCGATGCCAGACCGGCTTGTTGGCCCCGTTGAAGACCGGCACGTCGATCCAGCGATAGTTCGGGCGGAAGCCGATGCACCAGAGGATCGAAGTGATCCCGGCAGCCTTCAGGTCGAGCGGGGTGTTACTGCCATCGGGCTCCCACACAGGCACATAAGGGGCTTCGGTCGGAGCCGTGATCCCTTCACGGGCGATGTAGGCGTCAATGGATTTCTTGATGTCGGCATTGGTCTTGTCCGCATCATCAAGGTTTTCCTTCAGATCCGGCGCGAAGTGCGCCACTTCATCGCGGATTGTCTCCAGCGTGCCATGCAGGCCAACGCCCTTCTTTGCAAAGAGGCGCAGATCAAGATCATGGCCTCCATTTCGGCCCGTGACGTAATGATTGGTCTTGTCGCGTGCACCGTCACGCAGAGGGTGATTATCCACCGTAAGGTCGTAGAAGTGCATGTCCGCAAGCCAGTCCACAACGTCGCGGCCACGGTAGAAGCGCGACACGCGCGGGGCGGAACCGACACAGAGATGGACCTTGCGTTTTTCAAGGAACAGGTCCTCGACAATCTGCGCGCCGGACTGGCCGCTACCCACGACCAGCACAGCCCCTTCCGGCAACTGGGCCGCGTTGCGGTAATCCTGCGAGTGAACCTGATGGATGGCGGGATCGATCGCGCTGGCATAGCCGGGGATGACCGCATCCTGATATGCGCCTGATGCGATGACAACATGCTTTGCGTGCCACGTCTCACCACCTGCTACCACGCGGTAGCCACCACCTTCATGGCGGGTGATGGAGGTAACGGCAGTGTGCTCGCGCAGGGGCGGATTGAAGGAGGCGACAAAGCCCTTCACGTAGTCAATAATTTCCTGCTTCACCATGAAGCCGTGCGGGTCTTTCCCCTTATAGGGATGACCGGGAAGTTCGCACTGCCAGTTCGGTGTGACCAGGCAGAAATTGTCCCAGCGTTCATCATCCCACGAATGGCAGGCCGTCTTTGCCTCAAAGACGATGTGCTCCACCTTCTCGCGGCAGAGATACCAGCTCATGGAGAGCCCGGCCTGTCCGCCACCCACGATGATGACGGGGATGGTTTTCTCGTTCTGTGTCATGGTCGTTCTTTTCGTCTCAATAACTGAAGGACAGGACGCGCACCTGCGCGTCGGACTGGTTCAGGAAGGGCGCACTGGCCTGCCTTATGGCCTGAAGCTGGCCACGGGCGCGGCTGCATGGGAAGCCGTAGCGGGCGCGAACCCGCTCGCTGGCGTCCGTCAGGGCGGTGTCCGCCTTTTCAAGAAACTCCCGGACCGGATAATCCTGACCGGGCGTGAAGTGGTCCCTTATGACCAGCGATGGGGAGTAACAGTCAGTCTCCTGC
>NZ_JABJWC010000021.1 GCF_013155395.1 Komagataeibacter melomenusus | reverse complement strand
CCTATTACCCCTATGGCGGCGGCTACTGACCGCCTGACATCCCACGCATCCACACCCACCCGCGAAGGAAAAGACACAACATGATGTTCCGCCGGTTTCTCCCTGCTGCCGCCCTCATGATGCTGCCCGCCATGGCCATGGCGGCCGACCCGCAGGCCCCTGCTCCTGCGGCCCCCGCAGCGCAGGGTGCGCCCAACTCCACCGCATCGCTCGCCCACACGCCCCACGACCCGGCCCCCGATGAGGTCGAGGCCCACATCAAGGCCCTGCATGACGAGCTGGGCATTACCAAGAAGCAGGAAACCCTCTGGACGCCGTTCGCGCAGGACATGATGGACAACGCCCAGCGCCTGCATGACGCCATCGAGGCCCGCCGCGACAAGCTGCCCAAGATGAACGCGGTGGAGAACATGCAGTCCTATGCCGACCTCGTGGCCGAGCGCGCGCATGACATGCAGACGCTCAACAGCGCGTTCGCGCCGCTTTATGGCAGCTTCTCCAAAAAGCAGCGCAAGCATGCCGATACCCTGTTCGTGCAGGGTGACAACGAACACGCCGAGAAGCAGCAGGAACGGGCCGCCGCAGCCCAAGGCGCAACAGCCGCCCCCGCCGCGCAGTAAGATCGCCTGCACGCCCGCAAAAAGCCCGCGCCATGATGGCGCGGGCTTTTTTGTCAAATGCAAAAGTTTTTGGTGAAGCTTTTTTCAAAAAGCTTTGAAAGAACATCGCTTTTTTAAAAAAAGGCGGCACCCGGCAACTTCGTTCCCTCAGGCTTTGTCCAGCGGGTACCAGGCCCGTCCGTCACGTGCCAGCAACGCATCCGCGCCCTTGGGGCCGGTCGTGCCTGCCTCGTACAGTTCGGGGCCGGTGCTGTCCTGCGCCCAGGCCTGCAGGACGGGATCGACCGCCTTCCAGGCCGCCTCGATGTTGTCGGCGCGCTGGAACAGGGTCTCATCGCCCATCAGGCAGTCATAGAGCAGGGTCTCGTAGCCTACATTGGGTGAGCTGGTGAACACGTCCTCGTAGCGGAAGCGGGCCTGCACATCGGTCAGGTCCATTTCCGGCCCCGGCTTTTTTGCGCCGAGTTCCACCGTCAGCCCCTGGGCGGGCTGGATGTTGAGAATGATGCGGTTGGGTGGCAGGTCCTCGGTCTCGGTACCGCGGAACATGAGCATCGGCGGCTTGCGGAACTGCACCACCACCTCCGTGCGCCGACCGCCCAGCCCCTTGCCGGTGCGCAGGTAGAACGGCACGCCCGCCCAGCGCCAGTTCTCGACATGCAACTTGAGCGCCACATAGGTCTCGGTATTGCTGTGGGGCGCAACACCCGGGCTTTCGCGGTAGCCCACCATGGGCTTGCCCTCCACCGTGCCGGCTGCGTACTGGCCACGCACGGCATCACGCGGGTCGATGGGGGTGACGGCCTCGAACAGCTGTTCCTTGGCGTTGCGCACGCTCTCGGCATCAAAGGTGTTGGGCGGCTCCATCGCCACCATGGCAAAAAGCTGGAACAGGTGGTTGGGCACCATGTCGCGCAGCGCGCCGGTGGGTTCATAGAACGCGCCGCGCTGCTCCACGCCAATGGTCTCGGCGGCGGTGATCTCGATATGATCGACATATTCATTGCGCCATAGCGGCTCGAAGATCAGGTTGCCGAATCGCATGGCCAGAATGTTCTGCACCGTCTCCTTGCCCAGGAAATGGTCGATGCGGAACACCTGCGACTCGTCCAGCACCGAGAGCACGCGGCGGTTGAGTTCCTTCGCGGAGGCGAGATCCGAGCCAAACGGCTTTTCAATCACCACGCGGCGGAAAGCGCCGTCCTTCTGCGCCACGACTCCGGCGGCCCCCAGCGTTTCCACCACGGTGGCGAAAAAGCGCGAGGGAATGGCGAGGTAGAAGATGGCATTGGCAGGCAGCCCTGCGCCAAGCGCGCGGATGGCCGCCACATCGCTGAAATCCGCCTTCACGTATTCCAGCCGCTGCGCCAGCCAGTCCCACTGCGCGGCATCGATGCTGGCGGGGTGGAATTCGGCATTGGGGTCGTGGGTAAAGGACTGCATCATGGCATTCAGCCCGTCGCGCCACGCTGCCGTGGTGCTGTCCACCCGGTCCACCCCGATCACGCGGAAATCCGGGTCCAGCAGGCCGCTGCCCACCAGGTTGTACAGCGCGGGCACCAGCAGCCGCTTGGTCAGGTCGCCATGCGCGCCGAATATGACCAGCGTGCACGGCGGGGCACGGTGCGCGCCTGCGGGGGTGACCGGCAGCGCCGGGGCCGGCGTTGCGGAACTATCAGTTGATGGGGCCATGATCTCTTTAACCGTCCTTGCCTGCGCGGCCGCCGGGCGGGCCATGAAGGCCCCCACGCACGGACGCGATGGGTCAAGCGTGCCTCAGGCACGCGGTACGCCACAAGACCTAGCACTGCCAGCACGCCGCCACCTTGACCTGCCCCCGATTCGATTCCGCCCGCTGCGGGCGGCACAGGCTGCTTGCACGTTGGCGGCGCAGGCTCTAGGTGTCCCTACAGTGACGGAAAACGGCCCGTTCGGCGCGAATGGACCGGCATGACAGGACAGGAAAGACGATTATGGGTTACCGCGTTGCGGTGGTGGGCGCCACCGGTGCTGTAGGGCGCGAAATCCTCAAGACGCTGGCCGAGCGCCAGTTCCCTGTGGATGAAATCGTGGCCCTCGCCTCCGCCCGCTCGGCGGGCAAGGAAGTCTCGTTTGGCGATAAAAAGGTGCTCAAGGTGCAGAACCTCGAGACCTTCGACTTCACCGGCTGGGATGTCGCCCTCTTCTCCCCCGGCGGCGCGGTCTCGGCCGTGCATGCGCCGCGCGCGGCCAAGGCGGGCTGCATCGTGATCGACAACACATCCCACTTCCGCATGGAGCCCGACGTGCCGCTCGTGGTGCCCGAGGTCAATCCCAACGATGTGAAGAAGGCGAAGCGCGGCATCATTGCCAACCCGAACTGCTCGACCATCCAGATGGTGGTGGCGCTCAAGCCGCTGCACGACCTGTTCACAATCAAGCGCGTGGTGGTGGCCACCTACCAGGCGGTTGCGGGTGCGGGCAAGAGCGGCATGGACGAGCTGTTCAACCAGGCGCGTGGCAGCCTGGTGGGCGACCCGCTCAAGGCCGAGCAGTTCACCAAGCAGATCGCGTTCAACTGCATTCCCCATATCGACCGCTTCATGGATGACGGGGCGACGAAGGAAGAGTGGAAGATGACGGTCGAGACCCGCAAGATCCTCGACCCCGACATCGCGGTTTTCGCCACCTGCGTACGGGTGCCGGTATTCATTGGCCATGCCGAGGCCATTACCGTGGAATTCGAGGAACCCGTTGATCTTGCACGCGCCCGCGAGGCCCTGCGCGAGGCACCCGGCGTGGTGCTGCACGACAAGCGCGAGGATGGCGGCTACGCCACCCCGCTCGAGATCGTGGGCGAGGATGCAACCTATGTCTCGCGCCTGCGCATCGACCCCACCGTGCCCAACGGACTCGGCTTCTGGTGCGTTGCCGACAACCTGCGCAAGGGCGCTGCCCTGAACGCGGTGCAGATTGCCGAGACCATGGTCGCCCTCGACCTGCTCGGGCACTGAAGGGCGGGCCTGTAGTGGCGGCGCAGCGCGGCTGTACCGCCACCACAGCGGGGGCCAGGTCTCTCAACCTCGTGTTCCCCGCCTGCGTTGACCCCGCCCGCCGTGGGGCGTAGGACCGAATTCAGACAAGGCGACGGAACAAACCGAAGCCATAACAGGGAAATTGACGAGACGACCATGCAGGATGTCCGTGATGCGCTCTATGTAGGGCAGCGAAGCGACGGAACTCTGACCAGGCGGCCTATGTCCCCACACCTCCAGGTCTACCGCTTCCGTCTTTCCATGTTCCTTTCAATCGCGAACCGCGCCGCCGGTGTCGCCGCCGCAGGCGGTTCGGCACTTGGCCTGTGCTGGATCAGCGCGGCGGCAAAGGGACCCAAATCTTTCAGCAAGGTCCAGAAGGTGACCGGCAACCCGCTCGGCCAGATGCTGATGGCAGGCTGGGCGCTGGCCCTAGTCTACCACTTCGTGGCGGGGCTGCGCCATCTGGCGTGGGATAGCGGGTACCGCTTCTCCAAAAAGGAAATCAACGAGGATGGTCCGGTTGCCGTGGGTGTCACGGTCGGCACCACGCTCGCACTCGTCGCCGGTATCGTTGGCGTTGCGATCTGTCGCTCCCGCAAGAAGGCATCCTGACCATGAGCAATCCAAAGAAGCCACATGTCACGGTCATGCGCTCGCAGCTTTCACGCGCGCGCGGCCTGGGTTCGGGGCAGGCCGGAGTCGGCCACTGGTGGGCCGAGCGCGCATCGGCGGTGGCCCTCGTGCCGCTGTCGGGCTGGTTCGTGATCCAGGTGTTCCGCCTTGCTGGCGCATCACAGCCGGAAGTGGCGAAGTGGGGGGCACGCCCCTTCAACACCACCATGATGCTGTCGCTGGTGATCCTGACCTTCTATCACACCCAGCTTGGGCTGCAGGTCATCATTGATGACTACGTGCACGGCAAGGCACACCTGCCTGCCGGCCTGCTGATGAAGGGGATCGTCTTCCTTCTGGGTCTGTTCGGCGCCGTTTCGGTACTGAAGCTGGCACTGGCCGGCAGCAGCCGGAGCACGATCGCCGCGCGCTGAGCCGCGCGCCATCGCCTGAGCAGAACATGACATTCGCGGACCGGCGGGCCGCACTTCCGGCTGGCCGTCCGAACGAGCATCGGGACACGTCCAAGAAATGAACGCGACCACTTCACCACTCACCGGCTCCTACAGGATCGTTGACCACGCATATGACGTGGTTGTCGTAGGCGCTGGTGGCTCCGGCCTCCGGGCCACGCTGGGCATGGGGGCCGCTGGCCTCAAGACCGCCTGCGTGACCAAGGTTTTCCCCACACGCAGCCACACCGTTGCAGCCCAGGGCGGCATTGGTGCCTCGCTTGGCAACATGGCCGAGGATAACTGGCGCTGGCACATGTACGACACCGTAAAGGGGTCGGACTGGCTGGGCGACCAGGACGCCATCGAATACATGTGCCGCGAGGCCGTGCCCGCCGTGCAGGAACTCGAGCACATGGGCGTGCCGTTCTCACGCACGGAAGATGGCAAGATCTACCAGCGCCCCTTCGGTGGCCACATGCGCAACTATGGCGAGGCCCCGGTGCCCCGCGCCTGCGCCGCAGCCGACCGCACGGGCCATGCCATCCTGCACACGCTGTACCAGCAGTGCCTGAAGCATAACGTCGAATTCTTTGTCGAATACTTCGCCATCGACCTGATCATGGATGAGGAAGGCGCCTGCCGCGGCGTGATGGCCTGGTGCCTGGAAGATGGCACGCTGCACCGCTTCCGCGCGCAGAAGGTGGTGCTGGCCACCGGCGGCTATGGCCGCGCCTATCATTCGTGCACCTCGGCGCATACCTGCACCGGCGATGGCGGCGGCATGGCGATCCGCGCGGGCATTCCCATGCAGGACATGGAGTTCGTGCAGTTCCACCCCACCGGCATCTTCCCCGCAGGCTGCCTGCTGACCGAAGGCTGCCGTGGCGAGGGTGGCTACCTCACCAACTCCAAGGGCGAGCGCTTCATGGAGCGTTACGCGCCCACCGCCAAGGACCTTGCCTCGCGCGATGTCGTCTCGCGCGCCATGACCATCGAGATCAACGAAGGGCGTGGCTGCGGGCCGGAGAAGAACTACATCATGCTCCATCTCGAGCATCTTGGCCCCGAGATCCTGCATGAGCGCCTGCCCGGCATTTCCGAGACCGCGCGCATCTTCGCGGGCATCGACGTGACCAAGGAGCCGGTGCCGGTCCTGCCCACGGTGCACTACAACATGGGTGGCATCCCCACCAACTACCATGGCGAGGTCATCCGCCCCACGGCTGATGATGTCGATGCGGTGGTGCCCGGCCTGATGGCCGTGGGCGAAGCGGCCTGCGTGTCCGTGCATGGCGCCAACCGCCTTGGCACCAACTCGCTGCTCGACCTTGTGGTGTTTGGCCGTGCCGCAGCCCAGCGCGCCGCCGCCACCATCAAGAGCGAGGAAGTGATCCGGCCGCTGCCCGAGGGCGCGGGTGATGCCGCGATCGCGCGCTTTGACAGGCTGCGCTTTGCCAAGGGCAAGACCCATGTGGCCGACATGCGCTCCAAGCTGCAGCGCACCATGCAAAAGCACGCCGCCGTGTTCCGCAATACCGAGAGCCTCGCGCAGGGTGTGGAGAAGATCAAGGAAATCTGGTCGGAACTGCCTGACATCTCGATCAACGACCGCTCGCTGATCTGGAACAGTGACCTGATGGAAGCGCTCGAGTTCGAGAACCTGCTGGCCAATGCCACCGTGACCATGGCAGGCGCCGATGCCCGCCACGAAAGCCGCGGCGCGCAGGCCCATGACGATTACCCCGATCGTGATGACAAGAACTGGATGAAGCATACCGTCGCCCACATGACCGACGCGGGCGATGTCACGCTGAGCTACCGCCCCGTGCACATGAAAACGCTGACCGACGATGTGCAGGTCTTCCCCCCCAAGAAGCGCGTCTACTGACGTAACGGCGGAAAAGGAACGAGACGATGGTCGAATTCAGACTGCCAAAGAACAGCACGGTGGGCAAAGGCCGCATTTTCACGGCAGCCCCCGGTGCCTCCAATGTCAAGAACTTCCGGATCTATCGCTGGAGCCCGGATGATGACAGCAACCCCGTGGTCGATACCTACGAGATCGACCTCGACAAGATCGGCCCGATGGTGCTCGACGCGCTGATCCACATCAAGAACGATGTGGACTCAACGCTCACCTTCCGCCGCTCGTGCCGCGAGGGCATCTGCGGGTCGTGCGCGATGAACATCGCGGGCGAGAACACGCTGGCCTGCCTCAAGCCCATCCGCGATATCGAGGGCGACGTGGCGATCTACCCGCTGCCGCACATGCCGGTGATCAAGGACCTGGTGCCCGACCTTGACGGCGCCTATGCCCAGTTGCGCTCGATTGACCCGTGGCTGAAATCCGACACCGCGCCGCCGCCCGATTCCGAGCGCCGCCAGAGCATCGAGGAACGCGCCGAGCTTGATGGCATGTGGGAGTGCATCCTGTGCTTCTGCTGCTCCACCTCGTGCCCGTCCTACTGGTGGAATGGCGACCGCTACCTTGGCCCGGCAACGCTGCTGGCGGCTTACCGCTGGATTGCCGACAGCCGCGACGAGCATGCGGGCGACCGGCTTGATGCGCTGGAAGATCCGCTCAAGCTCTATGCCTGCCGCACGATCATGAACTGCACCCAGACCTGCCCCAAGGGCCTGAACCCCGCCAAGGCGATTGGCCGGATCAAGGAACTGCAGCTTGAACGCAAGGCGTAAGCCTTCTTCCTTCATTCGTGATTGACGCGGAAAGCGCTGGATGTGAAAAATCCAGCGCTTTTTTCGTCTCCACCCGTTTGAAAGGACAAGGCCGGTGTTTGAGGGAAACCTGTCCACCCCCGCTGGCCGAAGCCGCGCGTGGATCGACAGCCTGTTCGTTGACCACGCGATCCTGCGCCAGACCTGGACCAATTTCCGCACGGTCATTCCCGGCCGGGTCTATCGCTGCAACCACCCAACCCCGTGGCGGCTGCGGCTGGCCACGCGCCGGCTGGGCCTGAAAACGCTGGTCAACCTGCGCGGGCACCGCAAATGCGGCTCGGATGCGCTCTCACGCGAGGCGGCGCATGCCCTTGGCCTGCGGCATATCGACATGGCGTTTGAAAGCCGCAACGCCCCGCACCGCGACCGCATCGAGCGCTTCGAGCGGATTTACCGCGACATCCGCTTTCCCATGCTCATGCACTGCAAGTCGGGTGCGGACCGCACCGGGCTTGCAGCGGGACTGGTGATCCTGTTCGAGGGCGGCACGGCTCAGCAGGCGCTACGCCAGCTTTCATGGAAGAACGGGCATTTCAATTCATCACGCACCGGCGTGCTGGACGCCTTTTTCCTGCGCTATCAGGCGGAAGCGGAAGGGCGCATCCCCTTCATGGACTGGGTGCGCACGGAATATGATGAAGACCGCCTGCGCCACGACTTCCGCGCAGGCAAGATCGCGTCCTTCATGACCGATCAGGTGCTGCGGCGAGAATAGGCGGCCCGGCCCTTACGCGCCCATGGAGCGCACGAGGTCGAGCACGCGGCGGCGCGTGCCGCTATCCTCGATGCCGTAATAGGCGCGCACCAGATCGATCGTCTCACGGCGCGACAGCAGGGCAAGATCATCGACGGGCGTCTCGCCTCTGCCCGCTTCCTTTACGCCAGGAATCGGGGCCACGTCGGCCACAGGCTCAGCCATGCCCGCGCCCTGCTCCATGCCCCGATCGGGCAGGCCATCAAAAAAGAAGGCCACCGGCACATCGAGCACGCAGGCAAGGTCATACAGACGCGACGCACCAACCCGGTTGCGACCGCGCTCGTATTTCTGCACCTGCTGGAATGTGAGGCCAAGGGCATTGCCCAACCGCTCCTGTGACATGCCAAGCAGGGTACGGCGCAGGCGGATACGGTTGCCAACATGCACATCCACCGGATTGGACGCAGAGGACATTTTCCCGATCACAGTAATAGCCTTACCTTTCCTGTCTCATACGGCACAAACCGCTGGAACGTGCGGATACCCATCAGATGAGGGCCGGGCGTTAACCTTTTTTAAAACAACACCGGATACAATACATACGCTATTTCCTGCACTGTCTGCGCCCAAATGAGGCAGGCATGCATAAAACTTTCCCACCGCGCGAGGCAGGGGAAAATTAGGAAAATATTCATGCATTTTTAACGCATGAATAAAGAATGGGCTTATCCTAAAGTGGTATTCAAAAACCTTCTTTAAGGCCCCGCCGGTAGCAGACCAGCCCTGCAACCCCCGTCAGCAATACCAGCATCAGGGGCACAAGACGGCCATAACGACCAAAAAACGTACACGGCAGCGCATCGGGCAGCGCATGGACCAGCACGCCCTGCCGGTCCCAGCCCAACCGGGCCAGCTCCCGGCCGCGCCCGTCAAAAATGGCTGAAATACCGGTATTGGCAGCACGCGCCACCGGCAGGCCTTCCTCCACGGCGCGGATGCGCACGGCAGCAAGGTGCTGGCGGGGGCCTGCGCTGTTGCCATACCAGGCATCATTCGTGCTGTTGAGCAGCCAGGTGGGACGATCATGCGGATCGACAACCTGACCGGAGAAAATCACCTCGTAGCAGATCAGCGGCCCGACCGGGGCTACACCCGGCAGGTGCCAGGTCTGCACGCCAGGGCCGGGGGTCAACCCATCCCCCGGCACGACATGAAAGGGCAGGAACGCGGGCTGGTATTCACCAAACGGCACCAGATGCGCCTTGTCATAGGGGGGGGCGGGCTGGCCGCCCGGCAGCAGGGCCACCATGCTGTTGCGCCAGTGCCTGTCCTCCAGCCAGCGTAGCGTGCCGATCACGCCTGCTGCCGCCCCCTGCCCTGCCTGCATGATCATGGGGCGTGCGATGTCATCTTCCAAAAGCAGGCCGGGAAAGGCGGATTCCGGCCATGCGAACACGACCGGCCTGCCATCCGCCTCGCGCAGGCCAGCCTGCACGCCTGCATGCGTCAGGTCCAGATAGCGCCGGAATACCGCGACATCGGAATCGCGTGATATCTTCTCGGTCTCGGGCACGTTGCCCTGCACCAGCACCACCTCGGGGTTGTGGCCATAGGTGTCATGAATGCTGGCAACCCGCACCGCGCCACAGGCCACCCACGCCCCCAGCACGCCCGCGCAGGCCAGCCGCCCCGTGCGGCCATAAAGCGGGGCCAGCGCGAGCAGGCAGGTCAGCAGTGTCAGCCCATCCACCCCGATCCACGCCGCAGGCTGGAGCATGACATCGCCCGCCAGCCCCGGAAACGCCCACACGCTGCCGGGCGGATTCCACGGAAAACCGCTGAACACGTAAACCCGCGCCATGTCCGTCAGCGTCCAGAGTGCGGCCAGCACCACCAGCCGCCCGGTGCCGCGCGGCACAAGGCGACTCACCCCGGCCGAGAACGCGCTGAGCGGTGCGAGGATCACCGCGCAGCCCGGCGAGGCCAGCGGCACCAGCCACCAGAAATCATCCGCCCGGAGCAGGATGGCGTACATGAGCCAGTACAGGCCCACGGTATAAAGCCCCATGGCGAACATGAAGCCCCGCCGCGCGGCTTCCTTCCAACCCACGGCATGATCAATGGCCAGCGCCAGCAGGCAGAAGGCCACCGGCAGCACCACCACCGCATGCACGGGCGGAAAGCCCAGCGCGAACAACCCGCCCGCCAGCACCATGACAAGGTCCGCGCGCCAGCCATGCTGGCGCGACAGCCTCATATACAGATCACGGAGAAACCTCATGCAGCGCCACGATCCGCGCTGGGGGGGAGGACGCGCCTAGTCCAGCGCGTCACGCAGGCGGCGCTCGTAATGGCGGTAATACTTGTCAGCCAGCAGTTCGCTCTTGACGAGCACGGCCACGTCAATGGTGTTGAACTGCTCATCAATCACCGCGCCATCGCCCACATAGCCCCCAAGGCGCAGGTAGCCCTTGATCAGGGGCGGCAGGCGTGCGAGCGAGCGGCGGTGGTCGAGGGTCTGCGGGTCGGTACGCAGCATTTCCACCCGGCGCTCCGGCACGGCGCTGATGCGCAGCGCGGGCGGGGCAAGGTGGTTGTGATACAGGTAGGTCAGTTCATCAGACAGCGCATCGGGGTTGGTGCCGGGCAGGCTTGCGCAGCCGAACAGCACGTCAATGCGGTGCAGGAAGATGTAGGAGGCAATGCCGCGCCACAGCAACTGCATGGCCGCGCGCCCGCGATAGTCCTGATCCACGCAGGAGCGACCCACTTCGAGCAGCCGACCGGGAAACTCGGTCAGGCGCGAGATGTCATATTCGCCCGATGTATAGAATTTGCCCAGCTTCTTCGCCGCATCGCCCTGCATGAGCCGGTAGGTGCCCACAACGCCCTTCGCACCCGATGAAATGGCATGGTCGATCACCAGAAGGTGATCGGCATATTCATCGAATTCATCAATATCCCGCTTCAGCCGGGCAGTACGGGAATCGGGGCGGGCGCCCATTTCCTCATAGAAGACACGGTAGCGCAGCGCCTGGGCGGCGTCGCGCTCTTCATCCGTCGCGGCGATCCGGACGCCAAGGTTCCCCCCCCGCAGCTCGGGAAAACCGTTGCGCTCAAGGTCCAGAGTGGAAAGGGACTGTATGGTTTTCTCGATACTCAAGGCCGTGACCCGCCCTTCTGCTCCGTTTGTACCGTATGATCCGTCTGTTCTTGTGCCACGTCGGGCAGCTTTCGCGCAAACAGTTCCAGCCGATGGGACACCAGTTCGAACCCCAGGGAAGCCGTGATCTGGCGCAGCAGTTCGGCATGGGCGGCATGGGTGAACTCAACGACCTGCCCGCTTTCCACGTCGATCAGGTGATAGTGGTCGCCTTCCTCCGTCGCCTCGTAGCGCGCACGGCCACCGCCAAAGTCACGGCGTTCGAGAATGCCGTTTTCTTCCAGCAGGCGAACGGTGCGGTACACCGTGGCAACCGATATGCGCCCGTCCAGCGCCGCGGCCCGGCGGTAGAGTTCCTCCACATCCGGGTGGTCATGGGCTTCGGACAGCACGCGCGCGATGACACGGCGCTGGCCTGTCATCTTCAGGCCGCGCTCCATGCACATGCGCTCGATGCGCGTCTGTAGTCCGTTACGATCTGTTGCCATGCCTATGGACGTAGCCGATTGCGTCGATACCTGTCCATATGACCACCCGGCATGGGGTCAGTCCTCGCGTTGTTTCGTGCCAAGCCCGATCTTGCGGGCCAGGGTGGAGCGGTGGCTGGCGTAGCTTGGCGCCACCATGGGGTAGTCATGCGGCAGGCCCCAGCGCTCGCGGTATTCATCGGGCGTCATGTTATAGGCGGTCTTGAGGTGACGCTTGAGCATCTTGAGCTTCTTCCCGTCCTCGAGGCAGACGATATAGTCAGGGAAGACCGACTTCTTGAGCGGCACCGCGGGCACCGGCTTCTCGGGCACCGGCTCGGCGCGCCCGAGCGAGGCAACAGCCTCGTAGACCTGATGAATCAGATCGGGGAGGGTCTCCGCATCGATTTCATTGCGCGAGACATATGCCGAAACGATTTCGGCAGCGAGTTCGCGCACTTCAACTTCTGCCGCTGCATCAGCCATTAATCTGATCCTGTCACTCTGGAATAATGTTGCATCCTATATAAATAATTCCAGAAGGATCGCAACCGGTCACAGCAGAGGGTTCATGGTAATATGTCTGATATAGAGATGGCGGAACTGGATATCACCCATGAAGTGTGCCCCATGACTTTCGTGCATACGCGTCTGGCCCTTGACAGACTTCCAGCAGGGAAAAAACTGCTGGTCCGCCTGCGCGGCGCGGGTCCGCTGGACAATGTTTCGCGCAGCCTGAAGCTGCTTGGTCATGTCGTGGAAGAAATACAGACAGAAACAGATGGCATAACCCACCAGCTGACCGTGCTCAAATCGCGCGCTTCATGACACAGGCATCGGCGCCATCGGGATAGTAGCGCCGCCTTACCCCCACCACCGCGAATCCCGCCGCGTGGTACAGCCCCAGCGCGGCCACGTTATCATCCGCCACCTCCAGGAACAGGCTTGCCGCCCCTGCGCGCGCGGCCTCGTTCACGCACCGTGCCAGCAGGGCGCGGCCAATGCCCTGCCCCTGCCAGGCGGGGTCCACGGCAAAGGTCAGGATCTCGGCTTCATCCAGCAGGGTGCGGGCCATGATGAAACCTGCATCGGGGGGAACACCCTCACCCTGCGCAAACAGCACGAACACGCCGGGCATGGCCAGCAGGGCCGCCATGGCCTGCGCATCCCACCGATGCACGGGGGGGAAGGCTGCCGCATGGATTCGGGCCAGCAGGCCAGCCTGCCCGGCCAGCGCGGCATTATCCGTCATGGGGTAACGGGGCCGGGCGCAGGCCGGCTGCGGGCAGCCTGGCTTCCGGCGCATCGACATAAAGCGGCTGGGCCGCGCGGGGGGGCAGGTGCGCATGCAGGCGCAGCAGGGCGGCGGCGGCAATGGCCTGCGGGTCGGGTGGCGCATCGGGCAGCAGGTGCAGGCCGTCGCGCCCGCCCGCGGCCTCCATAACCGCCTGCGCGCCATTGCCTGCCAGCAGCAGCGGCCCCGGCGGCAGGGCGAGCGCCTCAAGCATGCAGGCACGGACCTGCCCCGGTGCGGCATCGGTGCCCAATGTTTCAAGAAACACGCGGCCCCGGCGGGCCATGGTGCAGTGCAGGGCCGTAGCGCCGAGCGGAGCGGTCGCCGCACGCAGGGCCGGGGCCATGACCTCGCCGCCGGTCACGCCCACCACCGTGCAGCCCGAACCGGCCGCCAGCCCGTGGGCGAATGCCAGCGAGGCGCGCAGCCCCGTAAACGATCCCGGCCCCACCACCACGCCCGCAAGGTCCGGCATGGCATGGCCCCAGCCACATTGGGCGAACAGTTCGGTGGCCAGCAGCGGAAACTGCTCGGCAGCGCCGCGCCCGGTGGCGATACGGGTGGCGAGCAGGGTGGGCGCGCCCGCCGCATCCGGTGCCAGGCAGGCGATCAGGGCCTGCGCCTGCGCCCCGGTCGCCGCCCCATCCATGACCACAATGCGCATGGGTCAGACAATCACGCAGGCATCATCAAAGCCAAGGCGCGGCGCGCGCGCGGTGTCTGGCGGCCCGTCGCAATACCCCAGGCAGAGCAGGAAATTGGCCTGCCAGCCCTGATCGGCCAGGAAGGCATCTTCCACCATGGCGGCATCAAAACCCGAAAGCGGCAGCGCCGACAGGCCAAGCGCGCGGGCGGCCATGATCATGTAGCCGCCTTGCAGCGTGCCGTTGCGCTGGGCGGTTTCCTCGGCCAGGCCCACATCGGCGGCGAACCACTGGCGCACATGGGCCTGCGGGTTCAGCGTGTCCATGCGATCGAAGAACAGCGGGTCATGCGCCACGATCACCGTAACCGGCGCGGTCATCATGCGCTGCACGTTGCCTGCCGAGAGTGCCGGGCGCAGGCGCTCGCGCGCGCCCTCCGTGGTCAGGAACACGAAGCGCGCGGGGCAGCAGTTGCCCGAGGTCGGCCCAAGGCGCACCAGATCATAAAGCTGGCGCAGCGTATCGGAGCCGACGGGCCGGTCATTCCACGCCACCGGCGTGCGTGCGTTACGGAACAGAAGATCAAGCCCAGCGTCATCAAGCGCCATGAAACATTCCCAAGCTTACGCGCAAGACCTGCCGATCAGGCCTCGACCTGCTCCACCGATACCACTTCCGGCACGTAATGGCGCAGCATGTTCTCGACCCCGTGCTTGAGGGTGGCGCGTGATGACGGGCAACCCGAGCACGCGCCCTGCATGGTCAGGCGCACCACGCCATCGCGGTAGCCACGGAACACGATGTCACCGCCATCGCCCGCCACGGCGGGGCGCACGCGGGTATCGAGCAGTTCCTTGATCTGCTGCACGATTTCCTCATCACCCGGCGCGATCAGGTCTTCAACCACCACGGCTTCGCTTTCCACCACGGGCTGTTCGGTGGCGAGGTAATCGGCCAGCACCGCAAGCACCTGCGGGCGCAGGGCCTCCCACGCGGCGGCATCGGCGCGGGTCACGGCCACGAAGTCATTGCCAAAGAAGACGCGGGCCACGCCATCGAGGTCGAACAGCAGTTCGGCCAGGCGCGAGCGGCCCGCCACGGAATCGGGGCTGATGAAATCCGCCGTCGCCCCGCTGGCCATGATCTCGCGCCCCGGCAGGAACTTCAGGGTGGCGGGATTGGGTGTGTCTTCCGTTTCGATGAACATTGCTCGGTCTTCCAGACATGACGGGAAAGGGGGGACAGGCAAAAGTACTTCCCGGGTCCTGTTATATGATCGACCCGCGCGCAAATCCAACCCCACGCACACGCGCGGCGTGCATTTACGCCCTGTGGCCTATCACGGCATGCGCGGCAGGACAATTTCCGCGCACAACCCGCCCCCCAGCCGGTTGAACAGCCGGAACCGCCCGCCGCCACGCGCCACCTCGCGGCTGACAATGGCGAGCCCCAGCCCCAGCCCGCCCGTGCTGCGCGAGCGCGAGCCCTCCACGCGGTAGAACGGCGTGGTCACGCGGTCGAGTTCGACCTCGGGCAGGCCGGGGCCGTTATCTTCCACGCGGATGCACAGGGCATCTTCCATCAACGTCA
This sequence comes from Komagataeibacter melomenusus, assembly GCF_013155395.1. Taxonomy (GTDB): domain Bacteria; phylum Pseudomonadota; class Alphaproteobacteria; order Acetobacterales; family Acetobacteraceae; genus Komagataeibacter; species Komagataeibacter melomenusus. The sequence continues at coordinate 38,553 of NZ_JABJWC010000021.1, read as the reverse complement.
GGCTGACATGGGCGTTGCCGCCATAGTTCACGGCATTGTCAATCAGGTTGCCCACCACGCGCTTGAGCGCCAGCGGGCGCACCATGGCCTGCGCCTGGTCGGGGCCGTCATAGGTCACGTTCCGGCCCTGATCGGCCTCGTCATCCACGCGCGTGGCCAGAATGGAGGCCACGTTGACCGAACGCGCGGGCTCGGGGTCCTTCTCGCCTGAAAGATAGGCCAGCACGCCGGTGATCATGGCCTCCATCTCGGTCACGTCGGCCTCGATCTCCTTCTGCGCATTTGCATCTTCCAGAAAGCCCGCGCGCAGGCGCAGACGGGCGAGCGGGGTGCGCAGGTCGTGTGATACGGCGGCAAGGGCTTCGGTGCGGTCGGCGATCAGGCGGTTGATGCGCTCCTGCATGGCGTTGATGGCACGGGCCAGGTAGCGCACCTCACGCGGGCCCTTGTCGGCCAATGGCACCCACCGGCCCGAGCCGACCGTATCGGCCACATCGGCCAGGGCGCGCAGCGGCATGCTCAGCGCTCGCACCAGCATGCCCGCCGCCCCGATGACCGCGCCCGCCAGGATGGCCGCCGAAACGAGCCCGCGGCGCATGTGGTGCGGCTCAAGGATATCGGGGGCGAGAAAGCCCATGTAGCTGCCATCGGGCAGGCGCAGCGTGCCGCGCACATCCGCCGTGCCCATGATGGTGCCCGCAAGGTTGAGCGCATCGCCCTGCAGCACCGGCAGGGTGCCCGCCAGCCGGTCATGCAGCTTGCGCAGCGAGGGCGGCTCGACCTTGAGCGCGCCCTGCTGGCCCTGGTTGCGCCAGTCCACCGTCAGATCGCTGGTGGAGAGCATGGCGGCCAGCACCATGCGCTGCGATGTGGGCGTTGCCGCCAGCACGCGCGCATCGATCACCAGCCGCTCGCCCACCTGTTCAAGCTGGGCGTCGTCTATGGTGTAGGTCTCGGCTTCCTCATAGAAAACGGAACTGCCCACGAACACGAGCGCCACCGCCACGAGCAGCACGAACATGACGCGCCCGACCAGCCCGCGCGGCCATAGCGTGATGCGCCTTGCCGCCTGTGGCACCCGACCGGCCTGCACGCTCCCCTGCCCCGCCACGGCGCGCTCAGACCCGCTCCACCTCAGCGGTGAAGATGTAGCCCATGCCGCGCACGGTGCGGATCAGCCCATCCGAATCCGGCCCCAGCTTGCGCCGCAGGCGGCTGACCAGCACATCCACGCTGCGGTCGGACACATCGCCCAGCCGCGTGCGCGAGAGTTCGAGCAACCGGTCACGCCCGATCACGCGCTGCGGATTGTCAAGAAAACTGGTGAGCAGGTCGTGCTCCGCCCCCGATATCTCGACCGCCATGCCCGAGGGGTCGGTCAGTTCGCGCCGCCGCAGGTCGAGCATCCATCCGCCAAAGCGCACGGTTTCCTTGCGCTGCCGCCCGGCACTTGGCGTGGTCACGCCGCCGCCGCGCCTGCGCAGCACCGCGCGCACGCGGGCGAGCAGTTCCTTCTGGCCAAAGGGCTTGGGCACGTAGTCATCCGCGCCGAGTTCAAGGCCCTGCACGCGGTCGAGTTCCTCGCCCCGGGCGGAGACGATGATGACCGGCACCTCCGTCAGCGGGGCCTCGCCCGGCACCGAGGGATCGGCCTGCGCGCGCAGGCTGCGGCACAGGTCCAGCCCGTTGGTGCCCGGCAGCATCACGTCAAGGATGATGAGATCGGCGGCCTGCGCCTTGAGCGCATCCCACATTTCAGGACCATCCTGCACGCCGCGCACGCGGTAGCCATCGCCCTGCAGGGCACGGACGATCAGGGTGCGCATGCCGGGATCGTCTTCCACCACGAGGATGCGGGCGGGCAGATCGGCTGTGGCGGGTGTCTGTGTCATTCTCTTGGCCATGTTCCGGTTCTGGGGCAGGCATGATGCCCTGCATGCAACAGCGCCCAGCATAGCCAACGCGCGGCATGGGGATAAGGCCAGCGATCATATCATAAAATGTCTGCCCCACATGCAAACGGGGCGCCGGATGATCCGGCGCCCCGTCTGGCAGACAAGCTGTAAAAGATCAGAAGTTTTTGTCTTTCGAAGCTTTTTGAAAAAAGCCTCCCCGAAAACTTCTGTCCTTATCAGTGCGCGGCAGGCGCTGCGTTCAGCTTGAGCACCCAGAACTGCGCGATGTCACGCGCGCCATTGGTGCCTGCCACGCTGTTGAACGTGGTAATGGCAGCCGCCTTCTGGCCCGCTGCCGCCTGCGCAAGCCCATAATGCAGGCGACCGATATTGATGTCGGACGGCCCCTTGGCCAGACCCTGCTGCATCAGCGCCAGACCCTTATCGGCCTGGCCATTGAGCACGTAGTTGTAGCCTGCCGTGAGCATGGCATTGCCGGTTGCGGCCTGGCTGGCCGCCGTGTCGAGGTTGGCCTTGGTGCTCTCGGCACTCTGGGCCACCATTGCCTTCAGCTTCTCGCTGCGCGGGGCGGAGGCGTCATGCCCCACCACGCCGCTGGCATAGCCCTGGTTGATGATGTCGAGCGCAAGCTGCGGCAGGCCCGCCTGCATGGCCAGTTCGGTAATGTCCATATACTCGGCCGAGGTCTTGACCAGACCGGACTCAAGGCGCACGCGGTCGATGTCAAGCCGCAGGCCCGGCGCCATGTTGGGGTTGCTCAGCACGGAATGGACCACCTGCGCCCAGTAATCGGGCTTGGGGTAGTAGGTAGCGAGCATGACGTAGGTCTTGGTCAGCGCCGCGTTGTCCTTGAGCTGCGCCTGGCAGGCGGCGAGCAGCTGGAGCTGGTTCTCGGTGGGCTTGCCGCCTGCCTTGATGGTGTCATCGATCTGGCCCTGCTGCACGCGGGCTGCGTTGGCGAAGTCATGCTGCAGGTAATAGGCCTGGATCAGGATGGTCAGCATCTGCGGGTTCTTGCCACCCGCCTTGATGTATTTCTCGCTCACCGCAACGGCGGTGGGGTAATCCTTGGCGGTGAAGGCCATGCTGCCTTCGGCCAGCGCCATCTGCTCCTTGGTGGCCGCAGGCGTGCGGGGCGAGGCGATCAGCTTGTCATAGGCCGCGATGGCGGCCGGCACGTTGCCCGACTGGGCCGCAACGGCCGCGCGCATCTGGGCGATGGTGTAGGATTCGTAATCGGACTTGCCGCTTACGGCGTCCGCCTCGTCCACATCGGCCATGGCCTGCGGGTATTTCTTGGCGGCAAGGTCGGTCTGGGCCTTCTGCAGCGCCGTGCCCACCTTCTGGCCAAGCTGGTCAGCCGCGTGCGCGCCGTGCATGGGCAGGACGCCCGCCACCGGCAGCGCCATCATGACGCCAGCCAGCAGGCGGCCACGCAGCCGGAACAGCGATTTGGATGTGATGTTTTTCAACTGTGATGTCCTTCCATGAACGGGTCATGGCCCGAATGATCGGCCAGGGCATCACGATGGACCCGTGCGGCCCATCATTCAATCCGCCCCCGACCGCTGGCGCGGCGGCTCCGTGGAGCCGCCGCGCCGTGACATTGAAATCAGGTTACGTGCGGACGGCAGGCTTATTCCGCCGGGTCGTGCGCTTCATGGCGGTAACCGCCAATCAGGATGGACTGCACATCGGCGGCAAAGTTGCGCACCTCGTCAAGCGCGCCCTTGTTGCGGCGCACCAGCATGTTGTAGCCGAGCACCGCGGGCACGGCGGTGCCGAGGCCGATGGCGGTCATGATCAGCGATTCACCCACGGGGCCTGCAACCTTGTCGATCGAGGCCTGGCCCGCGATGCCGATGGCCGTCAGCGCGTGATAGATGCCCCACACGGTGCCGAACAGACCCACGAACGGCGAGGTCGAACCCACGGTGCCGAGGAAGGCAAGGCCGCCCTGCAGGCGGTTCTGGATGAAGTCCACCGAGCGCTGGATGGACATGGTGGTCCAGGAATACAGGTCGATCGTCTCCTGCATCGTGCCTTCGTGGTGCTCGGCGGCGGTAATGCCGGTATCGGCGATGTAGCGGAAGGGCGATGCGGTATCGAGCAGGGCAGCACCCTCCTTGATGTCATGCGCGGGCCAGAACTTGGCCTTCACTTCCTTGGCGGCCTTCATCATGCGGGCCTGCTCGAGGAATTTGGTAATCATGATGTACCAGGTCCCGACAGACATCACGACCATGATGATGAGCACGGTACGGGCGATGAAATCACCATTCGACCACAGCGCGCCCAGGCCGTAGGGATTATCGGCGGCGGCGGCGGGCGTGGCGTAGGCCAGTGCCGAAAAGGCGGTCAGCAGCGCGGCCGCCATGACTGGTTTACGATGCTGTCGGGTCATTTACCTCAAATCCTCTGACGAATAGGGCCATGCTTTAGGCCTGCAACACATTTGATGACTGTTATCTGACCAGTCCGGACGCTGAAAATCAATCCACCTGTATCGTTTTCAGAACAATTCCGGCTGACGGACCCTGTTATCACGCCCGATGACCGGGGCGGGAATGACCGGGGCCACCGGCACGACCATGACCGGGCGCACCGGCGGCGGCGCGGGGGGCACGGGTGGTGGCGGCTCGGGGATGATACGGATCGCGAGCGGCGGCAGGGGGCGGTACGGCTCGGGAAACATGGGCTTGGCCTTGGGCCGCAGCCCGTAGGCCAGCGCCGACACGACAACGACATGGACCAGCACGATCACCCCCGCCACGCGCAGGTACGGCGTGCGCCGTCGCTGCCTGGCGGCATAATCCTTTCCCATGACTTCGTCAGACCACATGCCGCTCCTGTCCAGCCCCTGCGCGGCAACCCGCGCGGGCGCCTGCTGTTCAAATTGCCCTGAGCGGAATTGGGCGTGCTCAGGGGCGCTGTGTCAAGCATCATATAACACAGGTTCGAAACAATTTTCCCTTGGCAGAACAATGCCCAACGCCCACGGCATGAAAAAACCCCGTGGCTCCGGGCCACGGGGTTGCCGGCCTGCACGCCCCGGTTGCGGCGTTACTGCGCCTGGGCGCTGGCTTCCGAGCGGGTGGCCCCCACGCGGGCGGCAAGGGCGGCTGCCATGAAGTCATCGATGTCACCATCCAGAATCGCGTCCGGGTTGGTTTTCTCGACATTGGTGCGCAGGTCTTTCACCAGCTGGTAGGGGGCCAGCACGTAGGAGCGGATCTGGTGCCCCCAGCCGATATCGGTCTTGCTGGCCTCGGTCTGGGCGGCGGCGGCCTCGCGGCGCTGGAGTTCCTGCTCGTACATCCGCGCCTTGAGCATGGTCATGGCGGTGGCGCGGTTGCGGTGCTGCGAGCGGTCAGTCTGGCACGCCACCACGATGCCGGTGGGGATGTGCGTGATGCGGATGGCCGATTCCGTCTTGTTGACGTGCTGGCCACCAGCGCCCGAGGCGCGGAAGGTATCGACCCGGAGGTCGGCCTCGTTGATCTCGATCTCGATCGAGTCATCGACCACCGGATAGACCCACACCGACGCAAACGAGGTCTGCCGCCGTGCCGCGGCATCGAACGGCGAGATGCGAACCAGCCGGTGCACGCCCGCCTCGGTCTTGAGCCAGCCATAGGCGTTGGGGCCGGTGACCTGGATGGTGGCGGACTTGATGCCCGCCTGCTCGCCCTCCGAGCTTTCCATCATGGTGACCTTGTAGCCATGCTGCTCGGCCCAGCGGGTGTACATGCGCAGCAGCATCTCGGCCCAGTCCTGCGCCTCGGTGCCGCCAGCGCCCGCATTGACCTCGAGGTAGCAGTCATTGCTGTCGGCCTCGCCCGAAAGCAGGCTCTCGGTCTCGCGGCGCTTGGCTTCCTCGGCCAGGGCGCGCAGGGTGCCGAGCGCCTCGGCCACCACGGCCTCGTCACCTTCCATTTCAGCGAGTTCGACAAGTTCGATCGTGTCGTTCACATCGGCTTCAAGCCGCTGCACGCCCTCGATCTGGCCAGCCAGCATGGTGCGCTCGCGCATGAGTTTCTGCGCTGCGTCCGAATCGTTCCACAGGTCGGGGTCTTCGGCCCGGTTGTTCAGTTCCGCGAGGCGGTCGATTGCGACATCCCAGTCAAAGATGCCTCCTCAGCAGCGCCACCGACTGCTTGATCTGGTCGTTCAGGGCCTCTGTCTCGGCAGACATGGGCTTGCTCCTTGGTCAACGGTCAACAGTGCGGGCGTGCGCCATGTCACGCCCGGCCATGAACGGCGTCAATACAGCCCGCCCATGCCAATGTCACCCCCGGAAGGCTGCGTGGCGGGTGCGGCCGCAGGGGCTGCGGGGTGGCCTGCCGATGTCGTGCCATCAGGCACGGTGGCGGGGCTGGCGGGCATCGTGGCCATGTCGTTCTCGGAATCGGGCATGTTCTCCGCCCCCGTATCCGCCGCCGTCAGCGCCATGCCCGAGCCCGCGCCCAGGTCCACGCTCTCACCGGGCACCTGGCCGGGCTTGAAGGCATCGATCGCGACCCCCATGCCGGTATCGTAGCGTGCAAGCTGCACGCCATCAGGCACGCGGAAATCAAGCCGGGGGCGGGTGGCGAGTGCGGCCTTCATCACCTGGTTCCAGATCGGGCCTGCGATCACGCCGCCGGTCTCGTTCTTGCCCAGCGACTGCGGCGTGTCGAACCCGATCCACACCACCGTGACCAGATCGGGCGAAAAACCCGCGAACCACGCATCATTGAAGTCCTGGCTGGTGCCGGTCTTGCCGGCTATGGGCCGGTCGATGCCAGCCCCCGCGCGCACGCCCGTGCCCCGGCGCACCACATCCTGCATCATGGCCACGATCTGGGCAGCACTGGTGGCGGAGACGACCTGCGGGCGGGTATCGGCCACCTGCGGGCCGGTGGCGGGCGTGCTGCCGGGCTGCCACCCAATGCCCTCGGGCCGCCACACCACGTTGCCGTTGCGGTCCTTGATGTCATCGATCAGCGTGGGGGTGACCAGCCTGCCGCCATTGGCGATGGTGGCATAGGCGCCCGCCTCCTTCATCACGGTGGTCTCGACCGCGCCAAGGGCCGCGGGCAGCACCAACGGCATGGAATGCACGAGGCCAAGGCCCTGCGCGAGGCTGGCCACGGGCTTCATGCCGATCTGGGCGGCAAGGCGGATGGTGACGAGGTTGCGCGATTCGCGCAGCGCGTCATGCAGGGTGGTGGGGCCCCAGAAATCCTTCTCGTAGTTGTTGGGATGCCACTCGCCGTAGCTGACCGGGGAATCATCGAATTTCTGTGAAGGCGAGATCCCCTGCTCCATCGCCGCCAGATAGACGAACGGCTTGAACGAGGACCCCGGCTGCCGCGCCGCCTGGATGGCGCGGTTGAACTGCGATTCGCGGAACGACCAGCCCCCCACCATGGCCAGCACGCGCCCGGTGCGCACATCGATGGTGGCAAGGGCGCCCTCCACGCGCGGCACCTGGCGGATGGCAACGCCGCTGCCATCGGCCTGGGGCTCGACCAGCACCACGTCCCCCGCCTGCACGCCCTTGCCGGTGCGCATCCATGCCATGTCACGCGCCAGCACCGTGCCGGTATGGGGCATGACGGGATCGCGCCCCTCAAGCCAGCCCACCCGGCCCGTGGCGGCGGACAGCACCACGGCCACCCGCCACTGCTCCAGCATGGCGGCGGGCGCCGTGACATGCGCCAGCGCATTGGCCCAGTCGCCCGCCACGTCAGCGGCCTCGACATGCGCGAACGCGCCCCGCCAGCCGCCATGGGCGCGGTCATAGCGCAGCAGCCCCTCGCGCAAGGCGCCGGTGGCCAGCTGCTGCAGGTGCGAATCCAGCGAGGTATGGACCGAAAGCCCGCCCTCCATGGTGGTGCCGATGCCGTAGCGCTCGATCAGTTCGCGGCGCACTTCCTCGGCAAACCATTCCGAGCCGGGCACGGGGCCGGGGCGGGTGAAGTTGGCGGGCACGAGGGGCTCGAGCTGGGCCGCGCGCGCCTCCTGTGGTGTAATGACCTTGAGGTCGGCCATGCGGTCGAGCACCCAGTTGCGCCGGTTGGTCGCCGCCTGCACGTAGCGGTGCGGGTTGTAGTTGGTGGGTGATTTGGGCAGCGCGCCAAGGAAGGCGGCCTCGGCATTGTCAAGCTGGTCGAGCGGCTTGTTGAAATAGGTCTGGGCGGCGGCACCGATGCCGTAGGCGCCCTCGCCCAGATAGATCTCGTTGAGGTAGATCTCGAGAATCTGCTCCTTGCTCAGCGTCTGCTCCAGCCGCATGGCCAGCAGCGCTTCCTTGATCTTGCGGTCAATCGACACCGCATTCGACCCCAGCAGCATGATGCGCGCGACCTGCTGCGTGATGGTCGAGGCCCCGATGGGGCGGTGCTTGGTGCCGTGCATCATCATGTCGGTGATGCCCGCGCGCAGGATGGCCAGCGGGTCCACGCCGCCATGGCTGAAGAATTTCTGGTCCTCCGCAGCCAGGAAGGCGCTGCGCACGCGCTCGGGTATGGCGCTGTAGGGCACGAAGATGCGCCGCTCGGCGGCGAGTTCGGCCATCACCTGGTCATCACCGGAATACAGGCGGCTCATGACGGGGGGCTGGTAGGTGCGCAGGCCATCGACGGTGGGCAGGCCCTCGCTCAGGCGCTCATATTCATACCAGCCCACAATGCCCGCGCCGCCGCTGCCCAGCAGCAGCACCGCCAGCGTGGTGCCCGCCAGCCAGCGCACCATGCGGTAGCGCGGGCGGCGCGGGCCACCCCCACCGGGGCGGGAGGGTCCATCCATCCGGCCATCGCGGCCTGATCCGTCAGCAAGCGTCATCCGGTGTCCAATAAGGAGAGAAAGGGGCTGTTCTGTGTCGTAAGGCCCCTGTCTAGCATTGTCCCGCGCTGCCGTCGCCCCCGATCCGCCCGAGCCTGGTCCGCCCCTGCCCGCGCCCGCTCAGCCCGCGTTGCGGCTTGCCCATTCGGCCCGGCCGTCATTATCAAGCTGGCGGAATTCCTCATCGCTCAGTTCGATCGCGGCGGCCGCTGCGTTATCGGCCACATGCTCGGGGCTGGACGTGCCGGGAATGGGCAGCATGACCGGCGCGCGGCGCAACAGCCACGCCAGCGCGATCTGGCCGGGCTGCACGCCCTTCTCGCCCGCAAGGCGCGTGAGCACGGTATCACCCCTGGTCAGGCCGCCCGCCGCCAGCGGCGCCCACGGAATGAAGCCGATATTCTCGCGCGTGCAGTAATCGAGCACGTCCTCCGAATAGCGGTTGACGAGGTTGAAGCGGTTCTGCACCGTCGCGACCGGGAAATACAGCCGCGCGCGCTCGATCATCTCCACCGTCACCTCCGACAGGCCCACATGGCGGATCAGGCCCTGCGCGCGCATGGTGGCAATGGCCTCGAACTGCCGCTCGGGCGTGCAGTCGGCCCCCACGCGGTGCAGCTGCCACAGGTCGATGCGCTCCACGCCCAGCCTGCGCAGGCTCATCAGCACGCACTGGCGCAGGTAGTCGGGATTGCCCACGGGCTTCCAGATATCCGGCCCGTGGCGCGTATGGCCGCCCTTGGTGGCAATGAGCATGCCCTCATAGGGGTGCAGCGCCTCGCGGATGAGGTTCTCGCTCACCTCCGGGCCATAGGCATCGGCGGTATCGACAAGATTGATGCCGAGTTCGGGCAGGCGCCTGAGCGTGGCGAGCGCTTTCGCCCGGTCGGCAGGCTCGCCCCATATGCCCGGCCCCGTAATGCGCATGGCCCCGAAGCCGAGCCTTGTCACCTCGATATCGCCCCCGATCATGAAGGACCCGGACTGGCGTGCATCAGGCGTGAACATGGCTTTCTCCCTGCGTGATGGGCATGCCCGCGCCAGTATGGCGGGCGTGCGGTTGGTGCCTGCCCACCATAAGGGCGCGCGGGGGGCGGGGTTGCATGAAGATGCAGCAGCTCAGCCCAGCAGGCGGCCGATCACGCGGGCGGTATAGTCCACCACCGGGATGATGCGGCCATAATTGATACGCGTGGGGCCGATCACGCCAATGGCGCCCACGATGCGGTTGGTGTCGGTGCGCGCGGGTGCCACCACCACCGACATGCCCGCCATGCCGAACAGCCCGCTTTCCGCCCCGATGAAGATGCGCACCCCCTCCGATTCCCGCGCAAGGTCGAGCAGGCGCAGCATGGTCTCCTGCGTTTCCAGCCGCTCGAACAGCATCTGGATGGTGGTCAGGCGCTCGATCTCGGTCACATCGGCCAGAAGGCGCCCCTGCCCGCGGATGAACAGCGTGCCGCCCCGCTCCTCCGCATCGCTCCATGTGGCAAGGCCGCTGGCCACCACGCCTGCCGTCAGGTGGTCGAGCGCGTTGCGATTGGCGGTCATGTCGGTGCTGACCGTCTCGCGCAGGCGGTCGAGCGTCTGGCCCGACAGGTGGGCGTTGAGGTAGTTGCCCGCCTCGACCAGCGCCGAGGGCGGCAGGCCGGGCGGGGTCTCGATCACGCGGTTTTCCACCTGCCCGTCGGCGCTGACCAGGATGACCAGCGCGCGCCCCGGACCAAGGGCCACGAATTCGATATGCTTGATGGTGGAGGAATCACTCTTGGGCGCCATGACCAGCCCCGCCGCCGAGGACAGGCCCGACAGCATGGACGACGCCTGCGCCAGCATGTCCTCCAGCGAGCGGCCCTTGACATCGAGCGTGCCCGCGATGCTCTCGCGCTCCTCCTCGCTCAGGCTGCCGAACTGCAGCAGCCCATCGACAAACAGCCGCACCCCCTTCTCGGTCGGCAGGCGGCCCGCCGAGGCATGGGGCGAGAACAGCAGCCCCGCATCGGTCAGGTCCGCCATGACATTGCGAATCGTGGCGGGCGAGAGCGAAAGCGGCAGGCGCTGCGACAGGGTGCGCGAGCCCATCGGCTCGCCCGTTTCCACATACTGTTCCACGATCTCGCGCAGGATCGCGGCGGAACGCGCATCAAGCCCGGACAGCAGGGCCGGCTGCGATACCGGTGATCGGGTTTCCATCGCCATGCCTCCTTTGCACGCAGTCATCCGCAAGTCTCCATCATAACAGATCCCGCACGCCCGTGCCCACGCGGGACTGGAAATAGGAGTGGATTGCGCGCTATGCCGCCCCCTTACCTTGCGGAGTTGCCCCATGCGCCCATCCGGCCGCGCCCCCGACGCGCTGCGTCCCGTCTTCATCCAGACCGGCTTTGCCCGCCACGCGGAAGGCTCAGCCCTGATCCGCATGGGCGGCACCGAGGTGCTGTGCGCGGCCAGCATCGAGCCGCGCGTGCCCTCCTTCCTGCGTGGCAAGGGGCAGGGCTGGGTCACGGCGGAATACGGCATGCTGCCGCGCGCCACCCATAACCGTGGCCCGCGCGAGGCGGCGCGCGGCAAGCAGAGCGGCCGCACGCAGGAGATCCAGCGCCTGATCGCCCGCGCGCTGCGCGCCGTGGTGGACCTCAAGGCACTGGGCGAGATCTCGATCACGGTGGATTGCGACGTGCTGAACGCCGATGGCGGCACGCGCTGTGCGGCCATTACCGGCGCATGGATCGCGCTGCGCCTGGCGCTGGAAAAGCTGGTGCGTGAGGGCAGGCTGCCCGTTGTTCCGCTCAAGGGGCAGGTCGCGGCCATATCCTGCGGGCTGACCGAGGCGGGCGCCGTGCTCGACCTTGACTATGATGAAGACAGCACGGCCAGCGCCGATGCCAACTTCGTGCTGACCGCCGATGGCGGCATTGTGGAAATTCAGGGCACGGCGGAAAAAGATCCCTTTACCGAGGCACAGTTCAACGCGCTCATGCGCCTGGCCCGCACCGGCACCGCCGAACTGTTCCATATCCAGACCGTAACCGTGAACGAGGCGCTTGCATCATGACCCTCCCCCACCTCAACCGTGGCGATACGCTGGTGCTTGCCACACATAACAGGGGCAAGATTGCCGAATTCGCGGCCCTGCTGGGCGGCTACGGCATCCGCGTCCTCTCCGCGGGCGACCTGTCGCTGCCCGAACCGGACGAGACGGCGGACAGCTTTGCGGGCAATGCCGCCATCAAGGCTGTTGCTGCGGCCAAGGCTGCCAACCTGCCCGCGCTGGCCGATGATTCGGGCTTCTGTGTTGCAGCCCTTGGCGGCGCGCCGGGCATTTTCTCGGCCCGCTGGGCTGGCCCCGCCAAGGACTACCCCGACGCCATGCGCCGCATTCATGAGCAGATGGGCGACAGCCCCGACCGCAGCGCGTGGTTCATTTCCGTGCTGTGCCTGGCCTGGCCCGATGGCCGCACCGAAACCTTCGAGGGCCGGATTGATGGCCACGTCATCTGGCCGCCGCATGGCACCAATGGCCACGGCTATGACCCGCTTTTCGCCCCCGGCACCGGCACCCGCAGCTTTGCCGACATGACGGACGCCGAAAAGAACGCCATCAGCCACCGTGGCCTGGCCTTCGCGCTGTTCAGCGAGGCGTGCCTGCCCAAGGCAGAAGATTAAAAGTTTCTGGGTGCCGCCTTTTTTTAAAAAGGCGGCGTTCCTTGAAGCTTTTTGAAAAAAGCTTCACCAAAAACTTTTGCATTAAAAAAGGCCGGTCCCTTTGAGGCACCGGCCTTTTTTGCGTGATCCGGTCAGGCTCAGCGCCCGGTCATGATCCGCTCAAGCAGTTGCGCCACGGTGGGCACAAAGCCGTTGGCATAGAACGGGTCGGTGGCAAACCGCCACGCATTGGTGCCGCCGAACATGAGGTTGTGGTCGATCACCTCGGCCTGGTCCGGCCCATGGGCGTGGGCGGCATCCTGAAGGGTTTTCTGGATGCAGTAGGAACGCGGGTCTGCCTTATGCCCGTTGGAATAGGCCGGCGGCTTCTGCGACCAGTTGGAAAAGCGGCACTCCGACAGGCAGCCCATGCAGGCCCCCTGGTCGGTCAGGATTTCACGCGCGCGCGGGGGTGAGACGAACACCAGCGTGTTGTCCGGCGTGCGCATGGCCTCGGTGTGGCCTTCTTCCATCCACAGATGCGCGCGCTGCCCATCGGCGGGGGTGACGAATACCTGCCGCCCGCGCGCGCCAATGGCCAGCGCCATGGTGTGCTCGCCAAGGGCTTCGGGCGAGAACGGGATCTGCCGCTCCGAGCGCCCGCGCAGTTCGCGCAGGAAGCTGTTGTTGACGGCGGAGGAGTAGAAACCCGTGGGCGAGAAGCGGTTGAGGAACACATCCCCCTTCTTCAGCGTCAGCAGGCGGTCTTTCCAGGCCTGCGGAATCGGGCTCTCCTGCGTCAGCAGCGGGCGGGTGCCGAACTGGAACACGATCGGCCCGAGTTCGGGGTTGTCGATCCAGTCCTGCCATTCCTCCAGCCACCACACGCCACCGGCCATGATGATGGGGGTCTCATCCAGCCCGAAGGCCCGCATCTGCTTGCGCAGCGCCAGCACGCGGGGGAACGGGTCCTCCGGCGCCAGCGGGTTCTCGGTGTTGGACAGGCCATTATGCCCGCCTGCCCGCCACGGGTCTTCATACACCACGGCGCCCAGCAGTTCGGCGGTCTTGTGATACGACCGCCGCCACAGGGCGTTGAACGCGCGGGCGGATGAGACGATGGGATAGTAATGGATGCCGAATTTCGCCGCGATGTCCGACAGGCGGTACGGCATGCCCGCGCCACAGGTCAGGCCCTGGATCAGGCCCGGAGCGCCTTCGAGCACGCCATTGATGACCCGCTCCGCCCCGCCCATTTCCCACAGGATATTGGCGTGGATGCGGCCCTTGCCACCAGCGATCTCATGCGCGATGCGCGCCTGGGCAATGCCGCCGCGAATGGCGTAATCGACCAGTTCCTCATGGCGCTCGCGCCGGGTCTTGCCGTGATAGACCTGCGGCACGATGTTGCCGTCCGCATCATAGGAGTCAGCATTCACGATCGAGACCGTGCCCGCCCCCCCGGCTGCCGCCCAGTGCCCGGCGGAAACGCCAGTCGAGATCGAGACGCCCTTCCCCCCCTCGACCAGGGGCAGAATATCCGTCCCGCCCATACGGATCGCATTGATCGGCTTCATCACCATTCCATCGTCATGTGTCTACCCGGCCATGGGCGCACGCACGGGCGTCGCGTCATGGCCGGGCTGTCTTGTAGGCCGGAACCCGCGCGCTTAGCGTGCGGCGGGCGCGCGGCCGGGCTTGGCGCCCACGGTCTCGGTGATGTCGGCACCGGTTTCCTGATCAACCACGCGCATGGACAGCTTCACCTTGCCGCGGTCATCAAAGCCCAGAACCTTCACCTTCACCTCGTCACCCTGCTTGACCACGTCCGTCGTCTTGGAGACGCGGCCCTGCGCCAGCTCGGAGATGTGCACCAGACCATCACGCGGGCCGAGGAAGTTGACGAACGCCCCGAAATCGGCGGTCTTGACCACCTTGCCGTTATAGATGTGGCCCACTTCGGGTTCAGCCACGATGCCACGGATCCGCTCGATGGCCTTGGCGGCCTGATCGTCGGAGGACGCGGCAATCATGATCGTGCCGTCATCGTTGATATCGATCTTGGCACCCGAATATTCAACGATCTCACGAATGACTTTACCGCCCTGGCCGATCACATCACGGATCTTTTCCTTCGGCACGGAGATCGTGGTGATCTTCGGCGCGGAGGAGGAGACATCCGTGCGGCCTTCGGTCAATGCCTTGGCCATCTCGCCCAGGATGTGCATGCGGCCCTGACGCGCCTGGCCCAGCGCGATCTTCATGATCTCGGGCGTGATCGACGTGATCTTGATGTCCATCTGCAGCGCGGTCACGCCCTGCTCGGTGCCCGCCACCTTGAAGTCCATGTCGCCAAGGTGATCTTCATCGCCAAGGATGTCGGACAGCACGGCGAAGTCGTCGTCTTCCTTGATCAGGCCCATGGCGATGCCGGCCACCGGGCGCTTGAGCGGCACGCCCGCATCCATCAGCGCAAGCGAGGTGCCGCACACCGTCGCCATCGAGGACGAACCGTTGCTTTCCGTGATCTCGGACACCACACGCATGGTGTACGGGAAGGTGTCCTTGCCCGGCAGCAGCGGGTGGATGGCGCGCCATGCCAGCTTGCCATGACCGATTTCGCGGCGGCCCGGCGAGCCCATGCGCCCGCACTCACCCACCGAGAACGGGGGGAAGTTGTAGTGCAGCATGAAGTTGTTGCGGTACTCGCCTTCCAGCGCGTCCACGATCTGCTCGTCCTGCCCGGTGCCAAGGGTTGCCACCACAAGGGCCTGCGTCTCGCCACGGGTGAACAGGGCGGAGCCATGCGCGCGCGGCAGGATGCCGACTTCGGACACGATCGGGCGGATCGTCTCGAGGTCGCGGCCATCGATGCGGTAGCCGGTGTCGAGCACCTCGGTGCGCACCACGTCGGCCTCGAGATCCTTGATCATCGGCTTGGCGGCATCGGCCTCGGCCTCGCCGATCTTGGCCAGGATCGCCTCACGGGCGGCGGCGACCTTCTTGTAGCGCACCTGCTTGGCGCGTTCCTTGTAGGCCTCGGCGATCAGGGCGCGACCGGCCTTGTCCACCTTCTTGCGCAGCTTGATTTCCTCTGCCGTCGGCTCGGCCAGGTCCCACGGGGCCTTGGCGGCATCTTCGGCAAGGTCGATGATCAGGTCGATCACCGGCTGGAAGGCTTCATGGCCGAACGTCACGGCGCCGAGCATCACGTCCTCGGACAGTTCGACCGCCTCGGACTCGACCATCAGCACGCCTTCGGCAGTACCCGCCACGACCAGGTCAAGCGCGCTGTCCTTGAGCTGCGAGATGGTCGGGTTCAGCACGTATTTGCCATCGGAATAGCCCACGCGCGCCGCACCCACCGGGCCGAAGAACGGAATGCCCGACAGCGTGAGCGCTGCCGAGCAGCCGATCAGCGCCACGACGGCGGGATCGTTTTCCATGTCATGGCTGAGCACGGTGGCCACGACCTGAACCTCGTTGCGGAAGTTCTCGGGGAAGAGCGGGCGCAGCGGGCGGTCGATCAGGCGCGAGTTCAGCACCTCGGCCTCGCTCGGGCGGCCTTCACGCTTGAAGAAGCCACCGGGGATCTTGCCCGCCGCGTAGGCTTTTTCCTGGTAGTTGACCGTGAGCGGGAAGAAGTCCTGCCCCGGCTTGACGCTTTTGGCGCCAACGGCCGTGCACAGCACCACCGTATCGCCATAGGTTACGACCACCGCGCCATCGGCCTGGCGGGCGACCTTGCCCGTTTCCAGCACCAGCGGGCGACCGCCCCATTCCATTTCCTTGCGAAAATAATTGAACATCCAGACAAACCCTGTCCGTTGACTGCCGCAATGCAGGCGGGCCGGACATTGGAACGTATGATGGCAGCGCCTCGGACGGCATGGAGCGATGGCGGCACATACCGCCAGAACACCATGTGGCCTGAAACGCTGCGATCCGGTCCGGACATCTCCGCCGTGGCCTCGGCAGCGTGTTGGTGGCGCCCGTCAGGGGCGCCTGAAAAATGCGGCCCGAAGGGGCACGGCCATGCCGTTGCATGCGCCGTGCCCGCATGGGCCACGCGGGAGAGCAGGCATTATGCCCGCCCAGCCGCGCGGTCGCAAATCAGCGACGCAGGCCGAGGCGCTTGATCAGCGTTTCGTAACGGGCCACGTCCTTGCGCTTGACATAGTCAAGCAGGCGGCGACGGCGGCCAACGAGCATCAGCAGGCCACGGCGGGAATGGAAATCCTTCGCGTGGGTCTTGAGGTGCTCGGTCAGGTTCACGATCCGCTCGGTCAGCAGCGCGACCTGCACTTCCGGCGAGCCGGTATCGGTGGCAGCGTTGCGGTATTCACCAATAAGCGCCGTGCGGCGTTCAGCAGTAATCGACATCATTCTCTCCATTGATCATTCGGTTCACAGCATGCGCACTGATCGGAGCCACCCTTCGACAGGGCGGCACAGCCCGACCACACGCGCCCCGTCCATCGCACGCACGACCCCGCTCCGGGGGTCGGTGTGCTCCGGCATCCGGTCTGCCAGTTGCGCCAGGTCGATCGCCTGGCCAAATGACAGGGCATCCGCTTCCTCACGGGTCAGGGCCAGCGCCGGGATGTCGGCCAGCGCGGTCGCGACCGGAAGGAGCAGATCCGGTGGAGCAGGCGCGTTGTCGGCGCTTGCGACAATTTTGTCCAGCGGAATCGCATGGGATTCATCAAATGGCCCCACGTTCAGCCGCCGCAGCGCCGCCACATGCCCCACCGTGCCGCAGGCCAGCGCAATGTCACGCGCAAGTGCCCGCATGTACACGCCCTTGCCCGATTCCACCTCGAACACGGCCGTATCGGCATCGGGGCGGGCAATCAGCTCGAAACGGTCGATGCGCGCGGGCCTTGGCGCGAGTTCGGGGGCATTGCCCGCGCGCGCCATGTCATACGAGCGCTGGCCGCCTACCTTGAGGGCCGAGAACACCGGCGGCACCTGCATGATGTCGCCCCGAAAGGCGGCAAGGGCGGCCTCGAACGCGGCGTTTTCTGGCCGCACATCCGATGTGGCGGTGACTGTGCCTTCGGCATCATCACTATCGCGCGCCTCGCCGATGCGCAGGGTGAAGTGGTAGCGCTTGGTGCCGTCCATGATGTAGGGCACCGTCTTGGTGGCCTTGCCAAAGGCGATGGGCAGCAGCCCGGTGGCCAGCGGGTCGAGCGTGCCGCCATGGCCCGCCTTGGCGGCATCGAACAGGTAGCGCGCACGGCCCACCACCTGCGTGGAGGTCATGCCCAGGGGCTTGTCGATGATCAGCCAGCCGTCAAGCGGGCGGCCACGTCTGCGTCGCATTGCACGGCACCTTGCATGGAATTGGGGGGTGCCGTGCGTTTAGACGAGGCACGCATGCACGGCAATGCCCCATTCCACCACGGGGGCTGGCTGCCTGCGCCACACATGTTAAAAGAACGGGCGGGCACATGCCTGCCATCCCTCCAGCCTGCTTGGCCATCGGGGCATGGGGTGCCATCTTGCAGCAAACGGATGCATGGTTAACCGTGTGCCACAGTATTTTTCATTCCGCGTCTAGGGAGACCTGAACACCATGGCTGAACGGCAGACCACGGTCGGTGCATTTGTGTTGGGTGGAGCCCTGCTTGGTGTGACGGCCATAGCGCTGTTCGGACAGTTTCATCCCTTTTCGCCCACCAATCGCGCCGTGGTGGTTTTTGACAGCCCGATCAACGGGCTGGGCGTGGGCGCGCCGGTTACGTTCGATGGCGTGCAGGTTGGCCATGTGGACCATATCGCCGTTCAGTTCGACCCGCAGACCCACCAGGCCTATATTCCGGTCACGGTGGAGCTTGAGGCCAATGGCGCGCGCATGGCGGGCTCGCACGGGCGCGCGCTCGATGCCAACGAACTGCCAAAGCTGATTGAAAACGGGCTGCGTGCCGAACTGCACATGCAGAGCTTCGTGACCGGGCAGGAAGAAATCGACCTGACCTTCGACCCCGGCATTCCCGCCCACCTGCATCCCGGCCTGAGCCCGCTGATCGAGATCCCGACCCGCGAATCGGAAATGCAGAAGCTGACCGATGCCCTCACGGCCCTGCCGCTCAAGAACATTGCCAACAATGCCGACGCCATGCTGGTGAGCATCCGCACCCTGGCCGACAAGCTCGACAAGGACCTGCCGCCGCTGGTGGATAGCGTGCGCGCCACATCCGACCATACGCGCGTGACCGTTGATACCGCGACCGACACCATCCGCGATCTCGACAAGCGCCTCGACACCACGCTGGCCTCCATCGACCATCTGGCCGATACTGGCACCGCCCAGCTTGATGCGCGTGGCGGCGAACTGCACACGCTGCTGGTCAACTCCAACGATACGGTAACAGAAGCGCGTGGCGCGCTGGCCGGGCTGCATGACATCACGGCCCCGAGTTCGGCTGACCGCTCCAATATCGATTCGTCACTGCGTGACCTGGCCGCCGCCGCCGCCGCCCTGCGCGGGTTCGCGACCGACGTGGAGCGCAACCCGCAGCTCCTGCTCATGGGGCGGCGCAACTGAGACGCGGGGCATACACGACATGACAGAGGCCGGTGGAGAATGCTCCGACCGGCCTTTTTACTGGAAATGCTTCACCAAGGATGTTTGTCATTCGGTGGAGAGGGAGAACACAGTATCCAGGTCACGGGCGTCTTTATAGAACTCCAGGATAAACCGGACCATTCCTGAAATGATCTGAATGGCCTGTTCTTTTTTCCATCCATCAAGACCGATCATATATAAGACGTAATTCTCCTTGACCTGCCATGTCACAAACAGATTATGTCCCGGTTCCCGCCAGAACTGGACATTTTTCAGGCATCCATTTTCAATATCACGGTAAAAATCGTCTATGCTGCCTTTGTGGAGGCAATCCAGATCCCGCTGGAAGTAATCCGGAATTTCATTTCCCGGAACATTCCATATCGCGCCATTATGACCGCCATCAAAAACAAGAGAGATAATAATACCGTTATGATCAAATAAGGAAAATCCTGCTTCCTTCATAAGATCAACCATGCGGCAGAATGCTTCTTTTTCGCTGCCGGTCATTTTTATTTCGCAATTAAACTTCATATCAACCACCCGCGCTCTTTCCAATCGGACTTTATTTCAGAACAGCCATATTCAATTGGCAAAAAGCCCGAAAAAAAACGGCCCCCTGAAACGTCAGGGGGCCGTCGGCATAGACAGGACAGAACGTGATCCGCGCCTTGGCGTTCAGTCTTCATCCTTGAGGTCGCGCAGCACTTCAGGCTGGCGCAGCATGGTATCGACTTCCATGGCGTAATCGAGCGCCGTGTCCGGCTGAAAGTGCAGGTCCGGCACGCCGCGCAGCCTGAGCGCGTGCGACAGGCGGGTGCGCAGGAACGGTGTCACGCGCTTGAGCGCGGGCAGCAGTTCCGCCACATCGCTCCGGCCCAGCCGGGCCACGAAAACCGTGGCATGCTTGAGGTCGGGCGAAATACGCACTTCGGTGACCGTAATGCGCACGTCGGCCAGATCCGGGTCACGGAATTCGGTGCGGGCAAATATTTCCGCCAGCACGCGACGGACTTCTTCCGCCACGCGCAGCTGACGCTGCGAGGGACCAGACGCGGAATGGCCGGCAAGTTTCCCTGCCGGCCCGCTCTCGCTCATCCCTTTCCTGGATGAATTGCGGCTCATGCCGGGACGAGTTCCATTTCATAACACTCGACCACGTCACCCTCGCGCAGGTCGTTATACCCGGCAAAGGACAGGCCGCATTCATACCCGCGCGCCACTTCCTTGACGTCATCCTTGAAGCGCTTGAGCTGGCTCAGCTCGCCTTCATGGATCACGACGTTGTCACGCAGCAGGCGCACGCCACAGCCACGCTTGACCACGCCTTCGGTCACGTAGCAGCCAGCAACCTTGCCAACCTTGGTAATTTCGAAAACCTTGCGGATCTCGGCATAACCCAGGAACTTCTCGCGATGCTTGGGCGCAATCTTGCCGCGCACCAGCTGCTCCACGTCATCCGCCACCTGGTAGATGATCGAGTAGTAGCGGATGTCCACGCCTTCGCGCTGCGCCAGTTCGCGGGCCTGTGCGGTCGCACGGACATTGAACGCGATGATGATCGCGCCCGACGCCTTGGCCAACTGCACGTCGCTTTCGGTAATCTGGCCCACAGTGGCGTTGAGCACGCGGATCTTGACTTCCTCATGCTCAAGCTTCTGCACGGTGGCTTCAAGCGCCTCCGCCGAACCCTGCACGTCAGCCTTGATCAGGACGGCAACTTCCTTCTGCGCGCCAGCCTGAATGCGGGCGAGCATCTGGTCGAGCGTGCCGCGTGCGGCGGTCTGGCCAGCGGCCATGCGCTCCTTGATCACGCGCTGGCGGAACTCGGAGATTTCGCGGGCGCGATTCTCGTTTTCCACCACCACGAACGGCTCGCCTGCGCCCGGAACCCCGGTAATGCCCAGGATCTCGACCGGCATGGACGGACCTGCCTCGCCAAGCTGGCGGTTGCGGTCGTCGATCATGGCGCGCACGCGGCCCCATTCGGCCCCGGCCACCACGATGTCGGTGCGGCGCAGCGTGCCCTTCTGGACGAGAACGGTCGCAACCGGACCACGGCCACGGTCAAGGCGGCTTTCAATCACCGAACCTTCGGCCACCCGGTCGGGATTGGCCTTGAGGTCAAGGATTTCGGCCTGCAGCAGGATCGCTTCCTCAAGCTTGTCCAGACCCGTGCGCTTGAGCGCCGAGACCTCGACATCCTGCGTATCGCCACCCATGCTTTCCACCACGATCTCGTGGTTCAGCAGTTCCTGGCGCACGCGGTCGGGGTTCGCACCCGGCTTGTCGCACTTGTTGATGGCCACGATGATCGGGGCGTCAGCCGCCTTGGCGTGCTTGATGGCCTCGATCGTCTGCGGCATCACGCCATCATCGGCGGCCACGACCAGAATGACCACGTCCGTCACCGAGGCGCCACGGGCGCGCATGGCGGTAAACGCCTCATGGCCCGGCGTATCGATGAAGGTGATCTTCGCACCCGAGGCCAGCGTGACCTGATACGCGCCGATATGCTGGGTAATGCCACCGGCTTCGCCATTAGCGACATCGGTGGTGCGCAGCGCGTCGAGCAGCGAGGTCTTGCCGTGATCGACATGACCCATCACGGTCACGACCGGCGGACGGGGCTTGAGGTCTGCTTCGCTGTCCTCGATGCCCTCGATGCCGATCTCGACATCGCTGTCGGAAACACGGCGCACGCGGTGGCCGAATTCCTGCACGATCAGTTCCGCCGTGTCCGCGTCGAGCGACTGGGTCACGGTGGCCATCACGCCCATTTTCATCAGCGCCTTGATGACCTCGCCCTGACGGGCGGCCATGCGGTTGGCGAGTTCCTGCACCGTAATGCTCTCGGGCAGGACCACGTCACGCACCACGCGCACCTGGTCGGAACGCAGGCGCTCAAGTTCGGCCTGACGGCGCTCGCGTTCACGCTGGCGGCGGACCGAGGCGAGCGAACGGGTCTTGTCGTCATCCCCCTCGATCGCGGCCTGCACGTCAATGCGGCCAGCGCGACGGCTGTCGTTGTTCTTCTTGGCACCACCCGAGGGGCGGCGATTCGGCACGGCATTGCCGGGGCGACGGCTGGGACGACGTTCTTCCTCGCCACCATCCGCACGGCCCGTGCGCAGGCGCAGCGTCTCGCCAGCACCGCCCGCGGGGCGTGCCGTGGTCGCGGCACCACCCCCACCGGCGGGGCGCGACGGCCGCAGCGGCTGGGCGGGCATGATCGCGCGCTCGGCCAGCGGGCGCAGGCGCTGCATGGGGGGGGCGAGCGTCACCTCACCCGGAATGGGCACGGACGAGACGACCGGCCCCGCCGCATCTGTCGCGTCGGGCGCAGCCGGGGCCGGCGCGCTGCTGGCCTCCTGCTTGCGGGCTTCCTCGGCCGCAGCGGCGGCATCCGCCTTGGCGCGTGCCTCTTCCTCGGCACGGCGGGCATTTTCCTCTTCAGCGCGGCGGGCTTCCTCCGCGGCGGAGAGGATCGTGATCTTCTCCTGCTCGCGGGCCTCTTTCTCGCGCTGGATGGCGGCACGGCGCTGCTCATCAAGCACGCGCTGGCGTGTCGCCAGTTCCGCTGCCGTCAGCGCGCGACCGCCCCGACCACCGGCGCGACCGCCAGCCGGCCCCGATCCGTTACCTGCGGCCCCGGCCCCGCGCTTCTTGCGCACCTCGACCTGAACCACCTTTGAACGACCATGGCTGAAGCTCTGTCGCACGGAACCGGCATCCACCGTCCGTCCGACCTCCCTGCGGCCCGCCGGCCGCAGAGACAAGCGTCCCTTACCCTGATCCTGATCGTTGCCTTCGCTCATGTACCCGCCTGTTCACACCGTCCGGCGGAACGATCCGCCGAATTCGGGCCAGTCCTGCCGGACAGACCCGCAAAACGTTCACTCTCGATACGGAAACGGCGCGCCAGTTCACCATGCAGAATCGCTGCATGAACAACATGGTCGCGGCCAAATGCCGCACCCAGACCCGATGCCGTAGGAACAGCCACAACCGGCAGTTCCCGTGCACCAGACAAAACTCTCTTCCTCTCGTCGGGGCTGCCATCGGCCGCCTGTATGACCAGACCGGCACGACCGCCCACAACCCACTCACGCACCTTGGCAAAACCGCAGACAATCTGCCCGGCCCGCCGTGCCAGCCCCGCGACATCCATCATGCGCCGCAGAAGCCCATCTCGCACAAGATGGGTCAGGTCAGGGGGAATAACAACCCTTCCCCTCGCCGCGCGGGCAAAGACGCCACGAGTGCGTGCTGTTTCTAACACATCCGCGCGTGCGCTCAACCAAATTCCCCGTCCGGGCAGCCGTGCGGAAAGATCAGGGATCACGACTCCATCGGGGGAAATGACAAACCGGATCATTTCCTCCCTGGGCAGCCGGAGCCGGGTCACGGCGCAACGGCGCAGCGGCCCGCGCTCTTCCGGCTCCATGCCTTCCGGCGCTTCCGCGTTCAGGTCGGTTTGCTCAGACGTCGGACGTCTCCTCTTGCGCGGGCTTCGCCTCGTCACCATCGAACCAGTGCGCACGCGCCGCCATGATGATCTCGTTGGCCGCGTCCTCGTCGATGGCATCGCTGCCCAGGATCTCGACAAGTTCGTCACCGGCCAGATCGGCCAGGTCATCGAGCGTCTTCACGCCCTTTTCACCCAGCGTCACCAGCATCTGGTTGGTGAACACGCCCAGTACGGCAATATCATCGCTCACGCCCAGCGTGCGGCGCCTGTTGTCAAGCTCCTCTTCCTGCCCCGCCAGATAGCCTTCGGCGCGGCGGACCAGTTCGCTGGCCACGTCCTCGTCAAAGCCTTCGATGTTGGCCAGTTCCTCGGGGTCGGCAAAAGCCAGTTCCTCGATGGAATGGAAGCCCTCGGTCACGAGCAGGCCCGCAATGACATCATCCACGTCCAGCGCCTCGACAAAGAGGTTGCTGCGGCGACGGAATTCTTCCTGGCGGCGCTCCGATTCCTCGGCCTCGGTCAGGATGTCGATGTCCCAGCGCGTCAGCTGGCTGGCAAGGCGCACGTTCTGGCCACGGCGGCCGATGGCCAGGCTGAGCTGGTCATCGGGCACGACAACCTCGACGCGGCCCGCCTCCTCATCCATCACCACCTTACTGACTTCAGCCGGGGCAAGGGCATTGACCACGAAGGTCGCGGCCTGCGGGCTCCATGGAATGATATCGATCTTCTCGCCCTGGAGTTCCTTGACCACTTCCTGCACGCGGCGGCCGCGCACGCCCACGCAGGCGCCAACCGGGTCGATCGAGGCATCACGCGAGATGACGGCCATCTTGGCGCGCGAGCCGGGGTCACGCGCCACGGCCTTGATCTCGATGATGCCATCATAGATCTCGGGCACTTCCTGCGCGAACAGCTTGGCGAGGAACGCCGGATGCGTACGCGAAAGGAAGATCTGCGGGCCACGCGGCTCGTCGCGCACGTCATAGATATAGGCGCGCACGCGATCGGAATTGCGGAAGCTTTCACGCGGGATCAGTTCGTCACGGCGCAGCAGGGCCTCGGCATCGCCGATCTCGACGAGCAGGTTGCCATATTCCGTGCGCTTGACGGTGCCGTTGACGATCTCGCCCACGCGGTCCTTGAAGTCATTGAACTGGCGGCGGCGCTCGTATTCACGCACGCGCTGGACAATGACCTGCTTGGCGGTCTGTGCCGCGATGCGCCCGAAATCGATGGGCGGCAGCGGGTCGATCAGGTATTCGCCAAGCTGGATCTCGGGCTTGAACTTGCGCGCGATGTAGAGCGGGATCTGGGTTTCCTCGTTCTCCACCGCCTCGACCGCCTCGGTCCAGCGCGACAGGCGCACATCGCCGGTGCGGCGGTCGATGGTGGCGCGGATATCCTTTTCATGGCCGTATTTCGCGCGGCCGGCCTTCTGGATGGCCTGCTCCATCGCTTCGAGCACTTCCTCGCGGTCAATCGACTTTTCCCGCGCTACGGCATCGGCCACCAGCAGCAGTTCGGGACGGGCAACGGACGTATCCATCAGTGTCTCCACAACATCGTTCAATTGGCCTTGCGGGCCGACTTGCGACCCGGCTTACCAGCGGGCTTGCGGTCTTCAGCCGGGGAAGGGTCTTCCTCCAGGCCAGTCTCCTCGGGGCTTGCGGCCGGCTTCATCATCCGGGCACTCGCCTCGATCAGTTCATCGGTCAGGACAAGGCGGGCCTTGCGCATTTCGGCGAAAGGCAGCGCAACCTCACTCCCGTCCTCAAGTCGCATCAGGCCGCATCCATCACGCGCGCCGAGCACGATCCCGGCAAAACGCTTGCGGCCCTCAAGGGGCATGTTCATCTCGGCGCGCGCGAGGTGGCCGGCAAAACGCTCCCAGTCCTTCGCGCGCGTCAGCGGGCGGTCGATGCCCGGCGATGAGACCTCCAGCGTCCATGCGCCGGGCAGCGGGTCTTCCACATCCAGTATCGCGCCAACTGCATGGCTGATCTGCTCGCAGTCCTCGATGACGAGGAGCGTGCCATCCATGCGATCGGCCATGATCTGCACGGTAGGGGATTCGCGACCCAGCACCGCCACGCGCACGAGGTCGAACCCCATGTCGGCCAGCGCGGGGGCGACCATTGCGGCGATGCGGGCATCGAGGCCCGACAGGAAAGGCAGATCAGCGTCCAATGCAAAAAAGGCAGCCCTGCGGCCACCCCCCAAAGAAAAAACCATAGATGAAGGAATAATCGGTAACATAGGTCACGCCATGCCTGACCGCAAGGACTATATGGGCACGCAGGGGTTACATTTCCTCTCTCTTAACATCTTGCCATACGCCCCGCCCCGCACACATTATGTACGAATGATGCCCACGCCCTCCCCGCCGGAACCGACACGGGAACGCAGCGAACGCTCGTCCAGCCGCAAGCTGGTCGTGGTGGGGCTGATCGCGGCCGTGGTGGCGGGCGGCGGCCTGGGTGCAGGCGGCTTCCTGACCCCGCAGGAGGGCGGCAGCGGCAGCCAGACGCCGCCCGTCGCGGCCGAGGCCGGTGGCGGGGGTGGCGGCGGCGGCAATCACCTGACGCTCAACGCGCCGGTGCAGGGCAAGCCCGACATGATGGGCGAGATGCCCATGATCTCGCCCGAGCGCGCGGCGGAAATGCTGCGCCAGACAGATTTTACATTGCAGCAGCAGGCCGAGATCATGGCGGCATTACGACGGCGCGAGATCATACTGGCCGACATGCCGATGTATGACATGACAGGCAGCGGAGCAGTCGTGAACGTGGAGTCCCTTGGTCTCGTGCAGACCGTGCATCTCGGGCCGCAGCCCCGCAGCGTGATCCTGCCCATCCGCATCGCAGGCGACGTGTCGATCACGCCAGCGGGTGATCCGGGGCCGATGGGCGTACATGCCGGGGCGGTGTTCGTGCCGGGGCCCACGCCGCTGCCGGTGCTGACGCGCGGGACCCGTCTTGTCATCGGGGTTGTGGTGCAATGAAGCCGCTCTATCCAATCCTGATGGAACGGATCGTGCCGATCGCCATGGTCATTTTTCTGGTGCTCGGCAGTTTTCAGGCCGCGATGGCGTTGCATCTTTCGCTCGCCAGCATACGGCATTTCATGGAATGGTGCGCACCGGCCTATCCGGTCATAGCGGCGGCGAGCGCCCTGCTGGCGCTGAGCGGGCTGTGGTTCGAGAGCCGGGCCGAGAAACTCGCCCGCAAGGGAATCCGACGCAGACGGGGATGGATGATGGACGTACTGGCCAGGCTGACCAATCGTAGCGCGCTTGAAGAGATGCTGGCGCGCGAACAGAAAGAAACCGTGATCGATGCCGAGGAACTCGCCGCAAGCCTGCGCGCGCGCGTGATCGGCCAGGACCAGGTATGCGAGGACGTGGCGACCCAGCTGCGCCGCCGCCTGGCGCTGCAGGTGCGCGGCAAGCCGGTGGGCATCTTCCTGCTGGCAGGGCCGCCGGGCACGGGCAAGACCTATCTTGCCAAGCAGCTTGCCCGCCAGCTCGACCGCCCGCTGCTCAACTTCGACATGACGCAGATGAGTTCGCCTCATGCCGCAACACAACTGTTCGGCTCGCCCAAGGGCTATGTCGGCTCGGACACCTACGGCAAGCTGACCGGCGGCCTGAAGGAAAAGCCCGATGCGGTGGTCCTGCTCGATGAAATCGAGAAGGCGCACCCCGATGTGTTCAAGAAATTCCTCACCGCATGGAATGACGGGCACGTGACCGAGGCCTCGACGGGGCAGCAGATCTCGACCGTGCGTTGCATCTTCATCCTGACATCCAATATCGCCACCGATGCACTGTCCGAGATCGCGGACCGGCTGGCGGATGAACCCGACAAGATGCGCGCCGAGTCGGTCGAGGCGCTGCGACAGGCCGGTTTCGCGCCTGAAGTCCTCAACCGCCTGGACCGCATCTTCGTGTTCCGCCCGCTGGAGGGGCTGGATATCGCCCGCGTTTCCGCGCTGGAAATCGAGTCGATGATCGACAGCTATGGCCTCAAGGTCGAGACCGGGGGCATCGACCCTGCCCTGCTGTTCGAGGTCATGCGCCGCCAGGACCGCATGGGCCCTGCCGCGAGTGCGCGCGACCTGGCCCGCTCGATCGAGGACATGATCAGCGACTCGCTCATCACCGCCCGCCAGCAGGGTGCAAAGCTGGTGCGCGTGGTGCAGAACGAAGATGGCATCGTGGCCGAAATCGCGGACAAGAGCGACGCGCAGCAGGCCCGGATCAGTTCCTGACCCATGGCTGCGCTGTTCCGCCCTGCCCCTGTGGCCTCCTGCATGGCGAAAGGCATGGCCTGCTGAATGTCCGCTTTTTCGCGCCTATGGTATCGTGCGCCGCTATGGCGGCTGTGCCTGTACCTCATCGTGCCCTTCGTGGCGCTGACCTTCGTGTTCCCGCCCGCGTACCTGACACGCAGGCTGCCCCGCATGGCGCAGATCGCCACGGCCATCCACCACCGTCTGGGCATGCAGGACACGCCCGCCGATGCTGACCAGGCCGGTGGCGGCAACCCGGGGGACGGGGTCGTGACGATGATGCCCATGACCGACCGGCTGACCAAGGCCATTCCGTTTGCCGGGCGCATCCTGCCGCTGCCTGCCGGCGTGTGGCACCCGATCATCAACGTGATTGAAGGCCCGCATGGCGAAGTACTGGAGAACGTTCTGGTGCGGGTGCAGGGCCATATCGTGACCGGCCTGATCGTGGCCAGCGGCACGACGCAGCCCGTATCGGCCGCCGCCAACCCGGCAATGGACATGGAATGCCATGACGACCGCAACTACATGTCGCATATCGGCGCCAGCCATCCACCCGTAACGGAATGCTGGCTTACGCGCCTGGTCGATCCGGCCTCCATCAGCCACATGAACGTCATTGCCAGTCGGCTGAAAGAAGAAGGCATCGTGCTGCCGCCTGTCCTGCTCAGGGCAAACTGGATCAACACCACGCCTGCTGCCGATGACAGCCTCAATGCCGAGACGGTGACCATCTATCTCAACCCGGTCAATGCCAACGAGACCAAGATCCTGCGTTCACCCGATTTCTGGACCAAGGAGGCGCTGGCGCAGCAACCGGCCGCCAATGACTTCGTCAAACGCATGAATACATGGATGGCAGGCTGGGCGCCGGTGCTGCATGATGGCTTCAACAGCGACATGCTGGCCTCGAGCGAGGAGCAGCGCGCCCGGCTCTCGCTTGATCCGGCAGCCCCGCGCCCCGGCGAAGCCAATCCGCTGGACTGAACAGGGCATGAAACCCTGAAGGCGCCCGGGCGCTGCCTTTCTTTCAAAAAGGCAGCATTCTCTTGGAGCGTCTTGAAAAAAGCGTCACCGAAACCTTGTATGCCTTTTGATCAGCCCTGACGCAGCACGTCCGAGATCTCGATCAGGAAATCGAGCACCGTGCGCGTGCGCAGCGGCAGGGTACGCGGGCCGGTATGCACGGCATAGAACGGCAACTCGGGAATCGTCCATTCCGGCAACAGGTGCACAAGGCGGCCTGCCGCGATGTCCTCCTCCACCTGGAATGTCGGCAGCATGCCAATGCCAAGCCCCGCCCGCACGGCCTGCAGCACGGCCTCGCTGCTATTGGCGCGGAAGGGCCCGTTGGCGGCCACGGTGGTCTCGCTCTCGCCCTTGCGGGTGAACTGCCAGTCATGCCGCGTGCCGCCATAGCTATAGGCAATGCAGGGATGGTTGAGCAGGTCGCGCGGGTGGGCGGGCGTGCCACGGCGGGCCAGGTAATCGCTTGAGGCGATGACACAGCGATGCACCGAGCCCAGGCGGCGGGCGATCAGCGAGCCCTCGGCAATGGAGCCGATGCGGATGGCAAGGTCCAGCCCCTCTTCCACCAGATCACCAAACCCGTCGCGCATGACCAGTTCGACCGACAGGTCGGGATGTTCCTCCAGCAGGGTGCTCAGCCGGCTGGTCAGGTACAGCCCGAACGCCGTGGTCACGCCCAGCCGCACCAGCCCCGATACCGAAGCCCGCCTGCGGCCAAGCGCGGTTTCCGCCGTTTCAAGGATTTCCAGCACTTCATAGGCATGCGGCAGGAGGCTGCGCCCGTCTTCCGTCATCATCAGGCTGCGGGTGGTACGGGCAAACAGGGTTGCGCCGTAATGGGCCTCAAGCAGGGCAATATGGCGGGAAATGGTGGGCTGGCTTGCCCCCGTCTCCCTTGATACGGCAGAAAATGATCCCGTTGCAGCCACACGGACAAAGCTGTGCAAGGCAGAAAGCAGATCCATGGGGCCCCATCATGTCCGGTATGTTATTACACAATACTGGCTTTAAACGGCATCTCATTTATACACAATATAGAGAAAAAACACCGCCGATATGTGTCAAACGCAGAGGTAACTTATACCACTCACGCATAGATGAACGGCCACAAAAAAACGGCGGCCCGCATGCTACGGGCCGCCGTCTTCATCTTTCCATCCCGGCGCAGGCGGGGACGGTGCTGCCTGTTATCAGGCGGCTTTTGTCATGCCACGCAGCACGGTCTGGAGAATGCCGCCATTGCGGAAATACTCCACCTCATCCAGCGTATCGACACGGCACAGCAGGGGTACGTCCTGCTTGGAGCCATCGGCGCGGGTGATGGTCATGGTCATGGTCATGCGGGGCGTGATCTTGTCGAGACCGCGGATCTCGAAGGTCTCGTCGCCCTTCAGGCCCAGTGTCTTGCGCGTCGTGCCTTCCTCGAACAGGAGCGGCAGCACGCCCATGCCCACCAGGTTGGAACGGTGGATACGCTCGAAGCTCTCGGCCACGACCGCGCGCACGCCCAGCAGCAGGGTGCCCTTGGCCGCCCAGTCGCGCGAGGAGCCCATGCCGTATTCCTTGCCGCCGATCACGACCAGGGGCACGCCCTCCTTCTTGTATTCCATCGCCACATCGTAGATGGAGCCTTCCTTGCCATCGGGGAAGTGCTTGGAAACACCCCCTTCGGTGCCGGGCAGCATCTCGTTCTTGATGCGGATGTTGGCGAACGTGCCGCGCACCATCACGCGGTCATTGCCACGACGCGAGCCGTAGGAGTTGAAGTCCTTCTTCGCCACGCCATGCTCTTCAAGGTACTTGCCCGCGGGCGAGCTTTCCTTGATCGCGCCGGCAGGCGAGATGTGGTCGGTGGTGATGTTGTCACCGAGCAGCGCCAGCAGGCGCGCGCCGATGATGTCGCCACGCGGCTTGGGCTCGGGCGTGATGTCCTGGAAATACGGCGGGTCCTGCACGTAGGTGGAAGACGCATCCCACTTGTAGGTCTCGGAGCCGGTGGCGACCTTCAGCGCCTGCCATTCCTTCGTGCCCTGGCTTACGTGCTTGTAGCGGTTGATGAACTCCTCACGCGTGATGGCGGAGCCCATGAGGGCCGCGATCTCGTGGTTGGTGGGCCAGATGTCCTTGAGGTACACCGGCTTGCCATCCTTGGAGGTGCCCAGCGGCGTGGTGGTGATGTCCTCGCGCATCGTGCCCAGCAGGGAGTAAGCCACGACCAGCGGCGGGCTGGCCAGGTAGTTGGCGCGCACGTTGGGCGAGATACGCCCCTCGAAGTTACGGTTGCCCGACAGCACCGAAACCGCCACCAGCTTGTTGCCTTCGATCGCATCGACGATGTGATCTTCCAGCGGGCCGGAGTTGCCGATACAGGTCGTGCAGCCATAGCCCACGGTGTTGAAGCCCATCGCATCCAGCTCGGCCTGCAGGCCTGCGCGGTTGAGATAGTCCGTCACCACCTGCGAGCCCGGCGCGAGCGAGGTCTTGACCCACGGCTTGGGCTTCAGCCCCAGCGCGCGCGCCTTCTTCGCCACCAGGCCTGCCGCGATCAGTACGGCGGGGTTGGAAGTGTTGGTGCACGAGGTGATGGCCGCGATCACCACGTCGCCGTGGCCGATCTCGTAATTGGTGCCAGCCACCTTGGCCTTCTTGTCCTTGTCGGCCGCGGGCACGCCCAGGCTGCCGGTCAGCTCGGTCTCGAACGCCTTGTCGGCACCCTTGAGCACCACGCGGTCCTGCGGGCGCTTGGGGCCTGCGATCGAGGGCACGATGGTCTCGAGGTTGAGTTCCAGCGTGTCGGTAAACACCGGGTGGGCGGATTCGGCATGGCGGAACATGCCCTGCGCCTTGAGGTATTCCGCCGTCAGCTTGATGCGGTGTTCTTCACGGCCGGTCTGGCGCAGGTAATCCAGCGTCAGGTCATCAACGGGGAAGAAGCCGCAGGTCGCGCCATATTCCGGCGCCATGTTGGCGATGGTCGCGCGGTCGGCCACCGGCAGGTGGTCAAGGGCAGGGCCGAAGAACTCGACGAACTTGCCCACCACGCCCTTCTTGCGCAGCATCTGGGTCACGGTCAGCACCAGGTCGGTGGCGGTCGCCCCCTCGGGCAGCTTGCCCACCAGCTTGAAGCCGATCACATCGGGGATCAGCATGGCGATGGGCTGGCCGAGCATGGCCGCTTCCGCCTCGATGCCGCCAACACCCCAGCCCAGCACGCCCATGCCGTTGACCATGGTGGTGTGGCTGTCCGTGCCGAACAGGGTATCGGGGTAGGCATAGTCCTTGCCGCCCACATTGGCCGTCCACACCGCCTGGGCGATGTATTCAAGGTTCACCTGGTGGCAGATGCCCGTGCCCGGCGGCACGACCGAGAAGTTCTCGAACGCTTCCTGGCCCCAGCGCAGGAAGGCGTAACGCTCGCCATTGCGCTCGAACTCGATGGTCACGTTGTCCTGCAGCGCCTCGGGCGAGCCGGCCACGTCCACCATGACCGAGTGATCGATCACGAGGTTGACGGGAACCAGCGGGTTCACCTTCTGCGGGTCGCCCTTGAGCTTGAGAATGCCGTCGCGCATCGCGGCAAGGTCAACCACGGCGGGAACGCCGGTGAAATCCTGCATGAGAATGCGCGCGGGCTTGAAGGGCACTTCCTTCGTGCTGCGCCCTTCCTTCAGCCATTCGGCGATGGCCTTGGCATCTTCTACGGAGTAGGAATGCCCGTCCTCGAACCGCAGCACGTTCTCCAGCAGCACTTTCAGGCTGACCGGCAGGCGGCTGACGGAACCGATGGTCTTTTCCGCTTCCGGGATTGAGAAATAATGGTAGGTCTTGCCGTCCACGTTCAGTGTGCGGCCCGTTTTCAGTGAGTCGTGCCCAACCGTCTTCATTGGCTTTGTTTCCTCCGAGGCATCAGCAACGGATCGTCCCGTGTGATCGTGTATCCTCCGCTGCCTTTTTTCCTGGCGCGGGGTTTGTGACCTTGTCGGGGACAACCTGCTTGATCTCCCAACGGTGGTAGAACATACCCGGACGCGGTTGCGACACAAGCTGGAGCCGGTAACAAGAAACCGGGAGCAGGCATTTTTTTGCCCTGCCCCCACCATCGACCCATTGCCCGGAGGATTTCCGTCATTCCTGCCTTTACCCCCCCCGGCCGCCCCCTGCTGGAAGTGGAAAACATCTCGGTTTTCCGCGGTGAACGGCTGGTTCTGGACCGTGTCGGCTTTACGCTCGGGGCTGGTGACGCCCTGCTCCTGACCGGCCCGAACGGGGCTGGCAAGTCCACCCTGCTGCGCGTTCTGGCGGGATTGCACAAACCGGAAGGCGGCCATGTGCTGTGGTCTGGCGTGGATGCGCTGGCCGATCGCACCCAGCATGCGGGGCGGGTGGCCTATCTGGGCCACCAGGATGCGCTCAAGCTGGGGCTGACATTGCGCGAGAACCTGACGCTGGCCGCGCGCGCAAGCGGCGGAAATCCTGACTTGTGCATGGAATCACTCAACATTTCCGGCCTGGCCGACCTGCCCGCGCGCATGCTCTCGGCGGGGCAGAAACGGCGCGCGGCGCTGGCGCGCGTGCTGCTGGCGCAGGCCCCGCTCTGGCTGCTCGATGAGCCGAGCCTGGGGCTGGACATCAACACCATGGGCCTGCTGGGCACCCTGTTCGCCGCCCACCGGCAGGCTGGCGGAATTGTGATTGCAACCACCCATGTTCCCCTGCCCCTGCCCGATGCCCGCACGCATGCGCTGCCGGGGCTGAACGAATCCGACATCCCCCAGCCGCTGGAGGATTTCCCCGAGGACGACCTGCTGTGACACTCCGGATTCCCGCCCTCATCACCGCCATCCTCGAACGCGACCTGCGGCTGGCGCTACGCCACGGGGCCGACACGCTGGGGGCGGTGCTGTTCTTCATCCTCGCGGGCGCGCTGTTTCCGCTGGCCCTTGGCCCTTCGCCCGAGCTGCTGCGGCGCATGGCACCGGGAATCGTGTGGGTGTGCGCGCTGCTCGCCGCCCTCCTGCCGCTTGACCGGCTGTTCGGCTCGGAGCTGGAAGATGGCTCGCTCGACCAGTTGCTCATGACCGGCCTGCCGCCCTCGCTCATCGCGCTGGCCAAGATGATGGCCCACTGGCTGACCACCGGCCTGCCGCTGCTGCTGGCAGCCGGCCCGCTGGCCATCATGCTCGGCATGCCCACGAGCAGTATGGTGGTGCTGCTGACCGGGCTGCTGCTCGGCACGCTCATCCTCTCGCTTATTGGCGGCATGGCGGCATCGGTCGTGCTCGGCGCGCGACGCGGCGGCGTGCTGCTGCCGCTGCTGGTACTGCCGCTGACCACGCCCGCGCTGATCTTTGGCGCGGCAGCGCTCGATGCGGCGCAGACCGGCCTGTCATGGGGGCCGGACCTTGAACTGCTCGGCGCGTTCCTGGCCGCGGCCCTGCCGCTGTGCCCGCTTGCCGCGGGTGCCGGGCTGCGGGCGGCAGTGGAATAAGGGAACAGGGCGGCTATTTTCCGCCCGCAGGCGCAGGCGTGCCTGCGGGGTCGACATCAAAGGGCACGTTGCCTTCCGTGGGTGAGCCGCCTGGCGCGCGCATGCGCCAGTGCAGCACGTAATGCCCCGGTGTCAGCGCCACGGTGGTGGCCAGGCCCTGCTGCTCATCATCACTGGGCGAGGCCGCAAGCAGTTGCGGCACGCCGCTCGGGCCAAGCAGGAGCAGGCGCGCGCGGAAGGGATCGATCACGCTGTTATAGCCCAGCTTGATTGCCACATTGCCCGCAGGCACATGCTGCCCTGCCGATGGCGTGGCATGAACCAGCACGGGGGCTGCAAACGCCCGCGCCGCCACGACGCACCCGAGAAGGGACACGCCCAGCAAACGCAGCGTTGAAACACGGGACACGGGCAAGGAACACCTCCGGCATGGATGGAACTGCCCTGTGTATCCCCCCGATACACGCAGGGCGGCAAGACTTTCGTCCCGCCGCCCTGTTATCCAGACATGTTCAGATGGTGCTGAACGCGATCAGATATAGTGTTCCTCAATGGGCCTGAGGCCATTGAACCCGGTCGAGCAGTAGGTCGAGACATATGCCCCGGTGGAGAGCAGTTCGATCCGGTCGCCCGATTCCAGCCCCAGCGGCAGGGCGTAGGGGGTCTTTTCATACATGATGTCCGCCCCGTCGCAGGTCGGGCCGGCAATGGCGACCGGGCCGGTTGCCGTGCCATCATGCGGGGTGCGGATGCCGTAGCGGATGGCCTCGCCCTCGGTCTCGGCCAGGCCGCCAAAGCGCCCGATATCCAGATAGACCCAGCGCACGCCATCATTCATGCCACGGCGGCTGACCAGCACCACTTCCGATGACACGACACCCGCATCGCCTACCATGAAGCGGCCCGGCTCGATGATCATTTCCGGCAGGTCATTGCCGAAATGCTCGGTCATGGCGTGGCTGATGGCCACGGCAAAGCGGTCGATGCCCGGCACGTCATCACGGTAGCGGATGGGGAACCCGCCGCCGAGATTGACCATGCGCAGGTCAAGCCCCGCAGCCTTGAGGTCGGTAAACAGCATGCCCACGCGGGCGATCGCCGCCTCGTATGCGCCGGTCTCGGTCTGCTGGCTGCCTACGTGAAAGGACAGGCCATAGGGGTCGAGGCCAAGGTCACGCGCGCGCAGCATCAGGTCGCGGGCATTGTCGAGCGTGGTGCCGAACTTGCGCGACAGCGGCCAGTCAGCGCCCTCGTTCTCCACGATCAGGCGGCAGTAAACGCGCGCACCGGGTGCGTGGCGGGCCAGCTTTTCCAGCTCTTCCGCGCAGTCAAAGGCGAACATGTCAACACCAGCGGCAAAGGCGCGGGCGATGTTCGATGCTTTCTTGACCGTGTTGCCGAACGAGACATCGGCCGGGCGCGCGCCTGCCTCGAGGCACATGGAAATCTCTTCCCACGACGCCGCATCGAAGGCCGAGCCGAGACCCACGAGGCGGGTCAGGATCTCACGGGCGGGATTGGCCTTTACGGCGTAGTAGATCCGGGCCAGGGGCAGCGCCTCGCGCAGGGCGCGGTAGCGTTCTTCCACCCGGTCGACATCAACGATAAGGCATGGCGTGGCAGGAGCCTGCTCAGCCAGATAACGAGCGATTTTGGGAGTCATCGCACCCAAATCCCTTCTGTACTGCCGCCCGGATGAACACAATTCTGGAATTGCACAAACGGACAGATGTTGCGAAACGGTCTAACGGACCAGCGACCAATAAGGACCCCCACCATGTGGCGGCCCGATTGCCAGAACGCTTGACGTCGTTGCGTAACCTCAGAGGGCCAGTGGCACGTGCGTTGTTGCGTAGGGAGCGCATATGCGCACAATACGCGCCTGACGCAATAGAAAAATCCTTGCGATCCGAATTTTTCCTTTAGGATCACATGATCGTGGCACAATCCACACAGGCAGCCCCCTCCGCGCCCGGCGTGCCACCGCATAACAGGACAAGAAGCCCGCCTTGATTGGTTCCTCATCTACTGAAATCGATATGACGGACATGCCCCCGCCCGCACATCACCTGCCGCATTTTTCAATGCAGCAGGTCAGGAAAGTGCTGCGCCAGGTTGCCCGCAACATCGTATCCGACCAGATCACGCTGGCTGCGGCAGGCTGTGCGTTCTACGCCACGCTGTCGCTGTTTCCGGCCATGAGCACGCTCATCTCGCTCTATGGCCTCCTGTTCGACCCGCAGACGGTGGAACCCCAGCTGGTGGTGCTGCGCAACGTGCTGCCGCCTTCGGCCTATGACATGATCGGCGCGCGCATCCACCTGCTCGTGGCCGAATCGCACTCATCGCTCACGCTGAACCTGATCATATCCACCACCATCGCCACATGGTCGGCCTCGGCGGCCACGCGCTCGCTCATCCTGGCGATGAACGTGGCCTACAACACACCCGAGACACGCAGCTTCCTGCGCTTTCAGGCCATGGGCATGGCGCTGACCTTCTGCTCGATCTGCGGCGGCATCCTGACGCTGGCCCTCATGGTGGGGCTGCCGTTCCTGCTCGACTACCTGCCGCAGAAGCTCGAACTCGCCCCCCCGCCCGGCTCGGTCGAACTGCTGGTGCGCATGGGCGGGCCCATGCTCATGCTTCTGTTCGTGCTGTCGCTGTGCTCGGTGCTGTACCGCTTCGGCCCCAACCGGCCCCATACCTACTGGCGGTGCATCCTGCCCGGCTCGATCGGGGCCACGCTGCTGTGGCTGCTCTCCTCGGCGGGGTTCTCCTATTATGTCAGCCACATTGCGGGCTACAGCGCCACGTACGGGCCGCTGGGCGCGTTCATCGCCATCATGATGTGGTTCTATGTCTCGGCCTATGTCGTGCTGCTCGGCGCGGAGCTGAATGCGGGACTCGAGATCGAGATGAACCTGCGCTGCTCGCCCGACAAGACCATGGAAGGCTGGACCAAGCACCAGCGCCTCTGAAAGGCCGTGCAGGTCCGCCGCCGCGCCTAGCGCGTGGCGCTGGCCACTTCCTCATCGGCCTCACGCGCGGGTTCTATCTCTACCGTCGAGACGCCACGCCCCATGATGCCAAGCTGCCGCGCGGCCTCGGGCGAGAGGTCGATGATGCGGTGCCCACGATACGGCCCCCTGTCATTGACCCGCACCACGACCGAGCGCCCGGTATTGACGGCATGCACCCGCACCCGCGTGCCCAGCGGCAACTGGGCGTGGGCTGCGGTCAGCGCATCGGGGTCGAACCGCTCGCCCGAGGCGGTGGCATGCCCGCTCTGCCGGTCCGTGCCATACCAGCTGGCCAGCCCGTGCTGGTTCCAGTTCGCGGGCACATGCGCCATGGCGGGCGGCCGCCTGACGCTGGCGCGCGCGCCATGCCGGGTGGGTGCCGCCACATGCCGGGCCGCCGCGTGCGCCGCGCCCAGCACGCCCGACGTGGCCAGCATCAGGCACGCCACCGCCACGGATGCCCCGTAGCGCGCCGTATTGCTGCCCCGTGCGCCGCCCGCGCGCTGGTGATCGGTTTTTGCTGTCATGGCGCCACCATACCATAATTGGACCCGCAGGGCATAATTCAGCCTGCAGGCCGGGCGCAGGCGGCCACGCAAGAAGGGCATGACGCATGATCGGACTTGGAACCGGACGGCGGGCGTGCTAGGCGCGTGCATCATGGAGCGCCCTCTCATTGCCGTGCTGAACGGCCCAAACCTGAACATGCTCGGACTGCGGCAGCCCGAAGTCTATGGCCGTGCCACGCTTGACGACGTGGAACAGGTCTGTGTCCAGGCGGCCGAACGGCTCGACGTCGCCATCGACTTCCGCCAGACCAATGGCGAGGGGGAACTCGTTTCATGGATACAGGAATGCCGGGGCCGCGCACGCGGCATCATCATCAACCCGGCGGCCTATTCCCACACCTCGGTTGCCATACTCGACGCGCTGCTGGCCGTTGATCTGCCGGTGATCGAGGTGCACATCTCCAACATTCACCGCCGTGAAGCCTTCCGTCATCACTCCTACGTCTCCCGCGCCGCCATTGGCGTCATATGCGGGCTGGGCGTACGGGGGTATGCCCTGGCGCTTCAGGCCATGACAGACATGATTCTGGACGAGGACGATCAATGAGCCGACTGCTCGTGGATGCGGATGCCATACGGGCATTGGCTGAAATTCTCACCGATACCGGCCTGACCGAAATCGAGATCGCGGAAAAGGACAACCGCATCCGCGTGGTGCGCGCCGCCGCCCCCGTGGCGCATGCCGTGCCCGCGAACTGGAACCAGCACGGGCTGGCC
>NZ_JABJWC010000020.1 GCF_013155395.1 Komagataeibacter melomenusus | reverse complement strand
CTTCCGCCCCCCTTGCCGCGCCGCCACGGCAGCCGTTGCCGTGGCGTGCCATCATGTTCATGACCTTGTGGAATTCGCCCTGATGAGCCGTTTCTGGAGCCCGATCGTACACAGCCTGACCCCGTATGTGCCGGGCGAGCAGCCCAGGATGGCCAACCTGATCAAGCTGAATACCAACGAGTGCCCGTACGGCCCCTCGCCCAAGGTGCTCGAAGCCATCAGGGCGGCCACCAACGACACGCTGCGCCTCTACCCCGACCCCACGGCCCAGGCCCTGTGCACGGCCATTGCCACCGCGCATGACGTGCCGGTGGACCATGTGTTCGTGGGCAATGGCTCGGACGAGGTGCTTGCCCATGCCTTCCAGGGGCTGCTCAACCATGAAGCCCCCCTGCTCTTCCCCGACATCACCTACAGCTTCTACCCCGTCTATTGCGGGCTGTATGGCATCCGCCACGAGACCATACCGCTCGACGGGGCCATGGGCATCGACATCGCAGCCTATCGCAGGCCGTGTGGCGGCATCATCCTGCCCAACCCTAACGCGCCCACCGGCATCGCCCTTGGGCTGGACGCCATCCGCGCCCTGCTGCGCGACCACCCCGATGCGGTGGTGGTGGTGGATGAAGCCTATGTCGATTTCGGGGCCGAGACGGCCATACCGCTGGTGGCCGAACACCCTAACCTGCTCGTGGTGCGCACGCTGTCGAAATCGAGCGCGCTGGCGGGGCTGCGGGTGGGCTATGCCATTGGCCAGCCTGACCTGATCGCGGCCCTGACCCGCATCAAGGACAGTTTCAACTCCTATCCGCTCGACCGCCTGGCGCAGGTGGGGGCTATTGCCGCGATTGAAGATCGGGAATGGCTTGCAAATACAAGCGCCAGGATCATAAGCTCACGCGACAGGCTGACAGACAGCCTGGGGAAGATGGGGTTCGAGGTCCTGCCATCACGGGCGAATTTCGTATTTGCCCGGCATCCGGACCGTGACGGCGCACAGCTTGCCGCAGCCCTGCGGGCGCGGGCGATCATCGTGCGTCATTTCCGGACCCCGCGCATTGCACAATGGCTACGCATCACCATTGGTACGGATGCCGAATGCCAGGCCCTGGTACAGGGGCTGGCCGACGTGCTTGCGCTGAACGAGGGGTAAGCCCCCGGTTCATCACGCATCGCGCTGCCACCCTGCCCGCTCGGGCCGGGTGGGCGTGGGTGCGTGCTGCGCCTCTTTCCATCACACGGTTAACAACTCATTTCCTGGACCACAGGTCCACAGGATCCTTATCATGCGCGCATTCCACGGACAGATGTCCGATAACCAGCCGATCCGTCGCACCCTTGCCGAAAAGCAGAAGCAGTTGCGCGACCTGCGCGAGACGCTGGCCTCCATGAAATCGCATACCGCACCCGCCCTGCGCGAAAGCGTGCAGAAGCGCATCCGCCAGCTTGAAAGCGAAGTGACCGCCGCCCCCGCCCTCAAGGCGGCCGACCGGCGCAGCACGCAGGGCGCACCTGGCGGCACCGACCGCCCCCGCACCCCGCGCAGGCGGCCTGAACGCAGCCTCTGACCCATAGGAAAAGGCCGGCGCCCATAGGGTTCCGGCCTTTTTTATATCGTCACGCCGGGCGTCAGACCCACAATCAAAAACACCGCCTTTTTGAAAAAAGGCGGCACCCAAAAACTTTTGATTTTTGCGACATGCCATAAAAAACGGGCCTGCCCCTTGATGGGAGCAGGCCCGCTTGACCCACAGGCGCCTGCGGGGCAGAAAAAGTGGAAGGATCAGTGACCCAGGGTCACTTCCTCCGCCACGTCACCGCGGGCGGCGGCTTCATCAATGTAGCGACGCGCTTCGGGCGAGACCGTCAGCACCAGCGTCAGCGCGGCCGAGGCCACATACAGGCCACAGAAGATCCAGATGATCCCCTCGATGCCATGCCAGCTTTCGAACCACGTCACGATGGCCGGGCCAACCCAGGTGCTCGCACCCGCGCCCAGACCCAGGGCGGACAGGGCGGCGGCCTTTTCCTTCGGGCAGATCTGCGGCACCAGGCCGGACAGCGGCACGAAGGCTGCGATGGTGGCGCCATAAAGCGCGCCCATGGCGGCGGCGATGGGGAAGTTGCCGGGGAACATCTGCGGCACGTAGTAGAACAGCGGCACCGTGATCGCGGCACCAACGCAGCCGAACAGGGCGACAACGGTGCGGTGGCCCAGACGGTCCGCCGTGATGCCGGACACGAGGTTCACCAGAATGTTCGACAGGAAGATGATCGACAGAAGCTGCAGCCACTGCGACAGCGAGAAGCCGATGACCTTGGTGAAGAACGCCGGCATGATCACCAGGAACGCATATTCCGACGACGTGTTGATGGTGCGCACGATCATGGCGACAAACGTCTTGGGCTCACGCCACAGGATGCTGATCGAACTGAAGAAGATCGTGGCAGGCTTGGTGCCCACGGGGGCCAGGCGGCGCGAGCCGATGGGCTCACGCGTCATGAGCAGGGCCAGCAGGCCACCGAACATGACCAGACCCAGCGAGGACCAGAACGTCGCCATCTCGCCGATCAGCGGAATGGAGAAGCTGGCAAACAGCGAACCCAGCGTGGGCAGCCCGCCCGAGAACGCGAACCAGAACCAGCCCGCAGCCGAGCCAAGCTGGCGCGGCGGGGTGGCGGCTGCAATCCAGACCAGGAAGCCATAGGTGAACAGCGGGTAGCCAAAGCCGCGCATGGTGTAGGCGGCCAGCATGACGGGATAGCTGTTCACGGCCACGCCAAAGGTCAGGAACAGGATCTCGAACACGCCCCAGATGGCAAGGCCGATCCACATGACCCGCTTGGGGCCCCACAGGTCGGACAGCGGCCCCGAAGCCCAGGAGGACAGGGAGACGGTCACGCCATAGATGGTGAACAAAAGCGCCGTATCGCGCGATGAAATGCCCTGCCCCTCAAGATAGGGTGCAAGGTAGCCAGCCTCGACACCATCGCCGATCATGAAGAACAGCAGACCGACGAACCCCCAGAACAGGGGCGCCGGAATGCCAAGCCGATCGGCCAGGGACGTTGATTCGGACAGATTGTCTGTCTGTTTCAAGGGGAGAGTCTCCTCTTTCACAGGCAGCCGACACGAAAACGAGCGGCCCCGCCTCATTGCGGAGCGTCGATGCAGGCTGCGTCCGCACAGTCCGGCTTTCCGGAAACACCAGTGCGGAACTCAGTTTCACAAGTCGGGCGTGCAACCGCCCGTGCGGGCCAGAGCATGAGGAACCGGCAGGTGGCACAAGCGCCAAAACGCCAGCGCATCATGCCTGGCAGACCTGCTGTTCACGCGCGTGACCAGCCATAAAGCCATCAATCCGGCAGGAAAACGCACCCCTGGGCGCGGCTTTCATAACAACTGGATGAAAAAACACATCAGGCACACCGAAAAACGCGCACGATGCTGTGATTTCCCCACGCCGGAAAGACCATGAATTGGCCATATATACAAAATCGTTTCAGTATCGAACGATTTCACAATGACAGGATAGTTTCTGACCTCCGCCAAAACACGAAAAATATATTCAGTGGGGATAATCTATACTAAAAAAGTCTCGAGAATGTAAGGGAATTTTCAAATTTTTGACACGATTCCGATTTCCTCCTTATTATATCAATAACTTTCAGATGATATTTTTATGCATGGACTGCATGCATCGCCCGCCATCCGCACCTTTCGCAGCGGATAGGTTCCTGCCATAGTCGGGGCCGCACCCCGGTGGGGCAGATGCGCCCGCGCTGCCCCTCGTGGTCGGGACAGGACAAACGGAACGGTCATGGTGAACATCAAGCTGTCTTTACGCCTTGCCGCGCTGCCGGTTGCATTGCTGCTTGCACCTGTTGCGTCGAGCACGCTGGCACATGGGCAGAGCCTGGCCACGCAGAAGGTGCAGCGCGCCATGGACGTGCTGCGCCTCAAGCCGGACATGGCCAGCAAGGCCTGCCTCGACAAGCTTGATGACCTGCACAAGATGGAAAAGGTGATTGAGGAGGCGGGCGAGAGCGCGCACAACCCCAACCTGTCGCTGGCGCATGACGTGATGGAATCCGACTACGAGGACGCCACCGAATCCTGCGTGCCCGATGCTGCCAAGCTGTGCGCCGCCCCCGGATCGCTTGCCAGCGCCAACCAGAAGAAACTGTGCGATTCGCTTGATGCGATCATGTCGGTTGACGGATCGGATGAAGGCGAGGAGGCCGTCTCCTCCCCGCAGGGCACGTCATCGGACTGACCGGCCTTCAGCCCCCCAAAAACCATCACAGTCTTTAAAGCTTCAGGAAAGGCCGCCTTCAAAGAAAGGCGGCACCTGAGGCTTCACGAACCGGACTGCTTTTTCTCCAGCACGCGGCGCAGTGTCGCGCCCACCGTATGGGCCAGCGCGCGATAGGCCTGGCCTGCCGGGCTGTCGGGGGCTGCGATGACGATGGGGGCACCCTC
The DNA here is from genome assembly GCF_013155395.1 of Komagataeibacter melomenusus. Taxonomy (GTDB): domain Bacteria; phylum Pseudomonadota; class Alphaproteobacteria; order Acetobacterales; family Acetobacteraceae; genus Komagataeibacter; species Komagataeibacter melomenusus. Next base: position 58,039 of record NZ_JABJWC010000020.1, on the reverse strand, counting down.
ATCGGCGCTGGCGCGGATATCGGCAAGCAGCGGGATCTCGCCCAGAAAGGGCACGCCCATCTTTTCAGCTTCCGCCCGCGCGCCGCCATGGCCGAACAGTTCGGTGCGGTGGTTGCAGTTGGGGCAGCAGAAATAGGACATGTTCTCCACAACGCCCAGCACCGGCACGTTCATCTTCTCGAACATGGTCACACCGCGCCGCGCATCAAGCAGGGCGATATCCTGCGGCGTGGAGACGATGATGGCCCCGGCCAGCGCGGTTTTCTGGGCCAGGGTCAGTTGCGCATCGCCCGTGCCGGGTGGCATGTCCACCACCAGCACGTCCAGCGCGCCCCATGCCACATCGCCCAGCAACTGGCCTATGGCGCCCATCACCATCGGGCCGCGCCAGATCATGGCCTTGTCCTCTTCCACCAGCATGCCGATCGACATGGCAGAAATGCCCCATTTATGCGGCGGGATCAGGCGGCCATCGCGCACTTCGGGCTGGCCGCTTACGCCCATCATGCGCGGCAGGGAGGGGCCATGCACGTCGGCATCCATCAGCCCCACCTTCAGCCCTTCCAGCCCCAGCCCCACGGCCAGGTTGACCGCCGTAGTGGACTTGCCCACGCCGCCCTTGCCCGAGGCCACGGCAATGACCACGCCAACGCCTGCGGGCTGCGGGCCAGTGGCTGCTTTGCCGACCTTGCCGCCGCCCAGGTTGAGCGGGCGGTGGCCACCGCCCGCCGCCGGGGCGGCCGCAGCGGGAGCCGCAGTGGAGGCGGCAGTGGAAGCCGGGCGGTGCGCGGTCAGGATGACGCTGGCCCCCGTGCTGCCGGGAACTGCCGCGACAAGGGCACGTTCGAGTGCAGGCAGCAGGGGCTGCAGGCGTTCGGCCCGCGCCCGGTCGGTGGCCAGGGCGACATGGAGCACGCCATCGCGCACCATGAAGGCATCAAGGCTGCCCAGTTCCGCAACGCTTGCGGCATGATCGTCCGTACGCACCTGGCGCAGAACGGTTTCTAGGGTTGCCCGGTCGGGACTGGTCATGGTTGCGCTCCCTGCTCTCTTGCCCGTGCGGGTATAGAAGGGGTGAGGCAGGGTGGTCGAGTCATGAAACGGTGCGCACCCGCCCATCGCGCCGCCATGACAGTGTTGCGGGGCATCCCTGCCATGATGAGAATGGTTTGCGATCTGATTTGCTGCTTTACGCTCATCAGGCGGCACCGGGCATGGGCCGGGCGCATCGTGTTGGGGCAGGCAGGGAACATCATGGGCATTTCAAGTGAGCGGGCGGCGGCCCCGCACCGGCGCGACCACCGGATCGACGCCCTGCGCGGGGTGGCCCTGCTCATGATGTGCATCGACCATATCCCCCAGAACTGGCTCAACCGCTTTACCATGCGCAATATCGGCTTTGCCGATGCGGCCGAGGTGTTCGTGCTGCTGGCGGGCTATGCCTCATGGCTGGCCTATGGCCGGGCCTTTGCCAAAAAGCCGGTGCCTGACGTGCTGGCCCGCATCGGGCGGCGGTGCTGGCAGCTTTACGTGTTCCAGATCGTGATGGTGGTGGTGTGTATTGCCACCATCCGCATCTGGCGGCATTTCTGGCCGGTGCCGGTTGATTTTCTGGAGCCGGAACTGGCGCACGGGCTTGATTCGGTCTGGCGGGTGCTCTCGCTCGTGGCGCTGCCGGGCAACCTCAACATCCTGCCGCTCTATATCGTGCTGCTGCTGGGCTTTGCTCCGCTTTACGCCCTGCTGCGCGGGGTGGGCACGCCGGTGGTGCTGGGGCTGAGTGCGGCGGTGTGGCTGGGGGTCAATTACGACCCGCGGCTGAACTTTCCCAACTGGCTCGATCCTGATGGCTGGTATTTCGACCCGCTGGCCTGGCAGTTCCTGTTCGTGCTGGGCGTGTGCGCCGCCCGGGTTGCGGGCCGGCATGATGGCAGCCTGCCGCGCTCGCGGCCGCTTGCGGGCCTGTGCGCGCTCTACCTGCTGTTCTCCGCCGTGCAGTCCTTTCCGTGGACGGACTGGGGCTTTGCCGACCTGAGGCCCGTGGTCATGGCGCTGCCGGACAAGATGATCCTCTCGCCGTGGCGGCTGGTGGATGTGCTGGCGCTGTTCTACCTCGTGCAGTCCTCGCCGCGCGCGAGCGTGTGGGCCAATACGCGGCCGGGCCAGCTCATGGCGCTGTTTGGCCGCCATTCGCTTGAAATCTTCACCGCGGGCACGCTGGTCGACCTGTACGGGCGGCTGGTGCTGACCAGTTTCGGCACGGGCTGGATGATGCAGGTGGCGGTGAACGTGGCGGGATTTTACGTGCTGCTGGCCGTGGCAAGGGTGAAGGAACGCCAGCGCGTGGCGGCACGGCAGGGCCGGGCGGCCGCCATGCCTGCGGGCGCTCCGCTATGCCGGGGCTGAAGCCGTGGTTTCCGCCCCCGTAAAGGGCGTGATATAGGTGCCCGTCCGATCGATCCCGTTCAGCAGGATGTAAGAGCCCCATGTCCTTTCGCGCCGCAGTCTTTTCCCGATCCTGCCTTGCCATGGGGCTGGTCACGGCCCTTGGGGCCCAGGCCGCCCGCGCGGCCGATCCCGCCCCGGCCTCGACGCCCGTTCCGGCCCCCGCCACGCCGGCTACTCCCCCGGCGCCGCTGCGCCTGCCCGGCGAGGGGCGCAACATGCCCGACAGCTTCGCCGACCTGGCCGCAAGGCTTTTGCCCGCCGTGGTGAACGTCTCCACCACCGAGATGGTCCGCCCCGGCGAGGACGATGACGACGGCGATGATGGCGACAGCACGCCGCAGGTACCCAACTTCCCCGAAGGGTCGCCGTTCGAGAAGTTCTTCCACGACTTCATGAACCGCCAGGACAGCCCCAACGCGCCGCCGCGCAAGATGCAGGCGCTGGGCTCGGGCTTCATCATCGACCCCTCGGGCGTGATCGTGACCAACAACCACGTCGTGCGCCATGCCGACCAGATCACCATCACGCTGCAGGACAACACCGTGCTCAAGGCCCGCCTGCTCGGCCATGATGACCGCACCGACCTTGCCGTGCTGAAGGTGGACAGCCCCAGGCCCCTGCCCGCCGTGCCGTTTGGTGACAGCGACCACGCCCGCGTGGGCGACTGGGTGCTGGCGATCGGCAACCCCTTTGGCCTGTCGGGCACGGTGACGGCGGGCATCGTGTCATCACGCGGGCGCAATATCGAGCAGGGGCCGTATGATGACTTCATCCAGACCGACGCGCCCATCAACAAGGGCAATTCCGGTGGCCCGCTGTTCAACCTGCGCGGCGAGGTGATCGGCATCAATACCGCCATCTACTCGCCTTCGGGCGGGTCGGTCGGCATCGGCTTTTCCATCCCCTCGGCGGAGGCGCAGGGCATCATCGAGCAGTTGCGCCACCACGGGCGGGTCACGCGCGGGTGGATTGGCGTGCGCATTCAGGACGTGACGCAGGAAATTGCCGATGGGCTGGGCCTGAAAGACCCCCACGGCGCACTGATCGCGGGCGTCGAGCCCAAGGGGCCGGCGGCGGTGGCGCATCTGCAGACAGGTGACGTGATCCAGAGCCTGAACGGCAAGGACATCGATGGCCGCGCCCTGCCGCGCCTCGTGGCGGAACTGGCGGGGGGCAGTGTCGCGCATCTGGGCATCTGGCGTAAGGGCCAGCAGATGACCGTGGCCATTACCATCGGCGCCCTGCCCGAGGAAAAGACCGACAAGGCCGACAGCAAGCCCGCCAGCAAGAACCCCGCCCAGGGCAGCCTGGCCATTGCGGGCATGGGCTTTACCGTGGGCGAGATCGATGACATCGCGCGCCAGAAATACAACATGGCCGAAGGGCAGAAAGGCGTGCTGGTCACTGGTGTTACCGATGACAGCCCCGCCGCCGAGCGCGGCCTGCGCCCCGGCGACGTGGTGACCGAGGTGCAGCAGGCGGCCGTCAACACGCCCGCCGACCTGCGCCGCCAGATCGACGCCGCCCGCACCCAGCACCGCAAGACCGTGCTGTTCCTGGTGCAGAACGCCGATGGCCTGCGCTGGGTGCCCTTCCCCCTGCCGGAAGGGGGCGGCCACTGAGCCGCATGCCGGAACGCGTGAAGACACTCTTTTATTCCATCATGGGGCGGGGCACGTGGCGGCAGGTCGTGCGGATGAATGTCTCGCTCATCCTGTCCGGCATTGTCGCCACCATCATCCATCTTGATGAGCCGGTCTGGGCGCTCATCACCTCGGTCATCGTCATTACCCAAAGCCGCCTGACGCAGACGTTGTCTACCGGGCGCGAGCAGATCGTGGGCACGCTCATCGGGGCTGCGGCGGGCATGTCCGCCATTGCGCTCGAGCAGTACACCACGCTCTCGGTGGGCATGGTGTTCTGGGTCATGCTCATGCCGCTTGCCGTGCTGGTGGCGCTGCGGCCCAAGATGCGGGTGGCCATTGTCACCCTCATGGTGGTGCTGCTGTTCCCCGCCACGGGCGAGCCGTTTTCGCGCCCGCTGCAACGCATCGCCTCGATCATGACCGGGGTGGTGGTATCATTCGCTGTCTCGTTCTTCGTGCTGCGTGGCGAGGCGCGGCGCGAGGTGCTGGGCAATGCCGCAAGCCTGCTGCGCCGCCTGTCGGACCTGCTTTCGGGGGCATTGCAGAACCACCCCGACCACGATGCGCTGGCCACCATCGATACGATGTGCCGCTCCCTGCTGCAGGACATGAATGACGGCGTGCAGGAGGCGGAGGTGGAGCACCCGTCCTCGCTGGCGAAGCATGACCCGCTGGTGCTGCGCCTGCCGGGGCTTTTGCGCCGGATCCGCTCGGATGCCATTTTCATCGCGCGCGCGGGCACCGAGGGCGAGACCGCCCGTACGGGTGATATCCTTGCCCATGAGCGCGACATGCTGGTCGATATACTGGGCCAGATGGCCGCGCGGTGCGACCGGCTGGCCGCGACCCGCCGGGGCCACACCCTGCCCGATGATGACATGCGCCCCCTGCTCGACCGGCTTGAACAGCAGCAGGGCAGGGAACACTGGACCCCTGTCATGCGTTTCGCTTTAGGGCTGCTGCATGCCGACATGCGGCTGGCCGTGCGAAATATCTGGTCGGACGGGCGCACGGATGATGGTCCGTTCCCGCTTGATGGCCACCCGCTGGTGGCCGAGGCCGGATTCGAACCTGCGGGCAAGGCTGCGTCCGTCCCCCTGCCGGAGGGTCGTGCCCGCCCCTCACCCTAGAAGGAGCGCAAGAACACCATGCTGAACGAAACAACCCTCACCACCCTTCCCGCTGGCGTGCAGGCGCTGCCATACAGGCGCGAGGCGGTGGGGCGAGGGATCGTGCATTTTGGCGTGGGCAATTTCTTTCGCGCGCATGAGGCGTGGTACGTCAACCGGTGCCTTGGCCTGCCGGGCCAGGCGCAGTGGGGCATCGTGGGCGTGGGGCTCAATGGCGGCCCGCGCGGGGAGGCCAAGGCGCGCCAGTTCCAGCAGCAGGACTGCCTGTATTCCCTGACCGAGGTGGCGGCGGATGGCGCGCGCACCGTCTCCATCATCGGGGCATTGCGCGAATACCTGCTCGCCCCCACCGACCCCGAGGCCGTGCTGGCCCGCCTGGCAGACCCCGAGACGCGCATCGTCAGCATGACGATTACCGAAGGCGGCTACAATATCGATGAGGAAACCGGCCGCTTCCGCCTTGATGAGGCAGGCGTGAGCGCGGACCTTGCCCATCCGCGCAGGCCATCCACCGTGTTCGGTTACGTGGTGGAGGGGCTGCGCCGCAGGCGCGAGGCGGGCCTGCCGCCCTTTACCGTGCTCTCATGCGATAACCTGCGCAGCAATGGCCATGTCGCGCGGGCGGCCTTTGTGGGCTATGCGCGCGCGGTTGACCCCGATCTGGCCGACTGGATCGAGGCCAGCGTGACCTTTCCGTGCTCCATGGTGGATCGCATCACGCCCGGCGTGGACCGGGCCACGCGCCAGGCGCTGAACGCGGCCAGCGGGCTGGATGACGCGCTGCCCGTGCTGGCGGAGGATTTCAGCCAGTGGGTGCTGGAGGACAATTTCTGCAACGGCCGCCCCGCGCTGGAAAAGGCAGGCGTGCAGTTTGTGGATGACGTGGCAGGCTACGAGCAGGTGAAGGTGCGCATGCTCAATGCCGGGCACATCCTGCTCGGTGCCGCAGGGCTGCTGCTGGGCTACCGCTACGCGCATGAAACCGTGGCGGATGCCGACCTCGAGCGCCTGGCCAATGCCTACTGGACGCTGGATGCCATGCCCCAGATCGATGCGCCCGCCGGTTTCGACCTTGATGCCTATCGCCTGCGCCTGCTCAGCCGTTTCTCCAACCAGGCGGTGGCCGATACGCTGTTGCGGATCTGTAGCGACGGGGCCTCGAAAGTGCGGGTGTTCTGGACCGATACGGTGCGCCGCTCGCTGGAGAGCGGGCATGATCTGGGCCGCATCGCCTTTGGCATTGCCGCCTATCTGGAAATGCTGCGCGGCCGTGACGAGAAGGGCGAAAGCTACGCCCCGCTTGAACCCACGCTTGATGCCGATGACATGGCGCTGGTCAATGAGGCCAATCTTGCGGCAGCCCTTGCCCTGCCTGCCTTTGATGGCTGGCGCGACATGGATTCGATCGCGCTTGATGCCGCCGTGGTCAAAACGCGCCACGCCATCCGTGAACGCGGCGTGCGAGCGGTCATGCAGAACCTGTAAAACGCCTCTGGTGAAGCTTTTTTCACAAGGCTTCATGACTTTTATTATTTTGAAATATGTCAGCCACCCGGTAACGCCCGGCGCATGGGGCAGGCATCCGCGCCATAACTTGCGGTAATGGCGGCGGGCACGTCAGGTATTGGCGCAAAGCCCAGATGCGCCCAGAGCGTGCGGGCCCCTTCCGCCGCCATCAGGGCCAGCCATTGCACGCCATGCACACGGGCCTGCGCGCTGATATGGCTTAGCGCCGCATGGGCATGGCCCTGGCCACGCAGGGCGGGGTCGATGGCGATATCGTGGAGATACCAGCAATCAGGCCGGGCGGGCAGGCGGCCAAGAGGGGTATCGAGCGCGGGCGGGCAGCCCATGCGCCACGGGTGGCTCAGCATGTAGCCACCCGCCTGCCCGTTTTCCGCCAGCAATACCCGGCAGCCCGCCGGGCACAGCCTGCGGCGTTCATCAAGCACCTCCGCCCGCTCGGGGCAGCCGGGGTGCAGGCGGGCGGCGAGCGCCACCACCGCGGGCAGATGGCCCGGCTGCATCGGGGCCCATGCGGTGGCAGGCGCCCCCGATGGGAGGGCGGCTTGGTGCATGATGGGAAAAATCCATTCCAGACAAGGATATTTCAGGTAGAAGGAGCCATTATCATAGCGGCTGCCGGGAGTATGGAAAATATGACACAGATGCGCCTGACCTTGCGGCTCGACGCCAATGGCACGCCCCTGCTCGGGCATGGCAAGATCCGACTGCTCGAACAGATTGGCGAGACCGGCTCGATCTCGGCGGCAGCGCGGGCCATGGGCATGTCCTACCGGCGCGCCTGGCTGCTGGTCGAGGCGATGAATACCACATTTGCCCGCCCGCTGGTCAGCGCGCGGCCGGGCGGCGGCGGCGGGGCCGGCCTTTCGGCGGAGGGCGAGGCCGTGCTGCGCCTGTATCGTGAAATCGAGCAGGCCGCGCGCGAGGCAGTACGGGGCCCACTTGAAACATTGGCAGGTATGTGTTCATCCACGCCGTGAAAAAGCCATCAGCACTGCTGATCACGGTTGTGGCATAAGTACCTTTGCCCAATGGTAAAAAATAAAGAATAGTGTGGCAGCACTCCTGAAAAGAAGAACGGACTGGAGTTGAATTAGGTGTTACGACGTAATTTCATGAAAGCGGGCACGGCCCTGTCCGCCCTGTCGGTCGTTGGGTTTGCCGCGCCACGCGCGGCAAGGGCAACCCAGAGCAGCAATTTTGACTCCAACACGGTTCGCACGCTGGCCCATCAGTTATCGCAGCAGGCATACCAGCCGCCTTCCCAGTCGCTGCCAGCACCTTTGCGCAACCTCAATTTCGATCAGTACAATTCCATGGCCTACCGCCCCGAGCAGGCATTGTGGCATGGCGAGAACCTCGGTTTCGAGGTCGAGTTCTTTCCCCGTGGCTATCTGTACGCGCCCCGTATCGACATGAACGAGGTGGTTGACGGCCAGAGCCGCCCCATCGCCTTCAACCCCGACATGTTTACCTTCAACGACCCCGCCCTGCGCGTGAATGATGACATCGGCTTTGCCGGGCTGCGCCTGCGCGCGCCCATCAATACGCCGGGCGTGATGGAAGAGTTCTGCGTCTTCCTTGGCGCATCCTATTTCCGCGCCGTGGCCAAGGGGCAGACCTATGGCCTGTCCGCCCGTGGCTTCGCCAATGGCACCGGCGACCCGACGGGCGAGGAATTCGCCCTGTTCCGCGCCTTCTGGCTGGAAAAACCCAAGGCGGGCGTGGATAGCGTGGTGCTGCATGCGCTGCTTGACAGCCCCTCGCTCACCGGGGCGTTCCGCTTTACCATCCGCCCCGGCGAGACCACGGTGTTTGACGTGCAGTCCTCGCTTTATCCGCGCAAGGCGATTACCGAGTCCGGCATAGCCCCCCTGACCGGCATGTTCTATTTTGATGCCAATGACCGCTCGCGCGTCGATGACTGGCGCCCCGCCGCCCATGACAGCGAGGGCCTCTCCATGTGGACCGGCAGCGGCCAGCAGTTGTGGCGGCCGCTGCGCAACCCGCGCGACCTCCAGTTCTCCGCCTTTACCGATGTGCGGCCGCATGGCTTTGGCCTGATGCAGCGCAAGCGTGCCTTCACCGATTTCGAGGATGTGGCGCTGAATTATGAAAAGCGCCCCTCGCTATGGATCGAGCCGATCGGGGACTGGGGGGCAGGCGCTGTCGACCTGGTGGAAATTCCCACCCCCAACGAGGTCAATGACAACATCGTCTCGTTCTGGCGCCCGCAGGAGCCGCTGGCCGCAGGGCGCGAATACGTGTTCACCTACCGCATGTACTGGGGTTGGGACACGCCGTGGCCCACAAAGCTCGCGCGTATTGCCGCCACCCGGGTGGGAGAGTCCACCGATGATTCGCATACGCGCTTCTTCGACCTCGATTTTACCGGCACGCCTTTTGACAGGCTGCCCGACAACCCGCATTTCCACCTGCAATGCCGCGCCTCGGCGGGTGAGATCCGCAATGTGGTGGTCGAGCCGGTCGAACCCATCCATGGCTGGCGCAGCACGTTCGAGTTTGCCCCCGGCGATGCGAAGGTTGCGGAACTGAACTGCGTGCTGGCCGATGATAACGGCCCCGTATCGGAAGAATGGGTCTATCGATGGACGCCGTAGGGGCGCCCCCATACCCGGCGCAGCCTGCAGCACCTGCCAGCCTGCTGCCGCAGGGCTGGGCCGCCCTGCCCCCTGCCGCCCCGCTCGACATGCCCGTGCGCGCGCTCGAAACCGATCCCGACCGGCATGGTCGCGGCCCGGTGCCCGCCACCCAATGGCGGCTGATCGGGCTGCGGCGGCTTTTGGTGATTGGCGGTGCCGTGGCCATGACCGGCATGGCCGGTTACGAGATGGACCTCGTGTTCAATGCCGTGCAGCGCTCGGTGGCGGGCATGGTCATGCTGCTGCTGTTCGTCATGCTGTTTTTATGGATTGCGCTGGCCTTTACCTCGGCGCTGGCGGGCTTTGCCTCCATGCTGGCCCATGGCGGGCTGGGGCTTGGCATCAAGCGCAGCGGGGCGCTGCCGCGGGTCACCACCCGCACGGCGCTGCTCATGCCCACTTATAACGAAGATCCGGGCCGGGTCATGGCCGGGCTGCGCGCCACCATCGACAGCCTGGGGGCCACGCGGCAGGAACGCGCGTTTGACGTGTTCATCCTGTCCGACACCACCGATCCCGACATCTGGGTGGCGGAGGAAGCCGCCTACATGGCCCTGTGCCGCGCCACGGGCTGGGGCGGGCGGCTGTTCTACCGCAGGCGCGCGGTCAATACCGACCGCAAGGCTGGCAATATCGGTGAATGGGTGCGCACCTACGGCGCGGCCTACCAGCAGATGATCACGCTCGATGCCGACAGCGTCATGTCGGGTGATGTGATCGTGCGCCTGACCGCGGCCATGGAAAGCAACCCCGGCGTGGCCCTGATCCAGTCCCTGCCGGTGATCGTGAACGGGCGCACGCTGTTTGCGCGCATGCAGCAGTTCGCAGGCCGCGTGTACGGCCCGCTGATCGCCCACGGCATTGCCTGGTGGCATGGGTCGGAGGGCAATTACTGGGGGCATAACGCGGTCATCCGCACCGCAGCCTTTGCCGAGCAGGCGGGCATGCCGCACCTGCCGGGGCGCAAGCCCTTTGGCGGCGCGATCCTGAGCCATGACTTTGTGGAGGCGGCCCTGATGCGCCGGGGCGGCTGGGCCATTCACATGGTGCCCGCCCTGATGGGGTCGTATGAGGAAAGCCCGCCCTCGCTGACCGATATCGCCATCCGTGACCGGCGCTGGTGCCAGGGCAACCTGCAGCACGCCAAGGTGCTGCCCGCGCGGGGGCTGCACTGGGTCAGCCGCATGCACATGCTCATGGGCATCGGCTCCTATGTCACCGCGCCGCTGTGGCTGATCTTCCTGCTCGTGGGCATCTTGGTCTCGTTGCAGAACCGCTTTTACAAGCCGGAATATTTTGGCGATACCAAGCTGCTCTACCCGCACTGGCCGCATGTTGACCCCGTGCAGGCGGAATACATGTTCATCGGCACCATGATCGTGCTGCTTGCCCCCAAGATCCTGGCCTACATGCTGCTGCTCATTGATGGCCCGCTGCGCCGGGGCTGCGGCGGCGCGATCATGGCGGCTGCGTCCATTGTGGTCGAGACCGTGATCGGCGGCCTGATCGCGCCCATTGCCATGATGATCCAGACGGCGGGCGTGCTGTCCATCCTGCTCGGCCGTGATTCCGGCTGGAATGCGCAGCGGCGTGATGCAGGCGGCCTGCAGATCATGCAGAACGTGCGGCTGTACTGGCTGCATACGGTGCTGGGCATTGCGCTGGCGGGGGCGGCGTGGAGCGTGTCGCTGCCGCTGTTCTTGTGGATGCTGCCGGTCACGCTGGGGCTGGTCTGCGCCATTCCGCTGGCCGCCCTGACCGGCAGCGAAGCCGCGGGCCAGGCCCTGCGGCGCGCGCGGCTGCTGCTCATCCCCGAGGAGACGGACCCGCCGCCGGTGCTGCACGAGGCCGTGGCCTATATGGGCCAGATGGCGGGCCGCCCGATACAGGAGGCCATCGCCGCCCTGCGTGCCCGCGCGGGGCTGTTGCGGGTGCATGAGATCATGCTGCCGCCGCCACGCAGGCGGGGCGACCCGATCAACCCGGCACTCCTCGTAGGGCTGCTCAAGCTGCGCGAAGCACCTGACCTGGCCACGGCAGTGCGCGAACTCAACCGCGCGGAAAAATCCGCCGTGCTGGGCAGCGCAGAAGGGCTGCACCTGCTGGCGCAGCTACCCTGATATGTGCTGACCTAGAGCAATTCCACTGAACCCTGGCTCAGTGGAATTGCTCCAACTCATTGTTTATCGAGCATCTTCACCAGTTTGAATGGATCCATTCAAACTGGATCTGCTCTAGAATAATAAGCGTTTCCGAGCGCCGCCTTTTTTCAAAAAGGCGGCGTTCTTTTTTGAAGCTTTTTGAAAAAAGCTTCACCAAAAACTTTTACTTTGAAAAGCAGGGTCCCTGGTTCTTTTTACAAAGAAGAACTGCCCGATTATATAATATTACAGCTTGCGATCCCGCTTGATCCGGTCCCACGCTGCGTTGATCTGGGCAATGCGGGCCTCGCCCTGCGCGCGGATGGCCTCACTCGCCCCACGCGCGGCCAGCACATCGGGGTGATGCTCACGCACGAGGCGGCGCCAGACCACGCGCACCTCGTCATTGCTGGCATTACGGGAGATGCCCAGCACCTCATAGGCATCGATTTCGCTCACGCCGGGGCGGGCGCCGCCTTCGCGCGCGCGGTCCCAGGCACCCGGGCTGAGGTTGAAGGCCTTATGCACGCCGCGCAGGAAGGCTTCCTCACGCATGTTTACCTCACCATCGGCGCGGGCGATGACGAACAGCGCGGCGAGTGCCTCTTCGAGCATGTCAGTCTTGTTGGCAAAGGCGCGGCCAAGCTCGGTGGCGAAGGCCTTGTAGTCATCGGTGCGCTGGCGGGCATTGTCGAACAGGCGGCCCACTTCCTTCATGTTCTCGGGCGGGAGGTGGAAGCGGCGCTTGAAGGCGTCGATCTCGGCGCGGTTCACCGGCCCGTCGCACTTGGCCACCTTGGCGGACAGGATGATGATGACCAGCCCGTACAACTGGTCGCGCTTGCCCATGGCAGCCGCCATCTTGGCGGCCATGAAGGTGGCCGCCCCGTTGGGGTCGGCATTGAGCCGCGGGCCCCAGCGGTCGGTCCAGCCGCCTGCCGGGGTTTCCAGCAATGAGCCGTTATCCGCCGCGTGCCCGAGCGCCGTGCCCACGACCGCGCCCATGGGGCCGCCAACCGCGAACCCCGCAACGCCACCAAAAATCTTGCCCCAGATTGCCATGCCCCAACGCTAGCACGACTTGCCTGCTCAACCCAACTGATCTTGCCCTTCCCCGTCCGCCGTTTCGGGCAGGGCTGGCATCCACTGCCGCAATGCCTCCACCCGCAGGGCGGACGCCAGAGGCCGGTCGGGCGGGCGCGCGGCATCGACCTGCCCCACAAGGGCGGCCAGCGCCAGCCCGCGAGCCTGGGCAATGAGGTGCAGCGCGTGCCAGAACTCCGGCTCCAGCGCCACACTGGTGCGGTGGCCCGACAGGTTGAGGCTGCGCTTGTGCAGCATCCTGGCACCCCGCTGGGCGGGCAGCGGCATGGCGGGCCGATCGCTCATGCGGGCAGCCGCAGCGTGGCCCATTGTGCGGCCTCGGCCACGACGGGATCAGGGTCATTGCACAGGCGGGCGACTGCCGGGCGCAGGGAAGCCTGCCCGCTATTGCCAATGGCCACCGCCACGTTACGCACGAAGCGGTTGCGGCCGATGCGCTTGATGGGCGAGCCGGAAAAACGCGCCCGGAAGGCTGCATCATCCAGGCCTGCCAGTTCGCGCAGCGCGGGGGCGTGCAGGTCCTCACGCGCGGCAAGCTTCATGTGGCGGGTGGCCTGCGCGAATCGGTTCCACGGGCACACGGCAAGGCAATCGTCGCAGCCATAGATGCGGTTGCCCATGGCCGGGCGCAGGGTCTGGGGAATCGGGTCGCGGTTCTCGATGGTGAGGTAGGAAATGCAGCGCCGCGCATCCATTACGCCCGGCGCAGGAAAGGCATCGGTCGGGCAGGCCTCGAGGCAGCGGGTGCAGGTGCCGCATCCCCCGCCCGAGGGGGCGGATTGCGGCAGGTCGAGCGTGGTATAGACCTCGCCCAGGAACAGCCAGCTGCCGTGCTGGCGCGACACCAGCGACGTGTGCTTGCCCTGCCAGCCCAGCCCCGCCTTGTGCGCCAGCGGTTTTTCCATCACCGGGGCGGTATCGACAAACACCTTGACCTGCGCCTCACAGCCCGCCCGCCTGCCCTCATTGACCACGAACTGCGCCAGATGCTTGAGCATGCCCTTGACCACGTCATGATAGTCGCGGTTGCGGGCATAGACGGAAATATTGCCCGCATCGGGCACCCGCGTGGTGGCCAGCACGTCGCCCGGTGGCGCGTAGTTCAGCCCCAGCGCGATCACGCTGCGCACCTCGGGCCACAGGGTGCGGGGATCGCCGCGCTGGGCCATGCGCTCGGCCATCCAGCCCATGCTGCCGGCAAAGCCGTTTTCAACAAAGGCAGCCAGGCGGGCGCGCGTCGCATCATCCAGCCGCGCGGGCGCAAAGCCCACGGCATCAAAGCCCAGCACGCGCGCATGTTCGGCAATGCGGGCCGCAAGCCGGGCCGGATCAGGCGATACCTGTGCCATCAGGGCACGGGCGGGATGTCGGGAAAGGGCATTTCATCCCCGCTCCAGTCCGCCATTGCCCACTCAGCCCGCAGGTGGGTGGCATGGGCTGCGAACGTGCCATCGACAATGGCCGCCCGCATGCCGCGCATGAGTCGCTGGTAATAGGCGATGTTGTGCCATGTCAGCAGCATCGGCCCCAGCATCTCGTTGGCGCGGAACAGGTGGTGCAGGTAGGCGCGGCTGTGGCGTGAGCAGGCCAGGCAGTCGCAATGCGGCGAGATGGGCCGCGAGTCGCTGGCATGCCGGGCGTTGCGGATGTTGAGCGTGCCGCGCTCGGTATAGGCACGCGCCGTGCGCCCCGCCCGCGTGGGCATGACGCAGTCGAACATGTCCACCCCGCGCTCCACCGCGCCGAGCAGGTCATCGGGCGTGCCGACCCCCATCAGGTAGCGCGGGCTGCCATCGGGGATGAGTGGCACGGTGGCCTCGAGGGTAGAGAACATAAGGTCCTGCCCTTCCCCCACCGCAAGCCCGCCAATGGCGTAGCCCTCGAAGCCTATGCCCGTCAGCGCCCTGACACTCTCGGCACGCAGTTCCGGCTCGGTGCCCCCCTGGATGATGCCGTACTGCGCATAGCCGGGCCGCTGCACGAAGGCCGTGCGGCACCGCTCGGCCCAGCGCATCGACATGCGCATGGACTTGGCAATCACCTCCGGGGCCGCGGGCAGGGCGGGGCATTCGTCAAAGCACATGCTGATGGTAGCATCGAGCGCGTGCTGGATGTCGGTCGAGCGCTCGGGTGTGAGGCGATGCTTCGAGCCATCGATATGCGAGCGGAAGGTCACGCCATCGGGGTCCAGCTTGCGCAGCGGGCCGAGCGACATGACCTGGAACCCGCCCGAATCGGTCAGGATCGGCCCCGGCCAGTCCATGAAGCGGTGCAGCCCGCCAAGCTGGCGCACCCGCTCGGCGCCGGGGCGCAGCATGAGGTGATAGGTGTTGCCCAGCACAATGCCAGCGCCCGTGGAGCGCACGCTGTCCATCGTCATGGCCTTGACCGTGCCCACCGTGCCCACGGGCATGAAGGTGGGGGTGGCCACCGTGCCATGCGCGGTGTCGAGCCAGCCCGCGCGGGCGTGGCCGGAGCGGGCTTCGGGCCGCCAGCTAAAGGTGGTCATGGCAGGTCTCCTTCGGTGCGGTGCAGCAGGCAGGCATCGCCATAGGAATAGAAGCGGTAGCCACTGGCGATGGCATGGGCATAGGCCGCCTGCATGCGCCGGTGGCCGCCAAAGGCGCAGACCAGCATGAACAGCGTGGAGCGCGGCAGGTGGAAATTGGTCAGCAGCACATCCACCGCACGGAAGCGGTAGCCCGGCCTGATGAAGATGGATGTCTCGCCATGGAAGGGATGGACGATGCCGTTTTCATCCGTGGCACTCTCGAGCAGGCGCAGCGAGGTGGTGCCCACGGCCACGATCCGCCCGCCCGCCGCCCGCGCGGCATTGATGCGCTGCGCCGCATGCGGCGAGATGGTGCCGCGCTCGGCATGCATGCGGTGGGCGGAAATCTGGTCGCTGCGCATGGGCAGGAAGGTGCCCGCGCCCACATGCAGCGTCAGGGTCTGGCGGATGACACCTGCCCTGTCGAGGGCGCCCAGCAGGTCCGGCGTAAAGTGCAGCCCTGCCGTGGGGGCGGCCACGGCACCGCGGTGCTGGGCGAAGATGGTGCTGTAGTCCTTGCGGTCCGCCTCGGTCGGGCCATCGGGGCGGGCGATATAGGGCGGCAGGGCCAGCTTGCCCGCATCATGCAGGAACTGGTCGAAGGCTGCCCCCTCGGCGCTGAAGCGCAGGGTCACATCACCCGCATCGCCCCGGCTGATGACCTCCGCCGTAACGGGGCTGCGGCCAAAGGTGAGCGTATCGCCCGGCCGCAGGCGGCGGGCATTGCGGGCCAGCACGTGCCATGACCCATCGGGCAGGATGCGGTCGAGCGTGATCCCGATCTTCGCCTCGCCGCGCATGGCGGCAAGCTGGGCGGGGATCACCGCCGTGTCATTGGCCACCAGGATGTCGCCCGCGCGCAGGCAGCCCGGCAGGTCGCGCACGTGGCGGTCGATGAAGGGGCCTGCCACGGGCACATCAAGCAGGCGCGCGCTGTCACGCGGGCGGGCCGGGTGGTCGGCGATGCGCGCGGGCGGGAGGGTGAAATCGAAATCAGAAACCAGATCCGTCATGCGGCTCCCTTTACGGAATCCGCACCCCAGTTGCCAGCACGAACTCTTGCATGCCCCATAAAGAAGATGCTGGAAAGCCATCCACGGCATGCCCTGCGACGCAGGAGAAAGTTTTGGGTGAGGCTTTTTTCAAAAAGGAGGCACCCAAAAACTTTTATTCCGTTTTTCAATACGCTTCGTGCGCCTGCTGCATGGCGGTGTTGGACAGACGCGGCCGGGAAAGCCACAATGCGGCAGCGATTCCCGCACGGGAATGTTCCCGCCCGCACCCGGCCTGGCCGGATGCCGCGCAATTTACGGAGTTATGACCATGTCCTACGCCGCCCTTGATGCCGTCCGCATTGCCCGCGCCTGCAAGACCGCGCTGCATGTGCTCGAGACGGTGGAAGAAAAGGACCGCAGCGAAGCCCACCAGCGCAAGACCATCATGATCCAGCGCATCGAGGCCCTGGCCCGCGCCGCCGCCGAGAGCAAGAACAACGACCAGGTCATTACCCTGACCTCGGAAGAATTCTGGCTGATCAGCCAGAACTGGTAATGCGCGGCACCGTTCTTCGCCCCCTATTCGCGCCCCCCGGCACGAAAAGCAGGAAACCCACATGACGTTTACACTGACCAGCCGCTCCTTCAAGGATGGCGACCGCCTGCCTGAAGCTCAGGTGTTTGAAGGCATGGGCTATTGCGGCGGCAACATCTCGCCGCCGCTGGCATGGCAGGACCCGCCCGCGGGCACCAAGAGCTTCGCCATCACCATGTACGACCCCGATGCCCCCACCGGCTCGGGCTGGTGGCACTGGGTTGTCATCAACATTCCCGCCACCGTCACCGCGCTGCCCGCCGGTGCTGGCTCGGGCGACAACAGCCTGCCCGAACATGCCGAGATGACGCGCACCGACTTTGGCGGCAACGTGTATGGCGGCGCCGCCCCCCCGCCGGGGCCTGACCACCATTACATCTTCACCATTCACGCGCTCGATATCGCGCAGATCGAACTGCCGAGCGATGCCTCGGGCGCAATGGTGGGATTTGTGATCAACCAGCACAGCCTTGGCTCGGCCAGGCTCACTGCCGTTTATGGCAAGAAGCCGAAATAAGAAACGGTTTCGGGCGCCGCCTTTTTTTGAAAAGGCGGCGTTTTTTGCAGCTTTTTGAAAAAAGCTTCACCAAAAACTTTTATCCGATACTACCCCTGATACGAGGCGATCTCGATCAGGTTGCCATCCGGGTCATGGCAGTAGACCGATGTGACCGGCCCAAGTGCTCCCAGCCGGGCCACCGGGCCCTCGGTCACGCGCACGCCGCATTTTTCCAGGTGTTCAATCACGTCCACGCTGTTGAGCGCTGTGGTGAAGCACAGGTCATTGGTGCCGGGCAGCGCATCTTCCGCCGTCACCCAGCCCTCGGCCCCGTGGGGGCGGAGGTTGATTTTCTGGCCGCCGAATTTCAGCGCCGTGCGGTTGTTGCGCCCGTATTCCTCGCGCTCCATACCCAGCACGCGCTGGTACCATGAGGCCGAGACCTCAAGGTCGCGCACACTCACCACAAGGTGGTCAAGACGATCGACGGTAAAACGCATGGCGCTCCCTAACCTTCGGTTGTCCGGCCCGACTCAGGCAGGCCGGACGCCCCATAGGGTAACGTTCAGCCGGTCAGGCCATCATAAAAATCATTACCCTTGTCGTCGATCACGATAAAGGCCGGAAAATTCTCGACCTCGATCTTCCACACCGCTTCCATGCCCAGTTCGGGGTATTCCAGCACCTCGACCTTGCGGATGCAGTCCTGCGCCAGACGGGCGGCAGGCCCGCCGACGGAGCCGAGATAGAAGCCGCCATATTCCTGGCACGCAGTGCGCACAGCCTTCGAGCGGTTGCCCTTGGCCAGCATGATGTACGAGCCGCCTGCCTTCTGCAGCATGGCCACATAGCTGTCCATGCGGCCAGCCGTGGTGGGGCCGAACGCGCCGGTGGGCATGCCTTCGGGCGTCTTGGCCGGGCCTGCGTAATAGACGGGATGATCCTTGAGGTATTGCGGCAGCCCCTCGCCCTTCTCCAGCCGTTCGCGGAACTTGGCGTGGGCGATGTCACGCGCCACCACCATCGTGCCGGTCAGTGACAGGCGCGTGCGCACGGGGTATTGCGAAAGCTTGCGGCGGATCTCGTCCATCGGCTGGTTGAGGTCGATCTGCACCGCCTCGCCCTCAAGGTCGTCATCCGTGGTCTCGGGCAGGAAGCGGGCGGGATCGGTCTCGAGCTGTTCCAGAAACACGCCATCGCCCGTAATCCGCGCCTTGACCTGCCGGTCAGCCGAGCACGACACCCCGATTCCCACCGGCAGCGACGCGCCATGGCGCGGCAGGCGCACCACGCGCACGTCGTGGCAGAAATACTTGCCGCCAAACTGCGCGCCAATGCCGAGGCGCTGGGTCAGCTTGTGGATTTCCGCTTCCATCTCAAGATCACGGAAGGCATGGCCATGCACGCTGCCCTCGGTGGGCAGGCTGTCGAGCCAGCGGGTTGAGGCCAGCTTGACGGTCTCGAGGTTCTGCTCGGCGGACATGCCGCCAATCACCACCGCAAGGTGATAGGGCGGGCACGCCGAGGTGCCGAGCGTGCGGATCTTGCCGTCCAGCCATTTCAGCAGGTTTTCCTTGTTCGAGAGGAGTGCGCGTGTCTCCTGGAACAGGAAGGTCTTGTTGGCCGACCCGCCGCCCTTGGCGATGAACATCAGGTCCATCTGCTCGGCATGGTAGTCGCCCGGCGTGGCCGAGATATGGAACTGCACCGGCAGGTTGGTGCCGGTATTCACTTCCTCGAACATGGAAACCGGGGCCATCTGCGAATAGCGCAGCGCCGTGCCGGTATAGGTATCATACACCCCGCGCGAGAAGGCTTCCTCCTCATTGCCATCCACCCACACGCGCTGGCCCTTCTTGCCGTACACGATGGCCGTGCCGGTATCCTGGCACATGGGCAGCACGCCACCCGCCGCGATGCAGGCGTTCTTGAGCAGGTCCATCGCCACGAAGCGGTCGTTCTCCGATGCCTCGGGGTCCTTGAGGATCTTGGCCAGTTGCGCCAGATGGCCCGGCCGCAGCAGGTGCGCCACGTCGTTGAAGGCGCGCGCGGCCAGAGCGGTCAGCGCCTCGGGGCGGATATGGACCACCGTGCGGCCCGCGAGGGTCGAGGTGGTGATGCCCTCGATCTCAAGCTTCTTCCACGGTGTGTCATCATCATGCAACGGAAAGAGCGGGCCATACACGAATGGCTTGCGCGCGGGTGCGGATACGTTCAACGGACACTCTCCTCTGCCTTTTCCCCCGGATTGGTTCCAGGTGGCGGCGTTATGGAATCAGGGCGCGTCCGGTGCATCCGGCGCACCCGGATGGTTGGTGTGGCGCAGCCTAGCCCGGCCCGCCCGGTCCCCGCTTGCGGAAGGCGGCAAGGCTTACGACCTGCGAGTCTTCGCCGCCCTCAGCCTCCGGGCGTGCCTGCGGCGGGGCTGCCTGCACGGCGGGGGCAGGCTGTACCGGCACCACGTTTTCACCCGCAGGCGCGACCGCCACGGGCGGCTGCTCGGGCACGGTGAAGCGCAGGGCAAGGCGGATATGCGGATCGGCAAAGGTGGAGATGGCGGCCACCGGAATCACCAGCGTGGAGGGCACGCCGCCAAACGACAGCCCGACCGAAACGATCTGGCGGGCGCGATCCACCTTGAGATCCCAGAACTGGTGCTGGAGCACGATGGTGATTTCGTGCGGGTACTGCGCGCGCAGGCGGTCGGGCATTTCAACGCCCGGCCAGTCGGTCCTGAATGTCAGGTAGAAATGATGATCGCCGGGCAGGCCGTGCTCTGCGGCGTAATCGAGCGCGCGCAGCATGACATGGCGATATGAATCCTCGATCCAGGAATCATAGGGCATGAGGCTGTCAGGGAGGGCGGTGTCAAAACCGTTTTCCTCATCATGATCATCGGACATTTCGGACTTCTCCGTACATCCGCCCGGGCAATGCTGACCCGGAACGGATTTTTGCAGACATGCGGGTTCGGACCACGCCGTGCCACAGCACCAAGCTGTGCGTCAAACTTCATGGCATGGCAAGCCACCCGCGGGCGGCATCCCTTCACGAAGCGGATACCGCGCCATCAACCTAACATGAGCAGAAAGAAAGGTGGGAGGGCTTCTGTTGCCCGGTGCCCTCCCGAACCGCGCTTATCGCTTATGCAGCGACAGCGAGCACCTCTGAGTTATCGTTGGCACTTGTGATTTAGCCCGATAACGGTGGTACAATGCCGGGCAAAAGGCGGGTCTTTACCATGCGTGTCGAGCCTGTTTCGTCCCCATATCCCCCATCTGGAGGGAAACTGGTGGAGACGCCGGGTACCGCCCCCGGGTCCACAACACTTATTCCACGCGCCGTTTATCGCCATAGCCAAGGGGCAAGCCCCTCCTGCACTTTCCAACATAGGCATTCGCCCCGCATCTGGCAAGTGCTGCGCGAGCGCGCGGTCCATCCGCCACGATTGCACCCACGCCCGGCAGATGGATTTTTGTGCCTGCCAGAAAATCATCCCGCCATGAACGCGATTGCCCCCACACCAGGCCATGCGCCATGATACGGCCGCAAAAACGGGTCAGGGCCACACGGCCGGGACAGCCCATGCGGGCTGCTGGCGGGACATGCCGCCTGCATATGGTCTGGCACAGGGTCTGGCCCGTATGGTATGGCCCGCGTCCTTGTGGTGATGCATATGAGCGAGGCGGTAGAACACATGTTTTCCAGCGAGCAGAAATCAGCCATCGAGGCAGCCCGCGCCGGATGGGCCCAGACCCGCCGCCTGGTCGTGCCCGCAGTGGAAGACGTGCTGTATTCCCCCATTCCGGTGCTCGAGACCGGATTCGTGCGCGCGGTGGACTACATGGGCGGCGATAGCGGCATCGTGCAGGGCGCGCGCGTCTCCTACGGCAAGGGCACGCGCAGCACGTCCGATGACCGGGGCCTGATCCGCTACCTCATGCGCCACCGCCACACCAGCCCGTTCGAACTGGCCGTGATCAAGCTGCATGTGCGCGCGCCCATTTTCGTCACCCGCCAGTGGTTCCGCCACCGCACGGCCAGCATCAATGAATACTCGGCGCGCTACTCCGTGCTGGAGAAGGAATTCTACTTCCCCCGCCCCGAGGACATCGCCACCCAGTCCACCAGCAACAAGCAGGGCCGCGCCGATGCCCTGCCGCCCGAGCAGGCACAGCAGGTGCTCGACATCCTGCGTGATGACGCCGCGCGGTGCTACGACCACTATCTCGACCTGCTCAACGAAGACGAAAACGGCGAGAAGCGCGACCCCGCGCGCCCGGCCATCGCCCGCGAGCTTGCGCGCATGAACCTGCCGGTCAACATCATGACGCAGTTCTACTGGCAGATTAACCTGTGGAACCTGCTGCACTTCCTGCGGCTGCGCGCCGACAGCCACGCCCAGTACGAAATCCGCGCCTATGCCGACGCCATCCTGCAGATCGTGGAAAAATGGGCGCCGTTCACCTTCGAGGCGTTTACCGACTACATGCGCGATGCCGTGCTGCTGTCCGGCCCGGCGCTGCGCGTGCTGCGCGTGGCCATGAGTGGGCAGGATATCGATCCTGCAACCCACGGGCTGAGCAGGCGCGAGGCGCGCGAACTTGGCGAGATGTTCCCCGAAATCGCGCCCCGGCTGGTCCGCCAGGGCTGACCGGCGCGTTCAACAAAGCGTGATCCGGTGCCACCGCTCCGCTGCGGTGGCGTTGAGGGGATGTGGATTTTACGTCACACCCAACGCGGCAATTCTGCCAGCATCCCCTTCACCCCGGCCACTCCGGGCCGGGTTCAGCCCCATGTGCATCCTGCAGGGCAGCCACAATCTTCCCTCATCATCGGGCTAGCGGATTGCACAACAGCCATCCCATGCTAGAGAGTGACGCGAGAAAGGGGCGGTATCGCCCGGTTCAGGATTCTTGCAAACACATTGGGCCACCCCGCCATGCCAGCATGGCGGTGAAGCGAAGACAGAGGGAAGCGGAAACGAGTATGCGCGCAGAGACAGGATCGAATTCTTGGTCGTCCCGCCCGTTCCCGTCCCCGCGTCGACCGGCGCTGCGCGTCGTGGGGGTGATGCTGGGCCTGCTGGGGCTTGCCTCATGCGCGGCCCCGCCCCCTACCGACCCGGACGCCCTGGCTGAATACAAGGAAGCCAACGACCGCTACGAAAAGCTGAACCGCAAGGCCTTCGGCATTACCATGTGGGCCAACAAATACACCCTGCGCCCGGTGGCCAAGGCCTATATCTGGGCCGTGCCGCGCCCGCTGCGCAATGCGTTTGGCGGCCTGTACCAGACCATGAACGAGCCGGTGGTGTTCTTTAACGACGTGGGCGCAGGCAGGCCCCGCCGCGCGGGTGACGCCTTCGTGCGCTGGTGCATCAACATGACGGTCGGCATCGGCGGGCTGATCGATGTGGCGAACTATGCGGGCTACAAGCACCATGACAATGATGCCGGCCTGACACTGGCCACATGGGGCGTGCCCTCGGGGCCGTACCTGTTCCTGCCGGTGCTTGGCCCGTCCTCCTTCCGTGACGGCATCGGCTACGGCATCGACGTGGGCCTCTCGCCATGGAACTACGTGCCGCGTGGCTACGGGCTGCTGACCTTCAACTGGGCCTACAACATCATGGGCACCATCAATGGCATGGCCACCAATGTCGATGCGCTTGACCAGGTGATGAAGGATTCGCTCGATCCCTACGCCACCATCCGCAGCGCCTACCAGCAGCAGCGCAAGGCCATGGCCGAAGCCATAAAGAACGACCACCGGGCCACCGTGCCCGACTGGTACCACACGAAATAACCAATAAAGGGACACAGCGATGCAGAGATTCATCCCCCGTCGCCACGCACTGGCCCTGCTGGCAGCACTCGCCACCATGCCTGTTGCTTCAGCATGGGCGGTTGATGCCGGCGCGCAGGCCCGTTCCTTCGTCACCATGTTTGGCAGCAAGCTCGTTGGCGTGGTCAACAGCGATATCTCGCTGGAAAAAAAGAAGCAGGACATCCTGCCCCTGCTCGAACAGTATGTGGATGTTGACGCCATCGGCCGCTACTGCCTGGGCCGCTACTGGCGCACCGCAACCCCGGACCAGCAGGCCCGCTACATCAAGCTGTTCCATCAGGTGCTGGTCAACGCCATTACCGACAAGATCGGCGACTATCGTGGCGTGACCTTCGTGGTCGGCACAAGCGCCCCCTCGGGCGATGACACGGCTGTCTCTACCGTCATCAACCGCCCCGGCCAGCCGGGGGCCGATACGCAGTGGATCATCAGCACCGCCAGCGGCAGCCCCAAGGTGGTGGACGTGGTGGGCGAAGGGGCAAGCCTGCGCCTGACCCAGCGGCAGGATTACGGCTCCTTCATTGCACGCAATGGCGGCAATGTGGACGCCCTGCTGCGTGCGCTCGACAAGCAGATCGCCAACCATCACTAAAAAAACCTGCCCCTGCGGGGGCAGGCATGGCGCATAGACAAGCCGGTTTCACGCCGGCTTTTTTAATGATGGCGGCACGGACCCATTAGCCGTTTGATGTCCGGGTGCCTGATATGCCATAAGGGGCCGCCGCATGGCGCGATGCAGGAAGTCTTCCCTCTTCATTTTACGGGATTTTTGCACCGATGTTTTTTGCGATAACGCAGAAAGTATGCTCAAACCCCTCCTGTGCGTCGATTAACCCCATGCCCATATTGTCTTCAGCTTCATGACGTCCAAAGAGTCCCTGCCGCTTCCGGAATACAGCGTCGTTGTTCCCTGTTACAATGAAGGGGAAAACCTGCGTGTGTTCCATGAACGCCTCTTCAATGTCATGCAGATGACAGGGAAGACGTGGGAAGTCGTGTATGTCAATGACGGCTCGACCGATGATACGGCTGAAGTCATCACGGCCCTGGGGGAGAAGGCCGACAACATCGCCTATCTCAACCTGTCGCGCAATTTTGGCAAGGAAATCTGCCTCACCGCAGGGCTTGATCACGCGCGGGGAACGGATGCGGTCATCATCATCGATGCCGACCTGCAGGACCCGCCGGAAGTCATCACGGATCTGATCGCCGCCTATAAGGACGTGGACACGGTCTATGCGCAGCGGCGCTCCAGAAAAACGGATAGCTGGCTGAAGCGCCTTACCGCCTTTGTGTTCTACCGCGTTATGGTCGGCCTGAGCAACCGCATCACCATTCCGCCCGATACGGGTGATTTCCGCCTGATCAGCCGCCGCGCGCTTGATGCCCTCCTCTCGCTGCGCGAGCGCCATCGCTTCATGAAAGGGCTGTTCGCCTGGATTGGCTTTCCCAGCCGGGCCGTTTTATATGACCGCGATGCGCGCTACGGCGGCTACAGCAGCTTCAATTACTGGAAACTGTGGAATTTCGCGCTTGAAGGCATTACCTCCTTCACCACCGTTCCCCTCAAGATCGCCACCTATATCGGCCTGATCACATCCACTGTTGCGCTGTTTTATGGCACGTTCCTGCTGATCAGAACCCTGATTTTCGGCAATAGCGTTTCAGGTTATCCCAGCCTCATGACGGCCATCCTGTTTCTGGGGGGGATACAGCTCATGGCAATGGGCATCATAGGGGAATATCTGGGTCGTGTATTTAATGAAACCAAGCAACGCCCATTATATATTGTAGAGCGGTATGTAAATAATTCAAAAAAATGGGACTAAGGCAGTGAAAAAAGATCTTTATAAAAATAAAATATTCCTTTTTTCATTTATCATATCTGCCCTGTCCCTTGCCATCTTCGACCTCCAGACAATCCCGTTTGGGGGCCTGACCTATAGTACCTGCAAATGGGACTGCCTGTGGTACAGGGATATCATCCTGCACGGATACAGGCCCCAGACCTATCTGGTCCCTTACCAGATGGGCAAAGCCGCATGGCCGTTCTTTCCCCTTTTCCCCGGAATTGCAGCGTCTGTCCGGTATCTCACGGGCCTGAGTGCTGAAGCCTCGGCGCTGCTTGTCAATCAGGCGCTGTTTTTCCTGATGGTCACGGTTTCAGCCTTATATTATAGAAGGTTTATAAGTCAAAGTAAGTGTTATCTTTTTATAATACTACTCTGTCTCGCGCCATTCTCTCTTTGGTATAAAATACAATATACTGAATGCATATATGGCATACTCACCATATTCATTCTCTACCTGACACGCGAGCGGAAATATATGCCGCTCTTTGTCTGCGCTTTCCTGGTAACCCTGACACGCCCCACAGGCATCCTGCTGGTGGGAACATGTAGCGGCTATCTTATGCTCAATGCGCTTAAAACCCGGGATCTGAACGGTTTTTTAAACGGCGCTTTCCCGGTCATGATCGCAAGCCTGGGCCTGTCCCTTTACATGCTCTATCTTTATTACCTGACAGGCGATGCGCTGGCATTTTCGCACATGCAAAGTAACTGGGGGCGCTATTTCCGCTTTCCCGGCGCCTGGATCATCGACTCCATTACACACCGCCACCGGATCAATGGGGTGATCTCGGCTTTTATCGACATGTTTTTCCTGTATTACGGTTTCAGGAAGCGCATGTATCTGGAAACATCGGTCCTGCTGGTCACTTTCCTTGTGGCCCTGAGTTCAGGCGTTGATTCCCTGCATCGATACATCATGGGGAACCCTCTGTTCGTTATGATTTTCTGCCATATATTTGACAACAAAAGCAATAATTTCAGAAACTACACGGTTTTATGCCTGTTTTTCCTGAACATGGCCATTTCAGCCATGTGGTTCAACAATTCGCACTACTTTTTCTAGGCGAGGTTTCTGGCACGATGCCAAAAAAATTGATTATTTTCTTTTCATTATTGATCATGTCGTTCGACATATTCGTATTGATAAAGGCTGCGCACCCGACTGCAAGCGAGAACTATATCGACCATTTCATAAAAAAGACCGTGTCTACCGACCAATACAACTACAATGAGCTGCGCGCCGCCAACCACGAAACGGATGCCTGGCGCTTCAACCCGATATGCCAGCTCAAACACGGTCAATGTGTGCTGCAACAGACCCCATGACCCTATGGGGCCGTGAAGGATCAGTCCCCTTTCAGGATGGCGACATGGACCACGCCATCATGCGTCATCCAGCCCCGGTACATGCCATCGGTATTGAAGGGCATGGCGATATTGCCTTTGTCATCAACCAGGATCGCGCCGCCATCGCCGCCAAGGGCGGGGATTTCGTGGTTGATCACTTCATCGGCCGCCTGTGCCAGCGGCTCGTGCATCATCGTCACCCGCATGCAGATTTCATGGGCAGCAACCGTGCGAATGTAATATTCGCCCCAGCCCGTGCCTGACATGGCGCAGCCTGCATTGGCGTATGTACCCGCGCCGATGATGGGCGAATCGCCCACGCGGCCCCACATCTTGTCTGTCAGGCCCCCTGTCGAGGTTGCCGCGGCCAGGTGGCCGTTGCGGTCAAGCGCCACGGCGCCCACCGTGCCATGATGGGTATCGGCTTCCTGCGCCTGCTTCTGCCGGTCCTTCTCCAGTGCCTCCTGCAACTGCGCCCAGCGGCGGTCCGTGCGGAAATAGGCGGTATCCACCAGCGCAATGCCCTGTGTTCTGGCAAAGGCTTCCGCGCCATCGCCAATCAGGAACACATGGGGTGAATGCATCATGACGGCAGTAGCCAGCGTTATGGGGTTGCGTACATGCTTCACCCCCGCAATCGCGCCTGCCTGCAATGTCGCGCCATCCATGATGGCCGCATCCATTTCGTTCTGGCCGTCATGCGTAAAGACCGCGCCCTTGCCTGCATTGAATTCAGGGTTATCCTCAAGCACCTGCACGGCGGCTTCAACAGCCTCGACAGCGGGCCTGCCCGCTTTCAGCCTGGCATAACCGGTGCGCAACGCGCGTTTAAGCGCGGCCCTGACCGCTTTTTCACGCGCGGGTGTCATATCCTTGCGGATCACGCCCGCCCCACCATGAATGACCAGCACCGGATCAGCCGCATGGGCCGGCACCGCTACAGAACACAGCAGACAGGCCAGCGCCGCAGAAAGTCTTTTCACCCGTCAATCTCCCCGAAGAATCAAGGGAGCGAGTTTACAGAAATAATACGGACAGGAAACGATTACTTTCGCCCACAGCCAGGCTGCCTCTTTTGGAAAAAGGCGACACCCAAGAACTTTTCATCAATGCAGGCTGGCCCCTGAAGGCGCGCCACGCAGGCTATGATAGAGCAGGATATCCGGCCCACAGCCTTCAGGCCGGTCGGCGCACACACTCATGCCTGCCCCGCCAAAAACCTGCCGGGCCACGATGTCATGTTCGCGCACATAGGCAATGACGCGGCTCACCCCCGCATCATGCGCAAAGGCCAGCGCCGTGGTGGCGGCCTCACGTGATAGCGCCGTGTCACGCGCACCGGGCACCATGGTGAACTGTAATTCATGGCAGTCAGGCGCCGTGGCCGAAGGCTGCACGCCAGCCAGCCCGATGAAGCGCCCCTGCTGGCGCACGGCAAACATGCCCACGCCTGCGCGGCCCCAGCTCATGAGGTCGGTCAGCATGTCCTGCTCGCTCAGCATGCGGTTGCATACGCCGCCCGCCAGCCGCCCGGTCACGCCAGCGCTGGCCTTGAGCCGCACCACGTCCTCAAGGTCGGTCCATGAGACCGGATCAAGCTGCAGGTGGCCTGTCTGTATGTTATATCGACATCCCATGACTGCCTCCCCCAGAGCCGGTGCGTGAACCCGGTCTTTATTGAAGGCAGATAATGGGGCTGATGGCAAATGGAATCAGCGCTCGATGGGGCGGTACTTGATGCGGCTCGGCTCGGTTGCATCCGGGCCCAGGCGGCGGCGCTTGTCTTCCTCATAGGCCTGGAAGTTACCCTCGAACCATTCCACGTGGCTGTCGCCCTCAAAGGCGAGGATATGGGTGGCCAGACGGTCAAGGAACCAGCGGTCATGGCTGATGATGACGGCACAGCCCGCGAATTCGGCCAAGGCCTCCTCCAGCGCGCGCAGCGTATCGACATCAAGGTCGTTGGTCGGCTCATCGAGCAGGATCACGTTGCTTTCCTGCCGCAGCATCTTGGCCAGATGCACGCGGTTGCGCTCACCACCCGAGAGCACGCCCACCTTCTTCTGCTGGTCAGCACCCTTGAAGTTGAAGGCGCCGACATAGGCGCGCGACGGCACGGCGCGCTTGCCAAGGTAGATCACGTCGGTCCCGCCGGAGATTTCCTCCCACACGGTCTTGTCGTCATCAAGGCTGAAGCGCGACTGGTCCACGTAGCCGAGCTTGACCGTGTCCCCGATAACAAGCTTGCCGCTATCGGGTGTTTCCTGCCCCATGATCATCTTGAACAGGGTGGACTTGCCCGCGCCGTTCGGCCCGATCACGCCCACGATGCCGCCCGGCGGCAGCTTGAAGTTCAGGTCATCGATCAGCAGGCGGTTGCCAAAGCCCTTGCGCAGGTCCTCGGCCTCGATCACCGTGCTGCCAAGGCGGGGGCCGGGCGGAATGACGATATCGGCCACGCCGTTCGCCTTCTCGTTGTTCTGGGCCAGCATTTCCTCATAGCGCGCGATACGCGACTTGCTCTTGGCCTGGCGGGCCTTGGGCGAGGAGCCGATCCATTCCTGCTCGGCGGCAAGGGCGCGCTGGCGGGCACTCTCTTCTTTTTCCTCCTGCGCCAGGCGCTTGCGCTTCTGGGTCAGCCAGGAGGAGTAGTTGCCCTCGAACGGATAGCCACGGCCACGCTCGAGTTCCAAAATCCAGTTGGTGACGTTATCGAGGAAGTAACGGTCATGGGTAATGACCATCACGGTGCCTTCGTAGTCACGCAGCGTCTTTTCCAGCCAGGACACGCTTTCCGCATCAAGGTGGTTGGTCGGCTCATCGAGCAGCAGCAGGTCGGGCTTTTCAAGCAGCAGGCGGCACAGCGCAACACGGCGGCGCTCACCACCGGAGAGCTTGTCCACCGGGCTGTCGGCTGGCGGGCAGCGCAGGGCCTCGAGCGCGATCTCGAGCTTGCGGTCGAGTTCCCAGCCATCGCCCGCGTCGATCACTTCCTGCAGTTCGGCCTGTTCAGCCAGCAGGGTGTTCATCTCGTCATCGCTCATGGGCTCGGCGAACTTCATCGAGATCTCGTTGAAGCGGTCCACGGCCTTCTTCAGCTCGCCAAAGCCCAAGGCCACGTTCTCGCCAACGGTCAGGCTTTCATCGAGCTTGGGCTCCTGCTCGAGGTAGCCCACGCGCGCGCCCTCGGCCGCCCAGGCCTCGCCGCCGAATTCCTTTTCCACGCCTGCCATGATCTTGAGCAGCGTCGACTTGCCGGCACCGTTGACGCCGAGCACGCCAATCTTGACACCCGGCAGGAAGGACAGGGTAATGCCCTTGAAGACCTCACGCCCACCCGGATACGCCTTGGTCAGGTCCTTCATCACATAGACATATTGCGTGGCGGCCATGACGGTCGGCTCCTGATAAACTGGTGAGAAAATGGTCAAGTCAGCGCACGGCATGGGCTACAATCGGGGCATGCCCGCCGTGCCGCATGCTGAAAAGCCTGCGCCCGGCAGGACTTGAACCCGCAACCAAGCCGTTATGAGCGGCCCGCTCTAACCAATTGAGCTACGGGCGCGCAGGCAGCCCCTGATCTCGCGCATGTCGCGGGATTTGGCAAGATCAACGTGGCTTTTTGTGCGTAATTTTTTCCGCTGCCAGGGCGATATTGCCATAAAAAAAACAGGTTCATGATCTGGCTCATGGCTGGCCACCCTGCCACGGAACATGACTTGCACAGAAAACGGTGGGAGATGTAGCGTCACCCCCCGTTAATTCATGCTGCTCCGCTCCGGGGTGGCCCTTAACGCACATACAGGCAGCAGGAGGCCTGAACAGCAATGGACGTATCGAAGATTTCCCCCGGCAAGGACGTACCCAACGACATCAACGTCGTGATCGAAATTCCGCAGGGTTCAGGCGTCAAGTACGAAATCGACAAGGAGAGCGGCGCGCTGGTGGTGGACCGCATCCTGTTCACGCCCATGGTCTATCCGGCGGCCTATGGCTTCATTCCCAACACGCTGGCCGCCGATGGCGACCCGACCGATGCGCTGGTGCTGATGCCCGCCGCCGTTGTGCCGGGCGTTGTGGTCCGTGCGCGCCCCATCGGCGTGCTGCGCATGGAAGACGAGAGTGGCCAGGACGAGAAGATCATCTGCGTGCCGCACGACAAGGTGCATCCGTACTATTCCAACGTGGAAAAGCTCGAGGACCTGCCCGAGATCGTGCTCAAGGAGATCGAGCACTTCTTCACCCGCTACAAGGACCTGGAAAAGGGCAAGTGGGTCAAGGTTGCAGGCTGGGCCGACAAGAAGGTCGCGGGCGAAGTGATCCTTGAATCCGTCAAGGCCGTTGCTGGAAAATAAGACGTTACCGGATAAAAGTTTTTGGTGAAGCTTTTTTCAAGAAGCTTTGAAAGAACGCCGCCTTTTTGAAAAAAGGCGGCGCCCAAAAACTTTTATCCTCTTTATCAGGCAGCGTTGGTCAGCCCGCTGTCGGCGTGAGTGAGTTCCCCGATCAGCCGGTGGTAGCCCGCCATGTAGTCCTCCATGGCCAGCGTTTTGACGGCATGGACGCGGACATTGGCCCGCAGTCGCGCGGCCAGCCCTTCATCTTCCAGCAGTTCCACCACGCCCTGCGCAATGCGCCGTGGCGCGAGGAAGGGCACAAGCCGCGCGGTGCGGCCATCGTGCAGGAATTCCTCTACCGGCGCGGTCTGGCTGCCCACGATCGCGCAGCCACAGGCCATGGCCTCACGCAGGGACCATGACGCAACAAACGGGTATGTCAGGTAGACATGCGCGTCCGAGCGCTGCAGCAGGCGGCGAAAATCATCATATTTTATCCGGCCCGCAAAATGCACGCGCCGCAGGTCCAGCACGCTGCCCAGTTCGGCCAGCATGTACTGCCGCCATGTCTGCCCGCCCGGCGCGGCACTCCCATAACTGACCCCATCGCCACCTGCCAGCACCACCCGCGCATCGGGCCGCGCCCGCAGGATATGCGGCAGCGCACGCATGAACACATGGAACCCGCGATACGGCTCAAGGTCACGCGCAACATAGGTGACCAGTTTCTCGTCCGGCTGCACCACCACATCACCCAGCGTGAAGGGATGCAGGCGGGCCTGCGGGTTGGGCGCGCATTTTTGCAGGTCCACCCCTTCGGGCAGCAGGGTCAGGCGCGGGCGCGCCCAGTCAGGATAGGTCGCGTGCTGGAAGCGCGTGGGCGTATGCCCCCATCCCGGCTGGGCAAGAGCGAGCAGGTTGAGCGTATTGCGCGCGCGGATCAGGGGCGCCACATCGCTGGCGGGGGCAAATTCAGGGTCAAAACCCACATCCAGCCCGGTGGGATGATAGAAGAATTCATAATAACCCAGCAGCGGCACGCCGGGATACACATCCGTCAGGTCCAGCATCTCGCCCCAGCCATGGTGGCCGATGATGATGTCGGGCACATAGCCCAGGTCCCGCAGGGCGCGGGCCGCCTTTGCCACCGCCGCCGCGCGCTGCATGGCGCGCGCGAGTTCCGCCACCGGGCCGGAAGGGACCGGTTCCAGCGCGCCCGGCAGGCGATAGGACACCCGGCGCACGCCCGCCATGTGGGATGCGCCTGATTCGCTGATGAAAATGATCTCGTTGCCACCCTGCCCCCGCAGGTTGCGCAGCAGGTGCAGGAACTGGGCCGGAAAATTCTGGTGCACGAACAGATATTTCATGCCGTTCCCTCCCCGCCGCCTGCGGTCATGAACCGGCCAGCACGCCAGACCTGCGCGGCGCCCTGCCGCTACGGCGGGCCGATCTGGCGGGCGTGGCCGCGCCGCCGGGTTTGCGGTGCCACCAGGGCACGGGTCCCGGCGCGGCCTGCGCCTGCCCCGAACCTTTGCGCTGCGTGCCTTCTGGCTTTGTCACCTCAGGCGCCATCGTCGTGGCGGCGGGGGCCTCCGCCGCCCCGGTGGGTGCCATCCTGCCGGGGCGCTGGGGCGGAATACGCCTGCCCCGCCTGACCCGACCGGCAGGCGGCGCAGGGGCCACAGGCGGGGAGAGTGCCTCAAGCAACTGCTCTTCCATACGGTCATCAGCCAATACGGGCGCGCTTACGGCCGCTTCCGCCACAATGCGGGGCCGCACCACCACACGAAAGGACTCAAGCGGGGCCTGCGTTGCCGCCATGACCGGCGCATCCGCCACCGGCCCCATCCGGCTGCCATCGGTAAAACTGGCTTCCACCTGGCATTCACAGGCTTCAGCCGCCGCCCCCTTCAGCCGCACGCGCAGGCCAAGCAGGGGCAGCGCCATGCCCCGGCTGCCACAATACGCCCCCCCGCTCACCCACGGCGAGAACCAGTCCTGCCCCAGTACGGCCTGATATTCGAGATCATGCGGCGCAATGCCAGGGGCGGGCTGGATGGCAAACCCCTCCAGCCAGTGCCCGCTCCCGCTCTCTCCCATCCATGCGCCAAGCTCTGCCTGCACATCGCCGCGGTGCTGGATATGGGCCATCATGCGCCCTTCTGGCAGCGCGGGTGCGGCCTGTGCCACCCGTGCCGGCTGGGCTGCGGCAGGCCGGGCCGCAACCGGGCCGCCCAGGCGGACAATCTGCAGGGCAGGCAGTTCACCCGGCGCATCGCGATCGCGATAGGTAGTGACCAGCACCGCGCCACCGCCTGCGGGCACCGCCACCAGTGCTGCCCCCGCGCTAGCCCCGATCCAGCCCTGCGCATCAAACGTGCTGACCTTTACCCCATCGCCGCCCGGTGGCGCGCTGATGCGCATGCCTGTCAGCCTCCCAAACTGCGCGGGTGCGGGCGCGGCGGCGTGAAACAGGCAGTACAGCCCCGCATCCAGCCGCATGAGCCGCGCCGTGACATGCATGGTGTCGGGCTTGGCCACGGGTGCCGGTTCGCTTGCAGTCTGCATCAGGACCACTCCACCCACAATGAGGACGGCACGGGCACTGGAACAGGGGCGGGATAGGTCAAGGCGGGCCTCTTGCAACGGATCAGGAACAGGCCGGGCGCGCGACATCACGCCCGGCCCGTGCATAAGACAGCAAAAACGTATTCAATTGGTGAACGGGCAGCCCCAGCGGCACGCACGCGCCCCGCCCCGTGGCCCGGATGCGCTGCGCCACGGTGCCGATATCAAACGCCACGGCCCGCAGCCCCGCCCGCCACAGCAGGGTCAGCGTGAAGCACCAGGTCTCGGGCCACAGTGCCGGCATGAGGCCCACATCGCCCGCGCAGCCGCGCACCAGCGCCAGGCCATCCGCTTCATCATAATGGCCGGTCACGAACACGCGCTGCGTTGCCAGCAGGGCAGCATCATCCGCCGTGTGGCCCACCACCACGAATTCCAGCGGCAGGTCGCGCGCGCGCGCATCCATGGCTGCCGCAAGCACGATGGCATGACCTTTTTCCAGCCCGATCCCGCCCACGATCACCACCCGGCAACGCCCATTGCGTGGCGGCAGGCCGGTGGCAGGCGGTGTTGCATCCCGCGCGGCAAATTGCGGCAGGGACTGTGCGGGGCAATCCTCCTCCAGCGCCTGCACATGGGGCGTGACATGCGCAAAATACCGGCCCAGCCGCAGCGCCACCTCCGCCGAGGGCACGATCACCCGGCGCGCACCGGCGAGTTCGCGGGCCGTGTCACGGCGCAGGCGCATCACATCGCGCTCGCCTGCCACGGAGCCGAGCACGCTGACGCAGGCCGCACATCCCGCCGCGTCCGGCTCGCCGCAATACCGCCCCGCAGGCCCCACCAGCGTTACGCGCGGGCACAGCCCGGCATAATCATGCACGTAATAATCATACGGCAGGGCCAGCAGCCGGCCCAAAGCCCGCGCACGCCCGTTATGGCCAAGGTGGTGATGGATCTCGACCCGCGCCACGCCCAGCGCGCGCAGCAGCGCCACAAGGGCCTGCCCATCGGCAGGCCAGGCAAAATGCAGGTCCGGCCACCGTGCCACCGGCCTGCCATCGCGCAGCACGAACCCCTCGGGCGTGGGGTCGAGCACGACCGGCAACTGCCCCGCCGCAAGGCAGTCCCGCCCGCGCGCGCGCACCACGCGGGCCACGCCGCCGCCCTCGCCATGACTGACCAGCAGCACCGCCGCCCCCAGCCCTGCCGCGACAGCCCCCCGGCACCAGACCAGAACCGACAGCCTGCGCCGCGCCGCCCGCAGCGGGTCCGCCCTGATATGGGCCGCCACCAGTGCGTCATAGCCGGGAAAGAGCCGGTTCAGAATCCAGAGGTTGCGCCGCAGCAGGTCCGCCCGCGCGCTGGCAAACGAC
Organism: Komagataeibacter melomenusus; assembly: GCF_013155395.1. Taxonomy (GTDB): domain Bacteria; phylum Pseudomonadota; class Alphaproteobacteria; order Acetobacterales; family Acetobacteraceae; genus Komagataeibacter; species Komagataeibacter melomenusus. The sequence continues at coordinate 23,409 of NZ_JABJWC010000020.1, read as the reverse complement.
ACGCCGCCCGCATGCCCCACAAACGCCCCCACCGCCGCCCGGTGCCGCCAGCCAGCCAGACGCGCGCGCATGCAGAAGTCGTTTTCCTCACCATAGCCCCGCCCGAACAGTTCGGGGCGGAAAGAGCCGGTCTGGCGCAGGCAGTCATGGCGAATGAACATGCAGAACCCATGCGCGGTGGGAATCTCCACATCCTGCCCGCCATTGGCCCGCCTTGCCGCTTCCATCAGCCGCCGCACCGCCGCAAGGCCGCCCGCTAGCGGGGCGGGGCGCGCAGGATCAGGCCATGTGAGAATGGTGGCGTCATTGGAAAGCGGCGAGACGGTGCCCGTATCGGCGCGGGCATAGGCCACAAGCCGCATTTCCTCCAGCCAGCCGGGTGCGACCAGCGTGTCGCTGTTGAGCAGCACCACGTCATGGCCCTGCACATCCGCCAGCGCGGTGCAGACTGCCGCCGGATAGCCCTGGTTGCTGGCATGGCGGCGCAGCATGATCCGCCCCTGCCCTGCCAGCGCGTCCAGCGCGCGGGCCAGATCAGGGTCCGGGGTGGCGTCATCCACCACCATGATTTCGGTGGTGGCATGCGCCGGGGTGGCGAGGCTGGCCAGCACGCTGTCGATGCAGGCCAGCGTGCCCGCCCGGTCGGCATAGACCGGAATCACCACCCGGCAGCGCGGGGCGGGTGGCGGCACGCGCACCGGCGCCATGCCACGGCCGCGCATGGCGGGAAAGACAGTGCATGCGGCAGGAAGCCCGACGGGCAGGGGGGAACCGGGCAGATCCTGTCCATCAGGCCGCACCACCCGCACGTTGCCGCCCGCCGCCATGGCCTGCCACGGCACATGAAACGTCCAGACCGGCAGGCCGGGGCCTGCCGCGCTGTCCTGCCTGCCCACCTTGCCCTGCCTGAGCATGACGGGCCGCCGGCCCCGGCCATCCATCAGGTACAGTTCGGGGCGATGATCGGGCCGGGCTGGCATGAAGGCCCAGCCTGCCAGCCCGCGGTCATCGGGCCATATGGCCCCGAGCGTGGCGCATAAGGCCGCGCGGTCGGGGCGACCGCCAAGCAGCACGGTGCCCGCATGGCGCACCATGATCTCGCGCCCGTGCCGCCAGTGCGCGGGCAGCGGCGTGCTGCCGCCGGGTTGTGTCGGGCAGGGCTGGCCATCAAGCACGATTTCAGGCAGGGCGCGCGCGGGCAGGCCGCCCCAGTGCAGCACGCCATCGGGGTCAGGCGCGCACCAGCCGACCTGTCCCGTATGCTGGCACACCAGCGCCGCAGCACGGCACAGGGCGGGATCGAAACCATAACGGGTGAAAAAACGCTCAAGGGCCGCCGCCGCCCGGTGCCATGCCCCCGCCGCGCACAGGGCCAGCACCAGCAGTTTCAGCCCCGCGCGGAATTCCTGCCCGGCCATGAGCCGTTCGACCGCCTGCGCGGCCTCCGGCGCCTGCCCCGCGCCCAGCAGCACCGCCGCCTGCGCGAAACGGACTGCCCGGTCGCCCGCGGCCATGCGGGCCGCACGCGCCATCCACGCAACGGCCTGCGCAGGCTGCCCCGCCGCCATCTGCCGCCATGCCTGCCGCATGGCATTGCTGACCTCCTGCTCCGGCACGCCATCAGGCGGCTGGCGGTTCATCCGCCTGCCAGTTGCGCGTAATCGGCCCGCGCGGCATCAACCCCCTGTGCAAGCGCCTGTTCCAGCCAGTGGCGGGCCTGTGCGCCATCCACGCGCCCGGCCAGCCCGCGCGCCAGGTAGCGCCCCGCCATCATCTGCGCCAGCGCATGGCCCGCCTGCGCCGCCTGCACGAACCAGTGCAGGGCCTGCTCGCGGTCGGGCGGGAGGCCGTGGCCGCCACCATACAAGGCGCCCAGCGCGAACATGGCCTCGGGCAGGCCATGCATGGCCGCCTGCTCCAGCCACTGCCGCGCCTGCGCAGGTGCGGCCGCCACGCCATCCCCCTCCAGCAGCATGCGGCCATACCAGTAGGCGGCATTGACCACGCCCGCGCGGGCGGCGCGTTCCATCCACAGGGCTGCCGCCGGGCGGTCCACGGGCCGCCCCACGCCCGCATGCAGGCTGACCGCGAGGTTGAAGGTGGCAACCGGGTCACCCGCCCGGGCCGCCGGTTCAAAATCAACCACGGCAGGCAGGGTGGCGGCCTGTTCCCCCCCGGCCGCCAGCACGGTGGCGGCAAGGTCGCTCATGGCGGTGACATCCCCCCCCGCCGCCGCGCGTTCCAGCCACTGGCGGGCCAGGCCAGGATCAGCCGCCACGCCACGCCCCTGCTGGTACAGCACGGCCAGCATGCGGCAGGCCAGCGCATGACCCTGATCCGCGGCCATGCGGTACCACATGACCGCTTCATGATCGGCAGGAATCGCCGCCTCGCCACGGGCATGCAGGTCGCCAAGCAGGGCTGCGGCCTCGCGGTCGCCACCAAGGGCCGCGCGGCGCAGCCATGTCTCGGCCATCAGCATATTGCGCGGCGCATCCTCCCGGTCCTGCAGCAGCAGCGCGCCGTAGCGCGCCTGCGCGGGGCGCACGCCCTGCCCGGCCGCCCGCCCGTACCACAGCGCGGCCTGACCCGTATCACGCGCCATGCCCCAGCCGCGCTCATGCAAAAGGCCCAGCATGTACTGCGCGGTGGGCAGGCCACTTTCCGCCGCCCGGTTCAGGGCGGCCACCGCATCAGGGTCGGTGCCCGGTGCCTGCGCCGCCAGATGGGCCACTGCCAGCCCCAGATCCCCCTGCGGGCACCCCGCCTGTGCCGCGCGGGCGCACCAAAAGCGCGCGGCCTGTTCATCGCGCAGGCTTTCTGGCCCGCAGGCCAGCAGGTAGCCATACAGCGCCTGCGCATCGGGCAGGCCAAGCCTGGCCGCACGCTCCGCCCAGCCGGTTGCGGCAACAGGATCGGGCCAGCGTTCGATTCCCGCAGGCAGGCTGGCTGGCAGCAGGCCGTCGGCCCCCCTGCCATCAGGCGGGTCGACCAGCAGCATGAGCGCCATGGCAAAACAGGCTTCGGCATGACCCGCCGTTGCGGCGCGATGCATCCAGCGCACGCCCTCCGCCGGGCTGCGGGGCACGCCGCATCCTTCCAGATAGGCGCGGGCCACCTGGTACTGCGCGGCCACCATGCCGTCCTGCGCCAGCCTGCCCAGCAGGGCGAAACCCTGCGGGGCACGCCCCTCCTGCTTCAGCCAGCTTGTGGCCCGCTGCAGACGCCCCTGCGCTGTAAATCCCTCCCGCCAGCGTGAAAACAGCCTGTACATGCGCCCCGCCTCAGGGTTCACGCATGCCGTCGGTCACGGCAGGCAGCAGGCGGTTGAGCAGATACTGCATCATGGTGCGCCGCCCGATATGGATATCGGCCTCGACCGGCATGCCCGGCTGCGGGTGGAAGAAGGGGGGCACCCCATGCAGGGTGTAGCGATCAATGGACAGGCGCACGCGGTAGAAGGCGTTCATCGGGTCGCCATCCTCCTCGCCCGTCTGCGCGCTGCTGCCCCCTGCATGGCCTGAGGCATCGGTAAACGCATCAGGGCTGATAACACGCACCGCGGCATCACCCCCGCCATATTGCGTGTAGGGAAAGGCGGAGAATTTGAGCAGCGCATGATCGCCCGCGCGCACGTAGCCCGCATCCACCCCGCGCAGCGTGGCCTCGACATCAAGCTGGGCGGCAGCGGGCACCAGCGTCATGAGCGGGCTTGCGGCCTGAATGACCGAACCTGCGGAAAGATGGGCGATGCTCAGCACCACCGCATCGCGATCCGCGCGCATGATGACAAGATCATGGTGCAGCATGGCCTTGCTGTAGCTGCCCTCGGCATCGGCCAGGCGGTGCTGGGCCAAAGCGAGGTCCTGGTAGACGGTGGCATGCCAGTTGCTGGCATAGCCATCGCGCTGCGCCGTCATGCCATCAAGGCGGGCGCGCGTGCTGTCGGCCTCGTGCCGGGCGGCAACCTGCGAGCGCACCACCTCCATCAGGCTGTCCTGTGCTGCCAGCGTGGAGAGCCTGCTGCCCACCTGCTCGTGCTGCAGGCGCATGCGCATGTCCTGCACGTCACGCGCCACGCGGGCGCGGGCGGCATACATCGCGGCACTGGCCTCATAACCCTGCAATTCGCTTTTCAGCCCCGCGATCTGCCGGTCGTAATTGGCCATCTGGGCCGTGTACTCGGCTTCACGCCGCAAAAAGGCCGCGGCCTCCTGCACGGAGGCGGGGTCATTGACATCCGCCCTGTAGGGCTGGCCCGCGGCCTCGGCCGTGCGGCGGGCGACCTCGGCCCGATAGGCCATGACCTGGCGGTGCAGGTTGGTCACGTCGGCATCGGTCATGGTGGGGTCGAGGCGGGCCAGCACCTGCCCCTTGTGCACGGTGTCGCCCTCATGCACGTCGATCGAGCGGATGATCGCGGTCTCGAGCGGCTGGATGACCATCGTTTCGTCAAACGGGGTGAGCCTGCCATTGACACTCACCACACGGTCAAGCGGCAGGAAGGTCATGACCAGCAGCCCCGCCCCCGCCAGCGCCGCGATCAGCCAGACCACGTAACGCGCGGCATCCGAGGGTGGCAGATCAACAAGTGCCGCACTGGGCGAGTAAAAGGACAGCAGCGCAGGCGGCAGGTCCGTTGGCACATCCGCCGCAGGCGGCGGCAGCACCGACAGGATCGCGCCCTCCGCAGCCCCCCCCTGCGCATCGGGCGGCGGGATCAGGGCCTGCCCGCTCATGCCGCGTCTCCCTGCATGGCGGCAAGCGATCCGGTTTCAGCCAGGTTGTTCTGCTGCATCCACAGCGTGCGATAGATGGTGCAGCGCCCCAGCAGTTCGGCATGCGTGCCGATATCGACCACATGCCCATGGTCGAGCACGCAGATCTGGTGACATTCCACCAGCGAGGCCAGCCGGTGCGACACGATGACCATGGTGCGCCCGCGCGCGAGATGGCGCAGGTTGGCGTTGACCACCGCCTCGCTCTCGGGGTCGAGCGCGGAGGTGGCTTCATCAAGGATCATGAGCCTGGGATCGGAAATCACCGCGCGCGCAATGGCGAGGCGCTGGCGCTGGCCGCCCGAGATGTTGGTTGATCCTTCCTCGATCCAGGTATCGAAGCCCGCGGGCATGCGCTCGATGAACTCCTCGGCGCCGGCAAGGCGGGCGGCGCGCACCACGTCCTCGAGCGTGAGGCCCGGCCGGCCGGCGATGATGTTGTCGCGGATGGTGCCGCGGAACAGGAAGTTGTCCTGCAACACCACGCCACAGGAGCGGCGCAGATAGGTCAGGTTGATCTCGCGCAGGTCGATGCCATCAAGCCGCAGGTGGCCGGTATAGCTGCGGCTTACCCCCTGCAGCAGGCGCGTGATGGTGGACTTGCCCGAGCCACTGCGCCCCACCAGCCCCAGCATGGTACCCGCGGGCACGCTGAAGGTGATGTCATCAAGTGCGGGGGCTGACGCGCCGGGATAGGTGAAGCACACGTTGGAAAACGACAGCGCCCCATGCAGCGGCGGGCGCAGGCCGGTGGTGAGCGCGCGGGTCTCGGTCGGGCGGTTGAGGACCGAGCCGGTCTCGGCCAGGGCGGCACGCACCTCGTTGAAGTCATCGATCAGCCGGGCCATGCCCACCAGCGGCGAGGCCACGCGGCCGCCCAGCATCATGAACGCCATGAGCGCGCCCGCCTCCATGCCCGATGTGGTGGAGGTAATGGCCATGTACGCCCCGATGAGGATGATGCCGCGATTGATGAACAGGTCGACCGGCATGACCGCCGTGCCCACCCAGTTGCTCATGCGCCCGGCATCGAGCGAGGCGGTGACGACATCAGCCGTTTTTTCATCCCACACCTCGCGGCGCACCGGCTCGAGCGCCAGTGTCTTGACGGTGCGGATGCCGGCCACCGTTTCATACAGCGCGGCGCTGCGCGCCATCTCGGCGCGGAGCTGCCGGTTGAGCAGCCGCCCCACGGTGGGCATGGCCAGCAGGATGATGACGCCGATCAGCGCGGCCCCCACCACGGTCATCCATGCCAGCGCGGCGCTGAGCCAGAACAGGAAGGGCAGCACCACCACCAGGGTGAACAGGTCGAGAAAGGTGTTCAGCAGCTTGCCGGTCATGAACTGCCGCACCTTGTAGATGGCGCTGATGCGGCCAATGATGTTGCCCGCCTGCTCGCGCTCGAAAAACTCCAGCGGCAGGGCCAGAAGCCGGTCGAACACCGCCAGCGAGATGCGCGTATCGAGCCGCGTGGTGAGCACCAGCGTGATCTCGCGCCGCGCATGGGTGAGCAGGATTTCATACACCGCCATGACCACGACCAGCCCGGTGAGCGAGACCAGCGTGGCCATGGAGTGGAAGTTCACCACCCGGTCGATCACCTGCATGACGATGAGCGGCGGGAAGATGGCCAGCACGCTGATCACCATGGAAGACAGCACCACATCGCGCAGCAGCCTACGCTCGCCCAGCACGAGGTGGCGCAGCCATGCAAAATCGACCGGCGGCTCGGGGCGCGTGCCGTCACGCTGCCCGCGCACCAGCAGCACGTCGCCCGTCCAGACCGCTTCAAGCCGCAGGGCGTCGACCGCGACCGGGTCTGCCCCGGGGCTGGCGAAGGGATCGGCCAGCCAGACCACACCGCCCGCTTCATCCGCGCCGACCATGAGCCCCGCCGAGCCATCGGCAAACATGAGCACGATCGGCGGCACGTCACGCAGGCGTACGAGGTCGCGCCATTGCAGGCGCATGCCCCTTGCCGTGCCGCCATTTTCCTCCACCCAGCGCGCCAGGGCGGGAATGGAGGGGACACGCTCGCCCGCCTCCCCGGCAAAATCACGCACGTCGAGGTCGATGCCATGAAAGCGCGCCGCGCGCAGCACCGCCTGCAGGCGGATCAGTTCCGGCGCGCGCCGTGGCGGTGTGTGCTCCCCGGCGGAGCCGCCTGCTTGGTCTGGATGGGCCACGGCTCCCCTTTGCGTTACACGCTCTGTCCACTGATCCGGGCAAGGTAGGGACAGAAAGCAAAGAGTTCCTTAACGCCCTCCGGGCGTGCAGCCGGGAGGCATTACATCTCCGTCGTGATGACGGCGCCGCGTGAACAGGACCTGGTGTAATCGGTTATGATGTAGCGCCCGATTTTATATGTATTGAAATCGGCGTGTTCCTTCATGCCATCAAAGGAACACTGGTGAATCGCCTGCTCGATCTTCTGCCAGGCTGGCGATGATCTGTACCGGGTCTTGTACTCCCACAGTCTCCATGGCAGGAAATCGACACTGTCGGGCAGGTTGTCCCTGCGCATGATGTCATACATGAAAATGGGCGAAACCGTATAACGGTCTATGAACGCTTCCGACATGATCGTGTCATCGAGGGAGGGATAGTAGGTGTACGCCCGCTTCGCGAGAGGGGCGAGCGGTTCATGGCCGATCGTGCCCCACAGCCAGTATTTATGCGCGATGTTGGGTTCTGGCCTGACGGCATGCCGTGTCAGGTCCGATATGTCCTCGATGACCTGCTCGGCCAGGTGCTCCCTCAGTTCGGTCTGGGCACGGATGGCATTGGCATAGCTCGCCGCCTGGAAAATGCCCTGGCACAGCAGGAAGCCGACAAGCACGAAGCAGACCTTGTCCGTAAACGTGCGGAAATCCCGCCCCGCGAGCACGACAAGCGACGCCGCCGTCAGGATTCCCCCAAAGCCGATGAAGGTCCGTGGCGCCAGAACCGGATAGCGCAGCAGGATCTGCAACCCGAAAAAGCATGACAGGATACATAGCGCGCATAGCCCGGCCATGGCCGCATTGCCCAGTGCCGCGCGCCTGCTGCCTGCCCCCGCCATGCTGCGGCGCATGCCGATGACAAGGGCCACGGCGATGAACGCCACGAGCAGGGATTCATAAACGCCGCCCCAGAAGCATTCCTTCAGTTTACCCAGTAATACAAGCAGACTGTCATGGAACTGGGCCGGGGACCTGATGATGGCTGCATGCAATTGCGCATATTCATTGACATTTACGAAAAGTAATTCCTCTACCTTATAGACGCCATAAGCGAGAACAAATGTCATGAGCCTGCATAATATAGTGTAAACAATCGCACTGTTGCGACGCTTCCCTATCATCAGGCCCGCTTCAATAAACGAAAAGCAGAAGAATATATTGATCGCAGCCTGATATGCATTCATCAGAAGAAACAGGCATGCAGCATCACGCAGGGTCTTGCGTGACATCAGGCCCTGCGTGTTCGGGGTGATGAAGGGCATCAAGGCAAAACAGATGGAAAGGGACATGAAAAAGCTGTCGTAGCGATATGACAGGTTTTCGAGGTAAAACGGCTGGCATATCAGGAAGGCAAAGGACAGGACAAAGGGCATTGTCCTGATGTTAAGGTTCTGGCCCAGCTTCCCTATTGTCAGGGCAACCATGAAAAGCCCCAGCACCTGCGGCCACGGGCCGCTGTCAACAGGCCAGAGCGGCCCCAGAAGGCACATCAGCCCGTAGGCCAGCGGGCGGCCATCATGCAGCCATGACTTGGGGTTGCCCAGACTATGGCCCAGATCATCCTGATAATAGATGTCGGCATTGATGAGCGGCAGCGAAAAGGCCATGAATATGGCAAATAAAATCAAAGACCTTTTTAGAAATTGCCGATTTTCTAATTGTGCCACCCTGATTACTCCACGATCCCGGACCCGATTTTATCTGTCCGTCATCAGTTTTTGATGCAAAAACGCGCCTGCGCCAGAACATCGCCCGCCACGCTGGCCCGCCATGCGGCTTCCTGCCCCGGCGGGGGCAGCACGGCGACATGGGTGAACCATTTCAGGCCGCCAGTGGCACGCTGGCGAAAAATATCGCCGAGCAGCCCCGCAAGGTTGCCACGCGGCAGGCAGCACTGGCAGCCCGCCTGATGCGTAAAAGCCATAGCACCGGGCCGCGCCACCACAATGCCGGCCCAGCCTGCCGCAGGCCCGGGCGGCGTGCCCGCGCCCACCACCAGCAGCGTATCGGCGCGGGGGGAAGCCGGCATGCCGGCTGGCAGGAATTCCAGCACGATGCGCCCATCTGCCATTGTGGCGTTCTCCACTTCTCATCACTCCGGGTCCGTGGTGTTCTTCCATTTGCGGCAATGATGCTGGACACCGGCGGAAAGTTCGGGGAATAAAAGGCACCAGACCGATCCATATGACAAGCCCGGCCCGGACAGACCGCGCTGGAAAACCGCGGCAAGCACAGGCTTCTGCCCGGCATCTACCAGGATTTCAGGATAACCATGACCACTCGCCCCCACCTTCTCGATGCCCTCCGCGACCAGGTCCTGCTGTGTGACGGCGGCATGGGCTCGCGCGTACAGCTTCTGGACCTCGAGGTCGAGCGCGATTACTGGGGGCAGGAAAACTGCACCGAGATCCTGAACCTCTCGCGCCCCGAACTGGTGCGTGAAATCCACCGTGGCTACTTCGAGGCCGGGGCCGACATGGTGGAGACCAACAGCTTTGGCGGCTCGCCCATAACGCTGGCCGAATTCGGGCTGGCCGACCGCACGCGCGAGATCAACCGCACCGCAGGCCACCTGGCGCGTGAAGCCGCCGAGACCTTTGCCGATGGCCGCCACCGCTATGTGGTCGGCTCCATCGGGCCGGGCACCAAGCTGCCCTCGCTGGGCAATATCGACTACGACACGCTTGAAGCGGGCCTGACCGAGCAGTGCCGTGGCCTGATCGAGGGCGACGTTGACTGCTTCCTCATCGAGACGTGCCAGGACACGCTGCAGATCAAGGCCGCCGTCAACGCAGCCAAGATCGCGCGCGCCGAGATGGGCGTGGATACCCCCATCTTCGTGCAGGTTACGGTCGAGACCACGGGCACGCTGCTCGTAGGCCCCGACATTGCTGCGGCGGCTACGGTCATCAACGCACTCGACGTGCCGCTGATGGGCCTGAACTGCGCCACCGGCCCACAGGAAATGGCCGAGCACGTGCGCTGGCTGAGCGAGAACTGGCCCGGCCTGATCTCGGTCCAGCCCAATGCGGGCCTGCCCGAACTGGTCAACGGCACCACGCATTACCCCCTCACCCCTGCCGAGATGGCAAGCTGGGTGGACCGCTTCATTACCGAGGACGGCCTGAACCTGATTGGCGGCTGCTGCGGCACGTCCACACCGCACACGCAGGCCCTTGACCAGATGCTGCGTAAGCGCGCCGAGGGCACGGGCCGCATCCGCCCTGCCCCCGTGCCGCGCAGGCCGGTGTGGATTCCCTCGGTCGCCAGCCTGTATTCACAGGTGCCGCTGCGCCAGGAGAACAGCTATTTCTCGATCGGCGAGCGCTGCAACGCCAACGGCTCCAAGAAGTGGCGGCAGTTGCAGGAAGCAGGCGACTGGGATGGCTGCGTGGCTTTGGGCCGCGAGCAGGTGGCCGAAGGCTCGAACGCACTCGACATCTGCACCGCCTTCGTCGGCCGTGACGAAATGCGCGAGATGAACGCGGTCGTCACCCGCTTCACCTCCTCGGTCAACGCGCCGCTGGTCATTGATTCCACCGAGACCCCGGTGATCGAGGCTGCGCTGAAGCTGCATGGCGGCAAGCCCATCATCAACTCCATCAACTTCGAGGATGGGGAAGCGATTGCCAACGAGCGCATGCTGCTCGCGCGCAAGTTCGGCGCCTCCGTCATCGCCCTGACCATTGATGAAGTGGGCATGGCCAAGACAGCGGAAGACAAGCTGCGCATTGCCACCCGTCTGGTCGAGTTCGCGTGTGACAGGCACGGCCTGCCGCAATCCGACCTGATGATCGACCCGCTCACGTTCACCATCGGCACCGGCACGGAAGATGACCGCAAGCTGGGTGAATGGACGTTGGAGGGCATCCGCCTGATCCGCGAGCGCTTCCCCGATATCCAGATCGTGCTGGGGCTGTCGAACATCTCGTTTGGCCTCAACCCGGCAGCCCGCGCGGTGCTGAACTCGGTATTCCTTGACCACGCGGTGCGCGCGGGCATGACGGCGGCGATCGTGCATGTGTCGAAAATCCGCCCGCTGCACCTGATCGCGGCAGAGGAAGTGAAGGTGGCCGAGGACCTGATCTTCGACCGCCGCGCCGAGGGCTATGACCCGCTGCAGCGCATGCTGGAAATCTTCGCCGACCGCAAGGCCGCCGACGCGGTAAAGAAATCCCGCGCCGAGACCGCGCCCGAGCGGCTCAAGGACCGCATTGTCGATGGCGACCGCAAGGGGCTGGAAGACGACCTGGCGGAAGCCATGCGCGACATGGCCCCGCTCGACATCATCAACACCGTGCTGCTCGATGGCATGAAGGTGGTGGGCGAACTGTTTGGCGCAGGCAAGATGCAGCTCCCCTTCGTGCTGCAATCCGCCGAGACGATGAAGGCCGCCGTGGCGTGGTTGGAACCCCACATGGAGCGCACCGAGGGCCAGGCGCGTGGCACCATGGTGCTGGCCACCGTGAAGGGCGACGTGCATGACATCGGCAAGAACCTTGTCGACATCATCCTGACCAATAACGGCTACCGGGTCATCAACCTCGGTATCAAGGTGCCGGTGGCCGACATGATTGCAGCCGCCCGCGAGCACAAGGCCGATGCGATTGGCATGTCGGGGCTGCTGGTCAAGTCCACCGTCATCATGCGTGAAAACCTTGAGGAAATGAACCGCCAGGGCGTGGACGTGCCGGTCATGCTCGGCGGTGCCGCGCTGACGCGCAACTACGTGGAAGAGGACTGCACCGCAGCTTACGGCGAAGGCGGCCGCGTGGCCTATGCGCGTGATGCGTTCGATGGCCTCTCACTGATGGACAAGGTGGCGCAGGGCGAATTCGACACCTATCTTGCCGCCATCCAGTCCCGCCGCGCGGGCAAGGCCACGCGCGCCAACCGCACGCAGGACATCGAGGCCGCCGAGACCCGGGGCTTCGGCCCGGTGGATATCGCCGCCGCCCGCGCCCGGCGCGAGAAGCTGACGGCGGATGAACCCGTGCTGACCCCGCCGTTCTGGGGCCCGCGCGTGCTTGAAGCCACACCGGAGGCGGTGCTGCCGTTCCTCAATGAGCGCTCGCTGTACCAGTTCCAGTGGGGCTTCCGCAAACAGGGTCGCTCGCTTGATGACTTCATGGTCTGGGCGCGCAAGGAACTGCGCCCGGTGCTGCGCCACATGCTGGCCCTGTGCGCCGAGCAGAATATTTTGCACCCCAAGGCCAGCTACGGCTACTGGAAGGCAGCAGGCGAGGGCAACGACCTCGTGCTGTTTGGCGAGGACGGCACCACCGAGGCCGCCCGCTTCACCCTGCCCCGCCAGCCCCGCGCGGATGGCGCCTGCATTGCCGACTTCGTGCGCGATATCGACGATGCCCAGCGCGACGTGATCGGCCTGCAGGTGGTGACCGTGGGGCAGGATGCCTCAGACCGCGCGCGGGAATGGTTCGAGGCGGACCGCTACAAGGATTACCTCTATCTGCATGGCCTGTCGGTCGAGATGGCGGAGGCCATGGCGGAATATACCCACAAGCGCATCCGCGCCGAGATGGGCTTCGCCGCCGAGGATGACCGCGACATGGCCAAGCTGCTCCAGCAGGGCTATCGCGGCTCGCGCTACTCGTTTGGCTACCCCGCCTGCCCCCGGCTGGAGGAGCAGGAGCCGATCCTGAAACTGCTCGATGCACAAAAGATCGGGGTTTCGCTGACCGATGGCTTCCAGCTCCACCCCGAGCAGTCCACCTCCGCGCTGGTCATTTTCAACCCGCACGCGAAGTATTTCTCGATCTGACAAAAGCGCCGTCCCGCCACCCTGCGGGACGTGTTGACCGGTGCGGAAAATGATGCCCATCATTGCATTATGTTTCGCCCCCGCCACACGCCCTCCAGCCCCGCCCATACGCCGGACGCCGAGCACGCGCTCGGTCGCCTGCTGGCGCGGCTGCGCAGGGCCGCGCCACCTGCGGGCCAGGGCAACCGCGCCACGCGTCACGGCGCGCGCGCCTTTACCTGTGCCGCCGAGCAATGCGTGATGGACCTCATGACCGAAGACCACGCGGGCCTGGTGGCACACAGCGCCGATGTGCTGACCCACCTGCTGCAGGTCTGGGCAGCAGCCGGTATCGACCCCGAGGATGTCTGGACCGAGATCGACCGCCGCACCCGCATGGGCAACCTGCTGCTGGCCCTCAACGCGGCCGAGCGCACCTCCACCCCCACCCGCGCGCGCAGGCGAGCATGGAAGATCCGCACCACCAAGCTGCCCTGAACGCCCCGCCACCCCACGCGTGCATGAAATCGCAACGAACCGTTTTTTGGCCTAGCCGCTAGGCCATGCGGGTGGCATAAGCTGGCCGCTGGCGGAACAGCAGGGAATATCGCGATAAGATGGACCGGGTCCATGCCTGTTACGTGCCCGTGGGGCCTGCCCCGGCCCGGCACGCATGAACTGGATTGACATCACGGCCCTCGCCATTGCCGGGCTTTCGGGGGTGGTCGGCATCGTGCGCGGCTTCTCGCGTGAGGTGCTTGGCCTGGCCGCCTGGGTCATGGCCACCATCCTGGCCGTGGCATGGTACGGCACGCTGATGCCCTACGCCACGCAATGGATCAGCAACCACACGCTGGCCTCGTTTGCATCGTTTGCGGTGCTGTTCCTTGCCCTTCTTGTCATTTTCACCACCACTGCCCATCTATCGGGTCGGGCCGTGCAGGGTTCCATCCTGTCGGGGCTGGACCGCGTGCTTGGCCTGCTGTTTGGCCTGGCGCGGGGGTATGTGTGCCTTGTGCTGATCTATGCGGGCATGACCGCCCTCGTGCCCGCCAGTGAATGGCCCGAGGTCATGCGCACCAGCCAGATCATGCCCCTTATCGGCAACAGCGTGACCTATCTTCATGCCCACGTGCCCGATAACTTGCCCGCGCATCTTGCGCAACCCGCCGGGACGCGGCATGACGCGCCCATCTGAACCTTATCGTCGGTCCCCGCCGCCCCCGTCCGTCAAGGAAAGATCGCCCACCATGTCCCGCACCAGCCTGCACACCACATCCGGTAACCCGCCCACCCGGCACGAGCGCGATGACATCGCCGCCCAGTGGCGCCATGACGATGACAAGCCGCATGAGGAATGTGGCGTCTTTGGCGTATGGAACACCAAGGATGCCTCCGCCCTGACCGCCCTTGGCCTGCATGCGCTCCAGCATCGCGGGCAGGAAGCCAGCGGCATCGTGTCCTATGATGGCGAGCGCTTCCACACCCACAAGGGGCTGGGGCTGGTGGGCGACGTGTTTGGCGATGCCCGCGTCATGGCTACCCTGCCCGGCCGGTGCGCGGTGGGCCACAACCGCTACGCCACCACGGGGGCGACGCTGATCCGCAACGTGCAGCCGCTTTTTGCCGATTTCGAGTTTGGCGGCCTCGCGGTGGCCCATAACGGCAACCTGACCAATGCCGAGACCCTGCGCAAGGCGCTGGTGCGGCGTGGCTGCATCTTCCAGTCCACCACCGATAGCGAGGTGTTCATCCACCTCATCGCCATCTCGCTCTATTCCAACGTGGTGGACCGGCTGATCGATGCGCTCAAGCAGGTGCTGGGCGCCTATTCCCTGATCGTGCTCTCGCGCAATGAACTGATCGGCGTGCGCGACCCGCTGGGCGTGCGCCCGCTGATCCTGGGCCGCATCCGCGAGGAAGACGGCACGGAAGGCGCATGGGTGCTGGCCAGCGAGACCTGCGCACTCGACATCGTGGGTGCGGAGTTCGTGCGCGACGTGGAACCGGGCGAGATCGTCATCATCAATGACGAGGGCATCCGCTCGGTGCGCCCGTTCAACAACACGCAGTCGCGCTTCTGCGTGTTCGAATACATCTATTTCGCCCGCCCCGATTCGGTCATGGATGGCCGCGCGGTGTATGACACGCGCAAGCAGATCGGCGTGGAACTGGCGCGTGAAAGTGCCGTCGAGGCCGACGTGATCGTGCCGGTGCCCGATTCCGGCGTGCCCTCGGCCATGGGCTTTGCCGCCGAGAGCGGCATTCCCTTCGAGCTTGGCATCATCCGCAACCATTACGTGGGCCGCACCTTCATCGAGCCGACCGACCAAATCCGCAACCTTGGCGTCAAGATGAAGCATTCCACCAACCGCCCTGTGCTTGATGGCAAGCGCGTGGTGCTGGTCGATGACTCCATCGTGCGCGGCACCACCTCGCGCAAGATCGTGGACATGGTGCGCGCTGCCGGTGCGAAGGAAGTGCACATGCGCATCTCCTCGCCGCCCACCACGCATTCATGCTTCTACGGCATCGACACGCCCGAGCGCAGCCAGCTGCTTGCCGCCCAGCACAATATCGAGGAAATGGCCAAGCTGATCGGCGTGGACAGCCTTGCCTTCATCTCGTTCGACGGGCTGTACCGCGCATTGGGCTACAAGGACCGCCAGAGTGCGGCCAACCGCTACTGCGATGCCTGCTTTACTGGCGACTACCCGATCGAACTGGTGGATTACGAGGCCGAACACCACCCCGAACCCGCATGACCAACCCCGCCACCATGACCGAAGGCCGGGTGGCCCTTGTGACCGGGGCCAGCCGGGGCATCGGGCAGGCGGTGGCCATTGCGCTGGCGCGGGCGGGCATGCGCTGCATCCTGACCGCGCGCACGCAGGGCGGGCTGGAATACACGGATGACCAGATCCGCCAGCATACCGGCCACGGCGCCACCCTGCTGCCGCTGGACCTGACCGATGGCGAAAAGCTCGACACGCTCGGCCCTTCCATCGCGGCCGGCTTCGGGCGGCTGGACTGCGTGGTGCACTGCGCGGGCACGCTGGGCATGCTCTCGCCGCTGGCCCACCTGCAACCCAAGGACTGGGAGCGCGCGCTCCACGGCGGCCCGCTGACCACATGGCGGCTGATCCGCACGCTCGCCCCCCTGCTCGAACGCGCACCCGCCGGGCGCGCGGTGTTCCTGACCGACCGGCATGCCCGCCAGCCCGAACCCTTCTGGGGGCTGGTTGCCGCCACGCGGGCCGCACAGGAGGCCATTGTGAACACATGGGTGCGCGAACTGCCCACAGGCAGCCCGCTGCGCATCAACCTGTTTGAACCCGGCCCCGTCGCCACCCGCCTGCGCAGGCTGGCCATGCCCGCGCTCGACATGGCCAGCCTGCCCACGCCCCACGACATTGCGCCCCATATCGTAAGGCTCTGCCAGCCCGGCCCCCAGCCGCAGGGCCAGTACGTAACAGCCAACCTGCACGAGCCGGTAGCATGAGCAGCAAGTCAACACCGGGCGCCGCCGCCCTGCAGAAGGCAGGCATCGCCTTTGATGTGGTGGAATATGAATACGACCCCACCGCGGGCCAGACCGGCAACCACGCCGCAGCCTCCATAGGCGAGAACCCCGAGCGCGTGTTCAAGACGCTGATGGTGCTTGTCGATGGCAGGCCCGCCTGCGTGGTGGTGCCGGTGGCGGCCAGCCTGAGCATGAAGAAGGTGGCCGCCGCCTTTGGCGGCAAATCGGCTGAAATGATGCCACCCGCAAGCGCCGAACGCAGCACGGGCTTCCGCGTGGGGGGCATCAGCCCGTTTGGCCAGCGCAAGCGGGTGCGCACCGCCCTCGCACGCGAGGCGCTGGCGCAGCCCTATGTCATCATCAATGGGGGCAAGCGCGGCTATCTGGTGCGCCTGGATGCTGCCGATGCCATTGCCGCAACAGGTGCCCTGACTGCCGACCTGCTGGCCTGACAAGCAAGCGTCTTTGGTAAAGCTTTTTTCAAAAAGCTTTGAAAGAACACCGCCTTCTTGAAAAAAGGCGGCACCCGGAAACGTTTATTCTTTCCTCAACGCGTCGCGGGCCGCCAGATCAGGCGGCTGGCGCTGCACAGCACGCCAATCATGGCCACCACCGCGCCAAAGCCCAGGCAGTCGCGCTCCGCGCCATGCGCAATCAGGCCAAAGGCCATGGCCACGCACATCGCCCCGGTGGCCTGCCCGCACTGCCGCGCAATCTGCACCATGCCCGATGCCCCGCCCGAGCGCCCCGGCGGGGCCGTAACCATCATCACCCGGTTATTGGGCGGCTGGAAAATGCCAAACCCCATGCCCCCCAGCATGATGCGCCAGGCAATGTTGAACCAGCCCGGATCAGGCGGCAGCAGGTAAAGGGCGAAAAACCCCATCGATGTCATGAACAGCCCCACCGAGGACAGGATGGCCGCGGGCACCCTGTCGCTCAGGCGGCTGATGAGCGGCGAGACCGCCATGATGCCCACCGGCCACGGCGTCATGAGCAGGCCCACGGTTGCGGGCGGGTAATGCAACATCGACTGCAGCGTGAACGGAAACGAGATCATGAACAGGTTGGAGGCGACAAAGGCCACGAACCCCACCAGCGTGCCGATGCGGAAGGCGGGAATGCGCAGCATGTCGATGGGGAACATGGGGTGTGTCTGCCCATGCTGGCGGCGCACCAGCAGCCCGCCCGCCACGACACCGGCCGCCAGCAGGGCCACCACCTGGGCCGCACCCGCGTGATGGGCCACGGAATCACCGGCCATGATCAGCGCGCCAAACGCCACCACGTTCAGCACCGCGCTCACGCCATCAAACGAGCCGGGACTGACCGGCGTGCGCGGCAGCGACACCAGCGCCAGCACAAGCGCTGTCAGCCCGAGCGGGATGTTGATGAGGAACAGCCACGGCCATGTGGCGAATGACAGGATGACCGACGCCACGGTCGGCCCGCCGCCCACGCCAAGGGCCACCATCAGCCCGTTGAGCGCAATGCCGCGCCCGATGATGGCATGCGGGTAGATGAAGCGGATCAGCGCGATGCTGACACTCATGATGCATGCGCCCCCCACGCCCTGCACCGCACGCGCCAGCGAAAGCATGAGCAGTGAGTGCGACAGGGCGCAGAACAGCGAGGCCACGGTCAGCAGCGCCAGCCCGATCTGGCACAGCCGCGCAAAGCCGATGCGCGTGCCAAGGGCCGCGGTGGGCAGCAGCGAGACCACGGAGGCCAGCTGGTAGGCATTGACGATCCAGACCGACGAGGCAGGCGAGACATGGATATCCGCCGCAATGGTGGGCAGCGCCACGTTGGCGATGGCGTAGTCCAGCAGCGCCAGCAGCACCGCAAGGGCAATGGCGGTCACGGCACGCACGCGCGCCGCCCCATGCAGGCCTTCGCCTTCGGTCAGGACAGGTTTTGGTTGGGGGGGCATGGCAGGAGCTTTTCGGGGCGGGAAGGAAAAATGTTCTGTTGTGTAAACGATATCCGGGACTGCCCTGCCTATCAATCCGCCGGGGGCAGAAGGCGGCCTGAAAAGGCTATCCACCCGACATCGCGCAAATCATGAAGAAGTTTTTGGTGAAGCTTTTTTCAAAAAGCTTCGAGAGATGCCGCCTTTTTGAAAAAAGGCGGCACCCCAAGAACTTTTACTCTTTCCCCGTTTTTTCCTGTGCCGCGAGCGCACGCTGGCCAATATCATGGCGGTAGACGCCATCGGGCCAATCGATCAGCCCCACGGCCTCATAGGCACGATTGCGTGCCTGCGCCAGCGTATCGCCCGTGGCGCACACGGCCAGCACGCGACCGCCCGCGGCCACGAGTTCGCCCGCGTCATCGCGCTTCGTGCCCGCCTGGAATACATGCACACCGGGCAGCGCCTCGGCTGCCGCAAGGTTACGGATCACGCCGCCGGTCACCGGCCTGCCGGGGTAGCCCTTCGCCGCCATGATGACACTGATGGAGGACCGGGCGGAAAAACGGATATCCGTGCCCGCAAGGTCGCCCTTCGCCACAGCGGCAAGGGCGGTGAGCAGGTCGCTTTCCAGCCGGATCAGCAGGGCCTCGGCTTCCGGGTCGCCAAAGCGGACGTTGTATTCGATCAGTTGCGGACCATCATTCGTGAGCATCAGGCCAGCGAAGATGATGCCGGTAAACGGCGTGCCGCGCCGGGCCATCTCGCGCAGCATGGGGCGCACCAGCACATCGAGGGCGGCTTCCTGCGCCGCGCGGTCAAAGCCGGTGGGCGGCGAGACAGCACCCATGCCGCCGGTATTGGGGCCGGTATCATTATCGCCTATGCGCTTGTGGTCCTGTGCGGCACCGATCAGCACCGCCGTCTCGCCCGCGCAGAAGGCGAACAGCGAGACCTCATCACCCACAAGGCAATCCTCGATCACCACGCTCTGGCCCGCCTCGCCCAGCGTGCCATCGGTCATCATGTCGGTAATGGCCTGCTCGGCCTCGGCCACGCTCTGGGCCACGACCACGCCCTTGCCTGCCGCCAGCCCGTCCGCCTTGACCACAACCGGCGCGCCGTGGCGGCGCACGTAGTCCAGCGCGGGTGCGGCGGCATCAAAGCGCTCCCACCGCGCGGTGGGGATGCCGGCGGCGTCACACACTTCCTTGGTGAAGGTCTTGCTGCCCTCAAGGGCGGCTGCGGCCTGGGTGGGGCCTGCACACGCAATGCCTGCTGCCTTGCAGGCATCGGCCAGGCCCGCCACCAGCGGGGCTTCGGGGCCGGGCACCACAAGGTCGATGCGCTCTTGCTGCGCCAGGGCGATCAGGCCCGCCACGTCATCAGCCCTGACGGCACAGTTCGTGCCCAGTGCTGCGGTGCCGGGGTTGCCCGGCGCGATGAACAGCGCCTCAAGTCGCGGCGAGCGCGCAATGGCAGCGGCCATGGCATGTTCCCGTCCGCCTGATCCAACCAGCAGCACCCGCATCACTTGTTTCTCCCGTTTTTCATCTCTGCCCTTTCGGGGTGGCCGTCTCTATCATACCTTGTGCGGATGGTTGAACAGTTTCCCGACTCCGGCCGCGCCATGGGCGGCAATACGCCCGAATTTTCGGTGGCCGAGATTTCAGGCGCCATCCGCCGCGTGCTCGAGGGCACGTTCGGCCGCATCCGCGTGCGCGGCGAGATTACCGAATTCAAGCGCTACCCTTCGGGCCACCTGTATTTCTCGCTCAAGGACGAGGGGGGCAAGCTCTCCTCGGTGGTGTGGCGCGGCACGGTCTCGCGGCTGGGGCTGAAGCCGGAGAACGGGGTGGAAGTCATCGCCACGGGCAAGATTTCCTCCTATGGCGAGCGCTCGTCGTACCAGATGGTGATCGACCGGCTGGAATATGCGGGCGAAGGCGCGCTGCTCGCGCGGATCGAGCGCCTGCGCCTGCGGCTGGCGCAGGAGGGGCTGTTTGATGCCGAACGCAAGCGCCCCCTGCCCTTCCTGCCGCGCCTGATCGGGGTCGTGACATCGGCACAGGGCGCCGTGCTGCATGATATCCGCACCACCATCGCCCGGCGCTTTGCGCTGCCGGTTCTGGTCTGGCCGGTGCCGGTGCAGGGCGAGGGCGCTGCCGAACGCATTGCCCAGGCCATTGCAGGGTTTGACGCCATCGGCCCCAAAAGCGGCGTGCCCCGCCCCGACGTGCTGATCGTGGCCCGTGGCGGCGGCTCGCTTGAAGACCTGATGGCCTTCAATGACGAAGCCGTGCTGCAGGCCGTGGCCGCATGCCGCATTCCGGTCATTTCCGCCGTGGGGCACGAGACCGATACCACGCTGATCGACTTCGTATCCGACCGCCGCGCGCCAACGCCCACCGCTGCCGCCGAGATGGCCGTGCCGGTGCGCGCCGAGCTTGAGGCCGGCCTGGCCCAGCGCGCCGCCCGGCTGCGCAGCGGGCTGGAGCGTGGCCTGCAACTCGCCCGCGCCCGGCTGGAGCGGGCAGCAGCAGGCCTGCCCGATCTGCCTGCCGTTGTGGAAAACGCCCGCCGCAGGCTTGATGACCGCGCCTACCGCCTCGACCTTGCCCTGCCCGCCCGCCTCAGCCGCCTGCGTGAGCGCGTGCAGGCTGCCTCCGACCGGCTGCCCGCCCCGCAGATGATCCTGGCCCTGCGCCGCGCGGAACTCGACCGCGTGGGCACGGCCAGCCAGCAGGCCATGAGCCGCCTGCTGCACCGCCACGCCGCCACCCTTGGCCGCCTGCGCGTGCCGCCCGCCGTACTGGTAGCGCAGTTGCGGGCCAGCAAGAGCATGCTGGCAGGCGTGGCGGGCCAGCTTGACTCCCTCTCGCCCCAGGCCGTGCTGGAGCGGGGCTACGTGCTGGTGACAGACCGCGCGGGCCGCCCGCTGGCACAGGCGGCACAGGCACGCGCCGCACCCGAGGTGATCATGACCTTTGCCGATGGCACGGTCGCCGCCCGCCCGCTTGAAGCGCCCCCCGGCCCACAGGGGCAACTGGATCTGTAATGCACATACGCGCCCCCTCCATGACCTTATCCCCACGCTTCCACGCGATGCTGGCCGCCCTGCTCCTGGGCGCCTGCACGCATAACGCGCCCCATGCGCCTGCCCCCCACGCGGCGGCCCGGCCCGCCGCCACGCCGGGGCGCATCCCGCCGCAGGACTTCGCCCCCGGCCTGACCGGCGAGGAAGGCACGCCGCCTGCGGGCACCATCCTGACCAATGACCCGTCCGCCCCGGCCGATACGCCCCTGTGTGGCCACGCCGCGCGGGAGGCCAATGCCATGGGGGCTAGCATTCACCCCGAGGTCACGCCCACCGCCAGCAGTTGCGCGGCCAATGCCTGCTTCGATGCGCAGACCGGCACCTATATCGCCGCCGATGGCAGCCGGCGGGTGTGCCGTTAAGGGGATTTTTTGAAAACAGGTCGTTGATAAAGAAATGAGAAAAGTTTTCGGGTGCCGGCTTTTTTCAAAAAGGCAGCGTTCTTTTGAAGCTTTGTGAAAAAAGCTTCACCAAAAACTTTCAACATTTCAGGGTATTACCGGGCCTGACTTTTCAGGCAGCCGCACAGGACCGGCCTATAGGAACAGGCTGCATGGGTCATATGCCCAGGATGGGCAGGCCCGCACCATATTCCCATTGACTTGGCCGGAAGGGATGGTCGAGTTTCAAGGGCATCATGACCCTGCCCCCCTCGTCCGGTCCCATAGGTGAGCAACAGGCGACGGTCCACATGTTTCCCCTCAAGCGCATGCTCTCGATGCGCGAGGCGGCGGAATATGTCGGTATCACGCCCCGCAGGCTCCGCAGCCTGAGGCTGGTGGGGGCAGGCCCGCATGCCGCCATGCGCCATGCCCGCAAGGCGATGTTCCGCATCGAAGACCTTGATGAATACGTGGATGGCCTGTACCGCCGGGCCAATATCTCCCACACCGAGCAGGCCCGCCAGCGCACCGAATGGCGCGGCAGGCTGGCCGCCCTGCCGGATGATGCGCGCGCCCGCCTCTCCGATTCCTTCATGCAGATCGTAACGCGCGACGAATTGCTGGAAAAAGGGGCCAACCGGGGCTTTCGGGTACTGTTCCTTGGCGGGCTGTGCCTCATTTTCCTGTCGCATACCCCCCTGATCTGGCGGCTATAGGGGCATCGGTCCGCCATTTCGTGCCAAAGGCGCTTTTTTTGCCTGTGCGGGGATGTTCTTTCGCCATACGATCCGCTACGCAGAAACCACGATAGCGGAACAATAATGGATCGGATAATGACAGGTATGCGGAGCAGCATTATGGCCCGGACCGGACACGCCCGCCTGCGTGGCGCGCTTTGTGGGCTGGCTATTGCCCTGACCCCGGCCCTTGCCATGGCGCAGGACGCAGGCGGCCAGCAGCAGAACCCCATTCTGCCCATGCCGCCCGTGCCGGAATTCAAGCCCCTGCCTGCTGGCACCAAGCCCGCGGCGCCTGTTATCGGCATCTTCAACACCCAGCAGATCATGGCGCAGTCCACTGCCGTGCAGAAGCTGCAGACCGAGCTGGGCAATCGCCGCGAGGCGCTGGTCAAGGACGTGCGCGCCGAGGATACGCAGTTGCAGGCGCTGCGCCAGTCCATCATCAAGGCAGGCAAGGCCCCCACGCCCGAGCAGCAGCAGGAGTTGCAGAAGCGCGTGATGGCCGACCGCACCAAGTTCGGCAACCGCAACCGCATCCTTGAAGAAGACGCGCAGGTCGCCCTGAATCAGGTGCAGCGTGAAATGCAGCAGGTTGTCAGCGCCATTGCCGCCGCCCGTGGCATGAACATGGTGCTGCAGGCCGGCACCGCCGCCCTGCATGACAACAGCCTCGATATCAGCGACCAGGTCGTGACCTACCTCAACCAGGTGCTGCCCACCGTGTACCTGCCTGGCCCCACGGAAGACCCCGAGGAAATTGCCAAGAGCGGCAAATACCCCGTCATGCCGTTCCAGCCCGCTGATAACGGCGGCGAATAAGGCTTAAAGTCTTTAATAACAAAAGTTTTTGGTGAAGCTTTTTCCAGGGTCTGTTTGGAATTGATTTTTCACAAGGTCCCTGATGTGCTTTAAACTGCATATGGATCGCTTGATATTGACGGATGCCCAATGGGCGAAAATGGAACCGCTGTGCCTTGGCAAGCAAACGGA
>NZ_JABJWC010000001.1 GCF_013155395.1 Komagataeibacter melomenusus | reverse complement strand
CGGCAGGGGTGTCGAACACGGCATGGAGTGCCACGGTCAGTTCAACCACGCCCAGCGAGGCACCAAGGTGGCCGCCGGTGGTGGACACGGTATCGATCGTCTCCGACCGCAGTTCCTCCGCAAGCTGCCTGAGCTGCTCGACCGAGAGGTTGCGCATGTCGTGCGGCCACTGCACCCGGTCAAGCTGGGCGTAGCGCCCGAGGGTGGGGATGGTGGAGGACGTGTTGCTCTCGCTCATGTCGATCAGTTCCTGCGCTCGACCACGTAATGCACCAGGTCACGCAGGCGATCCGCCTCTGGCCCGAAGATGTCGATATGGGATTCGGCCTGCTCCGCCACGCGGCGGGCCTCGCGCGCGGCCCCCTCAACGCCGAGCAGGGCGACATAGGTGGACTTGCCAGCCGCCTCGTCCTTGCCTGCGGTCTTGCCGAGTTCCTCGGCGCTGGCGGTGGCATCGAGCACGTCATCGGCAATCTGGAAGGCGGCGCCA
The DNA here is from genome assembly GCF_013155395.1 of Komagataeibacter melomenusus. GTDB lineage: Bacteria > Pseudomonadota > Alphaproteobacteria > Acetobacterales > Acetobacteraceae > Komagataeibacter > Komagataeibacter melomenusus. The sequence goes on along the minus strand of NZ_JABJWC010000001.1, from coordinate 198,380 downwards.
AGGTCGCGGCCATAGGCCGAGATGCGCTTGCGCACGTCATCGCTGGCCTGGCCAAGGATGGCCCCGGCCTCGGCGGCGTAACGGATCAGGCAGCCGGTTTTCAGCGCATGCAGGCGGGCGACTTCCTCAAGCGACAGGGCGCGGCCTTCGCCTTCCATGTCGATCATCTGGCCACCCACCATGCCAGCCGCACCCGAGGCATCGGCCAGCGCGCGCACGAGGTTGATGCGCACTTCGGCCGAGGCATGGGTGAGCGGATTGGCCAGGATGTCGAATGACATGGTCTGCAGCGCGTCACCGGCCAGGATGGCGGTGGCTTCATCGAACTTGCGGTGGGTGGAGGGCTGGCCGCGGCGCAGGTCGTCATCATCCATGGCGGGCAGGTCGTCATGCACCAGGGAGTAGGCATGCAGCATCTCGACCGAGGCCGCGACGCGGTCGGCCGCATCGGTGCTGGCCCTGAACAGGCTGGCCACTTCGGCCACCAGGTAGCCGCGCAGGCGCTTGCCGCCACCCAGCGTGGCATAGCGCATGGCATCGATCAGGCGGGCCTCGCCACCTTCCACGCGTGGCAGCAGGCGGTCGATCATCGCCTCGATGGCGGTGGCGCGCGCGGACATGGATGCACGCAGACGGACCATGCGATCCGTTCCGTCTGTTTGGGACGAGGGTGCTGTTGTTTGGCTCATCTGGTGCATCAATCCATTGGTTTCGTTTCCAGCGCGCCATCGGCACGCTGGACAATCGCCTGAACGCGGGCCTCGGCCTCGTCCAGTTTCTTCTGACAGTACTGTCGCAGGGCGGCGCCACGCTCATAGGCGGTGATCGCATCTTCCAGCCGCAGCTGGCCGACCTCAAGCTGGCGCACGATGGCTTCAAGTTCGGCCAGAGCCTCCTCGAAGGAAAGGTTGGTCAGGTCATCGGTCATGTGGGCGCGGCACTTCCTGCAATAACGGGGCTGGCGGAGGCATTACATCCTTGAAGGCCCTCCTGCCAAGGGGACAACGCGTTTTACGCCATTTTGGAGTCTATGCCGAGGCCGGTGGCGCGGGGGCGGCAGGCGTGGTGTCGGGCCTGCGGCGGATGACGAAGGAAAGCGTGCCGCCTTCCTCGCCAAAAGCGATGAGGGCGTGGCCCGTTTCGCGGCAGAAAGCCTGGAAATCCGCAACCGAGGCCCGGTCGGTCGCGATCACGCGCAGCCGCGCGCCCGGTGGCAGGCCGCGCAGCATGCGGTTGGCCTTGAGCACGGGCAGGGGGCAGGTCAGGCCGCGCGCGTCTAGCAGGATTTCACTCATGGGTGGCCATGCCTCCTTGGTGGTTGGCAGCTATGCCCTTGCATCAGGGTTTGATGTTGCGTGCAGGTACGATCATAAAAGCAAATGCGCCACTGATAAAACATGATGAAAGAAAGACTCCGGATGGCCGACTATCGTATTGGAATTGATTTTGGCGGGACCAAGATCGAAATAACCGCCCTCGGCATGGATGGTGCCGAGCTTCTGCGCCGCCGCATTGCCAATCCTGGCAACTATCCTGCGGCCATCGCGGCCATGTGCGACCTGATCCGGGGCGTTGACCACGAACTCGGGGGCACCGGCACGGTCGGAATCGGCATTCCCGGCTCCATCAGCCCCGATACGGGCGTGATCAAGAACGCCAATGCCACATGGCTCAACAACCAGCCCCTGATCGTGGACATGACGGCTGCGCTGGGCCGTGCCGTGCGCATCGAGAACGACGCGAACTGCTTTGCGCTGTCCGAGGCGATCGATGGGGCAGGGGCGGGCCATCACAGCGTGTTTGGCGTGATCATCGGCACCGGCATGGGCGCTGGCATCGTGATCGACCAGAAACTGCTGATCGGCCATAACCACATTGCGGGGGAATGGGGGCACGTGCCGCTGCCCTGGCCGCGCATCGAGGAATTTCCCATGCCCAAGTGCTTCTGCGGCAATGAAGGGTGCATGGAGCGCTTTCTCAGCGGCTCGGCGCTGGCGCAGGACTGGAAGGGCCCCGGCCACCGCAGTGCCGCCCATATCGAGCAGGAGGCCGAGGCAGGCGACCTGACCGCCATCGGTGCGCTTGACCGCTACATGGACCGCATGGCCCGCGCCTGCGCCATGGCCATCAACTTCATGGACCCCGACATCATCGTGCTGGGCGGCGGCGTGTCGAACCTTGATTCAATCTATGACCGCGTGCCCCGCCTCATGCGGCGCTATGTCATCACCCCCAACTGCACCACGCCCATCGTGCGCAACAGGCATGGTGACAGTTCTGGCGTGCGGGGGGCCGCATGGCTGTGGGATGATCACCGCGCCGCATGACGGCCCGGTGGGGGGAGGGCCGTTTCAGCCTTCCCCTTCGCCTTTCGCTTCCATGCCCCGGAAGCCCGTGGCCACGACGTAAAGCTCGCTGGATTCCTTGCGGCTCGCGGGGGGCTTGGCGTGGCGCACCTGCGTGAACAGGCGCTTGAGTTCGGCCAGCATCTGCTTTTCCGATCCACCCTGGAACACCTTGGCCACGAACGCGCCGCCGGGGGCGAGGATGCGCGTGGCAAAATCCAGCGCGAGTTCGGCCAGGCCGATGATGCGCAGGTGATCGGTCGGCGCATGGCCCGTGGTGTTGGGCGCCATGTCGGACATGACCACGTCGGCCCGGCCGCCGAGCCGTTCCGTCAGGCGGGCGGGCATGTCGGGGTCGTTGAAATCGCCTTCGATGATGGTGGCCCCCGGCACGGGGTCAACCGGCAGCAGGTCCACGCCCACCACCTCGGCAGCACCCCGCTTGACTGCAACCTGTGTCCAGCCGCCGGGTGCCGCGCCAAGATCGACGACGCGCGTGCCGGGCGTGATCAGGTGAAAGCGGTCATCGAGTTCGATCAGCTTGAAGGCTGCGCGTGAGCGCCAGCCCTGTTTCTGGGCGGCCTGCACGTAGGGGTCGTTGAGCTGGCGCTGGAGCCAGCGATGCTGGGCGGTGGTGCGCCCGCGTGCCTTCTTTACGGTTACGGTCTTGGTGCGGTTGGACTGGGCGGCCTGCCCGTCGGCCGCGCTGTCACCCGTGCCGGGGGTCAGACTGCTGGTACGGGCCTTGCCCGGAATGCGGGTAGTGGAACGCTGCTTCATGACGGGACGCGGTCAGGGACTGACCTGGTGCTCCAAACGATTGTACAGGGAAAAGGAAGGCGGCGCGGTGGCTGGGGCCGCCTGTCGCCTGCGGTTGCCAATCATGCGTAAAAGCAGCCCGTCGCGCAATCCCCGGTCGGCCACGGTCACGTCCGGCATGGGCCATGTGGTGACGATGGCCTCGAATATGGCGCAGCCCGGCAGGATGTAGCGTGCGCGCTCCGCCCCGATGACGGGATTGCGCACCAGCCCCTCGAGCCCGCCTGCGCGCAGGGTGTCGATCATGCCAAGCGCCCGGGGCACGGACAGGGCCGAGCCATCAATGCTGGCCCGGTCGTAACGGTCCTGGCCCAGGGCCAGGCTGGCCAGCGTGGTCACGGTGCCGCTGGTGCCCAGCAGCATGACGTTCTGGCGCGCGATTTCACGCGCGATGCAGTGCACATCGTCAAAGCCGCGCAGCACGTCGCTGATTTCGGATACGACGCCGTGGTAGCCCCGATCGGTAAAGATGTCGGCGCCATGGCGCTCGGCCAGGGTCATGATGCCCACCGGCAGGCTGACATAACCCGAAAGGTCATGCCGCCGGGCCTCGCGGTCGATGCGCGCCCAGGCGATCTCGGTCGAGCCGCCGCCAATGTCGAACAAGAGCCCGCGGCTGGTGCCCGTCCGCCCGCCCTGCAGCAGGGAGGTGCAGGCCGCAAGGGCGAGTTCGGCCTCCTCCCGCGCGGAAATGACGGATATGTCGAGCCCGGTCTCGTGCAGTACGCGGCCGATGAACTCCATGCCATTGGCCGCCCGCCTGCACGCCTCGGTGGCGATGGCGCGGTGGCCTTGCAGGTCATACAGCCCCATGCGCGCCACGCAGGCCCGAAGGGCGGCGAGGGTGCGCTCCATCGCGGCATCGGCGAGTTGGCCCGAATGGTGCAGCCCTTCGCCCAGGCGCACGGCGCGGCTGAAGCTGTCGATCACGCGCAGGCCATGCTCGCCCGCGCGGGCAATGAGCAGGCGGCAGTTATGGGTGCCGAGATCAATGGCGGCATAAAGCGGCGCGCGCATGAGGCGGCGGTGCATGACGGGCGGCCGGGGCGCAATCCCTGCCGGCTGGCGTATCTTTGCACTGGACGGCTGCTGGACCATGTTCATCCCAAACCCGTTTGGCGGCCAAGGTATTACCTATTGTGTTAAGTGTTCTGCGCAAAACGCAAGACAAAAGAGAAAAGTTTATAAAAATGCGCAGCAGGGGGTTGCGCCCCCCAAAACGGGCGGGTATATGCCTGATCACCGCAGCGCATCGCGCCGCTTTCTCCTTGCTGGGGGATAGTTTAGCGGTAGAACTACCGGCTCTGACCCGGTCAGCCCTGGTTCGAATCCAGGTCCCCCAGCCAAAACTTCCCTTAAAAATTGGTCTTACCTACACAGTCTGCTTCCGGCAGGGCTGCTTTTTGTGATTCCGGCTACCGTTCAACCCAGCGGCTGAGCGTGCGGGCCAGAAAGGGGCCGGTAAACAGCACGAGCACGAAGCGCACGGTCTGCATGGCCATCACGAAAGGCATGTCAACGCCCGGCGTGGTGGCGGCGATGATGGCCACGGTATCTTCGCCACCGGGGCTGGTGGCCAGATAGGCCGTCAGCACGGAGACGTGCCTGACGCGGGCGAGTGCAAGCGCCATCAGGCCGCAGCCGCCAAGCATCAGCATGATGGCCAGCATTATATAAGGGAACGCGCGCGCGGCATAACGCAGCGTGGCGCGCGTAAAGCGCAGGCCGATGCCCCAGCCCAGTACGGCATAGCCAATGGCCAGAAACCACGGCGGCAGCTCGATCGAGAGCAGTCCCGTATCCTGCAGCGCCGTTGCCACGATGAGCGGGAGCATGAGTGCTCCGGCTGACAGCCGCACGACATGGGCCAGGCTGACACCGGCCACGATGACGCCCGCCGTCTCGGCAAAGGCGGCCCATGACGTGGGCATCGACCAGAACGCGGTGGTTGTGTCGGCCATGACCGGGGTGGCGCCATGCGCCATGACCGTGGCGGCCACGGCAACGGCGGCGGCGCGGAAATATTGCATGAAGGCAACAAGCCGCATGTCCGCGCCATAGCCCTGCGACATCAGCGTCATGACCGTGGCCGCCCCCGGCGAGGCACCCCACAGGGCCGTGCTGCCGGGCAGCACCTTCCATCGCGCCAGGCTAAAGCCGATCAGGGTGCACAGCACGATGACGCACATCACCCCGCCCAGGAAAAGAGGCCCTTCGCCCATTACTTTTGAAAAGATGCTGACCTGAAGGCTACAGGCGATCATGCACCCCACAATGCCCTGTGCCAGTAAAAAGGCAGGGTGCGGAATGGGCAGGTGGATCTCCCTGACCGCGAGCACCACGGCTGCGAACATCGGCCCGAGCAGGATGGCGGCAGGCAGGTGCAGGTAATGCAGCGGAACGGTAAAAAGAACCGACAGGCCAAGCAGGCCGCACCATGTCATGCCCGTGCTGCCGTGCCGGAATGAAAGGTGTCTGGCAGCAGGTTTCCGGGCAAGGGCGGGTGTTCTGTCTGGCATGGAATTTTCCGATCGGACGCAGGTAGGCATGAATGCCACGTTTCATCCTGAGCGGATACGGTCTCGCGGTGTCGCCGGGGTGAAAGGCCTTGCGGGCCGATGGGGCATCCGGGGCCGGACGGCGTGGTCGTGCCGCCCGGACCTCCGGGGCCGCTCAGGCGGTGATGCCGCCATCGGTCGTCAGCGCCGAGCCGGTGATGAAACCGGCCTGCGGGCTGGCAAGGAACGAGACCACGGTGGCGATATCGCTGACCTGCCCGTATTCCTTGTGGCACATGAAGCTGCGCAGCAGGTCGGCGGCAGGCCCGGTGGCGGGGTTCATGTCGGTATCGATCGGGCCGGGCTGGACCACGTTGATGGTGATGCCGCGCGGGCCGAGATCACGCGCGGCCCCCCGGGCAAACCCGTTCAGCGCCGCCTTTGAGGCCGAATAGAGCGAAATGCCGGGGAAGGGGGAGCGATCGGCAAAGGCCGAGCCGATCAGGATGATGCGGCCACCCTTCGTCATGTGGCGCGAGGCCTCGATGGCCTCGATCATCACGGCGCGCACGTTCAGGCCCAGCACGGCATCGACCTGCGCGTCGGTCATCTCGCTCACGTCGCCATGGGGGTACACGCCGGCGTTGCACACCAGCGCATCGATGCGGCCAAGATCGCGCACAACCTGCTGGATCGCGGCACGGTTGCCATTGCCTTCGCCATCGCAGCAGATGGCCATGGCGCGGCGGCCCATGGCCCGGATTTCGGCCACGGTTTCCGCGGCGGCCTTTTCATTGCGGGCGTATGAGATGGCAACATCATATCCGTCACCCGCCAGCGCCTTGGCAATGCCCGCGCCAATGCCGCGGCTGCCGCCGGTTACGTAGGCTACGCGTTGGGTCATCTTGTTTTCCTCCCGGTTATTATGGTGCTTTTTCCTCCTACAGCATGGGGCGGGCAGGGGAAAGCACGCTGCGGGCCATCAAGGGGGTTGATCGGGAATGCCAGGTTGTCTATAGCCTGCCTGTTCGCGCGTCCGGGCCTGTAGGGCATGCCCGGCCGCAATGGCGTTCCTGCCTGTAACGGGGCAGGGCGCAGCCTTTAACCTTAAGGAGAAGCAAATGCCCAAGATGAAGACCAAGTCATCGGTCAAGAAGCGGTTCAAGATCACCGCCACCGGCAAGGTGCTGGCAGGTCCCGGCAACAAGCGCCACGGCCTGATCAACCGCTCGCAGAAGATGAAGCGCACGAACCGTGGTTCGCAGGTGCTGACGGAAATGGATGGCCGCACTGTAAAGCAGTGGGCCCCCTACGGCCTGGCATAAGGAGCACCTGAGATATGGCACGTGTAAAACGCGGCGTAACGACGCTCGCCCGTCACAAGAAGGTTCTGGCAGCTTCCAAGGGCTTCCGGGGTCGTTCCTCCACCAATTACCGCATCGCGCTGGAACGTCTGGAAAAGTCGCTCCAGTACGCCTACCGCGATCGCCGCAACAAGAAGCGTGAGTTCCGCGCCCTGTGGATCCAGCGCATCAACGCGGCCGTGCGCGAGCATGGCCTGACCTACAGCCGCTTCATCAACGGTCTGGACAAGGCTGGCATCGAGATCGACCGCAAGGTTCTCGCCGCCATCGCCTATGACGACGCGGCAACCTTTGCCGAGATCGTGAAGAAGGCGCAGGCCGCTCTGGCCTGATCCCTGTTCCCGCCCGTGTGGCGACAGGTCCACGAAACGGGTCGTCCGCAGGGGCGGCCCGTTTTGTTTTATACGATGCCCGCGCGCCCTTGCGGTTGCGGGCGCAGACACGCGCCGGGTCTGGTGGCCAGACTGCTGCCCCTGCCAGCCCGCCCGATTTGAGAGCCTGTGCGAGGTGCTATGAGTGACGATCTCGAAACCCTGAGGGAACAGACAGTTCAGGCACTCGCTGCCGCGACCGACCAGCGCGAATGGGACGCCGTGCGCGTGGGTACGCTGGGCAAGTCGGGCAAACTGACCGCGCTGCTCAAGGAACTCGGGCGCATGACGCCCGATGAGCGTCGCGCCCGCGGGGCCGCCCTCAACCGCCTGCGCGATGAACTGACCCGCCTGATCGAGGCCCGTGGCCAGGAACTCGAGGCCGCCGCGCTCAACGCCCGCCTCGCCGCCGAGCGCGTGGATGTAACATTGCCCTGCCCCCCCGAGGCCAGCGGGCTGCTGCACCCCATTACCCGCACCATTGAGGAAATGGCCGCCATTTTCGGCGCCATGGGTTTCCAGGTTGCCGAAGGCCCGGATATCGAGAGCGACTGGCACAACTTCTCGGCGCTCAACACCCCCGCCCATCATCCCGCCCGGACCGATCAGGACACGTTCTACCTGCCGCCCGAGGCCGAGGGCCAGCCCGAGCGCGTGCTGCGCACCCAGACATCGGGCGTGCAGATCCGCACCATGCTGGGCCAGGAGCCGCCCATCCGCATCATCGCCCCCGGCCGCACCTACCGCGCCGACCATGATGCCACGCATTCCCCCATGTTCCACCAGTGCGAGGGGCTGGTGATCGAGAAGGGGATCACGCTCGGCCACCTCAAGGGCTGCCTGTCGGACTTCCTGCGCGCGTTCTTCCAGATGCCGGACCTGCCGGTGCGTTTCCGCGCCTCCTACTTCCCGTTCACCGAGCCGTCGATGGAAATCGACATCGGCTGGTCGCGCAAGACCGGCCAGATCGGCGCGGGCGATGACTGGCTGGAAGTGCTGGGCGCGGGCATGGTCCACCCCCGCGTGCTGGCCAATTGCGGGCTGGATGCGCGGCAGTGGCAGGGCTTTGCCTTTGGCATGGGCATCGAGCGGCTGACCATGCTGCGCCATGGCATTCCCGACCTGCGCTCGTTCTATGAAAGCGATATCCGCTGGCTGCGCCATTACGGCACCAGCCCCCTGTCTCCCGCCCTGCTGCACGAAGGTCTGTGATCGATGAAGTTCTCCCTGTCCTGGCTGCGCGAACACCTTGAGACCACCGCAACGCTGGAAGAGATCACCGGCACGCTGAACACCATCGGCCTGGAGGTGGAAGGCGTGGAAGACCCCGGTGCCGCGCTGGCATCCTTCCGCACCGCGCGCATCATCGAGGCCGTGCAGCACCCCAATGCCGACCGCCTGCGCGTGTGCCAGGTCGATGCGGGCGCAGGCTTCGAGCGCGTGCAGGTCGTATGCGGCGCGCCCAATGCGCGCGCAGGGCTGCATGTCATCTTTGCGCCGCCGGGCACACATATCCCGGCCTCCGGCATCACCATCAAGGCAGGCAAGATCCGTGGCGAGGCCAGTGGCGGCATGCTGTGCTCGCTGCGTGAACTCGGCCTTGGCGAGGACCATGACGGCATTGCCGAACTGCCCGAGGGCACGGCGCCGGGCCAGTCCTACCCGCTCTTTGCCAAACTTGATGATCCCGTGATCGATATCGCCATCACCCCCAACCGGGGCGATGCGCTGGCCGTGCGCGGTGTGGCGCGTGACCTGGCGGCGGCAGGGCTGGGCAGGCTGAAGCCCTGGCTGGTCGATACGGTTGAGGGGCAGGGCGATAGCACGATTACGTGGCGCATCACCTACCCCGAGGCCTGCCCGTGGGTGCTCGGGCGCACCATCCGTGGCGTGAAAAACGGCCCCAGCCCGGCATGGCTGCGACGGCGGCTGGAATCGATCGGCCTGCGCCCGATCTCGGCGCTGGTTGATATTACCAATTTCTTCACCCACGACCTTGGCCGCCCGCTGCACGTGTTTGATGCGGACAAGGTTCGTGGCGGTGAACTGACCATCTGCCGGGGCGCGGGCGAGACCTTTACCGCCCTTGATGGCAGCGAACACGTCATGACCCCCGATGACTGCGTGATAGCCGACAGCAGCGGCGTGCTGTCGCTGGCGGGCATCATGGGCGGGGCCGGAAGTGGCGTGAGCGAGGAGACGACCACCGTGTTCGTGGAATGCGCGCTGTTCGACCCCGTGGCCATCGCGCTGGCCGGGCGGCGGCACAACCTGCATTCCGATGCCCGCCAGCGTTTCGAGCGCGGCGTGGACCAGGCCCTGCCACCCGCAGCGCTTGAGGCCGCGACCCGCATGATCATCGAGCTGTGTGGTGGCGTGGCCGATAACGTGGTCTCCGCCGGGGCCGAGCCTGCATGGCAGCGCCAGGCGCATCTGGAATTTGCCCGCCTTGAAACCCTTGGCGGCCTGGTGGAAGAGCCGGACCATGCCGTGCACCTGCTCGAAGGGCTGGGCTTTGAAGTGCGCGAATGCGATGCCCGCCATGTGGTGGTGAACGTGCCCTCATGGCGCAACGACATTGCCATGCCCATGCTGCTCGACCAGCAGCCCGGCCTGCCCGAAGCCCGCGCCAGGGCCGCGGCGGAAGGGGCTGTTACGATCAACCCGGAAGTGGACCTGATCGAGGAAGTGCTGCGCCTGCGCGGGCTCGACAGCGTGCCCGCCGTGTCGCTGCCGGTGCACAGCGCCGTGCCGCAGCCAGCCCTGACCCCCCGGCAGGCCCGCACCGCCAGCCTGCGCCGCACGCTAGCTGCGCGCGGACTGCTCGAGACGGTCGGCTTCTCCTTCGTGGCGCAGGAACAGGCGGCCCAGTTTGGCGAAACGCCTGTCGATCTGCACCTGCTCAACCCCATTGCCGCCGATCTCGACCAGATGCGCCCCACCCCGCTGGTCAACCTGCTGGCCGCGATCAGGGCCAACGTGGCGCGGGGCTACCCCGATATCGGCCTGTTCGAGGTCGGTCCCGGCTTTGATGCTGATGGCCAGCACCTGATCGCGGCCGGTATCCGCAGCGGGCATTGTGCCCGCCAGCCCGGCCAGCCCGCCCGGCCGGTTGACCTGTGGCAGGTCAAGGCCGATGCGCTGGCCGGACTCTCGGTAATGGGGGCTGCGATGGAAGGGCTGAGCCTGAGCGCGGATGCGCCCGCCTGCTACCATCCGGGCCGCTCGGGCGTGATCCGGCAGGGGCCGAAGCTGGTGCTGGGCCATTTCGGGCAGTTGCATCCCGCCCTGCTGGCCGCGCGCGGCATTGATGTGCCGGTGTGTGCGTTCACGCTCTACCCCGATGCCGTGCCCGAGCCCAAGCGGCGGCGCAAGGGGCCGCCCGCGCTCTCGGCTTTCCAGCCGCTCAGGCGTGATTTTGCGTTTGTGGTGAGCGCGGACGTGACGGCGGAAAAGCTGCTCAGGGCCGTAAAGGGCGCGGAACGCAACCTGATCGTGGCCGTCAGCCTGTTTGATGTGTATGAAGGCGACAAGGTGCCTGCGGGCCACAAGTCGCTGGGCATCGAGATAACCCTGCAGCCGATGGACGGAACCCTGACCGATGCGGAGATCGAGGCTGTGTGTGACCGGGTGGTGGCCGCCGCGCATAAAAGCTGCAATGCCGTCCTGCGCGGCTGAGCGGCGCGGCTGGGGGCTGGGGCTGGCAGCAATGCTGGCCGTGGCCAGCACGCCCGCCCTTGCTACCGACATAACGGGCGCAGGCTCCAGCTTTGGCGCGCCGATCTATGGCGCGTGGGGGGCAGGGGCGGCAAAGGCCACCGATATCCGCCTCAATTACCAGACCATCGGCTCGGGGGCCGGGCAGAACCAGGTCAAGGCCCGCACGGTGGATTTCGGCGCCTCCGACGCACCCATGACCGCAGCACAGCTTGAGCAGAACGGGCTGGTCCAGTTCCCCACCGTGCTGGGCGCCATCGTGCCGGTGGTGAACCTGCCCGGCATTGATGCCAGCCAGTTGCGCCTGACCGGCCCCCTGCTGGCCGATATCTATGGCGGCGAAATCAGCATGTGGAACGACCCGCGCATTGCGGCGGAAAACCCGGGCCTGACGCTACCCGCCATGCCCGTGGCCCCGGTGCGCCGGGCCGATGGGTCTGGCACCACCTTCGTGTTCACGTCCTACCTTGCCCGCGTCTCGGCGCACTGGGCGCATGAGCAGGGCAGCGGCACCTCGATTGAATGGCCGGTTGGCGAGGGCGCGCGGGGCAATGACGGCATCGCCGCCGCCGTGCGCAATACCGAAGGCAGCATCGGCTACCTTGAATACGCCTATGCGGCAGGCAATCACATGCCCATTGCCCAACTGCGCAATCACCACGGTGATGTGGTGGCGGCGGATGCTGCAAGCTTCCGCCAGGCCGTGACCACCGCCCACTGGTCCGCTGATGCCAGCCGCTCCGCCGATGTGCTTGATGGCGATGGAGCAGGGGCCTGGCCCATCATGGCCGCGACCTATGTGCTGATCCCGACCGACCGCGCCGATACGCCACAGGGGCGGGCGGTGCGGGAATTCTTTACCTGGAGCATGGCGCATGGCAGCGAGGCGGCGGTGACGCTGAACTACGTGCCGCTGCCCGATGACATCCGCGCCAGTATAAGCAGCCTGCTCAAAACACAGTAAACGGCCCCAAAATGGTCAGGGCCAGCATGGGGCAGGGGCAGATATTTTTGCCCCTGCCATTTGCGCCTTTTGTCCCGACACGATAAGCCGGTCTGGCATGACCAAGCCTTCATCCTCCCCTGCGCCCGCTGGCCGTTCCCCCTCCGGCCCGCTCATATGGATCATGGCGGGCGAAGCCAGTGGCGACGTGCTGGGCAGCCGCCTGATGATCGCGCTGCGCCAGTTGCGGCCCGACCTGCATTTTGCGGGCATCGGGGGGGAGCGCATGCACGCACAGGGGCTGCAATCGCTTTTCCCGCTGCGCGACCTTGCGGTGATGGGACTGCTCGAGGTGCTGCCGCGCATCCGCCATCTCTCGCGCAGGCTCGATCAGGCCGTGGCGGATATTGCCGCGCGCAGGCCCGCGCTGGTCATTACCATCGACAGCCCCGGCTTTACCCTGCGCCTGCTGCGCCGGATCGCGCCGCTCTCCATTCCCCGCCTGCATTACGTGGCCCCCCAGGTCTGGGCGTGGCGCGAGCACAGGGTGCGTGAATTCCCCGGCCTGTGGGAGCGCATGCTGTGCCTGCTGCCCTTCGAGCCGGAATTCTTTGCCCGCCACGGCATCGAGGCGCGTTTCGTGGGCCACCCGGTGGTGCAGTCAGGGGCGGATGAGGGGTCGGCGGCAGCCTTCCGGGCGCGTTACAAAATTGCGCCCGATGCGCCCATCCTCGTGCTCATGCCCGGCAGCCGCCGCTCCGAGGCGCCGCGCCTGCTGCCGGTCTTTGGCCGCATGCTGGCCCTCGTGCAGCGCAACAGGCCCGATATCGTGGCCGTGGTGCCGGTCTCGCCCGTTATTGCCGATATCGTGCGCGCGGGTGTGGCCCGGTGGCCGGTGCAGCCCCTGATCGTGACCGATGTGCACGACAAGCATGATGCCTTTGCCGCTGCCTCCGCAGCGCTGACCAAGTCAGGCACGTCCACGCTGGAACTGGCCATGGCCAACGTGCCCATGGCCGTGACCTATCGCGTCAATCCGTTCACGGCGGCCATTGCCCGGCGGCTGATCCGCGTGCCGTACGTGGCCATGGTCAACCTGCTGGCGGGCCACAGGCTGGTGCCCGAACTGCTGCAGGAGCGCTGCACGCCCGAACTGCTGGCCGCCACCGTCGAGCGCCTGCTGGCAGACCCCGCCAGCCGCGACCTGCAACGCACGGGGTTTGCCCATATCCGCGCGGCCCTGCATGGCCCGGGCGAAAACCCGGCCCATGCGGCTGCCCGCGAGATTATTGACCTGCTGGAGGCGGGGCAGGCGGTTGCGCTGGTGCCGCCTGGCCCGGCGTAGCCGGCGCGGTCGCCGCAGGCGGGGAAGCGGGTTCGTTTTCCGAGATCAGGGCATGCATCTCGTTGCGCAGCATGAAAAAGCCCATGAGGACCGTGCCCGCAACAGTAATGCCGATCCAGACCAGCTTGCTGATCTGTTCGCGCTTTTCTTCGTCGTTTTCCTGCATGACCCGTTCAGCCCTTGCCATAAAGTGTTTCAGCCGCGATCTCGGGCTGCGTGATCTCCACGATCCCTTCGGGGCGCAGCGCGTTATAGAAGCAGCTGCGCCGCCCGGTATGGCAGGCAACGCCTTTCTGGTCGACAAGCAGCAGCACCGCATCGCGGTCGCAATCAAGCCGCGCATCCACAAGGGTCTGCACCTGTCCCGATGTCTCGCCCTTGCGCCACAGGCCGTTACGGCTGCGCGAGAAGTAGCATACGCGGCCCGTGCGCAGGGTCTCGTCAAGGGCTGCGGCATTCATCCAGGCCAGCATCAGCACCTCGCCGCTGTCATGCTGCTGGGCAATGGCGGCAATCAGGCCATCGGCATTGAATTTGACGCGCGCGATCATGGCGGCGCGCGTGGTGGAGTCAGGCGGCGTGTAAGGCATGGATATTGACCCTGGAACGTGAAAATGCAGGCGCGCCGGGCGCCTTATTGCGCCCTGGCGGGCAGGCTGAACCACTGCGGCAGATGCACCTGCACCCCATGGCCTGCCGCCACAAGACCCGTATCGTGCAGATGCTCGCTGCGGATCATGGCCAGCCCCGCGCCATCGCGGGAGGAGCGCATCTCGCCTACCGTCTTTTCGCCCGCCATGACGGGCGTGCCCGGCGCAGGCAGGTCGGCATGGGTGGATACGGGCACGAGATGGCGGCGCACCAGCCCCCGGTAGCGCGTGCGCGCGGTCAGTTCCTGGCCCATGTAGCAGCCCTTGGTCCATGAAATGCCATTGAGCTGGTCGAAATTGGCTTCGAGCAGCAGGGTTTTGTCGTTTTCGCAGTCACGCGGCCCGTCGGGCAGGCCAAGGGCAAGGCGGTGGCGGTCATAATCCACTTCATCCGCCGTGGGGTGAGGCGTGGGGTGACCGAGCAGGAAGCGCCAGCCCGCCTGCGCCACGCGCGGGTCGGGGGCGGCAGGGTAGCCTTCGGGCGGGGTGCAGCCTTCGCCCCAGGCCGCATGCACGGCGTAGCCGGTCTCGCCCAGTTCCACCTGCGCGCGCAGGCGGTAGCGCGACAGGCGCTGGCGCAGCATGTCGGTCTGGCTGGCATCGCAGTCAAGCAGCAGGCGCTGGCCCTCGGGGTCGGCAAAAACGAAGAAATCCGCCAGCCACTTGCCCTGGGCGGATAAAAACGCGGTCCACACGGCCCGACCGGGGGCAACCGTGGTCATGTCGTTGGAGACAAGCCCCTGGAGGAAGGAGACGCGGTCAGCCCCTGATACGCTGAGCACGCTGCGGGCGGGGAGGTGAGCAATTCTGGCCATGGCTGCAATCTGGCCACGCCCGCGCCCGCAGGCAAGGGCAAAGAGAGGTTGGCACGCACGCAAAACCTGACTAGCACCGAAAAAATGCACATCCTGTTCATTACATCCACCCGGCTGGGTGATGCCATCCTCTCCACCGGGCTGCTCGATACGCTGCTCAGGCGCTACCCCGAGGCCGACTTCACCATCGCGTGCGGGCCGGTGGCGGCCGGTCTGTTCGCGCACATGCCGCGCCGCGTGCGCACGATCGAGATGGTCAAGCGCCCGCGCAACATGCACTGGGTCGACCTGTGGCGGCAGTGCCGGGGGCGCAAGTGGGATCTGTGCGTGGACCTGCGCAGTTCGGTGGTGAGCTATTTCCTGCGCGTGGGCGAGCGCCATGTCATGCAGGGTGGCCGCCGCAGGGGGCCGCGGATCACGCATATCGGCAACCTGCTCGACCTTGATCCCGCGCCGCTGCCGGTAACATGGACCAGTGCCGCCGAGCGTGACGAGGCCGCGCGCATGCTGCCCGATGACGGCACGCGCTGGCTCGCCCTTGGCCCCACCGCCAACTGGGATGGCAAGATCTGGCCGCCGGAGCGGTTCGTGGCGGTATGCAACGCCCTGCAGGCCGATGATCCGCATCTGCGGCCGGTCATCCTGTACGGCCCCGGTGCTGCCGAGCGCGCCCGTGCCCTGCCGGTGATCGAACGCCTGCCCGATGCGCTGGATACGGGGGGCGGCCTGTCGGTCACGCAGGTCGCGGCCCTGCTGGCGCGGTGCACCCTGTTCATTGGCAATGATTCGGGGCTGATGCATCTGGCTGCGGCCAGCCGGATTCCCACGCTCGGCCTGTTTGGCCGCAGCAAGGCCATGGAATACGCGCCCGCCGGCCCGTGGGGGCGGGTGGCGATGGCGCCCGGCCCGGTGGGCAATGCGCCCATGGAGGGGCTGGGTGTTCAGCAGGTGGTCCTGACCGCGCAGCGGCTCCTGCGCGACTGGCACCACGCGAAACGGTGAAAAAACCGGCTTTTTTGTATTTTTCGCCCGCTTATCGCTGGCGGTGCAAAACAGGCCGGTCTATGTGATCGAACAGGCGGAAATGGGCCGTGGCACGGGCCGGGTGGTTTGCCGTGCCGTGCCAGGCCGGATATGCTGGCCCAGAGATCACGACGCGTAAGGTGCGATGCGCCACGCAAGCGAGCAGGGAACGACACGAACGTGGCTGACGACATCTTCATGGAAGTCGATGAGGAAATCCGGGCCGAACGCATCCGGGCACTGGCGCGGCGCTACCTTGTCGTCGCTGGCGTCGTGGTGGCGGCGGTGTGCATTGGCGCAGGCGGGTGGCAGTATTCCGTCTCGCGCGCCCACAAGGCGGATGCCGCTGTCTCGGCCGCCTATTTCACCGCCATGCAGGATGCCGCCCGCGCGCCTGATGCCATGGGCGCCGATACCAGCCTGACCACCCGGCAGAAAAAGGGCCTGCAGGAGCTTGAAGCGCTTGATGCGCAGGCCCGCCCGCCGCTGCGCGTGCTCGAGCGCATGGAGCGCGCGGCCCTGCTGGCCACGGATGGCAGGCTGCCTGCCGCCCTGGCTTTGTGGGAAGGCGTGAGCCAGGAACACGCGGTCGATCCCACCATTGCTGCGCTGGCCAGCCTGTTGTGGGTGCAGCACCAGATTGACGGCGGTGACCCCGCCACCCTGCGTTCACGCCTGGCGCTGCTTGATGGCGCGGGCCAGCCCTGGCGTGGCCAGGCCATAGAGGCCGAGGCCCTGCTTGACCTGCGGGCGGGCAAGCCTGCCGATGCACGCGCCAAATTCGAGCGTCTGGCCATGGACATGACCATAGCCGATGGCGTGCGCAGCCGCGCCGAAGCCATGCTCCAGACGCTGGGGGGCGACGCTGGTGGCTAGTCCTGACCCCGCATCCTCCACGCCCACCGACAGGAAGACCATGAAATCAGCCCTGAGCCGCCGCCATGTGTTGCTGGGCACGGGAGCGGCGCTGCTGGCCGCGTGTTCCGCCCAACAGAAAAAAGCCCCGCTGCTGATCGGTCACCGTTCGGACGTGCTGCACACCGCCGCTGGCCTGACGGTGGACCCCGAGGAAACGCAGGCCGTGACCGTGCCCGCCCCCACGGCGCTGAGCGCATGGCCGCAATCGGGGATCACGTCCGATCATGGGGGCCGCGATATCGCCTGGGGCCGCCAGATGCGCCATGAATGGACGCATGATATCGGTGCAGGCAATTCCGAGCCGGAATGGCTTTCCTACGTGGCACTGGGCGATAGCGGGCGTGGCATCATCCAGGCGACACCCGTGGTGCAGGATGGCCGCCTGTTCGTGGTGGATGCACAGGGCGTGGTCCGTGCCTATCGCTGGCCCGGCATGCACAAACTGTGGGAATACAACCCCAAGCCGCGCAAGATGATGTCGAACAACCTTGGCGGCGGCATCAGCGTGGACAAGGGCACGCTGTACATCGTCGATGGCATCGGGCAGGCGCTGGCGCTCGATGCCGCCAACGGCAAGCTGAAATGGCGCGTCAACATCCAGGCGCCGGGCCGCTCCGCGCCCACCATCGCCGATGGGCGACTGTTCCTGGGCACGATTGACGAGCACCTGTACTGTCTCGATGCCGAAAATGGCAACGTGCTGTGGACATACGCCGCAACCGCCGCCGATACCGTCATCTACGGCCAGCCCGCGCCCGCCGTGGCCGATGGCGTGGTGCTGGCGGGCTTTGGCTCGGGTGACCTCGTGGCCCTGCGTGCCGAGGGCGGCGAGGTGGTGTGGGCCGACACGCTGGGCAGCACCAACGGCCAGCAGGCGCTGATCGATTTCTCGTGCGTGCATGGCATGCCGGTCATTGCCGATGGCACGGCCTATGCCATCAGCACCGGCGCCGTGCTTGTCGCCATCGACATGCGCTCGGGCCGCAGGCTGTGGGAGCGCGGGATTTCGGGGCAGAACACGCCGCTGGTGATCGGGGACTGGATCTTCCTCATCTCGATGGACCAGCAGGTGGCCTGCCTTGACCGGCTTTCAGGCCATGTGCGCTGGATCACGCAGTTGCGGCAGTATGAGAATTCCGACAAGCAGAAGCGCGGCATCGTGTGGAACGGCCCGATTCTGGCGGGCGGCAAGCTGGTGTTCATATCGAACTTCAAGCAGAACGGCGTTGTCATCATCGATCCGGCGCTGGGGCATATCGACTCCCTGCATGAACTGCCGGCTGAAGTGACGACCGCGCCGATCGTGGTCGATAATACGCTGTTGCTCATGGATAATAACGGCTATCTTCTGGCCTATAGTTAAAAAGAAAGTTGCCGCAGTGAGTTCATCTTTTCCATCCGCGCCAGTGGATGCGCTGCCGGTTGTCGTGATCGCGGGCAGGCCGAATGTCGGCAAGTCGACCATTTTCAACCGGCTGGTTGGCCGCAGGCAGGCGCTTGTGGCCGACACCCCCGGCGTGACCCGTGACCGCAAGGAAGGCCAGGCCACCGTGCGGGGCCGGGCCATCCGCATCATCGACACGGCCGGGCTGGAGGAGGCGGCACCCGATACGCTGTACGGCCGCATGCGGGCTTCATCCGAATCCGCCGTGGCCGAGGCCGATCTCGTGCTGTTCTGCATTGATGCGCGCAGCGGCATCACCCCCGCCGATGAGCATTTTGCCAACTGGCTGCGCCGCCAGGGCCGCCCGGTGCTGCTGGTCGCCAACAAGGCGGAGGGGCGGCAGGGTGCCGCTGCCGCCATGGAGGCGTTCTCGCTGGGGCTGGGCACGCCGCTGGCCATGTCGGCCGAGCATGGGGAGGGCGTGGCCGACCTCATGAGCGAGATCGTGGACCGCCTGCCGCCCACTGACCTGCCGCCGGTGAAAAAAGTCACCCGCCGTTCCCGGCGCGAAGACGCGCTGGCCGAGGGCGAGGAAGAAGATGCCCGTCCCCCCGGCCCGTTGCGTCTTGCCATCGTCGGCCGTCCCAATGCGGGCAAGTCCACGCTGCTCAACCGCCTGCTGGGCGAGGAACGGATGATCACCGGCCCCGAGCCGGGGCTGACGCGCGATTCCATTGCCGTCATGCTGCATGACGACGAAGGCCCGATCCAGCTTGTCGATACGGCGGGCCTGCGCCGCAAGGCCCGGATTGACGAGACGCTGGAGAAGATGTCGGTCTCCGCCTCCATCGAGGCGCTGAAGATGGCGGAGGTCGTGATCCTGGTGCTCGATGCCACGCTGGGCGTGCATGAGCAGGATCTGCAGATCGCCCGGCTGATCGAGCGTGAGGGCCGGTGCTGCGTGCTCGCGCTCAACAAGTGGGATGCGGTAGAGGACCGGGCCGCGACCCGCCAGGCCATCAAGGACCGGATCGAGACCTCGCTTGCGCAGATGCGCGGCATTCCCGTCGTGTCGTTCTCGGCCATGACCGGGGCAGGCATCAACCGCCTGCTGCCCACCGTGCGCCGCGCCTATGAGGTATGGAACCGCCGCGTGCCCACCGGCGCGCTCAACCGCTGGTTCGAGATGATGGTCGAGCGCCATCCGCCGCCGCTCGTTGATGGCCGCAGGCTCAAGCTGCGCTATATCACGCAGGCCAAGGCGCGCCCGCCCACCTTCATCCTGTTCGGCACCCGTACCGACCAGTTGCCAGAGGACTACCAGCGCTATCTGGTCAACGGCATGCGCGAGACCTTCGACCTGCCGGGCACGCCCATCAGGCTGCTGCTGCGGGCCTCGAGCAATCCGTACGCCAAGGGCTAGGGAAACAGATAAAAGTTTTTGGTGAAGCTTTTTTCTAAAAAGCTTCGAAGCATGCAGCCTTTTTGAAAAAGGCTGCCCCCAAAGACTTCTATTTTTTTATCTTAAGACCATCTCGCGGCAGGGGGCAGCATGACGGCGAACGGGCATTCAGAGACCCCTTTCATCACGCCCGCCGATGCGCTGCTGATTATCGACATGCAGGTCGACTTCATGCCCGGCGGCGAACTGGGCGTGGCGGGGGCGGATGGCGTTGTGCCGCTCATCAACCGACTGAGCGAACTGCCCTTTGGCCTGATTGCCGCAACGCAGGACTGGCACCCGTCAGATCATGTATCCTTTGACATGCAGGGCGGCCCGTGGCCGGAGCATTGCGTGGCGGGTACTAAAGGGGCGGCCCTCGTGCCCGATCTGGCGCAGGCCCATATCGGCGTGGTGCTGCGCAAGGGCATGCGCCCTGATACCGACAGCTATTCCGCTTTCGAGGATAACGCGCGCACCAGCCGCACCGGGCTGGATGGCCTGCTACGGGGCAGGGGGATCAACCGGGTATTCGTGGTGGGGGTAGCGCTGGATTACTGCGTGGCGGCAACCGCGCGCGATGCCGTCCGGGCCGGTTTTGCCACCGTGGTCCTGACCGATGCCTGCCGTAGCGTGGCGCAGTCTGTCGCTGCGATGCAGGCAGGGCTGGTCAGTGAGGGGGTCGAGACCGCCCATGCGGTGGATCTACTGGCCCTGATGGACAGAGCCTTGACACCCCGGGAAATAGCCGATCAGCTTGAGGCGCTTCTGGCAGGCAGGTCCTATGTACAGGCCATCGCGACCCGAGCGCTGAAGATTTTCAACAGTCATGACCGCCCTCGATTCAAAGCCCTGTCAGATGCGCTGATGGAACTGGTGACGATGGACGCCGAACCGGAATTTGAACTGGACCGCAATGCCATCCTTGCCATCATCGATACGATAAGATCCTTGTAAAACACCGGATTTTTTCAACTACGTCACCACCAGCGACAGCAGCAGCGCAAAGACCAGCCCCAGCACGGCAATCAGGGTCTCGATCACCGACCATGTCTTTATGGTCTGGCCTACCGACAGGCCAAGATATTCCTTGATCTGCCAGAAGCCCGCATCATTCAGCGGACCCAGCGCCACCGAGCCTGCGCCGGTCACGATCACCATCAGTTCAGGCGAGGCCCCGTGCGTGTGCACAAGGATCGGCCCTACGATGCCCGCCGCCGTGCTCATGGCCACGGTGGCCGAACCCGTGGCCACCCGCACCACCACCGCCAGCAGCCAGGCCAGCACCAGCAGCGGCACATGGGCGCCCACCGCCAGGTCGGTAATGGCGGTGGAAACGCCGCTATCGACCAGTTCCTGCCCGAAGCCGCCGCCCGCGCCCACCAGCAGCATGATCAGCGCCGTAGGGGCCAGGCAGTCATTGGTGAATTTGAGGATCGTCTCGCGGCTGAAGCCACGGGCAAGGCCAAAGACCTGAAAGGATAGCAGGGTTGCCAGCGCCAGCGCGATATCGGTATTGCCGATGAAGTGCAGCGCATTGTTGAGCGGCGTATGCGGGTGGGCCACGACATCCGCCACCGAGCCCACCAGCATCAGCACAACGGGCGAGAGAATGGTCAGGACCGTAATGCCAAAGCCGGGCATGTGGGCGGGCACTTCATGGTTGACGAACTGCGCCTCCAGCGCCGAGGGCAGCACGGGGCCGATGCGCCCGGCAATGAAACGCGCATAGACCGGCCCCGCAAGGGCTGCGGCAGGCGTGCCGATCACGATGCCCCACAGGATCGTGCGCCCGATATCGGCATGATAGGCCGCAAGCGCCAGCAGTGTGGCCGGATGCGGCGGGATCATGGCGTGCGTGACCGAAAGCGCCGCCCCCATGGGCAGGGCCACGCGCAAAAGCGGCGTATTGGTGCGCCGCGCCAGCGTGAACGCCAGCGGGATCAGCAGCACGAATCCCACTTCAAAGAAAACCGGCAGCCCCACCAGCAGCCCGATCACCATCATGGCCCAGCTGACGCGCTTCTCGCCTGCCAGGCGGGTAATGGTCAGGGCAATGCGGTCGGCCCCGCCGGATTCCGCCAGCATCTTGCCCAGCATCGTGCCCAGCGCGATAACGGTGGCCACGTGCCCCAGCACGCGGCCCGCACCGGCCTCGAACGAGGCAATGGCCTTTTGCGGCGGCATGCCCGCGCACAGCGCCAGCGCCAGCGAGACCGCAAACAGCACGATGAACGGATTGATCCGGAAGCGGGCGATCAGCACCACGACGGATATGATGGCGCAGATGGCGAGCGAGAGGGCAAACAGGGGTGACATCATGATTTCTGTAACGGATTCATGCCCCATACAGGCCGGGGCGGGGAAGGAAAGTCAATGTTTGAAGCAGTTTTTGCGCAATAAATGAACAAAAAACTATCAATTTAAGAATTGATATTACAGGCATGATCGGTCCGCCCCCTCTCGGTTGGCCGCCTGCATGCTGCTATCGTGGCCTTTTGCGCCACTGGCAGGAGTTTCATCATGATCATCCATTCCGACGAGACGGCAGATATCCCAACGCCCTCAGGCATGATGCGGATGCATGTTTTCCGCCCGGCCATTGCAGGGCGCTTTCCCGGAATCGTGCTGTTTTCCGAAATCTATCAGGTCACGGCCCCCATCCGCAGGCTGGCCGCCATGATGGCGGGGCAGGGTTACGTCGTGGCGGTGCCTGAGGTCTATCACGAATATGAACCCGCAGGCACCGTGCTGGCTTATGACAAGCCGGGCACGGATCGCGGCAATTTTCTCAAATTCGAAAAGCCGGTCGCAGGTTACGACCACGATGCCCGCGCAGCACTCGACTGGCTGGCTGCCAACCCGCACTGCACCGCAAGCCTTGCCACCATGGGCGTGTGCCTTGGCGGCCACCTAGCGTTTCGCGCGGCCCTCGACCCGCGGGTGCGGGCGGCGGTGTGTTTTTATGCCACCGATATCCATTCCGCCACGCTGGGGCAAGGCAAGTGTGATGACACGCTGGCCCGCGTGGGCGAGATGCGCGGCGAGGCGCTGATGGTATGGGGGCGCCAGGACCCGCATGTGCCCTTTGAAGGACGGCAGATGATCCGTGCCGCGATGGAAAAGGCGGGCACATGCTACGAGTGGCATGAGTTCAATGCCCAGCATGCCTTCCTGCGTGATGAGGGGCATCGTTTTGATGCCGCCCTGTTCCTTCAGTGCATGGGTATGGCGCGTGATTTCCTGGCCCGCACGCTGCACGTCAGCGCGTAAGCGTTCCCGCCAGCACGGCCAGGGCGATGGCAAGCCCGGTTTCGCGGTTGAAGCGGAACAGGCGCAGGCAGGTGGCGGGGCTACGTTCATCCAGCCGCCACACCTGCCAGCCCAGCAGGGCCGCGGGCAGCGCCAGCGCAGGCCAGAAGCCCGGCCCCACATGAGCCAGGTAGCCTGCGCCCGCCAGTCCGGCCAGCGTTAGCCCATAGCACGCGCCCACGAACAGCCGCGCATGCCCGGCCATGAGGCGGGAGGTGGAGCGCACGCCAATGCGGGCATCGTCCTCCATGTCCTGAAAACCGTATATCGTATCAAAGCCGAGCTGCCACACGATGGTGGCGGCATAGAGCGTGACGAGCGCTGCATCGATATGGTTGGCCGCCGCCGCATAGCCCAGTGGCGCGCCAAAGCCGAAGGTGAAGCCCATGACAAGCTGTGGCCACCACGTCACCCGCTTGGCCAGCGGGTAAAGCCCTACCAGAACGAGCGAGGATGCACCCAGAATCTGCGAGAGCACATTCAGGTTCATCAGGATGTTGAAACCGATGAGCAGGAGGGCCGCGAGGAACAGCGCCGCCTCGCGCATGGACAGGGCGCCCGAGGCCAGCGGCCTGCCTGCCGTGCGGGCCACCTGGCGGTCGATGTCACGGTCCCACATGTCATTGACCACGCAGCCCGCGCCGCGCATGACCACGCTGCCAATGCCAAACAGCATGATCAGGAAAAGCCGCTGTCTTGCTGGTACATGGTCAGGCAGCAGGATGCCCCACACGCCGGGCAGGAACAGAAGCCACGTGCCAATGGGCCGGTCGAGCCGCATCAGCAGGGCATAGGGGCGCAGGCGCGGCGGCAGGCGACCGATCCAGCCATCCACCCTGATGTCCGTATGGGGTATGGGCTGGTTCACGCTACAACTCCTTGCCGCTTGCCTGCTGCCGGTGGGGCCGGGTTTGCCGATGACGGCGCGCCCCGTGGCTGCTAATGGCCACACAGATGGGCCGGAAGGCCCTGTGGGGTCAAGACCGGCCCCGGCATCGTGTTCCTGTATCCTGTCCTGCGCTGAAAGGTTATCATCCGGCATGAGGGATTGTCCGCGCCTGTTCATACCACCCGCCCACATCGCCCCCATGGCAGTCGATGCCGTGTTTGACCTGGAGCCGGGGCAGGCCCATTACCTCGGCACGGTCATGCGCCAGCAGGCCGGGGCGGTGGTCGAGGTCTTCAACGCGCGTGATGGCGCATGGCAGGCCGTGATCGAGCACCTGCGCCGCGAGCGCTGCCGCATCCGCGTGGTGGAGCAGACCCGCGCGCCTGCGGCCACGCCGGGGCTGTGCCTTGTGTTCGCGCCCCTCAAGCGCGATGCGACCGAGACGGTCATCCGCATGGGCACGGAACTCGGGGTCACGCATTTCCGCCCTGTCGTGACCGAGCGCACCAATACCCACCGCATCAATGCCGAGCGCCTGAACAGCATCGCCACCGAGGCGGCCGAGCAGTGCGAGCGCCTGGACGTGCCCGCCATCGACCCGCTGGCGCCCCTGACCACGGTGCTGTCGCAATGGCCTGATGATACGGCTCTTTTTGCCGCCCTCGAGCGCAGGCCGCAGGTGGTGGCCCCGCCCGCGCCCCATGTGGGCGATGGCGTGCTGATCGGCCCGGAGGGCGGATTTTCGCCCCGCGAGCATGAGATGCTGGGCAGGCAGGCTTTCGTGCGGCCGCTCTCGCTTGGCGCGCTGGTGCTGCGGGCGGATACGGCGGCGGCAGCGGCACTGGCTCTTGTCGGGTCGGGCCTCAAGGTCTTATGTGATAAGGCTTCGTAACAACTCTCCCGCTTCCCTTCCGCCTGTCTCCAGCCCGGCCTTGCCCTGACTGTCATGAGGATATTGCCCCCGCCATGTCGAATCCCGGCGCGCATAATGCACACGTCATCGAATCCCCTGACCAGTTGGTCGCCCTGCTGGCTGCGGGCGCGCGCCCGCGGGCGCAGTGGCGGATCGGCACGGAACATGAGAAATTCGGTTTTGTAAAACCCGCTACCGCAGGCCCGGGCCGTGCGGCATGGTCATCCCCCCCTTACGCCCCACGCGGAATCGAGGCCCTGCTGCGTGCCCTTTCAGCCGAAGAAGGCGGCACGCAGTGGCAGGACATCATTGATGAGGGTGCGCTGATCGGCCTCAAGGGGCAGGGGGCGGCCAAGGGCAGTTCCATCTCGCTCGAGCCGGGCGGGCAGTTCGAACTCTCCGGCGGTCCGCTCGTCTCGCTGCATGATACCGCCGCCGAGATGGCGCATCACTTCGCGGCCATTCGCCCGGCCTGCGCCGAACTGGGGCTTGGCTTCGCCCCGCTGGGCTTTCACCCCATGGCCCGGCGCTCTGACATTCCGTGGATGCCCAAGAGCCGCTACGCCATCATGCGCGACTACATGCCGCGCGTGGGCACGCTGGGGCTGGACATGATGCTGCGCACCTGCACCGTGCAGGTGAACCTCGATTTCGGCTCGGAAGCGGACATGGCGCGCAAGATGCGGGTCTCGCTGGCGTTGCAGCCGGTGGCGACCGCGCTGTTTGCCAGTTCGCCGTTCTATGAAGGCCGCCCCAATGGCTATATGTCCAACCGCGCCCGGGTCTGGACCGATACCGACAATGCGCGCGCAGGCATGCCGCGCCAGTTCCTTGCAGACGGGTTCAGCTTCGCGGCCTATGTGCAGTGGCTGCTCGATGTGCCGATGTATTTCGTCACCCGTGGCAACCGCATGATCAATGTGGCGGGCCATTCCTTCCGCGCCTGGCTTGACGGACGCTGCCCGCCGGGGCTGGAGGGCGAGCGCCCCACCATTGGCGATTTCGAGGATCACCTGACCACCGCTTTCCCCGATGTGCGGCTCAAGCAGTTCCTTGAAATGCGCGGGGCCGATGCGGGATCGCCCGCCATGATGCTGGCCCAGTCCGCACTCTGGACCGGGCTGCTCTATGATGACGCCACCCTGCAGGCCGCCGAGAAGCTGGTGCTTGAGCACGGCTGGGATGACTATATTGCCCTGCGTGCCGCCGTGCCGCGCCTGGGGCTGGATGCGCCGTGGGGGCAGGGCACGCTGCGCCCGCTCGCCGCCCGCATGATCGCCCTCGCCACCGATGGCCTGCGCGCCCGCGCCCTGCGTGATGGCAACGGACAGGACGAAACCCGTTACCTTGCCCCGCTGCAGGAAATCGCTGCCGGTGGCCCCACGCAGGCCGAAGCCTTTCTTGCCGCCTATCAGGGGCGCTGGCAGGGCGATGTGACCCATGTCTTTACCGAAGCCGCCGTGGTGTGAGCGGCAGCGGGGAGATGTTTTTACCAAGCAACGTAATCGAGAAGCAGAATCATTTTCGATCGCTTTACTTGCGTATTTCAATTGAGAATTATTTGTAACTTTACAATATTCTTGAGCCATTAAGAGAATTTATGCATAGACTGATTGATGCGTAAATTCTCTTCCCTGTCCGATCAGGAAATTCTCGCGCTTGCCATCTCCAATGAGGAGGAAGACGGGCGCATCTATTCCGACTTCGCCTACACCCTGCGCGAGAAATATCCCGACACGTCCAGGATCTTTACCGACATGTCGGTGGAGGAGGACGAGCACCGCCGCGACCTGATCGACCTGTATGTCAGCCGGTTCGGTCCGCATATTCCGCTGATCCGCCGCACCGATATTGCCGATTTCATGGTGCGCAAACCCGCCTGGCAGGTGCAGACGCAGGGCATCGAGGCGGTGCGTGCCCATGCAAGGCAGATGGAAACGGATGCTGCGCGATTCTACCGCCAGGCCGCCCTGCGCACCACCGATGCCGCGACCCGCAGGCTGCTCGGCGACCTCGCCCATGCCGAGGACCAGCACGAGCAGGCGGCCAATGCCATTACCCTCGACCGCCTGCCCACCAGCAAGCGCGAAAGCGAGGACGAGGACGCCCGCCGCCGCTTCGTGCTCCAGATCATCCAGCCCGGCCTTGTGGGCCTGATGGATGGCTCGGTCTCGACACTGGCCCCGGTCTTTGCCGCGGCCTTTGCCACGCATCAGCCCTGGAATGCCTTTCTCGTTGGCATGGCGGCCTCGGTGGGGGCAGGGATCTCGATGGGGTTTGCCGAGGCACTGTCCGATGACGGCAAGCTGTCAGGCCGTGGCGCGCCGCTGCTGCGCGGGCTGGTGTGCGGGCTCATGACCACGGCGGGCGGCATCGGGCATACGCTGCCGTTCCTGATCGATGATTTCTCGGCTGCCATGATTGCCGCGATCGTGGTGGTGGTGATCGAACTGTTCGTCATTTCATGGATACGCTGGCGCTATCAGGACACGCCGTTTGGCTCGGCCATCGTGCAGATCGTCATCGGCGGGCTGCTGGTCTTCGTGGCGGGCGTGCTGATTGGCAGTTCATAGGGAACCGTGCCGGAGGGCTGGCTTGATATTGCGGGCATGATGGGGCACGACTGTGCTCAGAGTGTCTGCACGGATTGCGCCGCATCATGAAATTTCTTCCCGTCATTGCCGCCTGTAGCCTTGCCTGCCTGTCCGGCGCCCCGTTCGCGCCCGTTGCCCATGCGCAGGAGCAGATGGCCGTGGGGGCATCGGACCAGGACCATGCGCTGCTTGAGCGCGTCGAGCACCACCTTGATGCGATCAGCCTGCTCAAGGCGCATTTCCGCCAGACCGCGCCTGATGGCAAGGTGAGCACCGGCACGGCGTGGATCGACCGCACGAATCGCCGCATGCGCTTCCAGTATGATCCGCCCAGCCCGCTGCTGCTCGTGGCCAATCATGACCAGGTGGTGTTCAACGACAGCCAGCTTGACCAGACCACCACCATGCCGATGGAAAAGACCCCGCTTGGCCTGCTGCTGCGCCCGCATCTGCAACTGTCGGGCGATGTTACGGTCACGGGCCTCTCCCATGACGGCAATGCGCTCGACATTACCGTGGTGCGCACCGATACGCCGGGCGATGGCAGCATGACCCTGCTGTTCCATGACAACCCGCTGCTGTTGCGCGGCTGGATCATTCAGGATGCCCAGCAGGACACCACCCGCGTTGACCTGCTCGATGCCACCACGGGCGGCCCCATGCCCGCTGATTCCCTGTTCAATACCGATATCGGGGCGCAGTAACGGCCAGCGCGCCTATTTTTTCTCCCGCGCCAGTTCCAGCGCGCGGGCATAGACCGTGCGGCGCGGCAGGCTGGTAATGCCGGCCACAAGCGCTGCCGCATCCTTGACCGAGAGTGTCAGCAGGGCCTCGTTCAACTGGGTATCGAGATCGGTTGCGGTGCTGTCTTCACGCAGCGGCGGCCCGAGCACCACGGTAATCTCGCCGCGTGCCGGGTGCGCGCTGTAATGGGCGGCCAGTTCCGCCACCGTGCCGCGGCGCACTTCCTCAAAGCGCTTGGTCAGTTCGCGCGCGACTGCGGCGGGGCGGTTGCCGCCCATGACATCGGCCAGGCTTGCCAGCATTTCCGCCAGCCGGTGCGGGGCCTCATGCCAGATCAGGGTGGCGGACAGGCCCGCGCATTCGGCGGCGTGCAGTTGCGCCAGCACCTCGCGCCGCGCCGCCTCGCGCGGCGGCAGGAAGCCCGAGAACATGAACGGATGCGGCGGCAGGCCCGACAGCGTGAGCGCCATGACCGCGGCATTCGGCCCCG
This sequence comes from Komagataeibacter melomenusus, assembly GCF_013155395.1. Classification (GTDB taxonomy): domain Bacteria; phylum Pseudomonadota; class Alphaproteobacteria; order Acetobacterales; family Acetobacteraceae; genus Komagataeibacter; species Komagataeibacter melomenusus. The sequence goes on along the minus strand of NZ_JABJWC010000001.1, from coordinate 169,805 downwards.
GTACTGCCGTTACATGGCCGCCCTCCGCCACAACGGCGCGCACCAGCCGGTAGCCGGGGTCCGACATCAGCGGCGTGCCCGCATCCGAGATCACGGCAATGCGCTGGCCCGCGCTCAGGGCCTCGAGAAGTGCGGGGATCTGCCTGTCCTCGTTATGGTCATGCAGGGGGCGGGTCCGGGTGCGGATGCCGTATTCACGCAGTAGTCGCGCGCTGGTGCGCGTGTCCTCGCACAGGATCAGGTCGCACGCCGCCAGCGTCTCGACCGCGCGGCGGCTCATGTCGCCAAGGTTGCCTATTGGCGTGGAAACAAGCACAACTTCTCCACCCTGGTGCACAACCGGACCGGTTTCATCAGCGTTCCCGGCATGACGGGTGGCGGATTCTCCGCTATGAATATCATCACGGGTTATATCCGCCGGATGGTCCGGGGCATGTTGAGATTTTGAAGGCGAGGAAGATGAGGCGTCAGACATTCGGAACCCAGATGCAAGGACAGGATGCTGATACTGCCTCTGTGCGCCCTGCATGCAAGCGCTTATTGCTGGCAGGGCTGGCGCTGTCAGTGCTGACTGCCTGTGCTGGCGGCGAGGGGGGCGGCCATCATGCGCCCCATGCCGGGCGCAACGTGGGGGTGCTGTTGCCGCTGAGTGGTGCGAACGCCCGGCTGGGCCAGGAAATGCTGACCGCCACGCGCATGGCCATGAACACGCCCACGGCGCCCCCGCTTGACGTGCATGATACCGCCGCTCCCGGCACCACGGCTGCTACTGCGGCGCAGGCCGCCGTCCGGGCAGGCGATGGGTTGATCCTTGGCCCGCTCACTGCTGAGGAGACCGCGCAGGCCGCCCCCGTCGCCACTGCGGCGGGCGTGCCTGTCCTGGCCTTTACCAGCGACATGTCGGTCGCCCAGCCCGGTGTCTGGACCCTTGGCATCGCGCCCGAGCAGCAGGTGCGGCGCATGGTGCTCGCCGCGCGCCAGCAGGGGCGGCAGCATTTCGCGGCGTTCCTGCCCGATAACCGGCTGGGTCATGCGCTTGGGCAGGCGCTGCAGCAGGTGTGTGAGGAAAATGGGCTGCAATCACCGCAGATCATGTTCCATGACAGCACACAGGAGGCGATGACCGCCAACCTGAAAACCCTGTCAGCCTATGACAGTCGCGCCGCCGCCGTGCCGCAGCCCGAGCCTGTCGCCCAGCCGCCGGCACCCCCCATGCCCGAGGCCGCGCCCGATACCGCGACCATGGACCCGGCCAACCCCGATGGCGCGCCGCAGGCCGCCACGCCCGCGCCGGAAGCCGCCGCGACCCCCACCGCCACCCCGGATTTCCCCGCACCGCCGTTTGATGCGCTGCTGCTGGGTGATACCGGGCTGCAACTGGGCATGGTCATCAACGCGCTGGCCCAGGCACATGTGGACAATACGCATGTGCAGATCATGGGGCCGGGGCTGTGGGCGGCATTTGCCACCAAACTCGGCGCGTTGCAGGGCGCATGGTACGCAGCGCCCGATCCGGCCACCCGGCAGGCGTTCGTGCAGCAGTTCATGGCCGCTTACCACCATATGCCGACCCCGCTGGCCGACCTGACCTATGATGCGGCGGCCCTGGTGAAGGCGCTGGACCAGAACCGCCCTGCCGGCAGCGCCAATGGCTACGCCGTGCAGGCGCTGACCCGCCCCGATGGGTTTGGCGGGGTGGATGGCGCATTCGGTTTTCTGGAGAATGGCAAGACACGGCGCGATCTGGCCGTGTTCCAGATCCTGCCCACCGGTGGCGGCAGGATCGTCATTCCTCCTGCGGGCAGGCTGCGGCGCAGCGCCAACTAGGGGGCAGGGCAGTAGGGTGGTGGTGGTCTGACCGTCGCTGGCCTTTCAGGCAGCGACGGTAGCACCATGCGCCAGCACCGGGCGAATGGCATGCAGCGCGGCTTCAAAGCTGCTGTAGGTGGCAAGCTGGCGGTCGCGGATCTGGTCAACAAGCACCCAGCCCATGCCTTCGGGGCGGACCATGTAGGCGGGCCTGGCGTTCTCGCGCACCCAGACCAGGACATGTTCGATATCGGGCTCGTTATCATCGTTGTGATCGGAGATATCCGCGTCACACAGGCCCATGCACGCACCGGCCTCAAGCCAGCGCATCAGGTATTCGCGGTGACGGGGCAGGAAGCCCTGCCGCAGGGAAACAACATTGCTGGCGGAAGCCTGCTGCGTGATCATGTGCATTCCGTTGGCCCTCTGACTGTCTTGGCGTGACAAGATGGGAACAACGCTATTCCTGCATGGCAGCTTTGCCAAACTGAATTTCAGGCAGAAAGCCGCACAAACAGGCAGAAACAACACCCTGTGGCAAAAAAGCAATATTTTGTAGCATGCATGCTCATTCTTTAGGCTTTTAATTGGGCAATTGCCCATTCCATCGGCGATGAATCCAGAGCCAACTGCCCGGCTGCTGCCGTATTGTGCCTTCAATCCAGTCATTCACCTGTTGCGTCAGCGTCATCTGGTCGGCTGCGCGGTTGCCGCTATCGGGCAGGTCGATGGGGGGGAGGACATGCATGCGCAGCCGTGCGGGGCCCAGGCGCTCGATATAGCCGGGTATGACCGGACAGCGCAGTTTGAGCGCCATGGCGGCCATGGCGCCTGCCGTCATGGCGGGCTGGCCGAAAAAGCGGGCGGCGACTCCATCATTCATCTTCTGGTCCACCAGCATGCCCAGATGGCCGCCTTTGAGGATATGCGCCAGCGCATTGCGCGCGCCACGTGCCCCCTTGGCAAACAGCGGCACGGGCGCGCCCATCGCCTCATCACGCAGGTCGCACAGGATGCGGTCGACAAGCGGGTTGTTGGGCGCACGGTAAAACGAGGAGAACGGCAGTCCGTACCGCGCCACGGCGGGGGGCAGCATCTCCCAGTTGCCGATATGGCTGGATACGAAAATGGTTGGCCCCCCCTTCGCCGCCTGCGCGATGAGGTGTTCCGCGCCCACCACATCCCAGCCAGGCGCGCCATCAGCCGGGTTGCGGGGCAGGGTGGCTAGGTGCGGGAACTCGCCGGCATTGCGGCCGATATTGTCCCACATGGCGCGGATGACGGTGCTGCGCATGCCGGCATCGAGTTCGGGCATGGCCATGCGCAGGTTGGCATCGGCTATTTTCGATACGGGCAGGCGCGGCCCCACCGTGCGGCACAGCCACCCCCCCAGGTTGGAGGCCCGCACCGGGCCTAGGCGGCGGAAAAGGGCCACAAGCCCGCGCACCAGGGCGGCCTCAAGGCGCATCTGCCCCGTGGGCTGTTTTGCCTTGGGGTGTTGTGCGTTCATTGCTGTGTCGTGCCCAGCCATAGATCCAGTATCCGTTCGGGCATGGCGGGGGTGGTCCATGCCAGTTGCAGGCCGACCGTGTGCACCATGGCCCGCAGGGCCGCATCGAGGCGCACTTCATCCTTCTGCGTTGTGACAAGACAGGCCCCGGCCTGCGCTGCAAGCCTGTGCAGCCGGGCCTGCTCGGCTGCGGTATAGGCGTGATGATCGGGGAAGGCGAGGCAGTTTACGGGGTGGATGCCGTTTTGCGCCAGCCCCTCGAAGAACTTGGCGGGCCGCCCGATTCCAGCAAAGGCGATGACGGGCCGGCCAGGCGGGATGGCCCGCGTGTCAGGGTGCAGGGTTGCCGTAAAGCGGGGCAGGCCATCGGGCAGGCTGGCTGCAAGGCCGGGCAGGTCATGGCCCATGATGACCACGCCCCCGGCGCGGGCGAGTGCCGTGGCCACCGGCTCACGCAGCGGGCCTGCGGGCAGTACCCGGCCATTGCCAAAGCCGACCGCGCCATCAACCACCACCAGCGCCAGGTCCTGATGCAGGGTGGGGTTCTGGAACCCGTCATCCATCAGCAGGCAATCCGCGCCATCGGCCAGTGCGCGGCGTGCCGATACCGCCCGGTCAGCGCCGACATAACACGGCGCGATACGGGCCAGCAGCAGGGGTTCATCGCCCACGTCACGCGCGGTGTGGTGGTGCGGGTCAACCCGTGTTCCCGCCCGTGCCCGGCCGCCATACCCGCGTGAGAGGAAGGCAGGTCTGCGCCCCCGGTTTATCGCGCGCCGGGCCAGATCCATCACCAGCGGTGTCTTGCCCGCGCCACCCACGCCAATATTGCCACAGCACAGCACCGGCACGGGCGCATGCCACGGCGTATGGCGCAGGCGGCGTGCCGTCGCGGCTGCATAAAGATGGGCAAGGGGGGAGAGCAGTCCTGCCATCAGTCCGGCAGCGGTGGCCGGACGCCACCAGAATGCGGGCGGCTGCATCAGCGCGGGACCAGCGCAAGCAGGGCGTGGGCGATGCGCCGGGCCAGCGTGGAATCCGGCTGGGCATGCTGCCGGGCGCGCGCGCCTGCCTTGTGGCGGGCTTCAGGGTTCTGCAACAGCGGGATGAGCCATCGGGCAAGATCGGGCGGGGTTTCGACCGACTGCACGCTGTCCGCCATGCGGGCATAAGCCTGGCGGAAATTGCTGACCCGTGGCCCGCTGGCGATAGGGCAGCCAGCGCGCGCGGGTTCCAGCGGGTTATGCCCGCCGCCCGCGCAGCCCGGCAGGCTGTTGCCCATCATTACCGGCGCGCCAAGGGCAAAGAACAGACCCGTCTCGCCCAGCGTATCACAGACCCAGAGCCCATCCTGCGCCGCAGGGGTCTGGCCCAGGGCGCGGCGTGGGGCGGCGGGATCGACCAGCGTGGCGATGTCCGCGCCGCGTTCGGGGTGGCGGGGGATGAGAATGGTCAGCGCATCGGGTACTGCCTGCCGCACGAGGGCACTGGCGGCGATGATGGTGGCGTCTTCCCCCTCATGGGTGGAGGCCGCGACCCAGACCGGGCGGCTGCCCAGCAGGGCGTGCAGCCTGCGCCCCGCCGCCGGGTCTTGCGGCAGGGGGGCGGCGGCATCTTTCAGGTCCGCAATCAGGTCGATCCGGGTTGCGCCGCCGTGCCGCAGGCGGGCCGCATCTTCCGTGCTGCGGGCCATGACCCAGGCAAAGGCCGAGAGCATGCGGGCCAGAAGGCAGGCCGCCCTGCGCCAGCTGGCCAGAGAGCGGTCGGACATGCGGCCATTGAGCAGTGCCAGCGGCATCTTCCGCGCGTGGCAGGCGGCAATCAGGTTGGGCCAGAACTCGCTTTCCACCAGCGCGCCTACATCCGGCCGCCAGTAATCAAGGAACCGCGCCCCCCAGCGCGGTACATCCAGTGGCGCGAACTGCGTAATGACCCGGTCCTGTCCCGCTATTGCAGGCAGGCGCTCATGCAGGATGGCGCTTCCCGTGACCGTGCCGGTCGTGACCAGGACATGCAGCGCGGGATCAGCGCCGAGCAGGTGTTCTACCACCGGGAGAAGGGCGACCGTCTCGCCCACGCTGGCGGCATGCAGCCATGCAAGCAACCCCGGAGGGCGCGCGCGCGTGGCCCATCCGCGCCGCTGGGGCAGGCTTGCCCGGGTTTCCTTGCCGCGGGCCAGCCTGCGGCGCAGGTTCACGCGCAGGGCGGGGGCCAGCAGGGTAGACAGGCCATGCCACCCAGCCCCCAGCACGGCGCCGCACAGGCGGTCCCTTATGGTGAGGCGGCGGCTCATGCCCGTACCGGCCGGGAAAGGGGGGTGTGCATGCCCTTGCGGTAACATGCCTTGTGTGGAGGGGGAAGACGGCGCGGCGGCAGGGCCTGATTGCGCGCGGGGTGATGCGGGCATCGCTCATATGCAATGCCGCCTGCGCGACGGCCCGGATGCCGGGCGGCGCGGCTGGCCACTCGTTTTGCAACCATCCTGCGCGAGGCAAACCGTTTTTTTGTTGAATACCCGCCAATGGGGTTTAATAAGGCCCGCACCGGTCCGATATGCCGGTCATGACCTCCATGCAGGAACCGCGCAGCATCATGGCCCCTCCACCTTTCCGGTCCTTTCTTGTTCCCGGACAACTGGTTCGCCACCCCGACCACCCGGAATGGGGCGACGGCGCCGTGCAGTCAGCCATCGGCGCGCGCGTTACGGTCATGTTTCCCCATGCAGGCAAGGTGATGGTCAATGCCATGGTCGTGCAACTGACCGAGCTGTCCTAGGGCTCCTGCCGCATGAACCATGCCCCGCTACCCGATTCCTACGGTCGCCTGCTGACATATCTGCGCGTCTCGGTCACCGACAGGTGCGACATGCGCTGCATCTACTGCATGGCCGAGGACATGACCTTCCTGCCCAAGGCGGAGATCCTGTCGCTGACCGAACTCGAGCGCCTGTGCGCAGCCTTCATCCGCCACGGCGTGCGCAGGCTGCGGGTGACCGGGGGCGAGCCGCTGGTGCGGCGTGATGTCATGTCCTTCTTCCACGAGATGGGAAAATGGCTGCACCGCGATACGGACGCGCCGGGGCTTGATGAACTCACGCTCACCACCAATGCCAGCAGGCTGGCCGAATTTGCCGATGGCCTGCGGGCAGCGGGCGTGCGGCGGGTCAATGTCAGCCTTGATTCACTTGATCCCGCCCGCTTTGCCCGCATTACCCGGCGCGGCAACCTGGCCCGTACGCTCGATGGCATCCACGCGGCGCGGGAGGCAGGGCTTGCGGTGCGCATCAACACCGTGGCCATGAAGGACGTGAACGAAGATGAATTCGATACCCTGATCGCCTGGTGCGGCGAGATCGGCGCCGATCTGTGCCTGATCGAGACCATGCCCATGGGCGAGACGGGCGAAGACCGCACCGACCGTTACCTGCCGCTTTCAACCGTGCGCCGCAGGCTTGAGCAGGACTGGACGCTGGAACCGCTGGCTTACCGCACCGGCGGCCCCGCGCGTTACGCCCGCATTGGCCAGACGGGCCGGCGCATCGGCTTCATCACGCCCATGACCCATAATTTTTGTGAAAGCTGCAATCGCGTGCGCCTGTCCTGCACCGGCAGGCTATATACCTGCCTTGGCCATGAAGGTTCGACCGACCTGCGCGCGCCGCTGCGCGCGGGTGAGGATGATGCGGCGATGATGGATCATGTCCGCGCCGCCATCCTGCGCAAGCCAAAGGGGCATGACTTCCTGATCGGGCGCGAGGCCGATGACCCCGCCCGCGTGCGCCGCCACATGAGTGTTACGGGCGGCTGAATGTTACGGCCTGCCGCGCAGCGCCTCCTCCAGGCTCACGCTGAACTGGCCGGGCCGCAGGGGCTGGGGCTGCGTGGGAGCAGGGGCCCAGCCGGTCATGACCGCGACATGCAGCGACTGCGCGAGACCGCCATCGGCATCACGCGGCAGGCGGCCCAGCGCCTCGGCCAGCAGGGCAGGGGTGGTGAGGCCACGCGCGCGCTGGCACAGGGCATTGGTCTCGCCGCCGTGGCGCAGGTCGGCCAGCAGGCCCATGGGGGTGGCGTAGCTCAGTTCGATCACGTCCGCATCGGCCACCGGCAGGGCAAACCCCGCGCGTTGCAGCAGGGCGGCGCAGTCGCGCAGGCCGGGAAAGGGCGAGATGCGCGGCGAGACGCCACCGCGCCGCGCCATCTCGGCTTCCATCAGCGCCGTGCGCAACCCGCCCAGCGTGGGCAGGATGGGCATGCAGGCCAGGAACAGCCCGTCAGGTGCCAGCACATGGCGCACCTGCGCCAGCAGCCCCGGCAGGTCATTGACCCAGTGCAGCGACAGGCACGCCACCACCAGATCGAAACTGTGCGGCGCAAAGGGCAGCCATTCCCCATCCATGGCCACGGCTGGCCCGGCATCAAGGGCCGCCATGCGGGGCGAGAGGTCGGCGGCAAGGGTTTCGATGCCGCGGGCGCGCAGCAGGGGCGCCACCACGCCACGCCCGCCAATATCCAGCGCCGTGGCGAACGGGCGCGTGACATCATCCAGCCGGTCGAGCAGGCGGGTGGCGGCTTCCTCCACGATCGGGCGCACGGCTGCCACGTTGCGCGCCGCGCGCTCACGGTGCAGCCTCACGGCATGGCGATCGAATATCTGCGGCACATCCGGGCTCATGCCCCTTGGTGTGAACCCATGCCCGTGCCCTGCCAAGCCCACGATCGTGTGAGTTCATGAGCAGCACCCCGTGGTGGCGCCCCTGGTGGCGCAGGGCCGCGACGCCGGTGCTTGACCTGCTGTTTCCGCCCGGCTGCCTTGCCTGCGGGGCGGAGGTGGCGCAGGCGGGTCATCTGTGCGGCCCATGCGTGGGCCGACTGCACCTGATCACGCCGCCATTCTGCCGCCGCTGCGCGCTGCCATTCATCTCACGCGCCGCTGCGGGGCCGGACATGACCTGCACCGCATGCCAGCACAGCCCGCCCCCGTGGCACGAGGCCCGTGCCGCCATGGTCTATGATGACACCGCGCGCAGCCTGATCCTGCCGCTTAAATATGCCGACCGCACGGAAAACGTATCGCTGCTGGCACGTTACATGGCCATGGCGGCCAGTGACATCATGACGGGGGAGAGCCTTTTCATGCCGGTTCCGCTGCACCGCCTGCGGCTGTTTGGCCGCCGCTACAACCAGGCTGCCCTTCTGGCCCGTGCGCTGGCCGGTCTTGCCGGGGCTGCCGCCGTGTGTGACGGGCTTGAGCGCACCCGCGCCACCCGCCCGCTTGAAGGGCTGGGCCGCAGCCAGCGCCAGCACCTCATGTCCGGGGTGATTGCGGTGCGGCCGGGGCGGATTCCCGCACTGGCGGGGCGGCACGTCATCGTGGTGGATGATGTCATGACCACCGGCGCCACCCTGGCCGCCTGCACCGTTCCCCTGCTTGCGGCGGGGGCTGCGCGGGTTGATGTGCTGGCCGCCGCGCGTGCCAGTGGCCAGCAGGCGCCGCAATAGGATAAGATGGCCCCGAACAGATGCATTCGCCCCGGATTATGGGTGGCGGATCAACCCGCAAGCCAAGTGAAGGTTCAATGCCCGCAATCGATATCTATACCCAACCCGGCTGCCCCTACTGCATCCGTGCCGTGCGGCTGCTCCAGCAGAAGGGGGTCGCCTTCAACGAAATCAATGCCCCCTACGGCACGCCCGAGCGGGCGGAATCGATCAGCCGCTCGGGCGGCCGCACCACCGTGCCGCAGATCTTCATCGACAACACGCCCATTGGCGGCTGCGATGACATGATGGCGCTCGAGCGCACGGGCAGGCTCGATGCCCTGCTGGGCAGGGGCTGATACATTGGCATGATCCGGTATCAGTTGCGCTGTGGCGCGGGGCATGAGTTTGAAGGGTGGTTCCCCGGTAGCGCCGCGTTCGAGCGGCAGGCCGCAGGCGGGCTGCTGTCCTGCCCGCATTGCGGCGTGCCCGACGTGACACGTGCCCTTATGGCGCCCGCCATCCATACGGGCATGCCCGCACGGCAGATGGAAGAAACCGCAACGCCCACGCCACCCGGCCATGCGCCACAGGCCATGCCCGACACCATGCTCGCCCTGTTACAGAAAATACGCGAAACGGTTGAGACACATTGTGACGACGTAGGCGACCATTTTGCCGAGGAAGCCCTGGGCATGCACCGCGGCGAGCGCGAAGCCAGGGGCATTTATGGTAGCATGACGGAAGAGGAGCATGCCGAACTTGATGAGGCGGGCGTGGAGGTCCACGCCATTCCATGGGTCCGGCGCGCTGACAGCTAAAGGGTAGACGCGCGCGCTCCGGGGCACCCACCGGAACGCGCGCCATGTCGGGGGAACGATTGAGATGCACGACACAAAACGGAAAACGACCCTGCGCCAGGCGGGTGGCCGCATCCTCCGGGCGTTTGCCCTGCCGGGCATGGCCGCGTTATGTGCCATGGCGGTCGGGCTGGCTTCCCCCGCCACCGCTCATGCCGGGGAGCCGGACATCATCGGCCGGTGGATGACCAAGGACCATGACGGCGTGTTCGAGATCAGCCAGTGCGGGCAGGACGTGTGCGGCAGGCTGGCTGGCCTGCGCTACACCACCGACATGCCGCGCGACAAGCGGGGCGAGCCTGAATGCAACCTGCCCATGCTCAACGGCTTTACCCCTGACCCCGAGACCAGGGGGCACTGGAACGGCCATGTCACCGATCCGGATACCGGGCATGTGTACCATGCCAAGCTGTGGGTCTCGCAATCGGGTGACCTGAAGCTGCGGGGGTTTGTAGCCGTGCCTTTATTTGGTGAAACCGAAACCTGGACCCGCTATACCGGGGCCATCGGCCCTGCGTGCAAACTGCCGTAGCAAGCAAGAAAAACAGTTTTAACTGACCGGGATCGCCCTTTCTGTCATGAGCACCACCCTCTCACGCCGTACCTTCGCCACTGCCCTGGTAGCCAGCGTGCCAGCACTCTCCCGGCGCGCCCTGGCCCAGACCGTGCCCCCCAAGCCCCGTGTCATCTGCTATATTGGCGGCTACACCCAGCACGGCCCCCCGGGCGGGGCGGGCAACGGGCAGGGCATATCGGTGTTCGAGATGAATCCTGATACCAGCAGCCTTTCCCCGCTCATGACCTATGTGGACATTGCCAGCCCGTCCTTCATGGCCATGTCCAGCGATTTCAGGCATCTGTACGCGTTGAGCGAAATCGATGATTTCAACGCCAGCAAGGAAGGCTGCGTGACCGCGTTCTCGGTCAACCGCTCGAGCGGGGAACTGACCAAGCTCAACGTCATGCGCTCGGGTGGCGCCGTGCCCGCGCATCTGAGCATTCACGCCTCGGGCAAATATGTGCTGGTGGCCAACTACATGGGGGGCACGGTGGGCGTGCTGCCCATCCACCCCGATGGCAGCCTGGGCGACCCGACCGACGTGGTGCACAATACCGGCCCGCGCATGCCCGACCGCGCGGCGGACAACCCGCCGGGCAACTTCGCCATCAGCGATCATTCCATGGCGCATGTGCACATGGTGGCCTCCGACCCCTCGGGCCGCTACGTGCTGGCCTGCGATGCCGGGCTGGACCGGGTCTATGTCTGGACGCTCGACCTGCATACCGGCCGCCTCGTGCCCGCCAAGACACCCTTCATCGCCATGACGCCGGGTTCCGCCCCGCGCCATTTCTCCTTCAACGAGAAGGGGACGATGATCTACATCCTGGGCGAGCAGGATTCGAAAGTGGTCGCCGCCACCTTCAACCCGCAGACCGGCGAGATCGTGCCGCAACAGACCGTGAGCACCGTCACCCCGCATTTCCGCGGCAGCACGCTGGCGGCGGGCATCCTGCTCTCGCCCAACGGCAAATACCTGTATGTGTCGAACCGGCTGGGCGATTCGCTGGCCAGCTTCCACGTGAACGACGACGGCACGCTCAACCTGGTGGAAGAAATCTGGATGCATGCCGATTACGGTCGCGCCATGATGTTCGACCCCAGCGGCACCTTCCTGTTCTGCGCCAACCAGCGTAGTGATTCGGTTACGTCGTTCAAGGCCAATGCCCAGACCGGCGTGCTTGACTTTACGTGGAACTTCACCCCCGTGGGCAGCCCGACCACCTTCGCGTTCATGAACACGATCTGAGTGGTCTGACCGCAACGGCGCGCGGCGCTTAGTCGCGTACGAGGGCCGCGATGTAGTTTACCGCCATGTCGCGGCTTTCGCGCCAGCCGCCCAGGCCGGGCACCATGCCCGCCATGTCGGTCACCCGCAGCCCGGCGCGGGCGGCGTACTGGCCCAGCTCGGCGGGGGTGATGAACTTCTTCCAGTCATGCGTGCCCACGGGCAGCAGGCGCAGCACGTATTCCGCCCCGATCTTGGCCATGGCCATCGAGCGCCACGTGCGGTTCATGGTCGAGACCACCATCGCCCCGCCCGGCCTGAGCAGGCTGCCCAGCATGCACAGGAAGGCGGCGGGGTCGGTCACGTGCTCGATCACCTCAAGGGCGGAAATCGCATCAAAGCGTGCATGGTGGGCCACCAGTTCCTCGGCGCTGCCGCAACGATAGGCCAGCGGCCCCGCGGAAGCGGGCAGGGGGTGGTGGCGCAGGTGCAGCCGCCCCGCCGTAATCGCCGCCTGGGAGGCATCAAGCCCGGTCACATCAAAGCCCGCGCGGGCGAACGCCTCGCTGGCCAGCCCCGCGCCACAGCCGATATCGAGCAGCGTGCGCCGGGCGCCATCTTCCGCCACGGGGGCGGGCAGGTGGCGCATGGCCCAGCCCGTGCGCAGGTCGTTCATGGCATGGAGCGGGCGCATGGGGCCTGCGGGGTCCCACCACCGGGCCGCGAGATCGCTGAAATGGGCGATTTCTTCAGGGGCGACGGAATCCGCCGACACAACGGTCGAATCGTGATGCTGCATGGGTGCACCGCCTTTCATTTGGCTTTCTCCCGCTGGACGCGGAAGCTGCGGAGATGTATGTGACGCGGCTTGCGCATAACGCAATGCCCCGGATTGGCCAACAGGCCCCCGTTCCGGATATGCTGAAGCCCGAGCCATAATGGAGCCATTATTCCGATGTCCCCTACCGTACCGCGGATCGTGATGAAATTCGGCGGCACTTCCGTCGCTGATCTTGACCGGATTCGGGCCGTGGCGGAAAAAGTCCGGAAACAGGTCGAGGCCGGGTGCGAGGTGGCTGTCGTGGTCTCCGCCATGTCTGGCGTGACCAACCGCCTTGTCGGTTACTGCCGCGATCTTTCCGCAACCCATGATGAACGCGAATACGATGCCGTCGTTTCCACGGGCGAGCAGGTGACCAGCGGGCTGCTGGCCATCGCGCTGCAGAAGCTGGGCATCAATGCCCGCTCCTGGCTGGGCTGGCAGATCCCGCTGCGCACCGATAACGCCCACGGCAAGGCGCGCATCGAATCAATCGACGGCACGGCCCTGATCGAGAGCATGCGCGCAGGCCAGGTGCCGGTCGTGGCGGGTTTTCAGGGCATCGGGGCAGACGGGCGCATCACCACGCTGGGCCGTGGCGGCTCCGATACCTCGGCCGTGGCGCTGGCGGCAGCGCTGAAGGCGGATCGCTGCGACATCTACACGGATGTGGACGGAATCTATACAACCGACCCCCGTATTGTTACCAAGGCACGCAAGCTGGACCGCATCACCTATGAGGAAATGCTGGAACTGGCATCGGTCGGCGCCAAGGTACTCCAGACCCGGAGCGTGGAACTGGCCATGAAGGAGCGCGTGCGCGTGCAGGTGCTCTCCAGTTTTACTGACGGGCCAGCACCATCGGAAGGGCATCTGCCCGGTTCATTAGTCGTGGATGAGGACGAAATCGTGGAACAGGAACAGGTCGCCGGAATTGCCTACTCCCGGGACGAGGCGAAGGTTTCCGTCCGCCAGCTTCCCGATCGGCCGGGCATTGCCGCCGCCGTGTTCGGCCCGCTGGCCGATGCCAACGTCAATGTGGACATGATCGTGCAGAGCACGGGCGATGACGGCATGACCAACATGACCTTCACCGTGGGCAAGACCGACCTCGCGCGCGCCATTTCGGTGCTGGAAAGCACGCACGCCACCACCCAGTACGCCGAACTGCAGACCGATGACAGCGTGGCCAAGATCAGTGTGGTGGGCGTGGGCATGCGCTCGCATGCCGGTGTGGCCAGCACCATGTTCCGCACCCTGGCCGAGCGCAACATCAACGTGCAGGTCATCTCGACGAGCGAGATCAAGGTCTCGGTGCTGATCGCCGCCGAATATACTGAACTGGCCGTGCGCGCGCTCCATGCCGCCTATGGGCTGGATGCAGCGTGAGCACCGCCATGTCCGCCACCCCTGATGTCCTGACCGACCCCGCGCGCCGCGCTGCGGCCCGGAGCCGCCTTGACCACCTGTGGGGCCGTGGCACGCGCTTTCTGGGCAGTGAATACGCGCTGCTGGCCGGAGCGATGTCGTGGGTGAGCGAGCGCAACCTCGTCTCGGCCATTTCCAACGCGGGCGGCTTTGGCGTGCTGGCCTGCGGCGCGATGGAGCCCGAGCGGCTGGCCGAGGAAATTGCCGCCACGCAGGCGCTGACCCAAAAGCCCTTTGGCGTGAACCTGATCACCATGCACCCCCGGCTTGATGACCTGGTGCAGGTCTGCATCAAGGCGGGCATTACGCATGTCGTGCTGGCGGGCGGCATTCCGTCCGGGCCGGTCATCCGCGCCATCAAGGACGGGGGGGCGAAGGTCATTGCGTTCGCGCCCGCGTTCGTGCTGGCCAAGCGGCTGGTGCGGCTGGGTGTCGATGCGCTGGTGATCGAGGGATCGGAAGCGGGCGGGCATGTCGGTCCCGTGTCGCTGACGGTGCTGGCGCAGGAAATCCTGCCCCATATCCATGACGTGCCGGTGTTCGTGGCAGGCGGCCTTGGCCGGGGCGATGCCATCGTGTCCTACCTTGAGCAGGGCGCATCGGGCGCGCAGCTTGGCACGCGCTTTGCCGCCTCACGCGAGAGCATCGCGCATGAAAACTTCAAGAAGGCCTTCATCCGCGCCAACGCGCGTGATGCCGTGACATCGGTGCAGCTTGACGAGCGCTTTCCGGTCATTCCGGTGCGGGGGCTGAACAATGCGGGCACGCGGCGCTTCATGCAGCACCAGGCGGAAACGCTGCGCCGCTTTCAGGGTGGTGAACTGACCAGGGAAGCCGCCCAGCTTGACATCGAGCATTTCTGGGCGGGCGCCCTGCGCCGCGCCGTGATTGATGGCGATGTGGAAAACGGATCGGTCATGGCCGGGCAGTCGGTGGGCATGATCACCGCCGAGCAGCCGGTCAGCGAAATTATCAGTCAACTGGTCGATCAGGCCATCGATGCCCTGATCCGTCAGGAAGAGAGGGCCCGCTACGGATGACCGACGGCAAGCGCATTTTTCGCGGCAAGGCAACGCCGGGCGCGCCCGCGCCAGCACCGGGTCCTTCTCCCATTGCCTCGGTTGGCGACATGCTGCGCGCGCGCCGCGAGGAACTGGGCTGGAACCTGCCCGATGTCGCGGCATGGCTGCGCATCCGCCTGCCTTACCTGCAGGCCCTTGAGGAAGGGCGCCCCGGCGAACTCCCCGGTTCAGCCTATGCCATCGGCTTCCTGCGCAGCTACGCCAATGCGCTGGGGCTGGAAGGCGAACAGCTTGTCGAACGCTTCAAGATAGAAAGCCGGGGCGCGTTTACCCGCAAGGCCGAACTGTCCTTTCCCGTGCCGCTGCCCGACCGGGGGCTGCCGACCGGTGTGCTCCTGCTGTGCGGCCTCGTGATTCTGGTAGGCGCCTATGCGGGGTGGTACAAGCTGACCGGCTCGCAGGGCATTCACGACCTTCCGGTCAAGCTGACCCTGCCGGGCCTGTCATCGGGCACGACCGCATCGCCGCAGGTGGCCTCGGTGCTGCCGCCCGCGGATGAGCGGCCCACCCCGCAGCCCCTGCCGCCGCAGGAGCGCGAGGCCCTGACCGGCACGCCCGCCGAACTGCCGCCGACCGCAGTGCTGCCCCCCGTGCCTGCGCCGGCCGCTCCTGCGCAGCCACTGGAAAAAATGGGCGAGGACCGCAACGTGCTGGCCCAGCAGGCGCCCGTCACGGCCCCGCCCGCTCCGTCGACCGACAGCGTGACCCTGAACGCATCGGCCACGACCTGGGTGCAGGTGCGCAAGCACGGTGGCCCGGTGCTGTATGACCACGTGCTCCAGCCCGGCGAGACATGGCAGACACCGCAGGGCCAGACCGGCCTGGAACTGACCGTGGGCAATGCGGGCGGCCTGACGCTTGCAGCCGACGGGGTCACGACCCAGCCGCTCGGTCGCAATGGCGAGGTGCGGCACAATATTCCGCTCAGCCCGGCAGCCGTGGCTGATGGCTCGGTGCTGCATGCGGCACCTGTGGCAAATATCCACCCGCCAATGCCGTCATCCATCCAGCCCGGCGGCACAACAGCCACAGGGAGCGGCAATAATCTCTCTCCGCCCCTCCCGCAGCACATCAATCCAGAGTAAAAGGGTCTCCTACGGCATGGTCCACATTGTGGCCGCCATGCCGGGAACCGGCATGTAACAGACCATCGGGCCGTGCCACGCCCCGCCACGGCGGGCCGGAGCACACACCGCCGCCTTATGTGGAGGGCACAGAAATGAGCAGCTATCGTCCCTATCAGCACATCGAACGCCGCAAGTCGCGTCAGATCCATGTCGGCAAGGTGCCGGTCGGTGGTGATGCCCCGGTTTCGGTGCAGACCATGACCAACACGCTGACCACCGATGCCGAGGCCACGATCGCGCAGATCCGCCGCGCCGAGCTTGCGGGCGTGGATATCGTGCGCGTCTCCTGCCCCGATGAGGAGAGCACCAAGGCGCTGGCCGAGATCGTGCGCGAAGTGAACGTGCCGATCGTGGCCGACATCCACTTCCACTACAAGCGCGCCATCGAGGCTGCCCAGGCGGGGGCGGCGTGCCTGCGCATCAACCCCGGCAACATCGGCAGCGCCGAGCGTGTGCGCGAGGTGGTGAAGGCGGCCAAGGACCACAACTGCTCCATCCGCATCGGCGTGAACGCGGGTTCGCTGGAAAAGCACCTGCTGGAAAAATACGGCGAGCCCAACCCCGAAGCCCTGGTGGAAAGCGCGCTCGAGCACGCCAAGATCCTTGAAGATCATGACTTCCATGAATTCAAGATCAGCGTGAAGGCATCGGACGTGTTCATGGCGGTCGCGGCCTACCAGCAGCTTGCCGATGTATGCGATCACCCGCTGCATATCGGCATTACCGAGGCGGGCAGCAAGCGTGCGGGCACGGTCAAGTCCTCCATCGGGCTGGGCAACCTCCTGTGGGCAGGCGTGGGTGACACGATGCGCGTCTCGCTCTCGGCCGAGCCGGAAGAGGAAGTGCTGGTCGGCTGGGATATCCTCAAGTCGCTCGGCCTGCGCCACCGTGGCGTGAAGATCATTTCCTGCCCGTCCTGCGCGCGGCAGGGCTTCAACGTGATCGAGACCGTGCAGACGCTTGAAGACCGCCTGGCCCATATCAAGACGCCCATGACGCTGTCGATCATCGGCTGCGTGGTCAACGGCCCCGGTGAGGCGCTGATGACCGATATCGGCGTGACCGGGGGCGGCTCGGGCCGCCACATGGTCTATTCCGCCGGCAAGCAGGACCACACCATGCCCGCGGGCGACATGATCGAGCATATCGTGGACCTGGTGGAAAAGAAGGTGGCCGTGCTGGAAAAGGCGGATGCCAACAACACCCCCGCCGAGGAAATGGCCCGCGAGGCCACCATGTCCACCACGGACTGAATGAGGCGCCGCGCCTGCCCAGGGGCGCGCGCGGCCTGACCGGCGGCCTGCCTGCGGCCCGCCGGATTGAATTGAAGACAGGAATATCGCGTAGTGAGCAGCTTACAGCCCGTTCGTGGCACCCATGACCTGATTGGTGAGGAACGCAGGCGGTTCAACCATGTAGTGGAAACCGCGCGCCGCATTGTCGGCCTGTACGGGTTTGATGAGTGGTCGACCCCCGTGTTCGAGGATACGCGGGTCTTTTCGCGCTCGCTGGGCGATACGTCCGATGTTGTCTCCAAAGAGATGTACACATTCGAGGACCGTGGCGGTGAATCCCTGACCCTGCGGCCCGAGGGCACGGCGGCCATCTGCCGCGCGCTGGTCACCAACGGGCTGACCCAGTCGCTGCCGCAGAAGGTGTTCTACGCCGGCCCCATGTTCCGCTACGAGCGCCCGCAGAAGGGGCGCTACCGCCAGTTCCACCAGATCGGCGCCGAACTGCTGGGTTCTGCCGAGCCACTGGCCGATGCCGAGGTCATTGCCATGGGCCGCGACGTGCTGCACGCGCTCGGCATTGGCGATGACGTGGTGCTGGAACTCAACACATTGGGCGATGGCGCCAGCCGCGATGCGTGGCGTACGGCGCTGATCGCCTATTTCAGCGAACGGCGCGCCGAACTCTCTGCCGATAGCCAGGCCCGGCTGGAGCGCAACCCGCTGCGCATCCTTGACAGCAAGGCCCCGCAGGACCGCGCGCTGGTGGCGGATTCCCCCACCATCGCCCAGTTCCTGACCCCCGAGGCGCAGGCTTTCTGGGATGGCCTGCGCAGCACGCTGGATACGATGGGCGTGCGCTTCCGGGAAAATCCGCGCATCGTGCGCGGGCTGGATTATTACGGGCATACCGCCTTCGAGTTCGTGACCGAGCGCCTTGGCGCGCAGGGCACCGTGCTGGCTGGCGGCCGCTATGATGGCCTCGTGGCCGAAATGGGTGGCCCTGCCACGCCTGCCATCGGCTGGGCTGGCGGGATCGAGCGCCTGTCCATGCTGCTGGAGGATGTTCCGGCCGAGCCGCGCCCGGTCGCCGTCGTGCCGATGGGCGCGGATGCGCAGGCCGTCTCCCTGGCCGTGCTGCAGGGCCTGCGGGCTGCGGGCATCCGGGCCGAGACATCCTATCGCGGCAACATGAAGCGCCGCATGGAACGCGCCAACCGCATGCAGGCGTCGCATGTCGTGGTGATTGGCAGCGACGAGATCGCGCGTGGCGTGGCCCAGCTCAAGAACCTCGATAGCGGGCAGCAGACCGAGGTGCCGCTTGATGGCGTGGCCGCAGCCCTTCAGGCCGGAAGCGCCGCAGGGGGCTGAGCGTGTCAAAATTCGACGAACGCCTGGACCGGATCGTTGGCCGGTGCGCGGAATTGCAGGCCCTGCTGGCGGAAGGTCTTTCGGGCAGCGATTTCACGCAGGCCTCGCGCGAGTATGCCGAGCTTGAGCCGATTGTCACGCGCGTCAACGCGCTGCGTACGGCGGAAGAAGCCGAGCGTGATGCCAGCCAGATGCTCGCCGACCCCGAAATGCGCGAACTCGCCCAGGCCGAACTCGATGAACTGCGCTCGCAGATCCCGACCCTGCGCCACGACATCCGCCTGGCCATGCTGCCGCGTGACGAGGCGGATGAGCGCAGCGCCATCCTTGAAATCCGCCCCGCCGCAGGCGGTGACGAAGCCGGGCTGTTCGCTGCCGAACTGTTTGGCGCCTACCAGCGCTATGCCGACCAGCGCGGCTGGCGCTTCGAGATTCTGGAATATGACCAGTCCGAACTCGGCGGCCTGCGCGAGGGCATTGCCAGCATTACCGGGCGTGGCGTGTTTGCCCGCCTGAAATATGAATCCGGTGTGCACCGCGTGCAGCGCGTGCCCGCTACCGAGAGCCAGGGCCGCATCCATACCTCCACCGTGACCGTGGCCGTGCTGCCGGAAGCGGAAGAAGTGGATGTCGAGGTCCATGAGGGCGACCTGCGCATAGATGTCTACCGGGCATCCGGGGCAGGGGGGCAGCACGTCAACAAGACCGAGAGTGCGGTGCGCATCACGCATCTGCCCACCAATATCGTGGTGGCGATGCAGGAAGAGAAAAGCCAGCACAAGAACCGCGCCAAGGCCATGAAGATCCTGCGCGCGCGCCTGTATGAGCGCAACCGCGCCGCAGCCCACGAAAGCCGTGCCGCCGACCGGCGCGCCCAGGTGGGCACGGGCGACCGCTCCGAGCGCATCCGCACCTACAACTTCCCGCAGGGCCGGGTGACCGATCACCGCATCGGGCTGACGCTTTACAAGATTGACCGCGTGATGGCGGGCGAACTCGATGAGTTTGTCGATGCCCTGACGCAGGAAGAACAGGCCGCCCTGCTTGCGGCGGATGAAGGCTGAGGGCGCACCCGTTCAGGACGTGGGGGCGGCGCACAGGCTGCTATGGCCGGGGTGGCGCTCGACGCTTTCGGGCTCATTGTCATCGATGAGGTAGAACTCGGTGAAATTGCGCGAGGCAATGGCCTCAAAATGATGGCCATCGGGATGATACAGAATGCCTTCCCCGCTGACCTGATGGATCTCGACCTTGCCACCGGGGCGGCGGATGTAGATTTCCCCGCACAGGGCATAGCTGTGGTTGAGGCGCCCCATCGCGGTCTCGACATGGACCGTCTGGCTGGTATGGTTTGCGTCGAGGCGAAAGGTGGCAACAAGCTGCTCATCGACGTAAAACCGCTCGGCTTCCGAAATTTCCCCACTGCCATAGTCGTCCCTGACATCGAACGATCCGGCAAGGGCAGGGGAAGCGCCAGCGCACAGCATGGCGGCCAGAAACAGGCGCGCAAGGCGCAATGAAGGGGCGGGCAGGTACATAATGCCCCAGTATGACGGAAAGCAGCGGCGATGAAAGATGCCATGACACCGGCGCCCACAAATTTGCGCCACCTGTTGCATGACGCGACGCAAAAACTGCGTGCCGCCGGCATCGAGGCCCCCCAGCGCGAGGCGCGCCTGCTCGCGGCCCATGCGGCCCGGACCGACCTCGCCGGGCTGCTGCGCATCGATACGCTGGGCGAGGCCGCTACGGCCCGGCTTGCCGATATGCTGGCCCGGCGCCTGCGGTATGAGCCCATGGCCTATATTACCGGGCAGGCCGGGTTCTGGTCGCTTGACCTTGCGGTATCGCCCGCAACCCTCATCCCGCGCGCCGATACCGAAACTCTTGTCGAGGCCGTGCTCGACCACCTGCCTGACCGGAACGCCCCGCTGCGCGTGCTCGATATCGGCACCGGCACGGGCTGCCTGCTGCTGGCCATCCTGGCGGAATACCAGCGTGCCCACGGTATTGGCACGGACCTCAACCCGCAGGCGGCGGAACTGGCCAGCTTTAACGCCACGCGCAACGGGCTGGCCGCGCGCAGCCATATGCTGTGCTGCAACTGGGCCGATGGTGTGGCGGGGCCGTTCGACCTCGTGCTGAGCAATCCGCCCTATATTCCCCATGCCGACCTGGCCACCCTCATGCCCGACGTGGTGGCTCATGAACCCGCACGCGCGCTTGATGGCGGGCCGGACGGGCTTGTCGCCTACCGCGCCCTGGCCCGCATGCTGCCGGACCTGCTGGCGCCGGGTGGCCTGGGCGTGCTGGAACTGGGCATTGGCCAGCATGGGAGCGTGCCCGCGCTCATGCGCGAAGCGGGGCTGGACGTTGTGGAAATACGCCCCGATCTTGGCGGAATAGGGCGGGCGCTAGTGGTGAAAAAATAATTTGGCAGAAAGAAAAGCGCGGGCTATATTGCCAAAACGCAGGGAAAACGAAAAGCGGGTTGATTGCTGTTCCATTCCCCGCGGGCGATCCCGATTGCAAAACATAAATGTCAGGCGACCCGAACCCCCTACAGGTTCCGCCACGCGCAGGGATCCGTGTCCGGTGTCGTACCGGACAACCAACATGGCAACAGACGGGACGGGCAGAGACCGCCCCACGGTCCAGGGCAGCGCCAGCGACCGGCAACAGGAAAGTGCTGCGACAGCTTATGAACATGAAACGCATGCGGAGCCGTCACCATCGTTCGGGCGGTAGCAGTGGCGGAACCGTACGCCATAATAATGGCCAGATCCCGTTGAACCGCAACCATGTATTTGACAGCAATGGCCCGGACCTGCGCGTGCGGGGCACGGCACAGCAACTGTTTGAAAAATACCTGCAGCTTGGCCGCGATGCCAGCGGCAGCGGCGACCGCGTCATGGCGGAAGCCTATTTTCAGCATGCCGAACATTATTTCCGCATTCTCAACGCCATGACGCAGGCCGCCCAGCAGAGCCAGCAGGAACGTCAGGAGCGCATGTCCAACCGGCAGCCGCGGCCCGTCGAGAACCGCCAGCCCGGCGATAACGCCGCCGATGAGCCCGCCGAGCCCGCAGCCGAGCAGGCCGCCGTGATCGAGCCTGCGGAAACAGCCCCCCAGCCCACGATCGACGCCGCTCCGGAAGCCGCACCGGCTCCCGCGCCGCGTGCGCCCCGCGCTCCGCGCCGCAGCAGCCGCGCCAAGCCCGCCGCGGGCAAGAAGGAAGAACTGGAATCCACCCCGTCCTGATCAACGGGCCGACCCCCGCCAGCCCTGCTGCGGGGGTCATTGCTTTCAGGCAGTTGGCTTGACCAGCCGCCAGACCTTGCGCTTGCGGCCATCGCTTGCCCCAGACGCATCCTCCACCGTAACCAGCCCCTGATTGCGCAGGGCCTGCAGGGCCAGGCGGGCATGGTAGGTGCCGAGTTCGGGGAACAGGTCGCCAATTTCCTTGACGGAACGCGCCTGCCCATCCGACAGGATCTTCAGTACGATCTGCCGCTTGCTGTCATGATTTGTCATGCGCCAGGATCTGTGCTGAAAAAAAGTCATAGGCTTCCATACCAGATCAGTCCGTCATGGCCTAGCGCTGATCGGGAACCGTTTGGCCCAGAACCGTGCGGATTGCGGTGGCCAGGCGGGTAAGCTCGGCTGGCGTGATGGTAAAAGCAGGCGTCAGGTAAACGATGTTCCGGAAGGGGCGCACCCATGCCCCTTGGGCGATCAGGGCTGTCTTGAGCGCATTCATGTCACGTATGCGGTCAAGTTCCACCACGCCGATCGCGCCCATGACACGCACATCAACCACATGGGGCAGGCTGCGGCACGGTTCGAGTTCGGCGCGCATCTGCGCTTCGATCCGGGCTACCTGCTGCAGGCGGGGTTCGGCGGCAAACAGGTCAAGCGAGGCATTGGCGCAGGCGCAGGCCATGGCATTGGCCATGAAGGTCGGCCCATGCATGAGCGCATGCAGCGGATCATCGGACAAAAAAGCCTCGAATACGTGCCTGCGCGCCACGGTGGCGGCCAGCGCCATGGTGCCCCCGGTCAATGCCTTTGAAAGGGTTATGATATCAGGCACGATCCCGGCCTGCTCGCAGGCGAACATCGTGCCGGTGCGGCCGAAGCCGGTAAAGATCTCATCAAGGATCAGCAGCACGCCATGGCGGTCGGCCAGCGTGCGCAGGGTGCGCAGCACTTCGGGCGCATGAAACAGCATGCCGCCCGCGCCCTGCACCAATGGTTCGGTGATGATGGCGGCAATGCTGCCCGCGTGCTGCGCCAGCAGGGCATCAAGGGCTGCGGTGCTGGCGGCATCGACCGGCAGGTCGGCAATGAAATGCTCGGGCAGCGCGCCGTTATAGAGGCTGTGCATCCCTTCTTCGGGGTCGCACACGGCCATGGTGGCGATCGTATCGCCATGATAGCCGCCACGGAAGGCCAGCAGCCTTGTCCGCCCGGTCTGGCCCTGGTTGAGCCAGTACTGGATGGCCATCTTCATCGCCACCTCGACCGCGACCGAGCCGGAATCGGTAAAGAACACCCGCTCCAGGTCACCGGGCAGCAGGCCCGCAAGGCGGCGCGCCAGCGTCAGGGCCGGTTCATTGGCCAGGCCGCCAAACATGACATGGGGCATGCGCTCAAGCTGGGCCGACACCGCAGCACGGATGTGCGGGTGATTGTAGCCGTGGCAGGCCGTCCACCATGAGGCGATGCCATCAAGCAGTTCCGTGCCATCGGCCAGCGTGATGGTGCAGCCCTGCGTGCGCGCGGCGGGGAGCGGTGGCAGGGCGGTCTGCATCTGTGCGTAGGGCAGCCAGACATGCTGCATGCCTTGTTCCAGCCATTCAGGTCCACACATGCGCTCTCTCCGTGATATTGCATTGGCGGGATTGACCGGGGCGGCAGGCTCCGGCAGGAGAATGCGCTTCATGGCCTGTTTCGATACCCTTTTCCAGACCGCGCTCGACCACATGGCGCAGCACCATGTCCGCCGCGTGCTGCGCCCCGTGCGCCAGACCGGGCCGGTCACCGTTATCCGTGACGGGCGCGCGCTGGTCAATTTCTCATCCAATGACTATCTCGGCCTGTCGCATCACCCCGCCCTTGCCACCCGCGCGGCACAATGGCTGCATGAGGACGGAACGGGTGCGGGCGCCTCGCGGCTCGTAACGGGCACCAGCGCGCGGCATATGGCGGTGGAAGCGCGCCTCGCGACCTTCAAGGGGGCGGAAGCCGCGCTGCTGCTGGCCAGCGGGTGGCAGGCCAATGCCTCGGTGCTGGCGGCCCTGCTGCGGCTGGCGGCCGAGCAGGGCGCGCCCCCGCTGGTCTTTGCCGACCGGCTGAACCATGCCAGCCTGCATCAGGGCTGCATGGCGGCTGGCGTGCGGCAGATCCGCTTTCGCCATAACGACCTTGATCATCTGGAAAGCCTGCTGATCCGCCATGCCGGTGATCCGGGGCTGCGGATCATCGTGACGGAAAGCGTGTTCAGCATGGACGGCGACCGCACCGACATCGCCCGCCTCAGCGCGCTGGCGCGGCAATACGGCGCCTTCACCTACGTGGATGAAGCCCATGCCACCGGCGTGCTCGGCCCGCAGGGGCGTGGCCTGTGCGCGGGGCATGAGATCGATCTGGTCATGGGCACGTTCAGCAAGGCGCTGGGCGGCTTTGGCGCGTTCGTAACCGGCTCGCGCGCGTTGTGCGACTGGCTGGTCAATGCCTGTTCGGGCTTCGTGTTTACCACCGCCCCGCCGCCTGCCATGCTTGGCGCAATGGACGCGGCCCTTGAATGCGTGCCCCATCTGGATGAAGACCGTGCCCGGCTGGCCCGCAACGCAGCCCATATCCGCGATGTGGTGCGGGGCTGTGGCCTCTCGCCCGAGCCCTCGACCACGCAGATCGTGCCCATCATGCTTGGCGATGCCGCCCGCGCCCTGCGCTTTGCCGCAAGCCTTGAGGCGCAGGGCCTGCTTGCCACCGCCATACGCCCGCCCACGGTGCCCCCCAATGGCAGCCGCATCCGCCTTGCGCTGAGTGCTGCCCATACCGATTGCATGATCGGGCAGCTTGCCACGGCCATTCCGCTGGCCCTGCGGCAGAGCGCGGCATGAGCGCTGCCCTGCCTGTGGCCTTCGTGCATGGCTGGGCGTTCGACCCCACCTTCTGGGCCGCGACCCGCACGGCGCTTGGCACGGCACGCACGCGTTGCCTCGACTTTGGCTTCTTTTCCCCGCGCGCCCACATGGACCTGCCGCAGGTGCCCTATATCGGAGTCGGGCACTCACTGGGCACGTTATGGCTGCTGCGCCACCATGGTCCGCTGTGCCGGGGCCTGATCCTGATCAACGGTTTCAGCCGGTTTGGGGCCGGGCCAGATTTTACGGCTGGCATTGCCCGGCGCGTGATCGAACGCATGCGGCAGGGGCTGCTGCGCGCGCCACAGGGGCTGCTGCACAGCTTCCGCCTGCGCGCGGGCATTGATTCGCCCGTGCCGGAACCGATCGCGCGCGACCGGCTGGAAACCGGGCTGGATGCGCTGATGGACATGGACTGCCGGGCCGACCTGCACGCCACGACATGCCCGGTTCATGTCATGGCGGGCACGCAGGATGCCATTGCCCCCCCCGCGCTGACCAAGGCCTGCTTTACTGCCCGGCCAATTGAATGGGTGGAAGGGGGGCACCTGCTGCCGCTTACGCATGCCGGGGCCTGTGCTCATGCCATCACCACCATGGCCAGACGGATAACGCCATCATGACGCGCAAGGACAGCATTGCCGCCCGGTTCGATACGGCGCGGGATTATGAGCAGGCGGCCCGCATCCAGCGCATTGCCGCCACCGAACTGGCCGGGCGCATTGCTGCCGGCATGCGCGCCCATGCCCCGCTCCGCATTCTGGAAATTGGCTGTGGCACCGGCTTCCTGACCCGTGAACTGCGCCGCCTGTTTCCCCATGCCCACATTACCGCTACCGATATTGCGCCGGGCATGCTGCAACGCCTTGCACGATCCATGCCGGATGACGGGCAACTTGTGTTGCACCGCATGGATGGCGAAGCGCCAGACCTGACCGGACCGTTCGACCTGATCTGCTCCAGCCTGGCCATGCAGTGGTTTGCCGACCGCAAGGCAGCCCTCGCCGCGCTCGGTCGCCTGCTGGCGCCGGGCGGGCAGATGGCGCTGGCAACGCTGTGCGCGGGTAGCTTCCGCCAATGGCGGGCGGTGTATGACGCCGTGGGCAGGACATGCCCCATGGTCGATTACCCACCCAGTACCACGTTGCAGGCCGAATGGCCCGGCTGTGGCGCGGGCCTGTGGGAAGATGTTGAAATCATCGACACGCCTCGGTCTCCCTTGGCCTTCGTGCGTGAACTCCGCGCGATTGGCGCAACCCATACCGACAGCCCCCACACGGATGGCCTGCGGCGCGTGCTGGTTGCGGCAGGCGCTGGAGATGCGCCTTTTGCCATGTCGTATCATGTTGCGTACGGGCAGTTTCATCGCGCGCCGTGGCCCGGCGTGTTCGTGACCGGCACGGATACGGATGTGGGCAAGACCGTAACCTCCGCCGCACTGGTGCGGGCGTGGAACGCCGCTTACTGGAAGCCGCTGCAGAGCGGCACGGATGATGCGCCATCCGACAGCACGAGCCTGCGCCACCTGACCGGGCTCGATGCCACGCGGCTTTATCCGCCAGCAGCCAGTTTCGGGGCGTCTCTTTCGCCTGAGGATGCAGCGCGACAGGTCCATGCCCGCATCGACCCTGATCTGATTGCCCTGCCGGACCACGATCCGGCGGCAGGCCCGGTGGTGGTGGAAGGGGCAGGGGGCGTGTTCGTGCCGATTGCGCCCGATTACCTGATGATCGACCTGATGGCGCGGCTGGCGCTGCCGGTGGTGCTGGTTGCGCGCAGCACGCTGGGCACGATCAACCACACGCTGCTCAGCCTTGCCGCCCTGCGGGCACGGGGGCTGCATGTGGCGGGCGTGATCCTGAACGGCCCGCCCGAACCCGTGGGGCGTGATGCCATCATACGCCACGGCCAGGTGCGCATTGTGGCGCAGTTCCCGCCCATCACACCCATGGGGCCGGAAGCGGTGGCGCAACTCGCGACCCTGCTGCCGCCGTGGCATGACATCATGCCGTCATGAGAATGCCGCCTGTTTGAAACAAAGGCGGCATCCGTAACCTTCAGTAGCGCCGGATCAGGCCAGCCAGCGTGCCCTGTATGTACACCCGCCCTGCCGGGAAAATCCGGGTCTCATACGCGCTATTGGCGGGGATCAGCGCAATCTCGCTGCCCTGATGGCGGATGCGCTTGAGCGTCACCTCATCGCCATCAATCAGGGCCACCACGATCTCGCCGTCATTCGCGTGGTTCTGTTCACGGATGATGACCATGTCGCCATCAAGAATGCCCGCTTCCTCCATCGAGTTGCCCGTTACCTCCAGCGCATAATGGCTGGCCTTGCCCAGCATGTCGGCGGGCACGGTGATGCGGGTGGTCTCGGGCGTTATGGCCTCGATGGGGTTGCCCGCGGCAATACGCCCCACAAAGGGCACGTCCATCACGGCGGCGATCTGTTCGGGGGCGGGCAGGTCGGGCGCGGGCCGGGGCGAATCGGCAGGGCGGGGCGGCGGTACATCGATATCGGGCAGGCGCAGGATCTCGAGCGCACGGGCCCGATGATGCCTGCGATGCAGGAAGCCACGCTCCTCCAGCGCTGAAATGAGGCGATGAATGCCTGATTTGGAGCGCAGGCCGAGCGCATCCTTCATTTCATCAAAGGAGGGGGAAAAGCCCGTCCGGCGCAGATGGCCATCGATAAACAGCAAAAGCTCATGTTGTTTCCTGGTGAGCATGCCACATGTCCTTTTGCCGTGAGCAGCGCCGCCAATGCGCGAGCGCCATGGAACAAATCAAAAACCTGTTCCATGTTCTATATTGGTTCCCTCTCGCGCGTCAACTGGCATTCCGGCTTATGCAAAGACGTGATCGATACGGATCACAGCGCAGGCATCGCCCTTTCGTGCCGCTGGCGCGTGGGGGGCACGCAGTACCAGCGCCTGGCTTTGCGCCAGCACATGCAGCATGGCCGAATCCTGTCTGGGGAAGGGCGTTGCCACCAGGCGGCCTTGTTCGTCCTGTGCCAGGGTTGCGCGAAGGTGGTCCATGCGCTGGTCGTTTTGGGGCACGTCGCAGCCCAGAATGGCGTGAACCGGTGGCTCGACAGGGTGCGCCAGCCCGGCCATGCGCCGCAGGGCAGGTAGCACGAACACGATGGAACACACGAAGGCCGCAACCGGGTTGCCCGGCAGGCCGATAAAGGGCAGGCGGCCCAGATGGCCTGACATCAGCGGGCGGCCCGGGCGCATGGCAATCTTCCAGAAATCGGTTTTCAGCCCCACCTGTTCCAACCCGGCGCGCACTAGGTCATGGCTGCCCACGCTGGCACCGCCCGCAGTCAGCAGCATGTCCACGCCATCAACCATGCGTTCCAGCGTCGCCACATCGGCCATGTCATCGCGCAGCACCGGCAGCATGACCGGCTCGGCGCCCACGGCGCGCAGCAGGGCGGCCAGCATGGGCGTGTTGGAATTGGCAATCTGGCCCGCGCCAAGGGGGCTGCCGGGCAGGAGCAGTTCATCGCCCGTGGCGGCAATGGCCACGCGCGGGCGGCGGGTGACCTGCACCCACGCATTGTTGGCTGCCGCCGCCAGCCCCACATCACGCGCCGACAGCCGCCTGCCCGCGGGCACAAGCACCTGCCCCGCCGCAAAATCCTGCCCCATGCGGCGCACATAGGTGCCGGGCGCCAGCGTGTGCGTGGTGTGCACGCTGTCACCCTCGCGCCGGGCGTTCTCCTGTATCAGCACGGCATCCGCGCCGGCGGGCATGACGCTGCCGGTAAAGATCCGCACGCACTGCCCGGCCGCGAGCGTGCCGGTAAAGGGATGGCCCGCAGGGGCCTCGGCAATGCAAGCAAGGCTTGCCCCGCCAGCCGACAGGTCAGCCGCGCGCACGGCGTAGCCATCCATGGACGAGACATCGGCCGGCGGGTTGGACAGCCCCGCCATGATCGGGGCGCTACTGACGCGCCCGCAGGCATCGGTCAGGGCCACGACCTCGGCCGGGAGAGGGAAAACCCCTTCAAGAATCCGCTCACGCGCTTGCGCTACACTCAACATCGGGCACGACACTCCATTTTTTTTACCATTCTGGGGCGATTCCAGCAGAAATATTGGTCAAGGTGCTTGACCTGAGCCTTGTGTATGCGCATTTTCCGCCAACTTGAACCACTGCTGCACCTGAGTGTTCCAGCAGCGGCGGAGCAGTGCTGAGGATATCATGGCCAAGAGCAACACCATTCAGATCAAACTCGTCTCCACGGCGGACACGGGCTACTTCTATGTGACCAAGAAGAATGCCCGCGCCCAGACCGGCAAGATGGAACTGCGGAAATACGACCCCGTCGCGCGCAAGCACGTGGCCTTCCGCGAAGCGAAGATCAAATAATCTCCCGATCCGTGGAGATGCAAAAAACCCCGGCAGGTTTTCCGCCGGGGTTTTTTTGTGTCCGTGCCGCACTGGGCCTGCTTAAGTCGGGCCTGCCTAGTAAAGATGGTCATGCTCAGCGTAAGGCACGACAATCTCGTCCTGGCGCGCAAGGTTCTGCATGGAGCGGGCGCGTTCATCAAGCAGGTCGGTATCGAGCGCGCCTTCCTTGAGACCACGCACGCGGCGCAGCCACACCTCCTGCTCGGCCGTGGCGTCCTGCTGGGCGGAACGCGCCTCATCAAGCAGGTGCAGTTGCGTGGCATAGCTGTGCAGCCCGTGCTCGCCGCGCATGACGTTCCAGCCAAAATAGCCTGTCAGTGCGATGAACAGGGCAGGGGGAATGGTCGCCCGCATTACACGCTTCGCGATCTTGACTACCTGCATCCCATTCCCCCTTTTTATATCCCTTCAGGCCGGACGGGCTTAACCCGCCCAGGCCCGCATGTCATCCGTTCTTGAGAATCGTGCGCCCGGCATAGCGTGCCGCGGTGGCCAGTTCGTTCTCGATCCGGATCAGCTGGTTGTATTTTGCCGTGCGATCGGAGCGCGACAGCGAGCCGGTCTTGATCTGCCCGCAATTGGTCGCCACGGCCAGGTCGGCGATGGTGCTGTCTTCCGTCTCGCCCGAGCGGTGGCTCATCACGGCCGTGTAACCGGCATGCTGGGCCATCTGCACGGCTTCCAGCGTCTCGCTCAGCGTGCCGATCTGGTTGACCTTGACCAGCAGGGAGTTGGCCACGCCATCCTTGATGCCCCGGCGCAGGCGGTCGGGGTTGGTCACGAACAGGTCATCCCCCACCAGTTGCAGCTTGTGGCCGAGATTGGCGGTCAGTTCGGCCCAGCCTTCCCAGTCGTCTTCCGCAAGGCCATCCTCGATGGAGATGATGGGGTAGCGGGCGGAAAGATCGGCCAGATAGGCGATCATGCCAGCCGCATCGAGGCTCCTGTCCTCGCCCGCCAGTTCATAGCGGCCATTTTTGTAGAACTCGGTGGCCGCGCAATCGAGGGCGAAGGTCACGTCATCACCCGGCTTGTAGCCCGCCGCCTCGACCGCGCGCATCATGAAGCCAAGCGCTTCGTCCGCCGATTTCAGTGCCGGGGCAAACCCGCCTTCATCGCCCACGTTGGTGTTGTAGCCAGCGCCTGACAGGCTCTTCTTGAGCTGGGCAAAGATTTCGGAACCCATGCGGATGGCATCGGTGACGGTAGGCGCACCCACCGGCTGGATCATGAATTCCTGGATGTCGATCGGGTTGTCGGCATGCTGGCCGCCATTGATGATGTTCATCATCGGCACGGGCAGGGTGCGGGCATAGACGCCGCCCACGTAGCGGTAGAGCGGGGTCTGCAGTTCCTCCGCCGAGGCCTTGGCGACTGCCAGCGACACGCCGAGAATGGCGTTGGCACCCAGCCGGGCCTTGTTGGGGGTGCCGTCAAGATCGATCATCGCCTCGTCAATGGCGACCTGATCGGTCGATTCCACGCCCTGCAATGCTTCAAGGATTTCGCCTTCCACATTGGCCGCGGCCTTGAGCACGCCCTTGCCGCCATAGCGCTTGAGGTCGCCATCGCGCAGTTCCACGGCTTCATGCGCGCCGGTGGAAGCGCCTGACGGCACGGCGGCGCGGCCCTTGGCGCCCGATGCCAGTTCAACATCCACCTCGATGGTGGGATTGCCCCGGCTGTCGAGGATCTCGCGGGCGATGATATCGATAATGGCGCTCATGGTATCTGTTTCCTCAGATTTGACATTATGGGGATGGCGCATGCCACCGGCACGCATATCCTTCCCCACGATAACAGATGCAACGCATCGCGCCAGAGTAGGCTATGCAACTC
Organism: Komagataeibacter melomenusus; assembly: GCF_013155395.1. Taxonomy (GTDB): domain Bacteria; phylum Pseudomonadota; class Alphaproteobacteria; order Acetobacterales; family Acetobacteraceae; genus Komagataeibacter; species Komagataeibacter melomenusus. The sequence continues at coordinate 138,882 of NZ_JABJWC010000001.1, read as the reverse complement.
AGCACAAGATATTAGGAGACCCCGCCGTGAAACGCCTGCCGCTGCTTGCCATCGTTACCGCCGTGGCCAGCCTGCTGCCACTGGTTGGCTGCACCTGCGCGATCCTGTTCCTCTCGCCCGACCACACCCCACGCCTGCTGACCGCCGCCGTGGGCTATGGCGCGGTGATGCTGTCCTTCCTGGGCGCGGTGCACTGGGGGCTGGCGCTGGAACAGCCCGACATCATACCCGCAGGCGGCACGCAGCGTCTGACCAACCTGCGCCTTGCACTGGGCGGCCTGCCGGCCTTCATCGGCTGGATCGGGCTGTGCATGGCGACCGTGCAGGAACTTGCCGGGCTCATGACGCTGATCGCGGGATTTGCCGCGACAGCCATGGTGGAACGCATGGCCTGGCGGCGTGGTGCCATGCCGCGGGGCTACATGATGGTGCAGTGGTTTGTCATCTGTCTGGCGGAACTGTGCTTTCTGGCCATTCTGGCCGCCTGCATGGGCATGCGCCCCGGTAGCTGAAGGGAATGCGCAGGCCATGAAAAAGCCCGGCATGCAAGGCGCATGCCGGGCTTTTTTCTTGCGTCAATGCTGGAAGGGATCAGCTTCCCTGCAACCCGCGCAGCACATCGGCCGGGCGCACCGGCATGTGGCGCAGGCGCACGCCCACGGCATTGAAGATGGCGTTGCCAATGGCAGGCCCCACCACCGTCGTGCCCGGCTCGCCAAGGCCCATGGGCTTTTCGGTGCTGGGCAGGAACTCGATGTCCATTTCCGGCGTATCGGCAATACGCAGCGGGGTATAGGTGTTCAGGTTCCGGTCCACGGGCAGGCCGTTCACGATTTCCGTGTTCTCGAACAGGACCATGCTCAGCCCCCACAGCGCGGCACCCTCGGTCTGGGCCTTGGCGCCATCGGGGTCGACCACGGTACCCGCATCAACCACGATGGTCAGCTTCTGGCAGGTGACCACGCCGGTGCTGCGGTCAACATGCACCTGTGCCACGCAGCCGATCCAGGTCGGCATGCCGCGTTCCTGCCCTGCCGTGGTGGCAAGGCCGAGTGCGGTATCCTTGGGCAGGGTGGTCTTGCCCCAGTTCACCTTTTCCATCAGGCGGCGGACAACCGCAGCCTGACGCAGCGCACCACCGACGGAATCCGGTGCCTCGCCCTTGTTGCGGCCCTGTGCGGTCAGCAGGTCAAGGCGGAACTGCGCGGGGTCTTTCTTCTGGCGGTGCGCGACCTCATCGAGGAAGCACTCGATCCCCCAGCTGGTCCAGCCGGGGCTGACCGAACGCAGCCAGCCGGGGCGGAAGGTCTTTTCCGCCAGGTCATTGCGCAGCGCGCGCACGCGGAAGGCGCCAACCTCGTACCAATGATCGCCACCGGCGATGGCGAACTGGTCATAAGGCTTGCCGTCCACACCCTTTTCCATGAACGCTTCGGCCATGACGCCCGTGGGCCAGCCCGCGGCAGCCTGGTAGTCCATGCCCGTGATCCTGTCGCTGCCATCAAAGGCCATGCGCACGCGCTGGACGGAAGGCGAGCGGAAGGAATCGAACTGCATGTCGTCCGACCGCGTCAGGATCAGCTTGACCGGCTTGCCACCCAGCGCCTTCGACGCAAGGGCGGCGGGGATCATGTAGTCACCATTCAGCCTGCGGCCAAAGCCGCCACCGAGCAGGTAGCTGCGCAGGATCACCTTGCTCTCGGGCACCTGCAGCGCCTTGGCCAGCGTGGGCAGGATCAGGCTCTGCCACTGGTTGCCGGCATGGATCTCGTACACGCCGTCCTTCTCGAAGGCGACGGCATTGGTCGGCTCGAGCTGGTAGTGCAGCACGGATGCGCAGGTATATTCCTGCTCCATGACCGTATGCGCGCCGCTGAAGGCCTGGTCCACGCCATCATCATTGAAGATGTAGACGCCGCCATCCTTGTTCTTGATCAGTTCGCGGCCGCGATCCTGAATGTCGGCCTCGGATGTGTGGATGGTCTCGCCCGGGGTCCAGTCCACCTTCAGCGCATCGGCGGCGCGGATGGCGGCACTGTAGGTCCTGGCCAGCACCACGACCCAGCCCTGTACCACCTCGGACGGGTCCTCGATGATCAGGTAGCGCTCGTAGCCCTTGATCTTCTTGGCATCCGTATCATCAACGGAGCGCACCTTCGAGCCATAGCGGGTGGGCGGCATCTTGGGGCGGGCATAGACCATGCCCTCCACCTTGACGTCGATGCCGTAGATGGCGGTGCCGTTGGTCTTGGCCGGAATGTCCAGCGCCTTGATCTCGGCATTGCCGATCAGGCGGCGTTCGCTCGCGGGCTTGAGCGGCAGCTTGGCCATTTCCTCAGGCGTGAAGGAATGGGACGGATGGCCCTTGGCCACGATATCGCCAAAGCTGATCTGCTTGGTGCCAGCCGTCACGATGCCATTGGCCACCGTGCACTTGTCGGGCGTCGTGCCAAGCAGGCGGGCGGCTTCCTCGACCAGTGCCGTGCGGGTGGCCGCACCGGCCTGGCGGAACACATCCCACGTCATCCAGACCGACCAGCTGCCGCCGGTCACCATCAGGCCCCATTTGGGGTCGGTGTCGACGTAGTTGATGCGGACCTTGCTCCAGTCGGCTTCCATCTCGTCCGCGATGATGCGGGCAAGGGCGGTGCCGATATGCTGGCCCATTTCCGCGCGGATGATGTTGACCGTGATCTCGCCATCGGGCGCGATCGCGCACCAGATGGTCGGCTCGAACGCGCCATCGCCGGGCAGCGCCTTGTCGAGCGGGAAGATCTGGTTGGCCGAGGCCGGGCGCGCGAAGCCGAACATGACCCCGGCGCCAAGCGAAGTGACAAGAAAGCCGCGACGCGACAGGGTGGTCTGTTCGCGGCGTCCGTCCTTGCCCAGGCGGAAGCGGTTTAATCTACCCATTTGATGCATCTCCGCGTGCGTTGGCCGCGGCCTTCTTGATGGCCTCACGAATGCGAACATAGGTCATGCACCGGCACAGGCTGCCTGCCATGACGGCATCGATTTCCTCATCCGTGGGAGAGGGGTAATCCTTCAGCAGGCTTACTGCCTGCATGATCTGCCCGGACTGGCAGTAGCCGCATTGCGGCACCTGGATCTCGCGCCAGGCCTGCTGCACGGGGTGGTTACCCTCGGGGTCGATGCCTTCGATCGTGGTGATGTCGGCACCTTCTGCCGCGCTGACCGGGGTCACGCACGAGCGGGTGGCCCGGCCACCGATATGGATGGTGCACGCACCACACATGCCGATGCCACAACCGAATTTTGTTCCGGTCAGGCCAACTTCGTCACGGATGACCCACAGCAGGGGGGTATCATCGGGCACGTCAACGGTTACGTCTCGTCCATTGAGGCGAAAGGTCGTCATGTTCTAGCTCCGTCTTTCAGCTCAATGGGACGACGCGACAGGCGGCGTGGGCAGGGTCTTGCGCACGTCAGCGGCCTTCTTTTCCAGATCGGTCCACGGCGGCAGGGTCGTGCGGGTTGCCCGCAGGTAGGTTGCCAGCCGGGCGAGGTCCGCATCCGAGAAGGAATGGTAGAAGCTGGGCATGGACACCGTGGAAATGCCTTCCGTCGTGCCAATGCCGCGCAGGATGACCTGGAACAGGTTGGTCGGCTCATCGAGCCACAGCGCGTTGTTCAGCGCCAGGTCGGGGCGGCCTTCAACCGGCTGCGGGCCAGCATTGGCGTGGCACGCGGCGCAGGCACCGGCATAGAGCTTGGCGTTCGGGTTGACCTGCGGGCCGACCAGATCCTTCATCGAGGCGTTCATGGCCCATGCAAGGGCCTTGGGGTCCTGGCTTACGCGGGTCGAGGCATGATCGATCTGGGCCAGGTAATGCGCGATGGCATGCACGTCGGCTTCCGGCATCTCGCTCAGGCCGCCATGCACCACGGGCGACATCGGGCCGGCAGCGCTGCCATGCAGCGGCGCGGAACCAAAGCGCAGGTATTTGAAATACTCGTCCTCGGTCCACACGACCGGGGTCGGGTTATGCTCATTGAGCGGGGGCGCGATCCAGTTATCGACCGGCGCGCCATCATAGGGCGCGCTGGCCTTTTCGGCGCCCATCAGGTTACGCGGCGTGTGGCATGCCGAGCAGTGGCTCAGCCCTTCGGCCAGATACGCGCCACGGTTCCATGCGGCATCCTGCTGCTGGTTGTACTTCAGCGGTCCTTCATGCAGGAACAGGAGCTTCCAGCCCGCCTGCTCGAGGCGGATGTTGAAGGGGAAGCCCACCGTGTTGTCGCGCTTGACCGAATGCACCGGCGCACGCGTCATGAGGAAGGCATAGACATCATCGATGTCCTGGTCCGTCATGTGCGTGAAGTGATCGAACGGGAAGGCGGGGAAGAGCTGCGTGCCATCACGCGAGATGCCCTTGCGCATGGCGCGCTTGAAGGCGGCCTCCGACCAGTGGCCGATGCCCGTTTCGGGGTCGGGCGTGATGTTGGAGGAGAAGATGGCGCCAAAGGGCGTGTCCATCTTGTAGTCACCTGCAAGCTCGACGCCGCGCACGCCATCGGTGCGGGTGTGGCACTCCGCGCAGTAGCCGCCAGCGGCCAGCACGCGCCCGCGCTCGATCTGGGCGGCGGTGAAGGTGGAGGGAGGAGGCGGTGCAACCGGCGCAATGGCCGGATACCACGCATAGGCCAGGAACCCGACGCCACCGGCGACACCGATCCCCACAATCGCTGCTGCAATACGTTTAATCACGATGTTCTCGCGGTTGTGAAAGTCATCATATCACCCCGTATCATCCGCCCGGTTCCAGTGCCGTCATGGCGCGAAACACAGGAGACGGTGCAACATTGCACCCCCTCCGAAGCACCGGAACTGCCGGATGTGCGGGAACATCGGCGCCACGGCGGAAACTTTAGTATTACCGTTTCCTAATCAAGCCGTTCGGGCGCGCGTAAGATCAAAGCGATGATAAGACTTATTTGTTTTCCTGCTTAATGCACGAAATCCCTGCAAAACCGTGGATAATGGTTCGCAAGGTGGCCTGTATGAGCAGCATCTATATACAGGTGAATATAGATGTGGCGGGCAATGTCAAGCCGGGGAAGGAAAAAATCCTTCCCCGGCGCAGCTTCAGTTTCCGTCAGGCAGGCTGTAGGCGACGATGTAGTCGCCAAGCTTGGTGCCGAACGATCCGTGGCCGCCATCGGCGGTGACGATGTACTGCCTGCCATCAACCGCATAGGTCATGGGCGTGGACTGGCCACCGGCGGGCAGGCGGTCCTGCCACAGCACCTGGCCGTTCGTCACGTCATAGGCGCGGATGTAGTAATCGAGCGTGGAGGTGAGGAAGGCCACGCCACCGGCCGTGGTGAGCGGGCCGCCAAGGCTGGGCACGCCCATCTTGATGGGCAGGGGCAGCGGCGCGCTGTCACGGATCGTGCCGTTGCGGTGCTTCCACACGATCTTGTTGGTGCGCAGGTCGATGCCCGACATGTAGCCCCAGGCAGGCTGCTTGCACGGCAGGCCGAACGGCGAGAGGAAGGGATGCAGGTCAACGCCATAAGGCACGCCAAACTGCGGCTGCACGCCACTTTCCGAGCCCGAGGGCAGGGACTTGTCCGGTGTGGCCGGGTTGTTCGGCCCGCGCGGGATCAGCCTGGATACGAACGGGATGGCGATGGGGTTGGCAATCGCGATCTGGCGCACGGGGTCAACCGCAAGCCCGCCCCATTCGAACATGCCCAGGTTGCCGGGGAAGACCAGCGTGCCCTGCAGCGAAGGCGGCGTGAACGTGCCCTCATAGCGCAGGCGATGGAACATGATGCGGCAGACAAGCTGGTCATACATCGTGCCGCCCCACATGTCGGCATCGGTCAGGAGCTTGCTGGGGCGGAAGGTCAACTGCGAGAAGGGCTGCGTGGGCGAAAGGTGGTCGCCAGGGGCTGCCCCCTGCGGCACGGGGCGCTCGGGCGCGGGCACCACGGGCTGGCCATTGCGCCGGTCGAGCACGAAGATGTTGCCGGTCTTGGCCGGAGCATACAGGGTGGGAATGACCTCGCCCTGCGCGTTGCGGATATCGACCAGGCTGGGCTGGGCGGGGATGTCCATGTCCCACAGGTCGTGGTGCACGGTCTGGTAGGACCAGACCAGCCTGCCGGTGGTGGCGTTGAGCGCCACGATGGAGCTTGCATAGCGCTCGGCATCCGCACCGCGGTTGCCGCCCCAGATATCGGGTGTCTGCACGCCCATGGGGATGTAGATCAGATCGAGCCTGGCATCATAGGAAGACGTGATCCACGAATTGGGGGAATTCGGCACGAAGCTGTGGTGTTCGGACGGCATCTCGTTCGGATCGGGATTGCCGGGGTCGAACGCCCATTTCAGCGCGCCGGTATGCACGTCGAACCCGCGCGTCACACCCGAAGGTTCATGCGTGGAGTAGTTGTCGGTCACGGCGCCGGACACGATCACGGTGGTATCGGTCACGACCGGGGGGGAGGTGGGTTCATAAAAGCCCAGCGTCTTGACCGGCATGCCGTCCTGCAGGTTCACCACGCCGTTATTGCCAAAGTTGGCACAGCGCGCGCCGGTTGCGGCATCAAGCGCGAAAAGCTGGCCATCATTGGTGGGCAGGAAGATGCGGCGCGCGCACTCGACCGGGGCTGTGGCGCCATCGCTCGCCTGCGCGTCATCCGCCCTGTCTTCATGATAGGACACGCCACGGCAGGTCAGGTGCTGGAAAGTGGGGTTGTAGGACAGTTTTGGGTCGAACTTCCACCGCTGCTGGCCAGTCTTCGCATCGAGTGCGAACAGGATCTGGTGGGGGGTGCACAGGTAGAGCGTATCACGGATCTTGATGGGCGTGACCTCGTCGGTGATTTCACCGGGATCATTGGGGCCGCGCAGGTCGCCGGTGCGGAAGGTCCAGGCCACCTTCAGCTTGCTGACATTGCTGGCATTGATCTGCTTGAGCGGCGAGAAGCGATCACCGAACTGGGTGCGGCCGTAGGCCTGCCAGTCCTCATCGGGCATCTGGTGGGCATCACCCGGTTCGGGGGCATTCTGCGCCACGGGGGGCAGGCTGCCCGCGATATCCTGCGGGTCCTGTGTCAGGGCGGCACCCACCACCACCACGGCGGCACCAATCGCGCCGAGCAGGGGCAGGCGGGTGGCGGGGCTGGCAGGCTGCAGGTGGCGCGTCACCCACGGCAGGGCAAGCACGATGCCGATGGGCACCAGAATATCGCCACGCGGGGCCAGCGCCCAGAAGTCAAGCCCGGCTTCGTGCACTGCCCATACCATCGTGCCGAGCAGGAGCACGGCATAGACCGTAAGCGCCATGGCCTGCCGCCGTGCCAGCAGCACGGCCGTGACCAGGAGCAAGATACCCGCGACGACATAATAAAAGGAGCCGCCGATGAGACACAGCCATAGCCCGCCTCCCAGCAGGTAGAGACCCGTCAGGGCGCACACGGCAATGGCCGCAGCGAGAAGGGGAGCCGAGCGTATGAGGCTATTCATAAGTTTTCCTGATTACCGTGATACAGTCCGAACATTTTCAATGAGAAAACGTAGGAGACGCCATCAGGTCAAGCCCAACATTATGAATAAAACGTGTGTCGTATTATTTCAGGGGGTTAAATCTTCCCCTGAATGGTTATTCCCCGGCGGATACAACCTCACGCAGCGTCACATGGGTTCCCCGGTCGCGAACGGACTGGCGCAGCGCCAGGTAGCGCTGCACGAAAACCGCGCTTTCCCGCAAATTCCAGCCCGCAAAGGCGGTCATGTCCAGCGCCTCTTCAAGATTGGCCGAGGCCGCCTTGACCCGGTCTTCATCGGTCAGGTGTGGCTCGATCACATCATAGAGTGTGCCTTTGTCATCACGCCCGCGCAAATATTCCGCATAGCACGCCACGACAAAGGCAATGCGCTCCACCGGGCGGCGATGGGCGATCACGCCCATGGCGGTGCTCCTGACGAACATGGACAGCTTGGAGGTGCTGTCAGAGGCAATGCGCAGCAACTGGTCGCTGATCGCCCTGTTGCGGAAACGGTGCAGCAGCAGCCTGCCGTATTCCCTCAGCGCCATGCCCGGCGGCGCGTGCAGCAGGGGCTCGGCATCAAAGGCCAGATACTGCTCGACGAGGGCGACCTCGTTGAGGTCGAGCATGATCTCGCTGACAACACGGTAGCCCGCCAGCACGCCCGAAAGCCCGAGCAGCGAGTGCGAGGCATTGAGCATGTGCAGCTTCACCGCCTCATAGGGCTCGACATTATCGGTAAACTGCACGCCCACGGCATCGAGTTCCGGGCGGCCTGCGCAGAACCTGTCCTCTATGACCCACTGGATGAAATCCTCGCAGAAAACGGGGATACGGTCATCAAGCCCGCTTTCCGCATCAAGGCGCTTGACATCCTCGGGGTGCACGGCGGGGGTGATGCGGTCCACCATGGTGCAGGGGAAGGTGACGTTCTCCTCCATCCACTGCGCCAGCCCCGCGTCACGCGCCCGCGCCCAGCCAAGGAAGGCCGCGCGTGCCACATGCCCGTTCTGGGGCAGGTTGTCGCATGACAGGATGGTGAACGGACCAGCACCACTCTCGCGCCGCTGGCGCAGGGCCTCTGTCAGCAGGCCGAACACCGTGTGCGGCACGTCGCGCTTGAGGTCTTCGGCAATGACGGGGTGATCGAGGGGGAAGACGCCATTTTCATCAACGTAATAGCCGCCCTCGGTCACGGTCAGGCTGACAATGCGGATAGCGGGATCGGCCAGGCGGGCAATGGTGGCGGCCCGGTCGGCGGGGGCGTACATATATTCCGTAATGGAGCCGATCACGCGCACCACGTTCGGCGCGTCGGGCGCGCATTCGGTCAGGGAATACAGGCCGTCCTGTGCGGCCATGTCCTGCGCCTTGAGCGCCTCGTGCGGGGTTTCCATCAGGCCGATGCCCAGCAGGCCCCAGCCCTGCTGGCCCGCGCGTGCGAGCACGCGGTCGATATAGACCGCCTGATGGGCGCGATGGAAGTTGCCAACGCTGATATGCGCGATGCCGGGCGTTACCTTGCTGCGGTCATAGGCAGGCACCACGATCTCGGGCGGCAGGTGGGGCAGGGATGTGTTGTTGAGTGGGGTCATGACCATATTTCCACGGAAAGGATTTTTCGACGCCTAATCAGAAAAGACCCATGCGGCAACCCGCCCGCCTGCGGGGCCGCCAGGCGGGCGCCTGCGGGGCGCGGGTAAAAATCGCGCTACCCCGCGCGCTGGCTCCGGGCCGGGCGGAAGGCATGTTTTTTTATTACGCCCCGCAGGAGCGGGCAGCCTGCCAGCGCGGCCATGCACAATCATCTCTTCCGGCGCGGCCCCGTGATCGGATAGAAAGGCCGGGTGAATACCATCCAGAATCCTCCCCCCGCTGAGTCCCGCCAGCCGGACTCGCTCCTTGGCGTGTCGCAGCGCCTGCCGCCTGCCAACCTGCAGGCCGAGCAGGCGCTGCTCGGCGCGTTGCTGACCAACAACAAGGCCTATGATCGCGTTTCCGACTTCCTGACCGGCACACATTTTGCCGATGAGATCAACGGGAAGATCTATGATGCGATTTCCAAGCATATCGAAGAGGGCAAGCTGGCTGACCCGGTCACGCTGCGCATCTATTTCCAGAATACCGGCGTGCTCGACCCCGTAGGCGGCACGGCCTATCTGGCCAAGCTGCTGACATCGATGGTCGGCATCATCAATGCCGCCGATTACGGGCGCGTGATCCATGATGCGTGGATCCGCCGCCAGTTGATCGATATCGGCCAGGACGTGGTGAACAACGCCTTTGGCGCGCGCCCCGACCTTGATGGCCCCGACCAGATCGCCGCCAGCGAGGAGGCGCTGTTCCGCCTGGCCACCGAGAAGGGGCAGGATGGCGGCTTCCTGTCCTTTGACCGCGCGCTGGCCGACGCGGTCAAGATTGCCCAGCATGCCTTTGACCGCGACGGCGACGTGGTGGGCCTGACCACGGGGCTGCGTGACCTTGACAAGAAAACCGGCGGCTTGCATCCCTCCGATCTGCTGATCCTTGCCGGACGCCCCGCCATGGGCAAGACCGCACTCGCCACCAAGATCGCGTTCTCCGCCGCGCGCTCGCTCATGGTAGCGGCGCGTGAGGCGGATGATGACGCCAAGCCCAAGGGCTCGGTGGCCATCTTCTCGCTGGAAATGTCGGCCGAGCAGTTGGCCACCCGTATCCTGTCCGAGCAGTCCAGCGTGTCGGGCGAGAAAATCCGCCGTGGTGAACTGGTGCAGAAGGAATTCGACCGCTTTGTGCAGGTCAGCCGCGAACTGTCGCAACTGCCGCTGCATATTGACGATACGCCCGCCATCACGCTCTCGGCTATGCGCACGCGCTGCCGCAGGCTGGCGCGCACCAAGGGGCTGAGCCTTGTGGTGGTCGATTACCTGCAGCTCATGCGGCCTTCGGTCGGCACCAAGGCGGACAACCGCGTGCTCGAAATCTCCATGATCACGCAGGGGCTCAAGGCGCTGGCCAAGGAACTCTCGGTGCCGGTCATTGCGCTGTCGCAGCTCTCGCGCCAGGTGGAGAGCAGGGAAGACAAGCGGCCCATGCTGTCGGACCTGCGTGAATCCGGTTCGATCGAGCAGGACGCGGATGCGGTGATGTTCGTCTATCGCGACCAGTACTACCTCCAGCAGCGCCAGCCCAAGGAAACCTCCTACGACTCAGTGGACAAGTACCAGACCGCGATGGAGGAGTGGCAGCGCAAGATGGACCTGGCCCATAACCGTGCCGAACTGATCCTGGAAAAGCAGCGTCATGGCCCGACAGGGACGGTGAACCTGTTCTTCGAAGGTGAGTTTACGCGCTTTGGCGACCTCGACATGTTCCACGACGCTTAAGGGAAGGATGAAAGTGATGCGCCGTGTGCGGGCGGCGCATCACTGTGGTCTGTGTGCCACAAGCAGAACGACACGGCTGGTTGGGACAGAAACGTGCACAAAACCGCACAGACAGGATGGGACGGCGAAGGCAGGCAGGTCAGGCACAGGCACCCTCTTCATCGCGCATCCAAAAGTTTTATAAGAAATATTATGCCAACAAATTGGGTGTGAGAGACGCCACGGCGCATGATCCGGCCGGTTTCGCCATATTGCGTTTCGTCATGTTCCATAATGGCCAAACCGCCCGCAATCCGGCATCATCCATGCATGACTGATACGGCGCTCGCATCGATCTGCGGTTTTGCATTTTCCGGCATCGAGGCCGTTCCTGTCAAAGTCGAGGTCCAGCTTTCCGTCGGCCTGCCATCCTTCCTGATCGTGGGCCTGCCGGACAAGGCCATCAATGAATCGCGTGAGCGCGTGCGCGCGGCCCTGTCGGCCATGGGGCTTGCGCTGCCGGCCAAACGCATTGTGGTCAACATGGTGCCTGCCAGCCTGATGAAGGAAGGATCGCATTTCGACCTGCCCATCGCCCTTGCCCTGCTTGTGGTCATGGGCCTGCTTTCAGGTGACATGGCGCAGCGTTACGCGGCCCTGGGCGAACTGTCGCTTGATGGCGGCGTCAACCCGGTCTGTGGCGTGCTGCCTGCCGCCATGACCGCGGCGAGCCTGTCGCTCGGGCTGATCTGCCCGGCAGCCCAGGGCGTCGAGGCCCGCTGGGCCAGTGAGGACATGGACATCCTCGCCATCCGTTCCCTGCCCGAACTGCTCAACCATCTGCGCGGCCAGCAGGTGATCGAGCCGGTCGAACTGCCCCCCATCGCGCCGGAAGACCTGAGTGCCCTGCCCGACCTGGCTGACATCCGCGGCATGGAAACCGCGCGCCGCGCACTGGAAATTGCCGCCGCGGGCCGCCATTCGCTGCTCATGGTCGGGCCGCCAGGTGCTGGCAAATCCATGCTGGCCGCCCGCCTGCCCGGCATCATGCCCGACCTGACAGCGGTTGAAATGCTGGAGATCAGCCGCATTCACAGCATTGGCGGCCTGCTCAAGGATGGCCAGCCCGTGCGCCGCCCGCCGTTCCGTGATCCGCATCATTCCTCAAGCCCCGCGGCCCTGAGCGGCGGCGGCGCAAGGGCGCGGCCCGGCGAGGTCAGTCTGGCGCATCACGGCGTGCTGTTTTTGGATGAAATGCCCGAATTCGGGCGTTCGGCGCTCGAAGTGCTGCGCCAGCCGATGGAAACCGGCAGCATTTCCATCGCCCGGGCCGCGGCCCATGTCACCTACCCTGCCCGCTTCCAGCTCATTGCGGCCATGAACCCGTGCAAATGCGGTTATCTGGGCGATGCGGCGCAGGAATGCCGCAAGGCGCCGCGCTGTGGCGAGGATTATCAGGCCCGCCTGTCCGGCCCGCTGCTCGACCGGCTGGACATGACGGTGCATGTCGAACCGATGCCATTGAGCCGCATTGCCGAGCTCAGGGGTGGCGAGGCCAGCGCCATCGTGGCCGCCCGCGTGCGTGAGGCCGTGGCCCGCCAGCAGGCCCGTCAGGGTGCGGCCCGCAATGCCGAGGCCCCGACCGATGATTTCCGCATCACCGCATCCGCGCGTGACTTTGCCGTGCAGGCCGCTGAAAAAATGCGCCTTTCTGCCCGTGGCTTCACCCGCCTTCTGCGCGTGGGCCGCACCATAGCCGACCTGGGCGCGCAGCCGGACGTGGAACGCGGCCATATTGCCGAGGCCCTGGCCTACCGTTTTCGCCGCGCGGGTGGAAAATGACCCGAAAGCGATTTTTCCCTCTTGCGCGCCCTGCCTGGCTGGACTAAATAACCCCCACCGAAGCGGATGGGTGCGTAGCTCAGCGGTAGAGCATCGCCTTCACACGGCGGGGGTCACAGGTTCAATCCCTGTCGCACCCACCATCCGGCCTTACTCCTTAATATTCAAGCATAAATACTGCGTTGCGCTTCTCACCTGATGGGCAAGGCACACGCAGCGCATTGCCATACAGACAGGCCGACCCTGTCTGGCCGCCTGCCCCGGGAAATAAAAGTTTTTGGTAAAGCTTTTTTCAAAAAGCTTTGAAAACGCTGTCTTACGGCACCTGCCCCAACGCATCCCGGCATTTCACGTAAGATAATTTGTCCTGAAACAGGAACAGCACGTAGTAATCAAGCGTGCGGCGGCGCTTGCGGGTGGGGTTGGTGTAGAACGGAAAGACATCAAACGGGCCGTCATACCCTTCGGGCACCGGTTCGCGTTCGGTGATGCAGCGCACCCTGAACAGCGGCGCATAGGCGGTGGCATCGGCTTGGGTGCGCCGGACATGAAACAGGTTGCGGCGGAACTTGCGCAGCCGCTCGGGCAGGACAAAGATCATGTTCTGCTCAAGAAAATTCTGCGGCGGGTTGCGGTCGCGCAGGTATTTCATGTCGTTGGGCATGTCACAGAAGAAATTGGTGTCCTGTACGATCATGGTGCGGTCGGTCTTCCTCCATGCCGGCGATGGGCCGGTTCATTGCATACGGGCCGCTCAGGCAGGCGCACGCCCCACGCCCCACGCCCTACGCCCCACGCCTGTCCATCCACCTACGATGACGGCCCCGTTCAGAACCCGAACATATGGTCGATTGAAAACCGTCCGTCCCCGGTCCTGCGGCCATGATAGCCAAACAGGCGGCAGGTCGTGTCACGGATGATGACATAGGCCCCCTCGCCCGCAATTTCCAGCGCGGCGCGCCCGAATACTTCATGCGGCCAGATTTCGCACGAGCCGGATTGGGGAATGGCGACGTGTTCCTGAGCCATGATCGCGCCATGGGCGGCATGGAGCGTAAGCCGCGTGTCCGACACGGCATGCCACAACCCCGATGCCGGATAGATCAGCATGCAGAAACTGTAGGGTTCATGCAGCGCTGCCGTCAGGAACAGCCTTGTGGAAAGCCCCGGCGGCGGCCCGGCATAGGATTGCGGCTCCCCGCGATAGGTCATGGCGGTGTTGAAGATATGCGCGCCAAAGCTGGTCTCGGCCACATGGCCGCTCATGCGGTCCTCATAGCGGATCAGGGCATGCAGCCAGCCATCCGCCTGCCCGCCTTCGCGGAAATCATAGACGAGTTCGGCATGTCCCGCCCCGCCTGCGAGTTCGCCCGCATCCAGCACGCTGGCATGGTCGCGCCCCAGATTGCCCATGAACCGCGCGGCCCCGGCCTGCCCGCGCCGGTCAAAGCAGTCCACGCGCACGGGCAGGCTTGTCAGGCTTTCCGCCATGGGGGCGGGCACGACCAGCGTGCGGTAACGCGCCGGGTCGGGCACGGGGAATGGCAGCAGATAGCCCCGCCCGAAAAAACGCGGGTCCAGTTCCGCAATGCCGGGATCGGGCTGCAAATCGGCGCGCTGTACGTTGAGGTGCGCGATGCGGGTGCGGGCAGCCCGCGTCACCTCATAACGCGGGCGCACCACATAGCCGCCTGCGCGGAATTCAACCTGTGCCGGCCAGGCCAGATCGGGCAGCATGTCGCGCACATGCACCGCCAGCGTCTGGTATGGAGCCAGCGTCCGGTCGATGGCTACCTGTTCATCACACCCCATGCGGTTGAGCGTCATGGCGCCTGCAGGAATGCTCAGGTCGTGGCTGTTCTGCACCCAGAGCACCACGTCCTCGCCCGGTGTGGGGGCAGGCAGGTTGGCATAGCGGTTGGCAGGCCAGGCATTGGCATCATGCGTGACCGACAGGCTGGCATTGGCCCCCTTGCCCCGTGTTTCCAGCGCGTATTTCACCACGTCGTGGCCTGCGATGCCGATGGCGTGGATGAAAAGCTGGCCGGTAAACGCGGGCAGGCCGAAGCGCTGGCGGATCTCGGCGCTATCAAGCACGATGGCCTGCTCGCCCTTGGGCACGGGCTGCTCCCAGGTGTGCAGCACGCAGCCGTTCTCATCAAACAGCCGCAACCACAGCCTGACATTGCGCGCGCCATAGCGGGCCCAGTAATTGGCCGTGACCAGACGGGTGGAAAATTCCCCTGTTTCGCGGAAGAAAGCGAAATTGGTGCCGAAATTGAGCCGGTCAAGATAATGATGCCCGACCGAGAGCATATCCTGCGGCAGGCGCACCGGGGCCAGCGTGTGCAGCGTGCCGCCGGGCGGCATGAGGCCCGCCAGGCGGTTCTCCATTACGCCAGATGCAAAATCCAGCGCCCACACGGTCGTGGCCGTGCTGGCGGGCAGGTCGGCCAGCGCGCGCAGCTCCTGCCCGCAGCAGGGCTGCCCCACCCTGAGTGAATCATGGGTATACAGCCCCGCAACCTGTAGCAGCACGGGCAGCAGGGGCAGAATGGTTTCTGCCATGCCATGCGGGTCATAGATCGCCACGAGACCGGCCTGGGCCAGTTCGCGGTTCAGGGTGGTCAGTTTTCCGGCAGCGAGCGGATGGGTCAGGGCCCGGTAGGCCATATTGCCGCCGGTGCGCGGGTCAAAGGTACGAATGCCAAGCATGGGTGCCGTCTTGTTCCACTTTGGTGCGGGCGGGAGGGTGTTCAGGCTAGGGGTGGCAGGCCACAGTACTGCCGCACGGCCTGCGCCGCCAGTTCGGTATCGTCAAGGGGCGTGACCCCCCATGTTTCCAGCCGCCCGGCAAAGGGGCGGATGCGGCCGGCCAGTTCGAGTTCACGCACAAAATGCCCGATGCGCCGCGACCGGCCCGGCAGTGCCGCCACCATGACCGGCACGGAGGTCGCAACTGCCTCTGATATCATGGAAACGCTGTCCGTCGTCACCACAATCGCATCGGCGCAGGCCAGCAGGCCCAGATAGGGGTTGGGGCCGGTCTGGTCCCACACCCATGCATCGGGGCCGGCAAGGGCGCGTTGCAGTTCACGGCACACGGCCGGGTCGGTGCGGCGCGAGGGGGTGAGTGCAAGGCCCACGCGGTCGCGTCGCATCATGGCGGCAAGGTCAGCCGCCAGGGCAGCCCCTTCCGCCGGGCCAAGGCGGAAACGCCCGTTGCCGCCACCCACCAGCACCGCGACCAGCGGGCGGGGCAGGTGCGCCAGCCGGGGGGCCCATTCCTGCCGCGCCTGCGCCAGCAGCGCCGGGGTGACGCCATGCAGCGCCGTGCGCGTCAGCACGACATTGGGGCCACGCAGCCGGTCATGGTGGTTGGCAATGACCAGATCGAACCGCGCGGGTGAAAGGCGGGGGTTCTGCACCTGGATCACGCAGGCCCCTTCGCGCTTGAGCGCCGCCCCCACCGCGCCCCCGCTGCCGCCTATGGTGATGACCGGGTTGTCGCGATACGTATCGGGCAGGCCGAGCGGCTGTATGGCGCGCAGGGGTACGGGCCACCAGGCGGCGGGCAGGTGCCGCCACAGGCCGCGTGGCGCCAGGGCATGCAGGGTGGGCGCAAGGCCCGCGCGCTGCGCCAGGCCAAAGGTTTGCGAACGCATGCCCGCAAGGTCTGGTGCGATGACGGTTGCGGGGCGTAAGGGGGCTTGCATGCCCTCATCTGGCGCGACAAGGCGCAGGCCGTCAATGCCCTGCCCCTTTTGTCGCGGGCTTACCCGCGCTATGGGGCAGCAATGAGCGAGACAGAACCGACATTTTCCGGCATGGGGCTTGATGGCCGCGTGGTGGCAGCACTGGCCCGCATGGGCCTGCACCAACCTTCCGCGATCCAGAACGCGGTCATTCCCCCCATCGTGGCGGGCCGGGATGTGGAGGCCCTCGCCAGCACCGGCAGCGGCAAGACCATCGCCTTCGCCGCCCCGCTCCTGTCCGCGCTGATGCACGGCGGCGGCGTGGAGGGCAGCGCCGATAACAGCCGCGTGCGCTGCCTGATCCTTTCGCCCACGCGTGAGCTTGCGGGCCAGACGGCAGGCGTGCTGCGTGGCCTTGCGCGCGGCAGCGGGCTGCGCGCGCTCCAGGCCACCGGCGGCACGGCGCGCGCAGCGCAGGCGAAGACGCTGGCCGAGGGCGTCGCCATCGTGGTTGGCACGCCGGGGCGGGTGATCGACCTTGCGCGCGGGGGTGAGCTGGACCTGTCCACCATCACGCAGTTCGTGCTCGATGAGGCCGATCGCATGCTCGACCCCAATTTTGCCGAGGACATGCTGGCCCTCGCCACAGCCCTGCCCCCACGCCACCAGACGCTGCTTTTTTCGGCCACGCTGCCACCCGCCATGGCCGACCTTGCCGCCCGCCTGCTGCACAAGCCCGTGCGCGTGAGCATGGAGGCCGAACAGGCCCCAGCGCCCCGCATTGCGCAATATGCCATTTTCGTGCCGATGCGCCACAAGGCGGAGGCCACGCTGGCCTGCCTGCGGCAATACGGCATGCAGCGCGTGATGATCTTCGTGCGCACGCGCCACGAGGCGGATGCCATTGCCCGCGCGGTCTCGGCGCTTACGCCCGCCGTCGCCATCCATGGCGATCATTCGCAGGCCCGGCGCGAGCGCATGCTGCGTGATTTCCGTCAGGGCCGCGTGGGCGTGCTGGTGGCAACCGACGTAATGGCGCGTGGAATCGATATTGATGACATCGCCCTGGTCATCAATCATGACATCCCCGCCCCGGCCGAAGCCTATGTGCACCGCATCGGCCGCACGGCGCGCGCGGGCCGGCGCGGCATGGCCGTGGCCCTGTGCGCACCCGAGGAACGGCAGGCACTCAAGGACATCGAACGCCTGACCGGCCAGCGTATCCGTATCGCAACACTGCCGGAGTAAGTCTGCGCGCCGTCATGCATTTGTCATGCTCCGGGCGTGGTGGTGGCCTTGCCGTGGCAGGCGGGCCGGATAAACTGCTGGCATGATGAAGCACGATGCCATGCCCGTTTCCGGCCTGTACCGTAAAGGGCCCAGCCTGCGCCCCGGCGGGCTGCACTGGGCATGACATGCGGGCCGGATGAAACGCCGCTGCCGGTGCGCGTGGCGCGTCCGAGCCTGTTCCTTGATCGCCTTCCCCCGCCAGCCCAGCCCTTGCCCCGGTGGCGGGTTGACCTTGCTCCGCCCGACATCACGCCATGGCGGGCGGGCAATTGCGGCATTCCCGGCGTCATGCATTACGAGGGGCGCAGGCCGGGGCCGCATATCGTGTGCGTCAGCCTCATTCACGGCAATGAGTTCTCGGGCGCCATCGTGCTCGACCGCCTGCTGCGCATGCGCATCCGCCCGCGCTCGGGCCGCCTGTCCTTCATATTCGCCAACCCCGAGGCCATGGACCTCTTCGACCCGCGCGACCCCGTAAGGGCACGCTGCGTAGAGGAAGACATGAACCGCGTCTGGTCGCCCGCCACGCTGGCCGGTTCGCGCTCCGCCCATGAAATCGACCGCGCGCGGATGCTGCTGCCCGTTATCCTGACGGCGGACAGGCTGCTCGACCTGCATTCCATGCTGTGGCCGGGCGATCCGCTGATCCTGTCGGGGCTGTCCGCGCCGGGGCGGCAGATGGCGCGGCATGTCAGCGGGGTGGAAACAGCCGTGGCCGATCAGGGGCACCGCAGCGGTTGCAGGCTGATCGACCACCCCCGCTTCAGCGATGATGGTCCCGCCGCCGCCTGCCTGCTTGAGGCCGGCCAGCACTGGCATGACAGCACGGTTGCCCGCGCCATGCAGGCCGTGCTCTCCCTGATCGGGCCATGCTGCGGAGTGCCCGTGCCGGATGCGCCCACGGCGCGACGCACTATGGTGGTGACCAATGTGGTCACGGCGCGCACCGGGGCGTTCCGGTTCGTCGCGCCGTTCCATGGTGGGCAGGTGCTGCCGGCACGGGGCACGCTGGTCGCGCATGACGGGCGTGACGAGATCCGCACGCCCTATGACCGGTGCATGCTGGTCATGCCCAATTTGCGCCCCGCGCGCGGACATACGGCGGTGCGCTTTGCCCACGCTGCCCGCAGCCCGGAGTAAAACCCGCCCCATTGACCGGGGCGGGCCCCATGCTCAGGCGTAGATGGGGAAGCGCGCGCACAGCGCCTTGACGCGGGCATGCACGGCCTGCTCGGTCTTCTCGCAGCCTTCCTCACCCGGTGTCTTGGCAAGGGCGGTCAGCACTTCGTCGATCATCAGGCCGATTTCATGGAACTCGGCCGCGCCAAAGCCACGTGCGGTGGCCGCCGGGCTGCCAAGGCGGATGCCCGAGGTGATGGCAGGCTTCTCGGGGTCGAAGGGAATGGCGTTCTTGTTGGCGGTAATGCCCGCGCGCTCGAGCGCACGCTCGGCGGCGCGGCCCGTAACGCCCTTGGGGCGCAGGTCGACCAGGATCAGGTGGCAGTCGGTGCCGCCGGTCACGATGTCAAAGCCAGCCTTGACCAGTGTTTCGGCCAGGATGCGGGCATTGCTGGCCACGGCTTCCTGATAGGTCTTGAAGTCGGGGCGCAGCGCCTCGCCAAATGCGACCGCCTTGCCCGCGATGACATGCATGAGCGGACCGCCCTGCAGGCCGGGGAACACGGCGGAGTTGATCTTCTTGGCCAGGTCGGCATCGTTGGTCAGGATCAGGCCGCCACGCGGGCCGCGCAGGGTCTTGTGCGTGGTCGAGGTCACGACATGCGCATGCGGCACCGGCGAGGGATACAGCCCGGCGGCCACAAGGCCCGCGAAATGCGCCATGTCCACCATCAGGTAGGCACCCACCTCATCGGCAATGGCGCGGAAGCGGGCGAAGTCGATGATGCGCGGATAGGCGGAGCCACCGGCCACGATCAGCTTCGGCTTCTCGGCGCGCGCCAGGCGCTCCATTTCCTCGTAGTCCAGCAGGCCGTCCTGCTTGCGCACGCCGTACTGCACCGCGTTGAACCACTTGCCCGAATAGTTCGGGGCCGCGCCATGCGTCAGGTGGCCACCGGCGGCAAGGCTCATGCCCATCACGGTATCGCCCGGCTTGACCATGGCCATGAACGCCGCCTGGTTGGCGTTGGCGCCGGAATGGGGCTGCACGTTGGCGAATTCGGCGCCGAACATCTTCTTCACGCGCTCGATGGCCAGGGTCTCGACCTTGTCCACTTCCACGCAGCCGCCATAATAGCGGCGACCGGGATAGCCTTCGGCATACTTGTTGGTCAGGACGCTGCCCTGCGCGGCCATGACGGCGGCCGAGACCATGTTCTCGCTGGCGATCAGTTCGATCCCGTCGCGCTGACGCACCAGTTCCGCCCCGATCATGGCGGCGACATCGGGGTCGGCTTCGGTCAGGGGGGCGCGGAAAAACTGCTTGAGGTCACTCTGGCTGATAGGGTCCGGCACCGGTATGGTTCTCCATCAATTTATCGTCTGTCATTTCCGGCTGGGCAAACGGACATGACACCTATGGGGACAGGCCTGCTATGTGCGCCATATCGTGGCGTTTAGACAACGCCAAAATGACCGGGAGAGGCTGATTTGACTGTTGTTGCACCCCATGCATCCCCCTGCGCCATGACCGGCGTGCCCCAATGAACGCGGACATCAGGCGCGCATTGCTGCGCAGGCTGCCTGTCGGCGCCCCGGTGCGTGACGCGGGGCTGAAACGTGTTCTGGGGATTGGCAGCCTGCTGACCCTGGGCGTGGGCGGCACCATCGGGGCGGGCCTGTTCTCGCTTACCGGCATTGCCGCGGGCAACAATGCGGGGCCTGCGGTGATCCTGTCCTTTGCCGTTGCGGCCATTGCCTGCGCCTTTGCGGGGCTGTGCTACGGCGAGCTTGCGGGCATGATCCCCTCGGCAGGCAGTGCGTATGTCTATGCCTATGCCGCGCTGGGGGAACTGGCGGGCTGGATCATCGGCTGGGATCTGGTGCTTGAATATACGGTTGGCGCCTCTGCCGTGTCGGTCAGTTGGGCGCGCTACATGCGCTCGCTGCTGGAGGGCTGGGGCATCCATATCGATCCCCGCTTCATGGCCTCGCCGTTCGAGGTGGTGGGCATGGCGGGTGGCCAGCCGGTGCATGGCCTGGCCAACCTGCCTGCCGTGTTCATCATCGTGGCCCTTTCCGCCCTGCTCATGCGCGGCATTTCCGAATCCACGCGGCTCAACGGCGTGATCGTGGTGGTCAAGCTGGTCATCATCGCCGCCGTGATCGGCTTTGGCCTGCCCTATATCAGGACCGCGAACTACACGCCCTTCATCCCCCCCAACACCGGCGAATTCGGGCATTACGGGCTGTCGGGCATCATGCGGGCCGCGGGGCTGGTGTTCTTCGCCTATCTGGGGTTCGACGCGATCTCCACCGTGGCGCAGGAAACCCGCAACCCCGGCCGCGCCATGCCCATCGGCCTCATGGGCACGCTGGCCATCTGCACGCTGGTCTACATCACCTTCTCGTTCGTGCTGACGGGGCTGGTCAATTACCGCGACCTTGCAGGTGATGCCGCCCCCGTGGCCACCGCCATCGACCAGACCCCCTTTGTCTGGCTCAAGGCCGCCGTGAAGGTGGGGGTGATCTGCGGGTTCCTGTCGGTCATGCTGCTCATGCTGCTGGGGCAGAGCCGGGTGTTCTTCGCCATGTCACGCGACGGGCTGCTGCCGCCCATGTTCGGCCGCACGCATGCGCGCTGGGGCACGCCGGTGGCCTGCCACCTGTTCTTCATGGTGGTGACCGGGATCATGGCCGCCTTCCTGCCCATTACGCAACTGGCCAACATGACCTCGATCGGCACGCTGCTGGCCTTTGTCATCGTGTGCGTGGGCGTGATGGTGCTGCGCGTGCGCGAGGCCGACCGCCCGCGCGTGTTCCGCGTGCCCGGTGGCATGGTCGTGCCGGTTGCGGGCATTGCCAGTTGCCTGGCGGTCATGGTCTCGCTTGATGGGCTGACCTGGCTGCGGCTGGTGGTGTGGCTGGCGATCGGGCTGGTGGTCTATGGGCTGTACGGCATGCGGCACAGCAGGCTGGGCCGGGACATGCCTGCCATGCATGATGGCGAGTGAGTGTTACCGCATCATAATTTGGCACGAGGCTGCGGGCGGCTCATAGTCGGGCTCCCATTACCTCACTGGAGTTGGATTGGATGAGCATCGGTCAGTTTCCCCATGTAAGGCTGCGGCGTAACCGGCATGACCGGTTCACCCGGCGCCTCGTTACTGAAAACACGCTTTCGACCGATAACCTGATCTGGCCGATCTTCGTGACCGAGGGCACCAATTCCGTAACCGACGTGTCCTCCATGCCTGGCGTGCAGCGTGTCAGCCTTGACAGGCTGGCAGCCCATGTCGAACCGGCAGCGAAGCTGGACATCCCTGCCCTCGCCCTGTTTCCCATCACCCCCGCCAGCCTGCGTGACGAAGCCGGGACCGAGGCCACCAACCCCGACAACCTGATGTGCCGCGCCGCCCGCCTGCTGAAAAAGGAATTCCCCGAAATCGGCCTGATCGGCGATGTGGCGCTCGACCCCTATACCAGCCACGGCCATGACGGGCTGATCGAGGATGGTTACGTGGTCAACGACCCCTCGGTGGAAATCCTGACCACGCAGGCGGTCAACCAGGCTGCGGCGGGCATTGATATCATCGCCCCGTCCGACATGATGGACGGGCGCATCGGCTCCATCCGCACGGCCCTCGATGCCGGCGGGCTGGTCAATACCCGCATCATGTCCTACGCCGCCAAATATGCCAGCGCCTTCTACGGCCCCTTCCGTGATGCGCTGGGCTCGGGCGGCCTGCTCAAGGGCGACAAGAAGACCTACCAGATGGACCCCGCCAACAGCGATGAAGCCCTGCGCGAAGTGGCGCAGGACCTGCTCGAGGGCGCCGACATGGTCATGGTCAAGCCCGGCATGCCGTATCTGGACGTGATCGCGCGCGTGCGGCAGGAATTCGCGGTGCCGACCTTCGCCTATCAGGTCTCGGGCGAATACGCGATGCTGATGGCCGCCATACAGAATGGCTGGCTCGACCGTGACCGCGTGATCCTGGAGAGCCTGATGGCCTTCCGCCGCGCGGGCGCAAACGGCGTGCTGACCTATTTTGCACTAGATGCGGCCCGCCTGCTGCGCGCCTGATCCGGCCGGAAAGCGCTCTTTTGCCTGCCGCCGGATAGTTGATGCCTGCAACCGGGGAGATATGGTAACCGTATAAGCATACGGGCAGTCTGTCTTTCCGGTTGCGGGGCTGCCTTTTTTCCGTTTTCCGGCTGGTGGAGAGCGCATGACCTACACATCGCCACGGCACCCACAACTGTTCTATACCACCGCCCCCATGCCCTGCCCCTACCTGCCGGGGCGCATGGAGCGCAAGGTCGTGACCGAAATTGGCGGCCCCGAGGCCGTGCCGTTCCATAACCGGCTGTCACGCGCGGGGTTCAGGCGCAGCCACACCATTGCCTATGCCCCAGTCTGCGCCAACTGCACCGCCTGCACGCCCATCCGCGTGCCGGTGGCCCGCTTTGCGCCCGGCCGCACGCAGCGCCGTGTGCTCGCGCGCAACAAGGGGCTATGCAGCGCACGCGTGCCGCCCCATGCCACACCCGAGCAGTTCAACCTGTTCAGCGCCTATCAGGCCACCCGGCATGACGGCGGCGACATGGCCTCCATGACCTTCCCCGATTACCGCGCCATGATCGAGGATACGACGGTCGAGACCTTCATGATCGAGTTCCGTGACGCGGCGGCCCGACTGGTCTGCGTGGCGCTTGTCGACCAGCTTGATGATGGGCTGTCCGCCGTTTACGATTTTTTTGAGCCCGGCATGCCCGCGCGCTCGCTGGGCACGTTCGCGGTGCTGCAACTGATCGAATATACCCGCGCGCTGGGCCTGCCCTATCTGTATCTGGGCTACTGGATCAGCGAGAGCCACAAGATGGCCTACAAGGCCCGTTTCCGCCCCGCCCAGATCATGACGCGCGGCGTGTGGCATGACCTGGACCTGAGCCAGCCTGATGCCGCGCAGCCGCAGGACAGCGCCTTCCTGCCCGATGACCTGTTCCATCCGCCGCAACCGGGTATGGATAAAAAGTAAGACGCCGCCTGTTTGGGCACAGGCGGCGTTCCCTGAAGCTGTTCTCTTTTCAGCCCTTTGGCTTGCGGGTGGCCCAGGTGGGGGCCGGTTTGCCGGTATCGGCGCGCTTGCCCAGATACTCCTTTACATCAGCAAAGGGGCGGGTACGGTTGGGGTCGGGCCAGGCCAGGCCGGTTGCCGCCGTGAACACCACAACGTCACGCAGGCCACCTTCCTTGTATTTCTGCAAGATCACGCCAAGGCCGCGCGTCATTTCGGGCAACTGATCAAGCGGGAAGACCAGCATGCGCCTGTTCTGCCCCAGTACCAGCACATGATCGCCGCCAGCAGGCGCGCAGACCAGCGCGCTTTCGTTTTCCTTGAGGTTCAGCACCTGCTTGCCGGTGCGCTTTTCCGCCGTCATGGCGGATTCCGTCACCACGAGGCCGCGCCCGGCACTTGAGGCCAGCAGGCGCTTTGCGCTGTCATCAACCGGGAACATGGTGATGATGTCCTCGTCATTCGACAGGTCGATCAGCAGGCGCAGCGGCTGGCCATCGCCCCGGCCACGCGGTAGGTCGGCCACGCGCAGCGTAAAGGCGCGGCCATCGGTGGCGAACACGCATAGCCGGTCGTTGCTGTGGCATTCCACCGCCATGCCCGGCCCGTCGCCTTCCTTGAACTTGAGGGCCTGCGGGTCCTGCCCGTGGCCGCGCACGGTGCGGATCCAGCCCTTTTGTGACAGGATGACCGTCAGCGGATCGCGCTCGACCGGCAGGGCGGCTTCCACATCGATCTCGGGCGGCGGCTCGGCCAGCGTGCTGCGCCGGGCACCAAGCGCGCCACTGCCAAAGTTCTTCTGGATGTCCCTGATTTCGGCTGCGATGCGCTTCCACCGCAGCCCTTCCTGGCCCAGCAGGTCCTGCAGGGACTGCTTTTCCGCGCTCAGCTTGGCATGCTCGGCGCGGATTTCCATTTCCTCCAGCCGGCGCAGGCTGCGCAGGCGCATGTTGAGCACGGAATCCGCCTGCAGTTCCGTCAGGCTGAAAGTAGCCATCAGCGCTGCCTTGGCATCATCCTCCTCGCGCACGATGCGGATGACCTCATCAAGGTTGAGATAGACGGCAAGGAAGCCATCAAGAATTTCCAGCCGCCGGTTGACCGCCTGCAGCCGGTTGGTGCTGCGGCGCAGCAGCACGTCATGGCGGTGGTCGAGCCAGGCCTGCAGCACGTCCTTCAGGCTGCGCACGCCGGGTACCTGATCGGCGCCGAGCACGTTCATGTTCAGGCCAAAGCGGCTTTCAAGCTGGGTGGCGCGGAACAGCGTTTCCATCAGCACGGCAGGCTCGATGCCGCGTGACTTGGGCTCGAGCACCAGGCGGATGTCGGTGGTGCTTTCATCACGGATATCGGCCAGGAGCGGAAGCTTCTTTTGCTCCATAAGGTCGGCCACCTGCTCGATCAGGCGTGATTTCTGCACCTGATACGGGATCTCGGTCACCACGATATGCCATGTGCCGAACCGGCCCTGTTCCACGTCCCACTTCGAGCGGATGCGAAAGGAGCCGCGCCCGGTCTCATACGCGCGGGCGATGGCGTCGCGATCCTCCACAATGGCGCCGCCGGTGGGAAAATCCGGTCCCGGCATGTGCTCAAGCAGCTCAAGCGTGGTGGTGGATGGCTTGCGGATCAGCGCAAGGGCTGCCGAACAGATCTCGCCTACGTTATGCGGCGGGATGGAGGTGGCCATGCCCACGGCAATGCCCGCCGCCCCGTTGGCCAGCAGGTTGGGGAAGGCAGCGGGCAACACGACCGGCTCCTGCTCCTCACCATCATAGGTGGGGCGGAAATCGACGCTGTCCTCGTCAATGCCTTCAAGCAGGGCCTTGGCCACGGCAGTCAGGCGGGATTCGGTGTAGCGCATGGCGGCGGCGTTATCGCCATCGATCGAGCCGAAATTACCCTGCCCTTCCACCAGCGGGTAGCGCACGGCAAAATCCTGCGCCAGCCTTACCAGCGCCTCATAGACCGAGGCATCGCCATGCGGGTGGTATTTACCGATCACGTCACCCACCACGCGGGCGCATTTCTTGAAGCCCGCCGTGGGGTCAAGCTTGAGCTGCTGCATGGCGTAGATCATGCGCCGGTGCACGGGCTTCAGCCCGTCGCGCACATCGGGCAGCGAGCGCGACATGATGGTCGACATGGCATAGGCCAGGTAGCGCTGGCTCAGCGCATCGGCCAGCTTGGTATCTTCAATATGGCCGACTGTTGGGTCCACAGGCATGCAATCTTCCTCCCGCAGGTGAACAGATAGCGAAACTTTACGGTTTGTCCAATGGTGTATCAGCCCGGCGGGGCGGGCGGGGTCTCTGCCGGGGGTGCTAAGGGTGCAATACCGGCTGCGCGCGCGATCAGGTCTTGCAGCCTGAATCGGGCCTCGGGCACCGGGCGGTGGCGCTGGCCAAACGCATCGCGTTGCAGGAAATGCCCGGTCAGGCGCAGGCCGTCATACCAGTCCTGCGGGGTGCCGATTTCACCCGGGTGCTGCACGAAGCGGGGCAGCGGCAGCAGGCGGTGGCGCCATTCCCCTGCCCGGTCGTCCGATACCGCGCGCCCCGTGCGCGGCGAGACCCAGCGCAGGTCATCATCCGGGCCACCAAGGGCGCAGTGGCCCAGATCGAGGCCGAAGCCCAGATCGGAGAGCAGCATCAGTTCCCAGCGCACGATTTCAGGCATGGCCTCGGCCACGGCCCAGTGCGGGTCGAGGCTGATGCGCGCCAGCAGGCTGGCCAGCCCCTGAAAGATGGCGGGATGCGGCTCGCGCTCGGGCAGGCAGCCATCGGCCAGCGCGCATAGCGACGCCAGCATGGCCAGCGGCAGCGGGTCATCAAGAATGCGCGCGGCGGATGCATGCACCACCTCGGCCGAGATATTGCCCAGCTGCTCGGACAGCCGCGCCACCCAGCGCGCGCGCACCAGGTTGCCGGTCTGCCAGACCGCGCACCCCCGGCTTGACGAGCCGCCACGGGCAAGGCCGTGATAAAGGCCGTGCTCGCCGGTCAGCACATGCACGATGGCGCTGCCCTCGCCATAGGGTGCGGCAGAAAGCACAAGGGCGGGTGCCTCCCATTCCATCAGGAAGCCCCCGCCCTTGCCAAAAGAAAACCGGAAACCGGCAACGTGATCAGTTGCCGGCAGCCTTCGCCACTTCAGCGGCAAAGTCGTTTTCTTCCTTCTCGATGCCTTCGCCCAGATGGAAGCGCTCGAAGCCCTTCAGCTTGGCGCCTGCCTTCTCAACGATCTTGCGCACGCGGCTTTCGCCATCATGCACCCAGATCTGCTCAAGCAGCACGACTTCCTCATAGAACTTGCGGATACGGCCATCGACCATCTTCTCGATGATGGCATCGGGCTTGCCCGAAGCCTTGGCCTGCTCCACCAGCACCGCGCGCTCGCGCTCGAGCGCCTGCGGGTCAACGCTGTCAACATCGAGTGCTGCCGGACGGGTGGCGGCGACATGCATGCCGATGCGACGGCCCAGGTCTTCCAGCGCCTCGCTTGCGCTCGGGGCTTCGACAGCGGCCAGGACGCCAATCTTGCCCAGGCCGGGGCTGACCGCGCCATGCACGTAGGTGGCGACCACGCCCGAGGGCACGCTCAGCACGCGTGCGCGGCGGATGGACATGTTCTCGCCAATGGTGGCGATCAGGTGCGTCAGTTCATCGGCCACGGTGCGGCCGCTTTTCAGCACGGCGCCCTTGAGCTTTTCCAGATCGTCGCCCACGGTGAGTGCGGCATGCGCCACTTCGGACACGAAGTTCTGGAAATGCTCGTTGCGGGCAACGAAGTCGGTCTCGGCGTTGATCTCGACCATGGCGGCCTTCAGATCGGTCTGCGCCACGCCCACCAGACCCTCAGCCGTTACACGGCCGGACTTCTTGGCGGCGGCGGAGAGACCCTTCTTGCGCAGCCAGTCGATCGCGCCCTCGATGTCGCCTTCGGCTTCGTTGAGGGCCTTCTTGCAGTCCATCATGCCCGCGCCGGTCTTCTCGCGAAGTTCCTTGACGAGCGCTGCGGTAATTTGCGCCATTATGCTGATACTCCATCACGACAGGCGCACGCCCCGCAAGCGGGCGGGGCGTGTCCTTGCTGTGTCAGTTGCGCCAGCGGGGCCAGGCCACGCCGGCGCCCGTTTTCATTCCGCGCTTGCGGCGGCTTCCGTCACGGCCGTTTCCACGGCGGGGTCGACCGGCAGTTCCTCGGAGGCACCGAAGTCCTCGCCAGACGCGCCCAGCTCGGCGGAGATGCCATCGAGCACGGCGGAGGAAACCAGTTCGCAATACAGCGCGATGGCGCGGATGGCGTCGTCATTGCCCGGGATCGGGAAGGTCACGCCACGCGGGTCGGAATTGCTGTCCAGCACGGCTACAACCGGGATACCCAGCTTGTTGGCTTCCTCAACCGCCAGCTTTTCCTTGTTCGTGTCGATCACGAACAGGATGTCGGGCAGGCCGCCCATTTCCTTGATGCCGCCGAGCGAACGCTCAAGCTTCTCGCGGTCGCGGGTGATGTCCAGGACTTCCTTCTTGGTCAGGCCCTGGGTGCCGTTTTCCAGCATCTCGTCAATACCGCGCAGGCGCTTGATCGAACCGGTGATGGTCTTCCAGTTCGTCAGCATGCCGCCGAGCCAGCGGTGGTTGACGTAATACTGGCCGCAACGCTTGGCGGCTTCGGCCACCTGGTCGGCAGCAGCGCGCTTGGTGCCCACGAACAGCACGCGACCGCCACCGGCCACGGTGTCACGGATCGCCTTGAGTGCACGGTCCAGCATGGGAACGGTCTGCTGCAGGTCGATGATGTGGACCTGGTTGCGCACACCGAACAGGAACGGCGCCATGCGCGGGTTCCAGCGGCGGGTGTGGTGACCGAAGTGCACGCCGGCTTCGAGCAGCTGGCGCATGGTGAATTCAGGCATCGCCATGTCGGCTAGATCCTTATGTCTGGTTTATCCTCCGTGAAGCACGCCCTGTATTGCAAGGACACCAGAGGTCTCGGCTTCACGTGCGAATTGGCCCCAACGTGGGACCGTGGCGGGATATGGCCGTTTTGGGCGCATATTGCAAGACCCAACCGGCGGCAAATGCATCGTGATGCAACTTTGGGGTCACAGGCCGGTTGGCCGGTGCTAGGGATGACTGTCACCCAAGGGTGCCGGATGCACCTGCACTGCAACTGCATGAAGGACTGAACTGCAATGGCGATTACGAAATTTGCGACCGCTCACTGGTCGGGCGGCCTGAAGGACGGCAAGGGCGAAATCTCGACCCAGAGCGGCGTGCTCAGGAACCAGCCCTACGGCTTCAACACCCGCTTTGAGGACAAGCCCGGCACCAACCCCGAGGAACTGCTGGGTGCGGCCCATGCCGCCTGCTTTGCCATGGCGCTGTCGGGCATTCTGGGCGGCGCGGGGCTTACGGCCAAGTCGCTCGATGCAAAATCCGAGATCGTGCTCGACAAGCAGGGCGAAGGCTTTGCCATCACCCATGCCAAGCTGACGCTGGAAGCCGAGATTCCGGGCGCGACCGAAGCCCAGTTCAGGGAACTGGCCGAAAAAGCCAAGGCGGGCTGCCCCGTCTCCAAGCTGTTCAACGCGACCATTACGCTGGATGCGAAGCTGAAAGGCTGAACAGCCTGTGGTGGGGAGCCTAGCTTCCCACCTGCCCCCGGTGGCGCAGCAGGTGATCGGCCAGCACGCAGGCCATCATCGCCTCGCCCACCGGCACGGCACGGATGCCAACGCAGGGGTCATGCCGCCCCTTGGTCATCACATCCACATTCTCCCCTTCCCGCGTGACGGAAGGCACGGGTGTCAGGATCGAACTCGTGGGCTTGACCGCGAACCGCGCCACCAGCGGCTGCCCGGTTGAAATACCGCCCAGCACGCCGCCTGCATGGTTGGAGGCAAAGCGGAGCTGGCCATCTTCCATGCGCATGGGGTCGGCATTTTCCTCGCCCGTCAGACTGGCCGCGGCAAAGCCCTCGCCAATTTCCACGCCCTTGACGGCATTGATGCTCATGAGCGCCATGGCAAGGTCCGAATCAAGCTTGCCATAGATCGGCGCGCCAAGGCCCGCGGGCACGCCCTCGGCCATCACCTCGACCACGGCACCGATGGATGAGCCCTTCTTGCGGATATCGGCCAGATATTCTTCCCACACCGGCAGCGCCTGCGCATCGGGGCAGAAGAGCGGGTTGGTATCCACCAGATCCCACTCCAGCCGCGCACGGTTGATGGCATGCGGGCCGACCTGCACCATGGCGCCGCGAATGCGCACGCCTGCGCCGAGCACCTTGCGCGCCACGGCACCAGCGGCGACCCGCATGGCCGTCTCGCGCGCCGAGGAACGGCCGCCACCCCGGTAGTCGCGAATGCCGTATTTGGTATCATACGCCACATCCGCATGGCCGGGGCGGTAGCGGGTGGCGATATCGCCATAATCACGCGAGCGCTGGTCGGTATTGCGGATCAGCAGCGAGATGGGGGTGCCGGTTGTCTGCCCCTCGAACACGCCGGACAGGATCTCGACCTGATCGGCCTCCTGGCGCTGGGTGGTGAATTTTGACTGCCCCGGCCTGCGACGGTCCAGCCAGGGCTGGATATCGCCTGCATCCAGCGGGATGCGCGGCGGGCAGCCATCAATCACGCAGCCAATGGCGGGGCCATGGCTTTCCCCCCAGGTGGTGACGCGAAACATGTGGCCGAAGGTGTTGTACGACATGAGGGCAGACTTCCCGCGATCAGTTGCCCGCGACCGTAATGTCCGGTGCGGTGGGGTTCTTCATGCCGACGATGTGGTAGCCGGAATCAACGTGATGGATCTCGCCCGTCACACCACCCGACAGGTCGGAGAGCATGTACAGCCCTGCCCCGCCCACTTCCTCAAGCGACACGTTGCGCTCGAGCGGGGAGTTGTACTGGTTCCACTTCAGGATGTAGCGGAAATCGCCAATGCCATTGGCGGCCAGCGTCATGACCGGGCCTGCCGAGATGCCGTTGACGCGGATGCCATCGCCACCCAGGTCAACCGCCATGTAGCGCACCGAGGCCTCGAGTGCCGCCTTGGCTACGCCCATCACGTTGTAATGCGGCATCACGCGCTCGGCGCCCAGGTAGGTGAGCGTGAGCAGCGAGCCGTTCGGGTTCATGATGGCCGCCGCCCTGCGGGCAACGGCGGTAAAGGAGTAGCACGAGATGTCCATCGCCTTGAGGAAGGCATCACGCGGGGTATCGACATAGCGCCCGCGCAGGAACTGCTTGTCCGCCCAGCCAATGGCGTGAACGAGGAAGTCGATCTTGCCCCATGCCTTCTCGATGGCGGCAAAGGTTGCGTCCATCGCCGCGTCATCGGTCACGTCGCATGGCAGCACCAGCGTCGAGCCCACGGTCTCGGCCAACGGGCGCACGCGCTTGCCCAGCGCCTCCCCCTGATAGGTAAAGGCCAGTTCGCCCCCCTGCTCGGCCACGGCGCGCGCGATGCCCCAGGCAATGGAGCGGTCATTCGCAACACCCATGACAAGGCCCCGCTTGCCTTGCATCAATGAACCCTTGATGGCGATTTTGGGTGCGCCGTCTGACATGCTGCTATCCTTAAACTGGTAAATGACGGATGAAATTTTCGGCCTCGTGGTTGCACAAGCTGCCGTTTCGGACAAGATGCCGCGTGCCGTAATTGTAGCTAATATTTGTCACACGGTAACTTACCTTATGTTTCCATATGTTTCGCATCCTGTCTCCCGGCCGGGCGGCAGGCGCGAAACGCCCCGCGGAACCTGGAGCCCATGACCTCTCCCCTGATCGACCTTGCCGCCGACCCGTTCGACCTGTTCACGGCCTGGATGGCGGATGCCAAAGCCCATGAACCCAACGACCCCAACGCCATGGCCCTGGCCACCGCCACTGCCGGGGGGCTGCCCTCGGTGCGCATGATCCTGCTCAAGGGCGCGGACCGGCGGGGATTCGTGTTCTATACCAACCTCAACAGCCGCAAGGCTGCCGAACTCAAGGCGAACCCGCACGCTGCCCTGCTGTTTCACTGGAAGAGCATCCGCCGCCAGATCCGCATCGAGGGGCCGGTCGAACCTGTTACGCCGGCCGAGGCCGATGCCTATTTCGCCAGCCGCAGCAGGATTTCGCGTCTTGGCGCCATTGCCTCGAACCAGTCGCATCCGCTCAAGGATCGCGCCGTGTTTGAAAAGGCGGTGGCAGAGCTTGAGGCCCGCTACCCCGACCCCGATGCCGTCATTCCCCGCCCCGCCAACTGGAGCGGCTTCCGCCTCGTGCCCCGGCACTTCGAATTCTGGCAGGACCGCCCCTACCGCCTGCATGACCGCGCGGTGTGGGACCGCACGCCGGACGGCTGGCAGGCCGAACGTCTTTATCCCTGAGGGCAGAACTTAACGCCGCCTGATCCGTTTCACCCGACAAGGGGTGCCTGCGCCCGTTGCGCGTGCTGGCACCCATGAACGGATCAGGAGGCCCATCATATGTGTGTGCGCAGGATATTGCTGCCGCTTGGTGGCGCAAGCCACGCGCAGAGTGCGCTGCATGTAGGGGGTGCGATCGCGCGCATGTTCGATGCGCACCTTGCCGTGCTGCATGTCGGCACCGACATGCAGGAAGTCGGCCCGCTGGTGGGCGAAGGCATGTCCGGCGTGATGGTGCAGGACATGATTTCCACCGCGCTGAAGGAAAGTGCGGAACGCCTGCATGAAGTGCGTGGCCTGTTCGATGCCTTTACGCGGCGTGAGAACATTCCCGTCGTGGCGGTTGATTCCCCCCTTTCGCCGGGCAACATGCATGCGCTCTCGGCCAGTTTCATCGCCCATAGCGGGCATACGCGCAGCGTGGTGTCGTTTCAGGCGCGGCTGTCCGATATCGTGGTGCTGCGCCAGCCCAACCCGGAAGGCGATGTGTCCTCATCCGAAACGCTGCACGCCATCCTGTTTGAAAGCGGGCGCGGGGTCATTATTGCCCCGCCCGTAGCGCCGCCCACCATAGGCAAGCGCATCTGCATCGGCTGGAATGGCACATCGGAGGCGGCATCGGCCATCCATCACGCCCTGCCCCTGCTGCGCCGGGCGGAGGCGGTGTGCATCCTCTACAGCCCCGCCTACCAGCGGCCCGGGCCGGAGGCGCGGCATGTGCGCTCTTTCCTCTCGCTGCACGGCATCGAGGCCAATATTCACGAATTCGGGAGTGATACACGCCCCGTGGGCGAGGAAATGCTGGCCGCAGCCCATGATTTCAATGCCGACATGCTGGTGATGGGCGCCTATTCCCACTCCCGCCTGCGGCAGATGATCCTGGGTGGCGTGACGCGCCATATGCTGGAAAACAGCGATATCGTGGTGCTCATGAGCCGTTAGCCCCGCTGCGGCCCGCCCCGGCACGGTCATGCCGGGGGGACATATATGAAATACGCATCAGAAGATGTATAAATCATGCCTTTCCCTTGATTTTACACTCCGCCGAGAGTAGGTGTGGCGTGAAAAGAACGCCATGACCTAGTGTAAATCGGGTGCGGGGAAGATTATGCGTATCGATGCGGACATTGTGGCTGAACTGAAGCAGGCGGGTGAAAACGCATCCGACGTGCTTCGCGTGGCCCTGACGCGGCTACGCGGCCGGATCGCGCTGGTGTCGTCCTTCGGGGCGGAATCCGCTGTCATGCTGGCCCTTGCGGCGGAAATCGATCCTGCGGTTCCGGTCCTGTTCCTCGAGACGGGGCAGCACTTCCCCGAGACACTGGCCTACCGCGCGGAACTCGCCCGCGTTCTGGGCCTGCGCGATGTGCGTGACCTGCACCCCAACCCCACGCAGCTTGAAAAGCGCGACCCCACGGCGGAACTCTGGGCCTTTGACCCCGATGCCTGCTGCGCCCTGCGCAAGGTCGAGCCGCTGGATGAAGCCATGATCCCGTTCGATGCGTGGATTACGGGGCGCAAGCGCACGCAGGCGGCCACCCGTCAGGGCCTGCCCGTGGTTGAGGATGCGCCAGGTGGCAAGATCAAGCTCAACCCCCTCATTGCCTGGACCCCGCGCGAACTCGATGCGGAGATGACACGGCGCAACCTGCCGCGCCATCCACTTACGCTGCGTGGCTACCCGTCCATCGGGTGCGCGCCCTGCACGCGCCCCGTAACCGAGGGGGCCGACCCGCGTGAGGGCCGCTGGGCTGGAAAAGCCAAGACTGAATGCGGCATACACATGCGCAAGCCGGCCGGTCAGGGCGCATGATTCCTTTTTCCGCATCCCCCGTGCCGGGGGTGCCGGTTTCTCCCGTTTTCTTTCCTGTTACGGAAGGTCTGTAATTCCATGGACGATCTCGACCAACTCGAGGCCCAGAGCATCTTCATTCTGCGTGAAGCCTATCGCAAGCTGAAGCCGCTGGCGATGCTGTGGTCGCTGGGCAAGGACTCGAACGTCATGCTCTGGCTGGCGCGCAAGGCCTTCCTCGGGCGCGTGCCGTTCCCGGTCATGCATGTCGATACCGGCAAGAAATTCCCGGAAATGTACAAGTTCCGCGATGAATACACCAAGAAGTGGAACCTTGAGCTGCTGCTGGGCGACTGCCCGCCGGTTGAGGAAATCGACCCCACCCTGCCGCCTGCCGCCCGTTCTGCCGCGCGCAAGACCGCGGGCCTTGCCGCGATGATCGACAAATACAAGCTGGCAGGCGTGATTGCGGGCATCCGGCGTGATGAACAGGCCACCCGCGCCAAGGAGCGCGTGTTCAGCCCGCGCGGTTCGGGCCATAAATGGGATGTGCGCAACCAGCCCCCCGAATTCTGGGACCAGTACGCCACCCCGCACGAGGCGGGCGTGCATGTGCGCGTTCACCCCCTGCTGTCATGGCGCGAGATCGATATCTGGCGCTATATCGAGCGCGAGGGCATTCCGCTGGTGGACCTGTATTTCTCGAAAGAGGGCAAGCGCTACCGCTCGCTGGGCGATCAGGACATTACCAGCCCGATCGAGAGCACTGCCTCGACCGTGGCCGAAGTGATTGCCGAGCTTGAAACCTCGCGCACATCCGAGCGCGCGGGCCGCGCCATGGACCATGAATCCGAGGATGCCTTCGAGCGCCTGCGCGTGGCCGGCTACCTCTGAGCGGACAGGACGGAGTTACAGACAATGAATACAATCCCGACCCCTGCCCCGCAGGATGCCGCCACCCCCATCGTGATCGTGGGCCATGTCGATCATGGCAAGTCCACGCTGATCGGCCGCCTGCTGTATGATACCGACAGCCTGCCCGAAGGGCGCGTGGCGCAGATCATCGAGTCCAGCAAGAAGCGCGGGCTGACGGTTGAATGGAGCTTCCTGCTCGACAGCCTGCAGATCGAGCGCGACCAGGGCGTGACCGTTGATTCCACGCGCATCCCCTTCAAGCTGGGCAACCGCCAGTTCGTGATCGTGGATGCGCCGGGCCACCGCCAGTTCCTGCGCAACATGATCACGGGTGCCGCTGATGCCGAAGCCGCCGTGCTGGTGGTTGACGCCAATGAGGGCGCACAGGAGCAGACCCGCCGCCACGCCATGCTGCTGCGCCTGATCGGCATCCGGCATGTGATCGTGTTCATGAACAAGGTCGATATCTTCAACTACGACCAGAAGAAGATCGAGGCCGCCGAGCGCGACATCACCAAGCTGCTGCACCAGCTTGAAATCGAGCCGACCGTGTTCGTGCCCGCATCCGCGCGCGAGGGTGACAACATGGCCTCGCGCTCGGACAAGATGCCATGGTACAAGGGCCCGACCCTGACCGAGGCGCTGGCCGCCGTCCCGGCCCCGTCATCACGGGCCGACCTGCCGCTGCGCCTGCCGGTGCAGGATGTCTACCGCTTTGACACCAAGCGCATCGTGGTGGGCCGCATCGAGCGCGGGCGCATCCGCGTGGGTGATGAGGTGGTGATTGGCGTGCATGGCGCGAAAGCCCGCATCGCCACCATCGAAAGCTGGCACACCGCCCCGCAGGTTGCCGCCGTTGCCGGCCAGTCCGTGGCCGTGACGCTTGAGCCGGACGTGATCCCCGACCGGGGCGACTTCCTGTTCCCTGCCGACCACGCGCCGCTGCGGGCTGCGCGCATCCGCACCCGCCTGTTCTGGCTGCGCCAGGAGCCGCTGCGCGTGGGCGAGAGCTTCAAGCTGCGCCTCGCCACGGCCGAGCACCAGGTCACGGTTGCCGCCATTGACTCGGTCGTGCGGCTCGAAGACCTGACCGAACACCCCGCCGAGGAAGTGCCCCCCGAGGGCTTTGCCGAGATTACGCTGGCCGTGTCGGAAACCATGCTGTTCGACCCGTTCGTGTCCGGCACGGCGGACGGCCGTGGCGTGCTGGTGGACCGCAACCAGCAGATCGTGGGCGGCGCGCCGCTGATCGGGGTGGCCGAGAGCGTTGCAGGCCGCAACGCCATCCACCCCACCGGCAGCGCCGTCTCGCTGTGGGACCGCGCGCAGGCCAAGGGGCATCGTGGTGGCGTGTTCTGGATGACCGGCCTGCCGGGTGCGGGCAAGAGCACGCTGGCGCGTGAGGCGGAGAGCCGCCTGTTTGCCCGTGGCATCGACGTGTCGGTGCTCGATGGCGATACGCTGCGCGCTGGCCTGTGCGCCGACCTTGGCTTCTCGGAAGCCGACCGGCGCGAGAATGTGCGCCGTGCCGCAGCCGTCGCGCGCATTCTGGCCGAGAGCGGGCAGGTCGTGATCGTGGCGCTGATCTCGCCCACCGTGGCGGACCGCGAACTGGCGCGCCAGATCGTGGGTGAGGGTTTCCATGAAATCTTCATCGACACGCCGCAGGCCACCTGCGAGCAGCGCGACCCCAAGGGGCTGTATGCCGCCGCCCGCGCGGGCAAGATCGCAGGCTTTACCGGCGTGGATGCGCCTTACGAAGCCCCGCTGAAGCCCGACCTGCGGGTCGGAACGACGGATGCATCGCGGGATGAGACGGCCGCCCGCCTGGCGACCTACATCACGGATGCCATCCGTCTGGATGCGGCGGCACAGCGTCAGACATCCTGAATGTGGTAACCGGCATGCCCTGTTGCAGGCATGCCGGTATTGCAGTACCGGATTGGAAAAATGGGTGCGCGGGCCTTGATCGCGCACCCATTTACAGCAGTTAAGGTTGCCTGAAAAGGATCGGTTCAGAAGTGGATGTCAGGAACAACCGCCGGGACATGACCGGCGCCAGCGTCATTACCGCCAACCGGCTGCTTGATGGCCGCATTGTGTGGCTCGCGCCGCAGGGCTGGTCGGAGGCGATCGGCCAGGCCCGCGTGTTTGACAATGCAGCGGTGGAAGACGCCATAAAGCAGGCCAGGGCAGCAGATGCGAACACCGTGGTGGGCATCTATGGCGTGCAGCTTGACCCTGGCGCCACGCAGATCACCCCCCTGACCGTGCGCGAGCGCATCCGTGCGTTCGGGCCGAGTGTGCACCCTGATTTCGCCCCCGTGGAGACGCCCCATGTCCACTGATACCGCACCCCTGCCGGTTGGCCGCTACGCCTATGACGAGGTGGACCGCACCTTCCTGTCGCAGCGCGTGGCCCAGTTCCGCGAGCAGGTGGGCCGCCGCGTGGCGGGCGACCTGACCGAGGACGAATTCAAGCCCCTGCGCCTGATGAACGGCCTGTACCTGCAACTGCATGCCTACATGCTGCGCGTGGCCGTGCCCTATGGCATGATGGGGTCGGACCAGATGCGCGAACTCGCGCATATCGCCCGCACCTATGACCGTGATTACGGTCACTTCACCACGCGCCAGAACATCCAGTTCAACTGGATACGGCTGGAAGATACGCCCGATATCCTTGAGCGGCTGGCGGGCGTGAACATGCATGCCATCCAGACCAGCGGCAACTGCATCCGCAACGTGACGTGTGACGAGTTTGCCGGTGCCGCCGCTGATGAACTGCTCGATCCGCGCATCCACGCCGAGATCTTGCGCCAGTGGTCCACGCTGCACCCGGAATTTTCGTTCCTGCCGCGCAAGTTCAAGATCGCCATCAGCGGCAGCCCGCATGATCGCGTGGCCGCCCGTTTCCATGACATCGGCCTCGTCGCCCATCCCGGCCCGGACGGGCGGGCAGTGTTCGACGTGTTCGTGGGCGGCGGGCTTGGCCGCACGCCCATCATTGGCGTGCACCTGCGGGACAACCTGCCCGAGGAAGACCTGCTGGCCTACCTTGAGGCCGTGGTGCGCGTGTACAACGCCTATGGGCGGCGCGACAACATGTACAAGGCGCGCATCAAGATCCTCGTGCAGGCGCTGGGTGTGGAGCAGTTCCGCGAGAAGGTCGATGCCGAATTCGCCCAGATGAACCGCGCGGACTACCGGCTTGACCCCGCGATTGTGGAGGGCATCCGCGCCCGCTTCGGCATTCCTGATCTTGATGCGCCAGCTGACGCGGCGCAGACGCTTGAGGCCGATCGCAGGGCCGATGCCCGTCTTGACCGCTGGGTGCGCACCAACACCCATGCCCACCGGCATGAAGGCTTCATCAGCGCGGTGGTGTCCATCAAGCCCGATGGTGGCATTCCCGGTGATGTCACGGCCGACCAGATGGACCTGATCGCGGCGCTGGCCGATGATTTTTCGTTTGGCGAGATCCGTGTCACCCACATGCAGAACGTGGTGCTTGGCCATGTGCGCAAGGACCGGCTGCGCGACCTGTGGCTCAGGCTTGATGGCGCCGGGCTGGGCACGCCCAATATCGGGCTGGTGGGTGATATCATCGCCTGCCCCGGCCTGGATTACTGCGCGCTGGCCAATGCGCGCTCCATTCCCATTGCCCAGAAGTTGAGCGCACGCTTCGCCAACCCTGAATTGCAGGAAAACATTGGCACCCTGCGCATCAACATCTCGGGCTGCATCAATGCCTGCGGGCACCACCATGCGGGCCATATCGGCATTCTGGGCGTGGACAAGCGCGGCGAGGAGTTCTTCCAGCTCACCCTTGGCGGCTCGGCGGAAAATGACGTGGCCATTGGCCAGATCATCGGCCCGGCCCTGCCGGAGGACGAGACGGTCGATGCCATCGCCCGGCTGATCGACACCTATCTGGTGCTTCGCAATGAAGGCGAGGCGTTTATCGATACCTATCGGCGCCTTGGTGCCGCAAGCTTCAAGGATGCCGTCTATGCCCCTGCTTGAAAATGGTCATGTGACCGAAGACCGCTGGGTGCAGGCCACCGCAGGCGAGGCCCTGCCCGCTGGCGCCGTGATCGTGCCGCTTGACCGGCTGGAGGAAGGGCTGGCCCGCCCGAAGGATGCGCCGCTCGGCGTTGCCATCGGGCCGGATGTGGATGTGGCCGTGCTGCGCGCTGCCCTGCCGCGGCTGGCGCTGGTTGCGGTAACCTTCCCCACCTTCCGTGATGGGCGGGCGTTTACGCAGGCCCGCGCCCTGCGCGAGCATCTGTCCTTTACCGGCGAGATCCGCGCCACCGGCACGCCGCTGCCCGATCAGTACGAGTTCCTGCTGCGCTGTGGCGTGACGACCGTGCAGACCGACCGGGCGGAAGACGTGGCGGTGTGGCAGCAGGCACATGAGATCATTTCCATCGCCTACCAGCCTTCCGTGCTGCATGAGCGCGCGCAGGGGCTGGGGCTGCGCCGTTTTCTGGGCAAATAAGAGACTGTTTGAAAACAAGTCGTTGATAAACAAGAAAAGCTTTTGGGTATCGCCTTTTTAAAAAAGGCGACGTCTTTCGAAGCTTTTTGAAAAAAGCTTCACCAAAAACTTTCATCATTCCAGCTTTAAGCAGTTCGCCCGGCAGCGTTGATTAATGCAGGGCGGCCGTGCCGGAAAAATCAGGCGCGCGAAGCCCCGAGGCTTCCAGTTGCGCCGTGATCGCGGTCTTCAGCCGCTCTAGTCCGGCAGCACTCGTGCCTTCTGCCCGGGCGACAAGAACCGCCTGCGTGTTGGAGGCGCGGAGCAGCCACCAGCCATCCGGCGTGGTTACGCGTACGCCATCAATGGTGGAGACACATGCCCCGCTGCGTTCGAGCCGGGCAGCCACTTCGGCAATAACCGCGAATTTACGCGTATCGGGGCAGGCAAAACGCAGTTCCGGCGTGGAGACAGCCGCAGGCAGGCTCAGCCGCACATCCGAGAGCGGACCCTTAAGGTGCGAGACTATGGCCAGCAGGCGGAGTGCTGCGTACAGCCCGTCATCAAATCCGTACCAGTGATCGGCAAAAAAGAAATGCCCTGACATTTCGCCTGCCAGCGGTGCGCCGGTCTCGGCCATTTTCATCTTGATGGGAGAATGGCCGCTTTTCCACATCAGCGGCGTGCCGCCCGCGCGGTCAATCTCTTCAAACAGGGTCTGGCTGGCCTTGACGTCGGCAATGACCGTGGCACCCGCATGGTCGCGCAGGATGTCACGCGCCAGAATGACCAGAAGCTGGTCAGCCCACAGCACGGTGCCGGTATTGTCCACCACGCCAAGGCGGTCGGCATCGCCATCGAACGCCAGACCCAGATCGGCCCCCTCTTCCCGCACTGCGGCAATGAGTTGCCCGAGGTTGGCCAGGACGGTCGGGTCAGGGTGATGGGCAGGGAAAGTGCCGTCAATTTCAGCATTGAGCAGGCGGTGCCGCCCCGGCAGCCTTTTGACCAGCAGCGAGAGGATTTCACCCGCAGCGCCATTGCCGCTGTCCCATACCACATCAAGGGGGCGATCCGTGCCGTTCCAGTCACGCAGCAGGCGGTCCACATAGGCGGGGATCACGTTTACATCGCGCATGGTGCCGGATGTCTCGGCCACGACATCGCCGCTTGCCGCCAGCCGCCCGAGTTCGCGGATCTGCTCGCCAAAAAACGGCCTGTGGCCAAGAACCATCTTGAAGCCGTTATGGTCGGGCGGGTTATGGCTGCCCGTTACCATGATCGCGCCGTCAGCCCCCAGCGTGGTCGCGGCAAAATAAAGCATCGGCGTAGGGCCACGCCCGATGCGCAGCACGGTCATGCCGGACGCCATGGCCCCTGCCCCGAGCGCGTGCTCAAGGGCGGGGGATGACAGGCGTCCGTCATAACCGATCGTGACGGTCGAGCCGCCAGCCCGTGCCACCATGGAGCCGAAGGTGCGGCCGATGGCATAGGCGTCGTCCTGCGTCAGGCTTTCGCCCACAATCCCGCGGATGTCGTATTCCCGCAGGCTTGTGGGGTCAAAGCGGTGCCTGAAGCTCATTTATACTTTTTGAGGAATTCCCGCACGTCGCCCGCCAGGTCCTCGCGTGCGAGGGCGAAGGCGATCTGTGCCTCAAGGAAGCCCGGCTTGCTGCCGCAGTCGAAGCGCTTGCCTTCGTAGCGGTAACCGTGGAACGGCACGTGGCCAATGGTCTTGGCCATGGCATCGGTCAGCTGCACTTCGCCGCCAGCACCCTTTTCGAGCTTGGCGAGGTGCTTGAGCACGTCCGCCGTCAGCACGTAACGGCCAATGACCGACAGGGTCGAGGGCGCATCCTTGGGGTCGGGCTTTTCAACCAGGCCCTTGACTTCAACCGTCTTGCCGTCATCCGCGCCGACGTCGAGAATGCCGTAGCTGCCGGTCTGCTCGCGCGGCACTTCGGTCACGGCCAGCACGTTGCCGCCGGTCTTGTTGTAGACTTCAACCAGCTGGCCGATGCAGGACTTCTCGCTCTGCACCACGTCATCGGGCAGCAGGATGGCGAAGGGGTCGTTGCCAATGAACTCACGCGCACACCAGATGGCATGGCCAAGGCCGAGCGGCTCCTGCTGGCGCACGGACAGCATGGAGCCCGGGGTCACGCGGGTGGCTTCGAGTGCCTTCAGCGCGGAGGTCTTCTTGCGGGCCTTCAGCGTGTCTTCAAGTTCATAGGAAATGTCGAAATAGTCGATCAGGGAATCCTTGCCCCGGCTGGACACGAGGCAGAATTCCTCGATCCCGGCTTCACGCGCTTCGTCGATGGCGTACTGGATCAGCGGGCGATCGACAACGGTGAGCATCTCCTTGGGCACGCACTTGGTTGCGGGCAGGAAACGGGTGCCAAGGCCGGCAACCGGCAATACGGCTTTTTTAAGGGGCTTGATCACTAATATTTACCTCAAGATGCATGACAGGAACAGACAATCCCGGCTGACCGCCCATACTTTGATAATGATGACAGGGATCAGGGTGTTGCCAGATGAACCAGGATATAGCGTGCCTCATCAGGACCAAACATGATTTAAATCACTATTGCCACGCCTCATTGCAAATGACGGCGCAATCGACATCATTTGTAACGTACGGGCCTACCTGAACTGCTGTTCTGCGGGGAACATGACCTTGCTGTAGAGTGAGGCATTCAATGAGGAATAATTGTGACTTTTTTATGACATGAACCCGAACGCCCTTCCCGCTGGAAGGTTGCGGGCGGGGGCAATTAAAATCCGGTCTGAATGCCGCGCATGCGGAAATACACCTGCCCCGCCTGGGGTGATGTGTTTCATGTCGCATCAGTTTTCAGGAAAAATAAGTGGTGCGGCCAAGAAGACTCGAACTTCCACGGGGTTGCCCCCACAAGCACCTCAAGCTTGCGCGTCTACCATTCCGCCATGGCCGCAACGTGACAACGAGCATCGAGTGAGCGATACCGTCATGACGATGAATGGGCGTATAGCTGATGAAAGACGAACGGGCAATGACCGAAAACGAATTTTTATGGGATAAAGCACCCCGACAGGTGCCCTACCCTGACGCACTGGCGCAAATGGAGGCCCAGGCCCGCGGAATTCGGGCGGGTAGTGCCCCCGAGCGGGTGTGGCTGCTCGAGCATCCCCCCACCTATACCGCCGGAACATCGGCAAAGGATTCGGACCTGTTCAACCCGCGCGGCTACCCCACCTACCCTGCGGGGCGTGGCGGGCAGTGGACCTATCATGGCCCGGGCCAGCGCGTGGCCTATGCCATGCTCGACCTGACCCGCCCGCGCGCCATGGTGCCCCCGCGCGACCTGCGGGCCTATGTCCATGCGCTGGAGGAATGGATCATCCGCACCCTCGCCCGCTTCGGGGTGACGGGCGAGCGGCGGGCGGAGCGTATTGGCGTGTGGGTGGTCGACCCCGTCACGGGGCGGGAGGAAAAGATCGCGGCGATTGGCGTGCGGGTCTCGCGCTGGGTGAGCTGGCACGGAATCGCGATCAATGTTGACCCCGAGCTGAGCGATTTTGGGGGAATCGTGCCCTGCGGCATCAGCGAATACGGCGTGACCAGCCTGGCGAAGCTGGGCAAACGGGTGCGCATGGCGGACGTGGATGCCGCGCTGGCCGAGACATGGGCACCCTGTCTCGGCCCGATTCGCGGCGCGCGGGGGTAAGGCCGCGCGCCGCCGTGCGGTCAGTTGCTGGCGCTGAGGGTAAACATTGCGTCAGGCCAGGGCTGGCCGCTGACCGTCGTATCGGTCAGGTCGAGGCGGATGTGCTGGCGCTCCACATCCGTCATTTCAATGACCAGCAGCGACAGCTTCCCCCCGATATCCGCGAATCCGAGGGTCAGGATGCCCTGCGATTCGCTGTCACGCCGCCCCAGCGAGACCTGCAGGCTGTTCGGCCCGTGCTGCACCGCTGTCACGGTAATCTGGCCGGACAGGTGCACGGGCTGGTCGAGCAGCAGGCCGAGCGGCTGGCGGCCAAGCGACATGCGGGTGACCGATTCGCGCCGGTGATCGACAAACAGCAGGTGCCCGTTCGCGGCCACCAGCTTCATTGAGCCCGGCGTTGCGTAGTCCAGCCGCAGGCGGCCGGGGTCGTAATGCATCACCCCCTGCCCCTTGCCGCCATCGGGCCATGTCTGCACGAAATTGGCCTGCAACCCCTGTGAGGTGTTGAGATAGGTCTCGACACGGGCAATGTCTTCGGCCTGGTTGGGCGCGGTGGTGGCAGGCGTGCCCGCGCACGCGGCGAGCAGCGTGAGCAGCCCCCCCATCATCAGCCGCCGCGTGGCGAAGGGAAAGGCGGGTTTCATGCCGTGGCCATCCGGGCGTGCTCGGCGGGCGTGCGCA
This sequence comes from Komagataeibacter melomenusus, assembly GCF_013155395.1. Lineage (GTDB taxonomy): Bacteria > Pseudomonadota > Alphaproteobacteria > Acetobacterales > Acetobacteraceae > Komagataeibacter > Komagataeibacter melomenusus. The sequence goes on along the minus strand of NZ_JABJWC010000001.1, from coordinate 94,976 downwards.
GTACAAGCGAGAGCGCATGCATGCCGCCTGCGAATTCACCCGCCAGCAGGTCATGCACCAGGCGCGAGCGCTGCACGCGGCCCACGCCCTCGAAGGCGGGGCTGACGATCAGCACGTTATAGTGACTTTCGCCTGCCTGCACGCCGTTGTCGCGCACATGCACGTGGTGGGCGTGGCGGGCGCTGTCATCGTGGATGGTGATTTCCACCGGGGCGAGATGTTCGCGTATGATGCGGTCGATCCGTCCGGCCCGGCCGGTTGCGTGCTGTTCCATTGGCGGCTCCATGATAGCGGGATCATTCATTGCACAGCTTCGCTCTTGCACGAAGCATGGACAGGCGCACATAACGGGAATGATGAAGAGAAGGAACACCCGGCACCGCGCCTTTGACCCCGATCCCGATGCGCCGGACCGCTGCTGCGACATGCATGGCTGCGACCAGCCCGCAGGCTACCGGGCCCCGCGCTCGCGTGATGCGCTGAACAAGTATTTCTGGTTCTGCCTTGAACATGTGCGTGAATACAATTCACGGTGGGACTATTATCGCGGCATGTCACCCGGCCAGATCGAGGCGCATATCCGCGCCGATGCCTCATGGGACCGCCCTTCATGGAAGCTCGGCCAGGGCAGCGCTGCCCGCGCCTTCAGCGAAGATGACGTGATCGACCCGCTCGACCTGCTCAGGGGGGCCGCCAAGGCGCGCGCGCGCAGCCGCACCCGCCGCCAGCACGATGAAGACCGCCGGGCCGATGCGCCCCCCGCCCTGCGCTACCCGCTTGGCGTGCTCGACCTGGGCTGGCCCGTGTCGATGGAGGAACTCAAGACCCGCTACAAGCTGCTCGCCCGCCAGCATCACCCCGATGCGAATGGCGGCGACCGCAAGGCCGAAGAGCGCTTCAAGGGCATCAACATCGCCTATACTACGGTGCGCGCCCATCTGGTGGCCACCAGCGCGCGCGAGGACGTGGCCCGGCGCGCCTGAAACGGGCCGCGCCATCATATGGCCGACCTGTTACAGATATGTTTATACTCCAGGCCTGATATGCCGCCCTGCGCTGTCATGGTGGGCCCTAACAGACGAAGTGACGGACGAGATAAAGCCGATGAACGAACCAGCAGACCTGACAACTGCCGCCGTGGATGCCAACGGCACGCCACTCCCCGCCATTTCGGCCGTCAATGCGCCAGACCTGCAGGTTTCGGCGCGCGATGTGTTCGGCATCGACAGCGACATGAAGGTGCCCGCCTTCTCGGTGCGCACGGATCATGTGCCTGATATCGACCCGTCGTACAAATTCGACCACGACACCACGCTGGCCATCCTGGCGGGGTTTGCCTTCAACCGCCGCGTCATGGTGCAGGGCTATCATGGCACCGGCAAGTCATCGCATATCGAGCAGGTTGCCGCCCGCCTCAACTGGCCGAGCGTGCGCATCAACCTCGACAGCCACATCTCGCGCATCGACCTGATTGGCAAGGACGCGATCGTGCTCAAGGATGGCCAGCAGATCACCGAATTCCGCGAGGGCCTGCTGCCATGGGGCCTGCAGCACCCCTGTGCGCTGGTCTTTGATGAATATGATGCTGGCCGTCCCGACGTGATGTTCGTGATCCAGCGCGTGCTGGAGGTGGAAGGCCACCTGACGCTGCTTGACCAGAACCGCGTGATCCGCCCGCACCCCTTCTTCCGCCTGTTCGCCACGGCCAACACGGTGGGGCTGGGTGACACGACGGGCCTGTACCATGGCACGCAGCAGATCAACCAGGGCCAGATGGACCGCTGGAACATCGTGACCACGCTCAACTACCTGCCCCACGCGCAGGAGACCGCCATCGTGCTGGCCAAGATGGGCATCGACCCCCAAAAGGACGAAGCCGGTCGCAAGCGGGTGGAAAGCATGGTGGCGCTGGCCGACCTCACGCGCTCGGGCTTCATCGCGGGTGACATTTCCACCGTCATGTCGCCGCGCACGGTCATCAGCTGGGCAGAGAACTTCCGTATTTTCAATGATCTTGCCTTTGCCTTCCGCGTTACCTTCCTCAACAAGTGCGATGAGGCGGAGCGCCCCACGGTGGCGGAGTACTACCAGCGCTGCTTCAACGCCAGTCCGCTGGCGCCACGGGGCTGATGACAGGGCAGGCACGCATGCGCGAGAACCGGAAAAAGACCCCCGCCCCCCAGGCCGAGGACGAAGCCCGCACCGCCGAGCGCTTCAAGCGCGCCACGGTGGGCGCCGTGCGGGCCGTGGGCGGGCAGGCCCAGACCGAGGTCTCGTTCCTTAATGGCCCCGTGCCGTCCGGTGTGTCGGTTACCGGCACGCATGTGCGCCTGCCCCACCCCTCGCGCCGCATGACCGAGGCGGAAATGACCCGCATGCGTGGTGCCGCCGATGCCGCCGCCCTGCGCCTGCGCCACCACAACGCCACCCTGCATGAAAGTGCCAGCCCCCCCGCGGGCGAAGCGCGTGAAGTGTATGACATGCTCGAGCAGGCCCGGGTGGAAAGCCTTGGCGCACGGCACATGGCCGGTGTGGCCGCCAATCTTGATGCCCGCCTGGCGCAGGAATGTGCCGATATGGGCCTTGACCGCCTGACCAGCCACACCAAGCTGCCCACCCCCTTTGCGCTGGGGTTGCTGGCGCGTGAGCGCATGTCGGGCCATCCGGTGCCGCAATCCATGCGTGAACTCATGGCGCGCTGGGCCGATGACCTGCCGCCCGCGGCCCGTCGCGCCCTTGACGAGATGGCGGCGCGACAGGACAGCCAGCAGGAATTTGCCCAGGCCGCGCGCAGGCTGCTCATGGCGTGTGATCTGCTCGAGCAGGAAACCACGCCCGAGGAAGAGGCGGATGACGGCACGAACGATGCCGAGGCCGCCAGCAGCGACGATGAGGAACCCGCTGACGACACCACCCCCGACGCCCAGGAGGACGGCCCGGAGGAGGATGACAACAACCAGCCCATGCAGATGTCGCAGGGGACTGGCGCCAGCGATGACGAACCTGATGATGGCGAACAGGGTGGCTCGGCCAGCGGGTCGGAAGAGGCCGGTGGCCCGGCCGAGGGGGAAGCGGAGGAGGCCGAACCGCAGCGCGGCTACCATGCCTTCACCACCGTTTTTGATGAGGAAATTGCTGCCGAGGACCTGTGCGACGCGGAAGAACTGTTCCGCCTGCGCCAGACGCTCGACCAGCAGCTTATCAGCATGCAGGGCGTGGTTTCCAAACTGGCCAACCGCCTGCAGCGCAAGCTCATGGCGCAGCAGACCCGCGCGTGGGAGTTCGACCTTGAGGAAGGCATGCTCGATGCCGGGCGGCTGTCGCGCATCGTGGTCAACCCCATGCTCTCGCTGTCCTACAAGCGCGAGCGTGATACGGATTTCCGCGATACGGTGGTCACGCTGCTCATCGACAATTCGGGCTCCATGCGCGGCCGCCCCATCTCGGTGGCGGCCATGTGCGGCGATATCCTGGCCCGCACGCTCGAGCGCTGCGCGGTGAAGGTGGAAGTGCTCGGCTTCACTACCCGGGCGTGGAAAGGCGGTCGCAGCCGCGAGACATGGGTGCAGGCGGGCAAGCCTGAAAACCCGGGGCGGCTGAACGACCTGCGCCACATCATCTACAAGGCGGCCGACATGCCGTGGCGGCGCGCGCGGCGCAACCTTGGCCTGATGCTGCGCGAGGGGCTGCTCAAGGAAAACATTGATGGCGAGGCCCTGCTCTGGGCCCAGCGCCGCCTTGCCGCCCGGCCGGAAGGCAGGCGCATCCTGATGGTGATTTCCGATGGCGCGCCGGTGGATGACAGCACGCTGTCGGCCAATCCCGGCTCCTACCTCGAGAACCACCTGCGCGAGGTGATCGCCCATATCGAGACGCGGACCACGACCGAACTGCTGGCCATCGGCATCGGCCATGACGTGACGCGCTATTACCGTCGCGCCGTGACCATTACCGACCCCGAGGAACTTGGCGGCACGATGATGAAGAATCTGTCCGAACTGTTTGGCGAGGAATCAGCGCGGGGCGCGCGGCGCAGCCGCTGAAGGCTTCCCGCTTCCCTGCCCCGCGCCCTGTCATTGGTGCGGGGCTTTTTTTAGGGGCTGTGTGAAAAGTCAGCCCGGAAAACATCCAGAAATCATAAGGATGTTTTTGGTGAAGCTTTTTTCAAAAAGCGTCGAAGAACGCCGCCTTTTTGAAAAAAGGCGGCACCCAAAAACTTTTATCATTTCTTATCAATGGGTTGTTTTTAAACGGTGTTTTAGGCTGCGACCAGTCTGCGGTCGGCAAGTTCGAGCAGGGCGTCGAGCATGCGGTCGACATCCGCATTGGTGGTGCGGTGGTTGACGATGGCCGCCCGCACCGCCTTGTGGCCGTTGATGATGGTGGTCGAGGGGGCGGCGATCCCGCTTTCATGCAGGTCTTTCACCACCTCGCCATTGAAGTGGTCCAGGTCCTCCACGGGGGCGATGATGCGGAAGCACACGATATTCAGCGTCACGGGGGCCAGCAGTTCCAGCCGGGGATTGGCCTCCACGCGGGCGGCAAGGTGGCGGGCGATGGCGCAGCAATTGGCAATCATGTCGCCCATGCCATCGGCGCCATAGGTACCCAGCGTCATCCACACTTTCAGCGCCCTGAACCCGCGTGACAGGTCGGGGCCGAGGTCGCAGTACCACGGGCCATTGGTGGCAAGGCCCCGGTCCTCGCGCGCAAGATAGGCGCGGGACTGGGCAAAGGCATCAACCTGGGCTCCGGGGCGGCGGACGAGGATGCAGCCCGCATCGTACTGGACCTGCGCCCATTTATGGAAATCAAACGCCACGCTATCGGCCCGTTCCAGGCCGCGCAACTGCGGCCGCAGCGTGTCAGACAGCATGGCCAGCGCGCCGAATGCGCCATCGACATGGAACCAGATGTTCTCGCGCGCGGCGATGTCGGCCAGGGTGTTCAGGTCATCGATCGCGCCGGTATCGACCGTACCAGCCGTGCCGATCACCATAAAAGGCTCAAGCCCGGCGGCCCGGTCGCGCGCGATGGCCTGCTCGAGTGCGGGCAGGACCATGCGGTTATGTTCATCAACCGGGATCACGCGCAGGCTGTCCGTGCCCAGCCCGGTCAGGTCGAATGCACGTGAAATGCAGCCATGCGCGGTGGCGGCGGCGTAGCCCACCAGCTTGCGGCTGCGCACGCCCTCGGTGCGCATCTTCAGCCCGTCGGGCACGGCGCGGCTGGCGGTGATGACGGCAATCATGTTGGCCATGGAGGAACCGGTGACCAGCAGCCCCGTTGTTTCAGCCGGGAAGCCGCACATCTCGGCAGCCCAGCGGATCACCTCGCGCTCGACCTCGATGGGCGCATGGTCGCGGCCGCCGCAATTGGCGTTCAGCCCGCCCACCAGCAGTTCCGACAGCATGCCAACAGCCGTGCCGCCGCCATGCACCCAGCCCATGAAGCCGGGATGCACGTTGCCGGTGGAATAGGGTTCAACCAGTTCGCGAAAGCGGGCGTACAGTTCTTCCGGCGGGGTGGGCGCATGCGGCAGGCCGGTGTGCAGCCGTTCGCGCAGCGCTGCGGGCATGGGCTGCCACACCGGGCGCTCGCGCAGGGTGGACAGGCGGTTCATCATGTCATCGACCATCTGGTGGCCCAAGGCCCGCAGCGCATCCCAGTTATCCGGGTCCAGTCCTGTCATTTCTCTCCACCATTTCGTGCGGTTGTCATGCCCGGCGGGCATTGTCGGCCTGCCTACATACCGGCCCGGGCCGCCATGCGCGAGGGGGAAGATGGGGTCAATCCACCTTCCCGGCGCCAAAACGCCGCGCCAGCGTGGCGCAGGCAAAAAGCTGGATCTGGTGGTAGATCATGAGCGGCAGCACGATCAGCCCCACTTCGGTGGGGGCAAACAGCACGCTGGCAATCGGCACGCCCGAGGCCAGGGACTTCTTGGAGCCGCAGAACAGTATGGCGATCCGGTCAGCCCGGGCAAAGCCGCCTATGCGCCCCACCAGCATTGTCAGCCCCAGCACCAGGGCCAGCAGCCCCGCATCGGCCAGCGCCACGCGGCCAAGCTGGCTGGCAGGCAGGCGGTGCCACAGCCCCTGCGTCACCGCCTCGCTGAAGGCGGTATAGACGACAACCAGAATCGACCCCCGATCGGAAAAGGAAAGCAGCTTCTTGTGGCGGTGCGCCCAGCCCCCGATCCATGGCTGAAGCACCTGCCCTGCAATGAAGGGCACGAGCAGTTGCCCCACGATGGGCATGATCCCGCCCCCGCCGCCGCTGGCATGGCGGCTGAACACGATGCCCACCAGCACGGGTGTTATGAAAATGCCCAGTATGTTGGACAGCGTTGCCGAACAGATGGCCGCCGCCACGTTGCCGCGCGCAATCGAGGTGAACGCGATGGAGGACTGCACGGTGGAAGGCAGGCAGCACAGGAACAGCACGCCGGTCCACATCGGGGCATCAAGCAGGCGTGGAAAGACCGCATGCAGCCCCACGCCCAGCAGCGGGAACATGACGAACGTGCAGAGCAGGATGGCAAGATGGATGCGCCACCCGGTCAGCCCCTCCATTACCGCCCGGCGCGAAAGGCGTGCCCCCTGGAGGAAAAACATGTTCGCAATCATGATGATGGCGAGGATATTGAACACGCTCACCCCTATCCCCCGGCAGGGAAGCACGCTGGCTATGCCAACGGTGGCCAGCAGGCATACCAGAAAGGAATCAAGTCTGCGGAGCATGGTGAAGCAGGGCACCTGATGCTATGGGGAAAGGAAGCGGAGACTATACCGGATTGCATCCGCTGCCTATTCACGCCAGTTTGTACTGCAAATGAAAAACATATTCATCACAACGGTCCTCGCCGCCCTGGCGTGCGCGGGTCCGGCGCAGGCGACTGCCCTGCCCGATACCTGCGCCAGCGCCCGGCTGGCCAGTACCCAGCCGCATGGCGACAACGCGCTGGCAGGCCATAACTATGACCTGGCCCTGGCGGGGAACGTGCACCAGACCTTTCACGCAGGCGATATTGCCGCCAGCGGCACGGGGCTGGGGCCGCAGGCCCTGCGTGATATGGAGGATGTGGCCTCGCTCGTGCTGCTGGCCACCCTTACCGGCCATCATTCGCAGGGCTGCGCGCAGGATTATTTCGTGTCCGCCGCCACCCCCATCATGGACGGGCTGCGCGCGGGCCGCAGCTATGACCTGATCTGGCAGGACGGGCTGCTGAGCAGCGGGGAGACGAAGCTCTCCTTCCACCGTGCGCACCTGCACCTGGCCGGCGCCAGGGGCGATACCGCCCCCGCCACCCTTACGCTTGATACGCAGGGCCTTGGCATAACCGGCTCGCACAACACGCTTTTAGTCAATGCCCTGCCCCAGCAGGCCACGGCCAATGCCTCGGTGCCCGGCGCGTCGCTCGTGCCGCTTGCCACAGCCATTACCGGCCACCCGACCGAGGCTGTGATGGTGCCGCTGCATGTCTCATCGCTTACTGCCCAGCGCGGCACCATGCAGATTACCGGCAATGGCGATGCCAGCCTGACCGGCAATACCGATGCCTCATCCGCCAATGGCCATATTCAGGTACAGAACCTTGATGCCGTGATCGAGACCCTGCGCAATGCGGGCCAGACCCGTGCCAGCGCCGCCCTGATCCTGGCCAAGCTGTTTGGCCACAAATCGGCCTCGGGCGGAACGGGGTGGGATGTCAGCTGGGAGGGCGGCGTCATGACCGTCAATCACATCCCGCTGCCCATTCGCTGAAGGGCAGCAGCCCCACTCCGGACGGATCAGGAACCTGGCAGGCAGTATCGGCCTGTCAGGTTTTTTTGCGAGTGCGCGCCACGAATGGTGAAGCTTTTTTCAAGAAGCTTCAGGCCGAGACGCCTGCCTCCTCATGCACCATCCGCACCAGTGCGCCAAGCACCTTGCGCGCCTGTGTGATGCGCTGGGCGTTGGTCATCTCGCGTATGATCGCAAGCTTGTGGTCGGGCCGCAGGCGCACATTGGCGTCCTTCTGCCTGCCGATCCATGCCACCAGCCCCGCCGGGTTGGCGAAGGTGTTGCCCCGGAACTGAATGACCATGCCCTTGGGGCCTGCTTCGAGCCGTTCCACCCCGGCCTCGCGGCACAGGCGCTTGAGCGTTACCACATCAAGCAGGTTGCGCACCTCATCGGGCAGCGTGCCGAAGCGGTCGACCAGTTCGGCCTCCATGGCTTCGACCTCGGTATCATTGGCCAGGGCCGCGATGCGGCGGTACAGGCCAAGGCGCACCGGCAGGTCGGTCACGTAGCTGTCGGGTATGAGCACCGGCAGGCCAAGGATGATGTTGGGTGTCCAGTCGCGGTCCTGCAGCTTGCGCCGCCCCTTTTCGGTGCGCAGGTCGGCCACGGCATCCTCGAGCATCTGCTGGTACAGCTCGATGCCCACTTCACGGATATGGCCCGACTGTTCATCACCAAGCAGGTTGCCTGCCCCGCGCAGGTCAAGGTCGTGCGAGGCGAGTGTGAAGCCTGCGCCCAGCGTGTCGAGTGTCTGCATCACTTCCAGCCGCTTCTGGGCTGCGGCCGAGAGCACATGTGTCTGCGGCCAGGTCAGGTAGGCATAGCCGCGCTGCTTGCCGCGCCCCACGCGCCCGCGCAACTGGTAGAGCTGGCCCAGGCCAAACATGTCGGCGCGGTGGATGATGAGCGTATTGACCGCAGGCATGTCCAGCCCGCTTTCCACGATGTTGGTGGAGAGCAGGATGTCATATTTGCCATCACTGAATTCGGTCATCACCCGTTCCAGTTCGGTGGGGCTGAGGCGACCATGGGCCTGCACCAGCCTGGCATCGGGCACGATCTCGTGCAGGCGCGCGGCCATGCGGTCGAGATCCTCGATGCGCGGCACCACGCAGAACACCTGCCCGCCGCGGAAGCGCTCGCGCTGGATCGCCTCGCGGATCACCACGCTGTCGAACGGCATGATGAAGGTACGCACCGCCAGCCGGTCGGTGGGCGGGGTTGCGATCAGGCTCATCTCGCGCACGCCGGTCAGGGCGAGTTGCAGCGTGCGGGGCAGCGGCGTGGCGGAAAGGGTGAGCACATGCACGTCCTCGCGCAGGGCCTTGAGCTTTTCCTTGTGGGCTACGCCAAAATGCTGCTCTTCATCGACGATCAGCAGGCCGAGGTCAGCGAATTTGACCGTCTTGGCCAGCAGGGCATGGGTGCCGATCACGATATTGACCGTGCCATCGGCCAGGCCCTTGCGCACGGCAGTCGCCTCCTTGCCCGTAACCATGCGCGAAAGCTGCGCCACATTGACCGGCAGCCCGGCAAAGCGGGCCGAGAACGTGCGGTAATGCTGGCGGGCCAGCAGCGTGGTCGGTACCACCACCGCCACCTGCGCGCCCGACATGGCGGCAACAAAGGCGGCACGCAGCGCCACTTCGGTCTTGCCAAAGCCTACATCGCCACACACCAGCCGGTCCATCGGCTTGCCAGATGCCATGTCGTCCAGCACATCGGCGATGGCGCGGGACTGGTCCTCGGTCTCGATGAAGGGGAAGCGGGCGCAGAATTCATCCCACAGCCCCTCTTCGGGCGTCAGTGCCGGGGCTTCACGCAAGGCGCGGGCGGCTGCGGTGCGGATGAGTTCGCCCGCCATGTCGCGGATGCGCTGCTTCATCTTCGCCTTGCGCGACTGCCACGACACGCCGCCAAGCTTGTCGAGTGCCACATGCGCCTGGTCGGAGCCGAAGCGACTGAGCAGTTCGATGTTCTCGACCGGCAGGAACAGCTTCTCGTTGCCATCATAGATCAGGCGCAGGCAGTCATGCGGCGCGGTGCCGACCCCGATGGTCTCCAGCCCGTCATAACGGCCAATGCCGTAATCCTGATGGACGATCAGGTCGCCTTCGGCGATCTCGGAGGCTTCGGAGATGAACTGGTCCGCCTTCTTGCGCCGCCGGGGCGGCCGCGAGATGCGCTCTCCCAGCAGGTCCTGCTCGGAGATGAAGGCGAAATTGTCGGCAACGAAGCCGCGCTCCAGCCCCAGCGTGAGCAGCCCCACCGTGCCGGGCCTGAGCTTCTGCGCTTCTTTCCATGTGGCAAAGGTCTGCACCGGCAGGCGGTATTCGCGCAGCAGCACGCCAATGCGCTCGCATGAACCACGCGTCCAGGCCGTGACATAGGCGCGCCTGCCGGTCTGCGCCCATTCCTCAACGCGTGTATGCAGCATGGGGAAGACGTTCTCGCGCCCCTCAGTCACGGTCTTGGCGAATATCTGGCCCGGCCTGCCGCCCGCATCCATGCCCGGCGCGCCATCGGGCTGGGCGAAGGGCATGAACACCACGGCCTTCTTGCCCGCAATCATTGCATCCCAGCCCTTGCGGTCGAGATACATCAGGTGCGGCGGCAGCGGACGGTAGGGCACTTCCCCTTCCCGCGTTGGCTGCTTGCGGGCGTCGTAGTGGTCGGCAATCATTTCCAGCCGGGTGGCCAGCACCTCCCCGGCCTGGTTGGCGAGCGAGATGGTCACGCCGGGCAGGTAGTCCACCAGTGTTTCCATGTGTTCATGGAACAGGGGCAGCCAGTGCTCCATGCCCGCGTGCCGCCTGCCATCGGAGATGTGCTGGTACAGCGGGTCATTGGCGGCAGCCGGACCGAACAGGTCGCGCCAACCGGTGCGAAAACGCGATATGCTGGCCGGGTCGAGGCTGAAATCGGCCACCGGGCGCATGGTCAGGCTGTCGATCTTCGCCGTCGAGCGCTGGGTGCCGGGGTCGAAGCGGCGGATGTTCTCCACCTCGTCGCCAAACAGGTCGAGGCGCACGGGCTCGGCCTCGCCTGCGGGAAAAATATCGAAAATGCCGCCACGGGTGGCGAACTCGCCCTGCTCCATCACCGTGTCGGTGCGGTTGTAGCCATGGGCGATGAGCAGCTCCATCAGGAAAGGCGCGTCAAGGCTTTCGCCGGTCTTTATGGTGATCGACTGCCCGGCAAAGGCCGCGCGCGGGGCCACGCGCTGGATGGCGCCCATTACCGTGGTCAGCACGATGCGCGGCGCGGCGGCCTTTTCCAGCAGGCGGGTCAGGGTGGCCACCCGCTCCGCGATGATGGCGGGGTTGGGGGAGACACGGTCATACGGCAGGCAGTCCCAGCCCGGAAAGCGCAGGATTTCCGCTCTGGGTGCGACAAAGGCCAGTTGGTCGGCAATGCGCGCCATGGAGGCATCATCACGGCACACATGCAGCACGGGGCCTTCGTTCTCGCCCAGGCGGCGGGCGAGCAGGAAGGCGTCATACCCATCCGGCACGCCCCATACGGGAACGGGGGCGCCGGGTGCGAGCGAGAAACCTGCCGTATCGGTCATTTTCCGCCCCGGATCGCGGCAAGGCGGGCGGGATCGGTGGCATCGGCCATGATCTGCCGCATCATGGGCGTGTTGAGTTCGGGCGGCACCGGGCGGCGGCCGCTCAGCCAGTCGGCCAGGTCGGCATCGGGCAGGTCCATTACCGCCTCGAGCGCGTCAAGCTCGGCTTCGGTCATGCCCTCGAGCCGGGGGGCGACGAACCCGCCGATCAGCACGTCGGTTTCATGCGTGCCGCGATGTGTGGCACGGTAATAGATCTTGCGCCGCCGCGTATCGAGGCGGGAGAGATCAGGCGTTCTGGCTTCCATTGCGTTCCACCCCTGTATGGTTGTGTTTTGTTCCGTAACGCAGGTGTCCTATAGCCCTCATGCGGGCAGATGTCAGCCCGCATGACAAGCATGCCACCCCGCAGGATGAACCGCCGCGTGTCCGATACCCCACCCCCGCCCGCCAATTCCGTTCTTGCCCCGCTGCTTGCGGGGATTGAAAGCCTGCAGGGCGTGAAACCGGCCACCGCGAAGCTTCTGGCGCGGGTGGCCGGGGGCGGGCGGGTGATCGACCTGCTGTTCCACCTGCCGGAATCGGTGGTGGACCGGCGCTACCGCCCTGCCCTGCGCGCGGTGGAAACCGGGCGGGTGTGCACGCTGCTGGTCACGATTATGCGCGTGGTGCCGCCCGCGCCGGGCGGCGGGCGCGGCAGGCGGCCGTGGCGCGTGGTGGTGAGTGACGGCACGGCGGAGGCGGAACTGGTGTTCTTCTCCCCCCATCAGGTGCGCAGGCTTGAGGCCGGGCAGGATATTGCCGTGTCAGGCACGCTGGAGCGCTTTGGGGAGCGGCTGAGCATGGCGCACCCCGATTATCTGGTGCTGCAGGCGCGACTGGCCGAAATTCCGCTGCTCGACCCGGTCTGGCCGCTTACGGCGGGGCTGTTTCCCAGCCAGGTGCGCAGCGCCATCCGGGCGGCGTTCGCGGTCTTTCCCGCCCTGCCGGAATGGCAGGATGCCAGCGTGCTGGCGCAGCGCAAATGGCCCGGCTTCGAGCAGGCGCTGCGCACGCTGCACCGCCCGTGCGACTTTCCAGAACTGATGGAGGGCGAGGCCCTGGTCGGCGCGTCCGAGCGGGCGCGGGCGCGGCTTGCCTGTGATGACCTGCTGGCCCAGCAGGTTTCCATGGCGCAGGCGCGCAGGCTCAACCGCCTGCGGCCGGGGCGCAGCATCGTGAGCGATGGCAGCCTGCGCGCGGTGGCGCTGTCGCGCTTCGGCCACGAGCCGACCACGGCCCAGACCCGCACGCTGGCCGAAATCGATGCCGACCTTGCCGCCCCCCGCCAGATGACGCGCCTGTTGCAAGGTGACGTAGGCGCGGGCAAGACACTGGTGGCGCTTCTGGCCATGCTGGGCGCGGTGGAGGCAGGCCACCAGGCCGCCCTGATGGCACCGACCGAAATCCTCGCCCGCCAGCATCTGGCCACGTTTGAAAAACTCTCCCCCGTGCCGGTGGCGTTCCTCAGCGGCAGCGTGAAGGGCAAGGCCCGGCGCGCGGCACTGGCCAGTATTGCCGATGGCACGGCCCGGATGGTGATCGGAACCCACGCCCTGTTTCAGGAAAGCGTGGTGTTTGAGGATCTTGCCCTGGCCGTGATTGACGAGCAGCATCGTTTTGGCGTGGAGCAGCGCGCCATGCTGGGCGAGAAAGGCCACCAGACCGATGTGCTGGTCATGACCGCCACCCCCATTCCCCGCTCGCTGCTGCTGACCCAGTGGGGGGACATGCTGGTCAGCCGGCTCGATGTGAAGCCTGCTGGCCGCAAGCCGGTGCGCACCTCGCTGCATGCGCTCTCGGCCATGGACGACCTGCTGGCGGGCCTTGAGCGGGCGCTGGCGCGCGGCGCGCGGATCTTCTGGGTCTGCCCGCTGGTGAGCGAGAGCGAAACCGTTGACATTGCCGCAGCCGAGGCCCGGCACCATGCCCTTGCCGCCCATTTTGGCCCGGATGCCGTGGGGCTGGCGCACGGCCAGCAGGATATTGCGCTGCGCGAGCAGGCCATTGCCGATTTTGCCGCCGGGCGCACGCGCATCCTGGTCGCCACCACCGTGATCGAGGTGGGGGTGGATATTCCCGATGCCACGGTGATGGTGATCGAACACGCCGAGCGCTTTGGCTTGGCGCAACTGCACCAGCTACGCGGGCGCGTGGGGCGTGGGCAGGCGGAATCCTACTGCCTTCTGCTCCATGACAGTGCGCTTGGCCAGACCGCGCGGCGCAGGCTGGCGCTATTGCGCGAGACGGAAGATGGATTCCTGATTGCCGATGAGGATTTTCGCCTGCGTGGCGGTGGCGACCTGACCGGCAGGCGCCAGTCCGGCCTGCCTGATTTGCGGCTGGCCAGCCCGCTGCATGTTGACATGCTGCTCCGCCTTGCAGCGCAGGATGCCCGCAGGCTGGTCGATACCCCGCCCGAAAAGACTCCCCCCGCGCTGCGCGCGCGCAGGCAGGCGGTCAGTTTGCTGCTTGAGCTGTTTGCGCGGGCGCAGGCTGTGCGGGCGATACGCGCGGGGTAGCAGGGGGCTGGCACGCGGGCGGCCTGATCCCCAGGGATGTTGCCGCCTGCGCCATGTAGAAGGTCGTGAACAGGTCCAGCGGTTCGGGCGCATGCTCCATGCGCGCCCGCAGCACCGCGCCTTCCCACCCGATCCAGAAATAGCGGGCGAGTTGCATGCTGGTGCGCTTCTGCGCAGCGGTGGCCCGGGTGCCAAAGCCTGCGAGCAGGCAGGCATTCACGCGCTTTTCCCACCCGTTCATGATCGTGAGCAGGAGTCCATGAAACGAATCGGGCAGCATGTCGATTTCCTGCCCGAGGTTGCCGATCAGGCAGCCCCGGCGGAAACCATGATGCTGCATGTTGGCGCGTGCATCATGCACGAAGTTGAGCAGGCGCTGCAGCGGGGGCGTATCTGGCTCGTGCAGCCACAGCTCCAGCCGGGCGTTGAAGGATCTGGCGTAGTCCTCGATCAGGACCTGCCCGAAATCCTCCTTGCTGCTGAAGCAGTAATAAAATGATCCCTTCGAGATGCCCGTAGCGTGCAGCACATCATCCACGCAGGTGGCGGAAAAGCCTTTTTCTGTCAGTAAATCAACGCCTGCACGGACCAGCATGGCGCGTGTGCCCTCTGGCGCGCGGGCGGTCTTGGGCGGTCGGCCCCGACCGCGCCGGGGGGGAGATGTATCGGGCATGGCGTTTTTTCTTATCTCGGCAAGGGGCAGATGAATCAGGTACTGGCCTCGATAATGTGCGACTGCGTCTAGAAATCAAGGACAATCGTGCATTTAATTTATATCTTTGCGTTCCCCCCTTTTTGCATTCCTGCCCCTCACAAACAGGTCAGGATGAAAATTCGTGTGGCAACCAAAGGCGGGAATATGCTTTGGTGTTGTTGATGCCGATGCGATTTATGCTAGGGTCACCGTAGGATGGAAAAAGTTTTCCTGAGCCGCCCGCCGCCTGAACACCGGCCCAGGGTCAGACAGGCCAGCCTCCATCCTGCAAACGTGCTTTCATTCGGTGGTGTTCCACAACGGAACATCCGCCACCTAGACCTCGGGATTACGACCGTTGAGAAGTAACAGGACCGACCGCAGCTCCCGCTCCCCGCGCCGCGGCGGGTTTGACGATGATTTCATGTCGTCGCCTTCATTTGGTGATCGCGGCGCCCCGCCGCCGCGCCGCTCCTTTGGTGGTGGAGGTGGTGGTCCCCAGATCGTCGCATCCGGGCCGGAAATCAGCGCCACTGTAAAGTGGTTCAATAGCGAAAAGGGCTTCGGCTTCGTTGAGCTGTCCGATGGGTCGGGTGACGTGTTCCTGCACGCCAATGCCCTGAACCCCACCGGGCATGCCACGGTTTCGCCGGGCACCACGCTGGTTGTGCAGATCGGCCAGGGCCCCAAGGGCCGGCAGGTCGCCAGCGTCCTTTCCGTTGATGAGAGCACGGCACAGCCCGAGCGCCCCCGTGGCGGTGGCTTTGGCGCGGCTCCGGGCGCACGCGCCGGTTTCTCGCGCTCCGGCCGCCCCGCCCCTGACCTGTCGCACGCGCAGGACATGCGCGGCACGGTCAAGTGGTACAACGCGACCAAGGGCTTCGGCTTCATCACGCCCGAGAATGGCGGCAAGGACATCTTTGTCCACGCTTCCGCCCTTGAGCGTTCGGGCCTGTCCGGCCTGACGGAAGGCCAGACGGCAAACGTGCAGGTTGTTGAAGGCCAGAAAGGCCCCGAGGCAGCCGCCCTGTCGGTCGACTGAAGACTTTCCCCTGCCCCACGCCAGCTTCTGGCTGGCGTGGTTGGGGGAATGGATAAAAAACAGGGCCATCCCGCACGGGTTGGCCCTGTTTTTTGTTGGGTATCATGCCAGGTATGTTCAGCCAGTAGTGGCGAATAGAGCCTGCCTTGCCCGCTACCCTGCGTGGCGTATCAAAAGTTTCTGGATGCTGCGGTTTTAACAGGACAGCATTCTTTGAAGTTTTTTGAAAAAAGCTTCACCAAAAACGTCTGATTTTCTATCAATCCGCTGTTTAGTCTTCACGGCCCTTGTTGCGCAGCAGGCGGGCCTTGTCGCGCGCCCAGTCACGCTCGGCTATGGCGTGGCGCTTGTCTTCCTTCTTGCGGCCCTGCCCCACGCCCAGCGTCAGCTTGGCAAGGCCACGGCTGTTGAAGTGAATGTCCAGCGGCACCAGGGTCACGCCGTTACGCGCGGTCTCGCCCAGCAGCTTGTCCACCTGTTTCTTGTGCAAAAGCAGCTTGCGCGGCGCGCGTGGCTCGAAGCGTGACAGCACGCCGCCCTGATATTCGGGGATGTAGCTGTTGATCAGCCACAATTCCCCGTTGCGTTCACCGGCATAGGCCTCGTTGATGGTGGCCCGCCCCATGCGCAGGCTTTTGACCTCGGGCCCCTTGAGCACCAGCCCCGCTTCCACCGTTTCAAGGATGGAGTAGTTGAAGCGGCCCTTGCGGTTCTGGGCTGCGATCCCGGTCGAGATCATGCCGCTGCCCTTGTTCTTGCTGGCCATGATTCAGTCCAGTAGCCCGACGGCATCGAGCGCTGCCTTTACCTTGGCCCGGCTGGCATCGGCCAGGGGGGCCAGGGGCAGGCGGCAGGTCTCGCCCATCAGCCCCAATACGCTTGCGGCGAACTTGACCGGCACGGGATTGCTTTCACAGAACAGGGAATCATGCAGCGGCAGCAGCCGGTCCTGCAGTTCCATGGCGTCCATCACGTTGCCATCATTCCAGCTCTGCTGCACCTGCGCGCACAAAGCCGGGGCGACATTGGCGGTAACGCTGATGCAGCCATCGCCACCAGCGGCGAGGAACGCGACCGCAGTGCCATCCTCGCCCGAGATCTGGTTGAACGGCTTCTTCACCGCGCGGCGCACGAGCAGCGGGCGCAGCAGGTCGCCCGTCGAATCCTTGACCCCGATGATGTTGGGGTGGAGCGCCAGGCGCGCCATGGTCTCGACCGAGATGTCGATGACCGAGCGGCCCGGAATGTTGTACAGGATGACGGGAATGCTGATGGCATCGGCCACGGCCATGAAGTGGCGGTACACCCCTTCCTGCGTGGGCTTGTTGTAATAGGGCGTGACCACCAGCACGGCTGAGGCCCCGGCCTTTTGCGCCTGCTGGGCCATGCCCACGGCCTCGGCCGTGCTGTTCGAGCCGGCTCCGGCAATGACCGGCACGCGCCCGGCTGCGGATTTTATGGTGAATTCAACGACTTTGGCATGCTCATCATGCGTCAGTGTCGGGCTTTCGCCCGTGGTGCCGACGGGTATCAGTGCGGATGTGCCCTGCTGGATCTGCCAGTCGATGAAGCGGCCCATGGAAGGCAGGTCAAGTGACCCATCCGTATTCATGGGGGTAATAAGGGCGGTCATGGAACCCTTGAACATGGTTGTTTCCACCTGGATCCTGTGTCTTGGCTATGCGTGCGCCGGTTGTCCGGCACCATCGTTTTCATGTGCCCTGCCGTGTCCCGGCGCGGGCAGGCAGGGTATCATACAGGCAATGCGGGCCGGGGGGCAAAACATGGCCGCCCTGCCCTGCCCTGTCCTTCACGCCCCCTGCCGGAAGGGGGATGCGGGATAGACGCCCAGGATTTCCTGGCGTTCCGAAAAGAATGAAAGCTCGCGCAGCGCCTCGGCCAGCGGGGGCGCCTGCGGGTGACCTTCCACATCCATCAGGAACTGCGTGGCCGAGAACGAGCCTTCCAGCATGTAGCTTTCCAGCCGGGTCAGGTTCACGCCCGTCGTGGCCAGCCCGCCCAGCGCCTTGTACAGCGCGCCGGGCTGGTTGCTGACCCTGAACAGCAGCGTGGTCATGAAACCGGGCCCCGGTGGCGGCAGGGTGTCGGGCCTGCGCGATGCGATGTAGAAGCGCGTGGTGTTGTGGGCGGCGTCCTCCACGTTGCGGCGCAGGATTTCAAGCCCGTTGAGTTCGGCCGCCAGTTCGGATGCCACGGCCACGTCTTCCTTGCGGCCCCAGTCGCGCACCATCTCGGCAGCGCCTGCGGTATCGAACTCCACAACCGGCTCCAGCCCCAGTTCGCTCACCACGCCGCGCACCTGCGCCATGGCGACCGGGTGGGTGTGCAGCCGCTTCGCATCGCTCAGCTTCGTGCCGGGAATGCCCAGCAGGCAATGCTCCACGCGCTGGAAATGCTCGCCCACGATGAACAGCCCCGCCTGTGGCAGCAGGGCGTGGATGTCAGGCACGCGGCCCGCAAGGCTGTTTTCGCACGCCAGCATGGCCAGTTCGGCCTGCCCGTCATGCACGGCGGCGATGGTCTGGGCAAAGGTCTGGCATGGCAGCGTGGTCCAGCCGGGCCGGGCGGTGCGGCAGGCCAGGTCGGAATAGGCGCCCGGCCGGCCCTGGAAGGCGATGATGCGTGCGCCACTCATGCCACGGCTCCGAGCATCTGGCGCGCGCGCTCAAGATCGGCGGGGGTGTCAACGCCGAACGGCGCCGTGGGGATGCGGGTGCAGCCAATGGTCATGCCCGCCTCGAGTGCCCGGAGCTGTTCAAGTTTTTCGCGCTGTTCCAGCCCGCTTTCGGGCAGGCTGACAAAACGGGCCAGTGCCGCGCGGCGATAGGCGTACAGCCCCACATGGTGCCACAGCGGCCCCTCCCCCCACGGTATGGGCATGCGGGAAAAATACAGCGCGCGCGCCACGGCATCCGGCGCCTCGCTGCCAAAGGCGCAGGCTACCTTCACCACCGAGGCCGCTTTCGCCTCCGCTTCATCACGCACGGGTGCGACAAGGGTTGCGATATCCACCGCGCCATCAGCCAGCGGGCGCAGCACGGCGCGCAGGCTCTCGGGGTCAATGCCCGGCAGGTCGCCCTGCAGGTTGATGATGGTGTCATGCCTGCCCGTGGGGTCAAGCGCGCCGAGTGCGTGCCAGATGCGGTCCGAGCCGGAGGGCAGGTCCGGGTCGGTCAGGATGGCGGTGCCGCCCGCGTGGACCACCACATCAACAATGGCGCGGTCGGCGGTGGCAACGGCAACCGGGCCGATGCAGGCAGCCTGCGCGCGCTTGAGCACATGCACGATCATGGGGCGGCCCGCGATATCGGCAAGCGGTTTGCCCGGCAGACGGGTCGAGGCCATCCGGGCCGGAATCAGGACAATAGGGTTCATGGGGTCTGGGTCTGGGCCATCCGTAATCTGTCGCGGCGGCACGGGCCGCACGCCGCCCGTGCATGCTTCACACAGGGCGCGCGGCAGTCTAGGTAAGGAGCGGTTTACATGCAACCGTGGGAAGGACGCCCGACTTCATGGACAGTACACGCCTTAACCAGATCGGGGTTGCCTGCCTCATTGCCGTGGGGGTGCTTGGCGCAAGCTGGGGCATTGCCCGCACGGCCGTGCCCGAGCCCCTGCCCGCGAAGGCTGGCGTGGCCATACCGCGCCCGGCCGCCCCGGCGCCGGGCAATTCCATTGATGATCTGGTCGCCAGGGCCAGCGTTGAAAAGGGCCATGCCCTGGCCGACAGGCAGTGCGCCATGTGCCACAGCATGGCGCCCAATGGCCCCTCCATCATCGGGCCGGGCCTGTTTGGCGTGTTTGGCACGCATGTGGGCGATATTCCGGGCTATGACTTCTCGGATGCGCTCAAGGCGCACAAGGACGAGACCTGG
The DNA here is from genome assembly GCF_013155395.1 of Komagataeibacter melomenusus. Lineage (GTDB taxonomy): Bacteria > Pseudomonadota > Alphaproteobacteria > Acetobacterales > Acetobacteraceae > Komagataeibacter > Komagataeibacter melomenusus. Next base: position 75,424 of record NZ_JABJWC010000001.1, on the reverse strand, counting down.
ACCAACGCCACCCTTTCCGCCTGGCTCAAGGGGCCTGCCGACTATGCATCGGGCACCAAGATGTCCTTCCCCGGCATCGCCTCGGAAACCGACCGCGCGGACGTGATCGCCTATCTGCGCTCGCTCAGGCCGGAGGCGCCCTGATGGCCGCCCTGCCCGCCGGTTTCGCGCGTGATGCGGTGCTCGAGGCCGCCCTTGCCGCCGCCGATGTGGCCCGCAGCGTGGTGCTGCCCTTCTTCCGCCGTGGGGTCCTGGCGGATGACAAGGCCGATGCCAGCCCCGTCACCATTGCCGACCGCACGGCGGAGCGCGCGATTCGGGCGGTCCTGTCCGAGCGCCTGCCCGGTTTTGGCATCATGGGCGAGGAATTCGGCCTTGAAGGGGGCGAGAGCCCGTATCGCTGGGTCATCGACCCGATTGATGGCACCCGCGCCTTCCTGACCGGCCGGCCCACCTTCGGCACACTCATCGCGCTGCTGCACAATGAGGTGCCGCTGCTCGGCATCATTGACCAGCCGGTCACGGGCGAGCGCTGGGTTGGTCTGCGGGGCGAGGCGACGCGCTTTCTCTCCACCCTGCCCGGCACGCCGCGCACGCGGGCCTGCGCTGACGTGGGGCGGGCCGAACTCTCCTGCACGGCGCCTGAAATCCTTGATGCGCCGCACCGCCCCGGTTTTGACGCGCTGGCGCAGGCAGCCCGGCGCACAAGCTGGGGGGGCGACTGCTACGCCTATGGCCTGCTCGCACTGGGACAGATCGACATCATTGCCGAATGCACCATGAAGATATGGGACTGGGCCGCCCTCGTGCCGGTGGTGGAAGGTGCTGGCGGCTCTATGACCGACTGGGCAGGCCGGCCCCTGCGCGCCGATGGCGATGGCACGGTGCTTGCGCTGGGTGATGCTGGCCTCCTGCCGCGTGCAAGCAGCCTGCTCGTGCCGGATGCCCGCGCGGGCTGAGGGCACGAATTCATCTTTCCCCCTAGCGATGGCGCGGCCAATCGGATAGGGACGACCTACCTTCTTGACCGTATCAGAGCGGGAGCACGCGACATGACCAGCCCATCCACCGGCCACCTTTCCCTTCCCAAGGACAAGATCCGCATCCTGCTGCTTGAGGGCATCCATGACAGTGCCGTCAACCTGCTGAAGGAAAACGGATACGAGAACGTCACCCGCCTCAAGACCGCGCTGGAAGGCGAAGCCCTGCAGAAGGCGCTGGAAGGCGTGCATATCGTGGGCATCCGCTCGCGCACGCAGCTCACGCGCGAGGTGATCGAGAAGGCCGACCGCCTGATCGCCATCGGCTGCTTCTGCATCGGCACCAACCAGGTCGATCTCGACGCTGCGCGTGAGGCCGGTATTCCCGTCTTCAACGCACCCTACAGCAACACCCGCTCGGTGGCCGAACTGGTCATGGGCGAGATCGTGATGCTGATGCGCCGCATCTTCCCCAAGTCGGAGGAATGCAATGCGGGCATCTGGAAAAAATCCGCCACCAATAGCTGGGAAGTGCGTGGCAAGACGCTGGGCATCGTGGGCTATGGCTCGATTGGCTCGCAGCTTTCCGTGCTGGCCGAAGCCTTTGGCATGCGCGTGTTCTATTATGATGTGATCGACAAGCTGGTGCACGGCAACGCAACACCGGTCGATACGCTCGAGACCCTGCTGGCCCAGAGCGACGTGGTCAGCCTGCATGTGCCCCAGACCCCCGAGACCGCGGGCATGATTGGCGAGGCGCAGATCCGCGCGATGAAGAAGGGCTCCTTCCTCATCAACAACGCGCGCGGCAATGTGGTCGACCTTGATGCGCTGGCCGCCGCCCTCAAGGATGGCCACCTGCTCGGTGCGGCGATCGACGTGTTCCCCAAGGAACCCAAGCAGGCGGGCGAGCCGCTCGAAACCCCGCTGCGCGGGCTGGATAACGTGATCCTGACCCCGCATATCGGTGGCTCGACAGCGGAAGCGCAGGAGCGCATCGGCGTGGAAGTGGCGCGCAAGCTGGTGGAATACTCCGATATCGGCTCCACGCTGGGTGCGGTGAACTTCCCTACCGTGCAACTGCCCGAAAACCCGCACGGCACGCGCTTCATGCATGTGCACCGCAACGTGCCGGGCATCATGCTGCAGATCAACGAGATCTTCTCCAGGGAATCCTGCAACGTGACCGCGCAGTACCTGCAGACGGCGGGTGAACTGGGCTACGTGGTGGTCGAGGCCGATACCGGCCGCGATGTGGAAAAGGACAACCGCATCCTTGACCGCCTGCGTGAACTCAAGGGCACGCTGCGCGCGCGCCTGCTGTACAAGCAGCAGTAACCGGGCGTTTGAACACACCGCATCCAGGGTCTTGAAAACAGCCTGATGATTGCACGACAAAGGGAGCGCGCCAGTTGGCCTGCTCCCTTTTTTTATATGATTGGGGGGGAAAGCCGGACGATGCGGCACCGGGTTTCCTCATCAAGGGCGTGGACGCCACTCTTCTACGGACCTCCGGCGGCCTGTATCGGTCTGGAGCGGGGCAGGCCATGCGCCGCGCAGCAGGCCAGAACCGGCACGGCCCCGACAGGCACGCGCGGGTCGATCTTCAGCCCGGTGCCCTGCATGGGCTGCCTGCCATGGTAGACCTCATAGGTGGAGGGAACATGGATATTCATCCCGCTTCGTGCTAACGCTAGAAGCAGGCGTGCCGCCATATTGCGTGGTGCGTTGGGAACTGGCGTGCAGTCCTTGCATGCCGGGTGGCTTTGTATTTGTCAGGGTTTGCTACAGTGCACGGTTATGTGGACCCTCAGGGGGTAACCTGTGATCTGGGGTGATTTCCAAGCGGTAATCCAGCTCTCGGCTGGACTGAACGTGGCCATTCTCAGCTTTGTCGATATCAGCCTGCCTGCCATAAAGGAACGCAGGCGGGTCTTTGCCAAGGCCCGGCAGGAACTTGAACTGCACCGTAGCGGCACCGACCACCAGCATCCCGATGATGCCGACGAGTATGCCGCTGCCGTGCAGGAAATGGACCGCAAGCTGTTCATGTTATGGCAGGAATCCTCCACCTTCATCCGTGAGGAGGAATCCCTCATCCGCTCCACCGGCGTGCTCGGCGTGTTTGGCGCCGTGCTGAGCCTTGGCCTGCTGTGGTATTCGGCGGTGCATTATAGCGGGGTGATCTCGCTCATGGGGCGGGTGCTGATCATCCTGTCTTTCTGTTCGCTGCTTGGCGCGTTCCTGATCAATTTCATGACCGCGTCGCAGGCGGGCGTGTTTACCAAGAAATGCAATTCCATCCGCGAGGAAATGCACAAGCGCCTGTAAGGCCACGATGGCGCCCTGGAATTATTGGAATTAAAAGAAGTTTTTGGTGAAGCTTTCTTCAAAAAGCTTCAAGGAACGCCGCTTTTTTAAAAAAAGGCGGCATCCAGAAACTTTTTATTGTGTTCGGCCCATATTTATTTTCAAAACCGGCGCGACCGGGCGGGGCTTTTCCTACCCTTTTTGCACCACTTGCTTCATGCGCCACGCGATGCGGGTGCCATGAAGCACGAATACCGCCACCAGCCCCATGCCAATGCCGTACCACAGGCCCTGCACGCCCATGCCGCGGTCAAAGGCTAGGACGATGCCAGCGGGAAAGCCAATCCCCCAGTAGCCGATAACCGCCAGCACCATGGGGATGGTGGTATCGCCCTGCCCGCGCAGGATGCCTGTGGCGATGGCCTGCAGGGCATCAGGCACCTGAAAGATTGCGCCCGCCATCAGCAGGGCGAGTGCGAGATGCACCGCCTGCGCGTTTTCCGGCAGGGCCGCATCAAGATAGAAGCCGATGATGGTCTGCCGCCCTGCGGCCAGAACGAGCGTGGCCAGGCAGGCCACCCCCATGCCCAGCGCCATGCCCGCACCGGCGGCGCGGCGGACCATGGCCGGGTCGTTGCGTCCCGTCCAGTAGGCCACCCGTATGTTGCTTGCCTGCGCCATGGCCAGGTACAGCACGAAGCACTGCATGCCGATGCCCAGCATGATCTGGAATGCCGCAAGCCCCGCATTGCCCAGCCTGGCGGCCTCGAGGCTGTTGGCCTGGAACAGTGTCACCTCCGCCATCGCGGCGGCCAGCATGGGCAGGCCGGTGCGCAGCAGGGCGGCGGTATGCTTCCAGTCATGCGCGCGCGGGCGCAGGGCGGTGCGCAGCTCGGGCCTGCGCGCCATGAACGCCAGCAGGATGAGGGGCATGCACCACAGGGTGATGACCGTCGCCACCGCCGACCCGTGCAGCCCCAGCGCGGGCAGGCCGAACCAGCCGTGGATGAGCGTTGCATTCAGCACCCCGTTCACCACCGTAACACACGGCATGACCCGCATGAGAATGCCCTGTGCCCCCATGACCGGCAGCGCCGTGGTCAGCACGCCCTGGCCCAGCAACGCAGGCGGCACCGCCCACATCAGGATATGCACGAACGCGGTTACCGGCGCGCGGATGGCCTCGGGCTCGTGCAGCCATGCCAGGAGCCGGTCGATGTGGTACAGGCAGAACAGTTCCGGCCCGCACAGCATGATGGCGACCACGAGCATGGAGGTGATTGTGGTGCCGAGGCTTGCATGGTCCTGCCGCCCGCGCGCCTGCGAGAGCAGGATGCCGCCTGCCTCGATCATGGCGGCAAGGATGGCGTTGAGCGTGAAGAACGTGCCCGTGGCCAGCCCGCCAATGGCAAGGGCCGCCGCCCCCAGGCTGCCGAGCAGGACGTCATCGGTCAGCCCCATCAGCATCTGGGCGAACTGTGACAGGCCCATCGGTCCGGCAATGGCAAGGATGGAACGGAATTCCGCCCCGAAGGATGTGGTTGGACGCGTCATGAACCCCCTGCTTCACCCATGCCCCGCCGGGCCATGGTCATGTGCGGCACGCGGTATGGTGCTCGGGGGTGGGGTTTTATACGACCCGATGGCGCACGGCCAGCAGCCATGCCGCGCAAACGCCTGTCATGATGTATTTTTCATGTGGCGGCCCGGTCCGGCCCAACAGTAAAGGATGAGGCATGACGTGCCATGATCGCCCGCCTCCACCCCCGCCCCGGGCATGGCCCGTGGTGCCGCTGGGCGCCCTGGTGGAATGCCTTGATGCGGCCCGCGTGCCCCTTAACCGCGCGCAGCGGGCGCAGCGTCCGGGGCCTGTGCCCTATCATGGGGCCAGTGGCGTGACCGGGCATGTCGATCAGGCACTGTTTGATGGCGCGCTCGTGCTGCTGGGGGAAGACGGCGCGCCGTTTTCTGATCCATCGCGTGATGTCGCGTTCTTTCATGAAGGGCCGCTATGGGCGGGCAACCACGTGCATGTGCTGCGCCCGCGCGCGGGCGTGGATGGCCGCTTCGTGGCGCATGCCCTCAATACCCTGTCCTACGGTCCGTATGTGGAGGGGGCGACCCGCACCAAGCTCACGCGCGCGCGCATGAACAGCCTGCCGGTTCCCTGTCCTTCCCTTGCCTGCCAGCGCCTTGTGGCCGACCGGCTCGAGGGCCGCCTGCAACGCATTGACGGGCAGTTGCGCGTGCTGGACAGGCTTGACGCGCTGGGTCCGGAGCAGGTCCGGGCCATCATCACGCAGGCCATCGGGGCGGCAGGCGGCACGCGGCGGTTGCTGGGGCATGTGTTTGACATTACCGGCGGGGGCACACCCGCCACGACCCACGCCGCCTACTGGGGCGATGACGTGGCGTGGATAACCCCTGCTGACCTGCCATCCGGGCCGCCTGCGGTGGTGGCGCGCGGGCTGCGCGGCCTCTCGGCGGCGGGGCTGGCGGCGTGCCGGGCCACGCTGGTGCCTGCGGGCGCGCTGGTGGTATCAACCCGCGCCCCTGTGGGCCGGGTGGGGCTGGGATGCGGCCCGCTTGCCGTCAGCCAGGGGTGCAAGGCGCTGGTGCCGCGCGGGCGTGGGGTGGACCTGCGCTACGCGGCGCTGGCGTTATGGGCGGCAGGGCCGGAACTGCGCCGCCGCGCGGGGGGCAGCGTGTTCCCCGAGGTGGATACCCTCACCCTGGCCTCGCTGGAACTGACCTTTCCGGCGCTGGCAGGCCAGCGCCAGGTGGCGCAGGCGGCGTGGGCACGACTGGAGCATGTTGCGGCACAGGCTGGAGAACGGGCCCGACTGCGTGGCCTGTTGCATGAATACCGCATTGCCGTGCGGCGATCTGCGATGGGCGCGTGATGGGCAGGCGGCGCATTCCTGGCGGCGCGTTGCGGCCCGCCCGTATCAGGCAGGGCGTGCGGGCGGGGCCAGGGCGCTGATGGTTTCCACGATGTCATTGAAGGCCACGGGCCGGTAATCCCACACATCCACCCCCACATCACATGACAGGCTGGTGGGCGTGAGCCTGTCATGCACATGCCCATAAAAATGCAGGCTGTCGTGCCAGAAGCCATTCCATTCCGCGATGGGATAATGAAACAGCACCACCCTGCGGCCATCAAGCCTGAGTTCGGCATAGGCCTGCGAGGACACCCACCCCTGCCAGTTCCGCACGGCTTCACTGTCATGGTTGCCCCAGATCAGGTGCTTTCGGCCATTCAGCCGCGGCAGGATCGCCTCTGCCCGCTGTGTGCCGTGGGCCACGTCGCCCAGGTGCCACACGTCATCATCGGGGCCGACGGTGGCGTTCCAGTTGCTGACCAGTACCGCATCCATTTCGGCTGCCGTTTCAAAGGGTCGTTTCGTGTAGCGGATGATGTTGGCATGGCCGAAATGGGTGTCGGCGGTAAAAAAGGTCCTGGGAGAGCGGGGCATGTCGTGTCCGGGTCGGAAAAGGGCTACCAATGGACCAGCTTGTGCCTGCATGGGCAAGATGGGTGGTGTTTTTTATAAGCCGGGCCTCTACCCTGTGCTGACATGACCACGGGGCACGCGCCACCTGCCACAATGGGCGGCCTGTGCGTTATTGCGTTATGGTGCAGCCTTTGATGAACCCCAGCAGGATAGAACACGCCCTATGGAAGAAAACCGGAGCCGGACCCAGTATATCGGTACCTTCATGTTCGTCTGCGCGGTCCTGCTGTTTTCCGCATGGATCGAACAGTCATTCCTGTTTGCCTTCGTGTGGGGTGGTATCCTCACCATCACCACCTTCCCGCTCTATACGCGGCTGGTGGGGCGCGGCATGGGGCGTGGGGTGGCCGCAGGGCTGATCGCGGCGGGTATCTTCGCGCTGCTGGCCGTGCCCATGATTGCCATGGCCGTGCGGGCGGGGCTGGAAATTCCCTCGCTCATGGCATGGGGGCGGACCGCGCTGCATGATGGCATTCCCGTCTCGCCGCAGGTCGATGACATTCCGCGTGTTGGCCCCAGGCTGGCCGGGCTGTGGCGGCGCTACCTGTCCGACCCCGATGAACTGCGGCACTGGACCGGCGTGGTGTCGCGCATGGTGGCCACCGGCGACGGGCGCGAACTGCCGCACCGCCTGATGGAAATGACCGAAACCTTCGTCATCGCCACGCTGTCGGTCTATTTCTATCTCCATGCCTCGCAAACGCTCATTGCCGATATCCGCGCGGTCGGGCAGCATTTTCTGGGTGCGCGCGCGCGGGACGTGATCCGCAACACCGTGGGCGCCGTGCGCGGCACGGTGGCGGGGTTGGTGCTGGTGGGGCTGGGCCAGGGCGTGCTGGTGGGCATTGGCTACTTCATTGCGGGCACCCCCCACCCCGCCCTGCTCACACTGGTGACGGCGGTGGTCAGTGTCATCCCCTTCTGCGGGCCGATCCTGCTATGCGTGACCACGCTCATGACCTTTGCGGCCAATGGCGTGATGCAGGCGGTGATCGTGGGGGGGATCGGCACCATCGCCTATGGCGCGGGCGATCACTTCGTGCGGCCCAAGCTGATCAGCGGCAGCACCAGCATTCCCTTCCTTGCGGTGCTGACGGCCATTCTGGGTGGCCTGCATGTGTTTGGCCTGCTCGGGCTGTTCATCGGGCCTGCGGTCATTGCGGTTGCCCTGTCGCTATGGCGCACGGCGGCGGCGGAAGAACGCGCCCGTTAACCGGCCATGACCGCGCCCCTGCTGTCAGCAACTGCCATATGGCGCATTGCAGGCCAGTTGCGCCGCGTGCTGCCGCCGGTTGAATACGGGCCCGCGATACTGGCCTTTACCATGCTGCGGCGGCTCGAGCAGGCACGGCCGCCCGCCAAGGGGGGGCTTGCGGCCATCGCCTGCGCGGCCGACCCGCTCAGGGTAATGGCGCGGCAGCTTGAGCGCCTGCCCGCCGCCATGCGCGCCATCATGGCGCAGCTTGAGGTGGACGGGCTTGCGCGCAGGCTGGCGGCAGTTGGCATGCTGGGGCCGCTGGCCGCGCATTTCGCAGCCCTTGACCTCTCTCCTGCCCTGTACGGCAGCGAAGCCATGGCGCAACTGTTCGAGGAACTGGTCAGCCATTTCACCACCACGCAGGGCACCGGCACGCATTACACGCCGCCGGAGGTGGCTGACCTGATGGTCGATCTCGTCTGCGCTGCGGATGCGCCGGGCACCCGCCTTGCGCTTTACGACCCCGCCGCCGGAACCGGCGCCCTGCTTGCCCGGGCGGCTGACCGGCTGCGCGCGCGCGGGGTTATGGCGGATCTGTACGGGCAGGAACTCAACGCGCAGTCCTGTGCCCTGGCGCGTGCCGACCTGCTGCTGCGCGGGCTCAGGCCCCGGCAGGTGGTGCAGGGCGATACGCTGCTGGCCGATGGCCATGCCCGCCAGCGTTTTGGCCGCATGCTGGCCAACCCCCCCTTCGGGCTGGACTGGCGGTCCATCCGCGCCGCCGTACAGGCGGAACACGCGCAGGGCGCGCAGGGGCGCTTCGCGCCGGGGCTGCCGCGCGTGTCTGATGGATCGATGCTGTTCGTGCTGCACCTGCTGGCCAAGATGCGCGCCCCCCGCCACGGCGGCAGCCGGATTGGCGTGGTGACGCATGGCGCCGCCCTGAACGGTGGCGGTGTGGAGAGCGGGGAATCCGCCATTCGCCGCTATCTTGTCGAGCATGACCTGATCGATACGGTCATAGCCCTGCCGCAGGACATGTTCATCAATACCGGCATCGGCACCTATGTGTGGGTGCTGGATAACAGCAAGCCCGCTGCCCGCCGTGGTCTGGTCAGCCTGGTCAATGCGGCAGCGCTGTGGCGGCGGTGCGGCCGCAGCCAGGGCGAGAAACGGCGCGAGATGACGCAGGCCCACGTGACCGCCGTGGTGCAGGCGGCGCTTGAAGGCGCGGAATGCGATCTTGATGTGCGCGATGGTCCGGATGGCGCACCGGCTTCATGGCGCCTCGTACCGCCTGAAGGGGGCGTGCCGCTGGGGCGGCGCACCGGTTTTGCACGCCAGGTGCCAGCGCGGGGGTTTTTATATCGTAGCCTGAGCGTGACCTGTATGGATCACGCAGGCGCCCCCACCCGCATGGTGTTCACCACCGGCATGGAAACCGATCCGCAGGCGTGGTTTGACCACCTGGTCGCCCCCCATGACCCCACTGCCCGGCTGGACCATGCGCGGGCGGGCATTGGGTGTGCCATTTCATTTGCCCGGTATTTCGATACCCCCGAACCCAGTCGCCCCCTGCCAGAAATCGAGGCCGACCTGCGCGCCTCCATGGCCCGGCTGGCAGCCCTCATGCCCGGCGGCATGGACTGAAAGGTTCTACAGCCCCTTCCCCTCATTCTCGCCCAGGCAGGACAGGAAATCCGAGATCGTGCGCATGTCAGCCAGATGGTCGAGCACGTAATAGGCGAAGGCCAGCGCGCCCGCGCGGCATGTGGCGCGCAGGCGGGGATCAATGATGGTATCGAAATCCGCCGTATGGGCGTAGCCGATGATGCGGCGGATGATCTCGATGGCGGCAAAGCCGATGGTATCGCCCATCATCTCATCCATGAAGGCCTGCTGCGCCACATGGGCCGCCGGGCCATAGGCCAGCGGGCGCAGGGTGCCCGGTGGCGGGGCGTCACTGGCGTTCCATAGCGCCATGAACTGCTCATGAAAGCTGCGCCAGAAGCTGGCGATGTCGCGCAGCGCCGCCCGCCGGGCCGCAAGGTCGGGTGTTGCGAAGAAATGCAGCACGAGGTTGCCCACGAACATGCCGCAGTCAAACCCGATCGGCCCGTAAAGCGCGAACTCGCCATCGATCACGCGCGTATCATCCGCCGTGCTCATGATCGAGCCGGTATGCAGGTCGCCATGCAGCAGCGCCTGGGGCTGCGACAGGAAGCGCCGCCGCAGGTTTTCCACCGCCAGAAGGGCTGCCGCACTGGTGCGGATGTCCTGCACGATGGGGCTCAGGGCGGTATCATGCCAGTGGTTGCGCGGGTGGTCGCGGTACGGGTCGTCAAACACCAGGTCGAGAGTGATGCGGGTCAGGGCCTGGTTGGCGGCAAAGAGGCGGCGGGCGTCAAACACATCCTCGAACGGGCGGGCGAGCAGTGAGGTGCCAAAACAGGCCCGGGCCACGAAGGCGCCAATGCGGGGCGCGACCTCCGGCCAGTCCGCCCCTTCCATCAGCGCCGTGCGCAGCACGGTGTGGCCGGACAGGCTCTCGACCACCAGAACATAGAGTTCGGGGTCGAAATGCAGGTATTCGGTGGTCAGTCCCCCCACCAGCGGGCCGATGGCGGCAAGCCATGCGGCCTCGAAATATGTGCGGTCGAGCGGCATCTTCCAGCTCGGGTCCACGCGCACATGCGGCAGCGACTGCTTGAGGCATACCTCCCCCGCAGGCCCGGTGATGAGGAATACGTTGTTGAGGTTGCCATCACTGACCTCACGCACCTGCCACTGTTCGGGCAGGCCGCCAAGGCGGGTGGCAATGGCGGGCAGACCGGCAAGGAATGCGCGGATGCCGCCTGCATCAAGCGTGCGGTAGCTGGTCTGGTCCATGTGGCGTATCCCTGCCCTGCGTGGTGGCCGTGCCCTGGCGTGCGGCGCGGGCGCAGGGTCGCGCGCAGGGCATGGTTATGCAACGCTTTTTTATAATTGCGTTGCCGCCTGCCACGCAGTAACCCGTGAGGGGTATAATAATTTGCAGAACAGGAAGACGGACATGCCCATCAAGGACCCCAAGGTCATTGAGCACCTGAACACCCAGCTGACCAACGAGCTGACGGCGATCAACCAGTATTACCTGCACGCCCGCACGCTGCGCCACTGGGGCGTGACCCTGCTGGGCAAGAAGGAATACGAGGAATCCATCGAGGAGATGAAGCACGCCGACTGGCTGATCGAGCGTATCCTCTACCTCGGTGGCCTGCCCAACGTGCAGCGCTACAACACGATCCTTGTGGGCCAGGACGTTGAGGAAATCCTCAAATGCGACCTGAAGCTGGAAGAAAAGGCGATTGGCGACCTGCGCGAGGGCATCGCCTATTGCGAGAGCGTGCGCGACTACGTCTCGCGTGACCTGCTGCTGCGCATCCTTGTGAACGAGGAAGAGCACGAGGACTTCCTCGACCGCCAGTTCGACCTCATCAAGCAGTTGGGCCTGCCGCAATACATCAAGCTCAACTCCGCCCCTGCCCCCGATCAGGAGTAACCCCGCCCGGCTGCGGGGTTGCCGGCCGGTCATGGCCGGTGGCCGGTGGCGCGCCTTCCTGCCAGGCCAGGATGTCGAGCAGGTCGAGGAAAGCATTTTCCATGAACCGGCGCGCCTGCCGGATTGATACGATGGGTGGCATTCCTGTCATCCGCCCTGCTGGGGGCCGCGCGAAAGTGCGGCCCTCTGGTGTTTTTACAGGCTGCCTGTCTGCACGCCCGCAGCGGGAGCGGGCCACATGACCTGCGCGTGGCCCATGTCGCCGTTGTGCCAGCGCATGGCCGCAAGGCAGCCTGCGCCCACGGGCTGGGCCTGTGGCGCATGGGGCGCAGGGTGCGCCATGGCAGGCCCCACCTGTCGTGCGACGGGTACTCGGCTGGATGCTGCCAGCATGGTGCCCCGCCGCGGCAGCCAGTACCCCGCCCCTGCAAGGCATGCGCCGAGTTGCGTAATGGCGGCGGCAAAGGGCGAGAGCACATGATGGTGAACGAAGACGGGCCGCAGCATGCGGCGCACCTCGCCCTCGCGCCCTTCCTGTGCGGCGGTGGCGGCGAGCAGGAAGCGGTTTTCCGTGCCGGTCAGGTGCGTGGCCGAGCAGATCGCCACGTCCACCGGCGTGCGCTGGTAGGCGCGCAGCCGGTTCATGGCCATGCGGAACGCCTCGATGACAGCAGCAAAATCAGCCCGGAAGCACGGCAGCGCCAGCCCCGGCGTGCCGCGCGCGCCGTCACCCTGCCCGCTCAGGCGGCGCACGCACCAGACCAGCAGGCGTTCGCTGGATGAAAGATCATTCATGAAAACTGTGGTGTCGGTCATCATCCGCTCGGGCCGTGGCTGAGCCCGCTCCCTGAATGTGTTGATGAGACCCTATTAATGAGAAAGATTATCATTTGCAATTAAAATCGACAACCCGCACCGCTTATCCCTACTGGACCGGGGCGGTCTGTATGCATTATGCTATGAGGCGATGAAAGAGCCGACTTTTCCCGATTCTCCCCTGGCCGACCTGTGCCGTGAACGCGGCCTGAAGCTGACGGGCCAGCGCAGGACGATTGCCTTTGTCCTGTCGGATAGTGACGACCACCCGGATGTGGAGGAACTGTACCGCCGCGCGGTGGAGGTCGATCCACGCATTTCCATTGCCACGGTGTACCGGACCGTGCGCCTGTTCGAGGAAAACGGCATTCTCCAGCGCCGTGATTTTGGTGGCGGTCGGGCACGTTACGAAGTGGCCGATGGCGATCATGGCGATCATTACCACCTGATCGACGCCGATAGCGGCAAGGTGATCGAGTTCGAAAATCCCGAACTCGATGCCCTGCTGGACAATATCGTGCGCGAGATGGGGTACGACCTCGTCACCACCCGCCTGTCCGTTGTGGGCCGCAGGAAGGCGAAGCCGCGCTGAAAGCGGCATTTCGCCTGCCTGCCGCCGTCTCCGCTGCCTTCAGGGCCTGACGCGCGTGCCTGATACCCCGGATAACGCCAGCGAACCACGATCCGCCACCACGCCGCTTACGCTGGGTGTGGGGCTGGGCCTGCCTTATGTGTTGGTTATTGGCGGCTTTGTGCTGTTTGAGCGGGTTGATGGCATGGTCATGGGCTTTCCCCCGGCGGTGGCGTGGCTGTTTGCCTGCATGGTGCTGGTGCCGGGCTGCATGGCGGTGGCGTGGTGGCTGGGCCGGGCGCGGGCGGACTGAATGGAATTCCTCAGCTTCGGGCTGGTCATTGCGGCCTCCATTGCCCTGGCGGTCTATGCGCGGGTGCGGCGCGGCAGTGGCAATGCGCGTGATTTCTTTGTTGCGTCCGGGCAGCTAGGGGGCCTGCTGGTCTTTTTCCTGACCATTGGCGAGACCTACAGCATTGGCAGCGTGCTGGGCTTTTCCACCGGGGTCTACCTGCATGGCGCGGCGTTTGCCGGGTGGTTCATGGGGTATATCCTGCTGTCCTACCCCGTCGGGTTCGTGCTGGCGCCGCTGTTATGGCAGTTGGGGCGCAGGACGGGCAGCATGACGCTGGCCGATATCTTTCGTGCCCATTTTGGCAGCAGATTGCTCGAAGTCGTGGTGGCGGCCAATGCCGTGGCCTTTCTGCTGCCATTGGGGCAGATGCAGTTTACCGGCCTGATATCGGTCATGCGCAGCCTGCACTGGCATGTCACCCCCGCCGTGCTGGCAGGCGCTGGCGCGGGCATGACCTTTGGCTGGGTGGCGCTGGCGGGCGTGCGCGCACCGGCCTATGTATCGGTGCTGAAGGATGTGCTGCTGGTGCTGGCCATCGTGGCCGGAGGGAGTGCTGCCCTGCTGGCCTCGGGCCTGCCTGCGGCCTATGTGGCAACCCCTGCTGCCGCCGTGCCGGCGCGGCAGGACATGTTCGTGGTCTCCACCATCGTGCTCCAGTCGCTGGGGCTGTGCATCACGCCGCAGGCGGTGGCCTTCGTGTTTACCGCGCGTTCGGCGCGGATGGTGCGGCGCAACCAGATCCTCATGCCGCTTTACATGCTCATGTTCCCCTTTTTGTACATGATCGCGGAATATGTGCGCAGGCGCGGCCTGGCTGTGCCATCGGCCAATGACGTGTTCATGCTGGGCATCACCACTACCCTGCCACCGTGGATGCAGGGCATTGTCGCGGGCGGGTGCGCGGTCTCGGCGCTGGTCATCCTGGCAGGCGTGTGCCTTGCCATCGGGCCGCTGGTCTCGCGCAACATGCTCCATGGCCTGTCGGACCGGGGGCAGCGCGTGGGCGCGCAGGTCGTGATCGGGGTCTATCTGCTGCTCTCGGCTGCCGGGGCGGCGGGGCTGGGCAGCATCATGGTCACGCTCAACAACCTGTATTACCTGGGCATGATCCAGATCGCACCGGGGCTATTGGTGGCGCTGTGCAGATGGCGCGTTCCACCCCTGGCGATTGCGGCAGGGCTTGTGGCGGGGGACGGGCTGGCGGTGGGGCTGTACTGGGCGGGCCTCATGCCCCAAGGGGTCAATCCCGGCCTGATCGGGCTTGCGGCCAATGCCCTGATCGTGGCGGCGGCAGGCCTGCGCCGACCGGCCTGCGCGGGTTAGACCAGGCTTTTTTTCTCCGCCTCCTGCGGTGTGGCAGGCGCCAGCCAGTTCGGGTGGCGGCGCTCGATCCACGCCAGCATGCGCGCGCTCAGCCTGCGCAGGAAAGGCACGTCCTCGGCCAGCAGGATAATGCCCAGCGGCAGCATCCATACCCCCAGCACCGGCAGGAAGCTGAACACGCCCCCCACGATCAGCAGCCCGCCCATAATGCCGCGCAGGATGACCCGGCCGGGTTGCAGCAGCCAGCGCATGGCCTGTTCGCCCCGCGCGGGCAGGCGCCTGAGCAGGCGCTCAAGCCGGTTGCGGCGCAGGTGTTCGGCATGATCGGGGGCGGTGGGGGTGTTCATGCCTTCTAGAATGGGCACGCCCCCTGCCCCGCGCAACAGGCCCACGCGGGAACGTGATGCACGGGCAAGGAAACGAAAAAGGTCCGGATTTTGATATAGTTCAATGTCATTCCCCCAAAGCGCGCGCCAGTGTCGTGGCATGATGCATTTCCTTACCGCCCCCGGTTCATTTTCCCGCCTTGCGTGGCTGGACGCCCGCCGGGGCGGGCTATAAGGGAATTTGTTGGAATATGCGCTTTTTCATAATGTATTTCGGGAGCAGTCAATGCCCAGCGTAAGCCCTTTTGCCGGCAAGCCGGTCGATCCGGACCGTCTTGTCAATATCGATGCCCTGCTTGATGCCTATTATACCCGCAAGCCTGATCCCGCCATTGCAACGCAGCGGGTGGCGTTTGGCACCTCGGGGCACCGGGGCTCATCGCTGCATACCAGCTTCAATGAAAACCATATCCTCTCGATCAGCCAGGCCATTGCCGACTATCGCAAGGGCGCAGGCATTACCGGGCCGCTGTTCATCGGCATCGACACGCATGCGCTCTCGCGCCCGGCGCTGAAGTCAGCCCTTGAAGTCTTTGCCGCCAATGGCATTGAAGTGCGCATTGATGACAAGGACGGCTACACCCCCACTCCCGTCATCTCGCATGCCATCCTGACGTGCAACCGTGGCCGCAGCAGCGACCTTGCCGATGGCGTGGTGATCACGCCATCGCACAACCCGCCCGAGGATGGCGGCTTCAAATACAACCCGCCCCATGGCGGCCCGGCGGATACCGACATCACCAAGGTGATCGAGAACGCGGCCAACGACTACATGGCCAAGGGCATGCAGGGTGTGGCCCGCGTATCGTTCGAGCAGGCACTCAAGGCTCCCACCACGAAGCGGCATGACTACATCAACCCGTATGTGGATGACCTCGCCGCCGTGGTGGACATGGACATCATCCGTGAATCCGGCATCTCGATCGGCATCGACCCGCTGGGCGGGGCGGCGGTGGATTACTGGCAGCCGATCATTGATAAATACGGCATCAACGCCACCATCGTGAGCAAGGAAGTCGACCCCACCTTTCGCTTCATGACCGCCGACTGGGATGGCCAGATCCGCATGGACTGCTCATCGCCCTACGCCATGGCGCGCCTGGTGCAGATGAAGGATCGTTTTGACATAGCCTTCGCCAACGATACCGATGCCGACCGCCATGGCATCGTGTCGGGCAAGTACGGGCTGATGAACCCCAACCACTACCTTGCCACCGCCATCGAGTTCCTGTTCAACAACCGCGCCAACTGGAGCCCCGCAGCCGGTGTGGGCAAGACGGTGGTCAGCAGCAGCATGATCGACCGCGTGGCCAAGGAAATCGGCCGCAAGCTGGTGGAAGTGCCGGTTGGCTTCAAGTGGTTTGTCGATGGCCTGTATAACGGCACGCTCGGCTTTGGTGGCGAGGAAAGTGCGGGTGCTTCCTTCCTGCGCCGCGATGGCACGGTGTGGAGCACGGATAAGGACGGCATCATCCTCGGCCTGCTCGCCGCCGAGATCACGGCCCGCACCAGGCAGACCCCCGGCGCCGCATACGAGGCCATGACCAAGCGCCTTGGCACGCCGTACTACGCCCGCATCGATGCGCCTGCTGATCCGGCGCAGAAGGCGATCCTGAAAAACCTCTCGCCCGAGCAGATCGGCATGAGCGAGCTTGCGGGCGAGCCGATTGTCAGCACGCTGACCAACGCGCCGGGCAATGGCGCGGCCATTGGTGGCCTTAAGGTCTCGGCCAAGGATGGCTGGTTTGCAGCCCGCCCCTCCGGCACGGAAAATGTCTATAAAATCTATGCCGAGAGCTTCAAGAGCGCGGCCCACCTGAAGGCCATCCAGACCGAGGCGCAGGATGCGATCTCCGCCCTGTTTGCCAAGGCTGTGCAGAAGTAAGGCGGAAAATTAAAGAGTAAACGTTTTTGGGCGCCGCCTGCTTTTTCATAAAGGCGGCGTTCACGACCTTCGTGCCGTCCGTTCCCCGTGGAGCGGGCGGCTTTTTTTACGCGCCAGCCACACTCATGCCGTAGGCGGCACGATGGGCAGCGGCCGCCCATGCCCTGCCGCGCGCTTGCGGGCCTTGACTACGGCGGTATCAAGGGCTGAGAGAAACGTGGAGCGGTCCGCGCGGGTAAAGCCGCGATTGCTCTGGGTCACGACGCCAGTGTCACGCAGGTCGGTCATGAGGTTGCGTACGGCCAGCGCCATGCCGATGGCGTTATCATCAAGAATGCGCCCCTTGGGGTCGAGCACGCAGGCCCCGCGCGCGACACAGCGCGCGGCAAGCGGAATATCGGCTGATATGACAATGTCATGCGCGGCTGCATGCGCGGCAATCCAGTCATCCGCCACGTCCATGCCCTGCGTTACCACCACGCGTTCGATCAGGGGCGAGGCTGGCACGGCCAGCAGGCTGTTGGAGACGACAAAGGTATGCAGCCCGTAGCGCAGTGCGACGCGATAGGTCTCGTCGCGCACCGGGCAGGCATCGGCATCAATGAAAATGCGGGTCATGGCCTTTTTCCTATGCCGGAGTGCCCGACGCTGGCAAGGCAGGCCCCTGGCGCCTGCCTGAATTCTCCAAGGAATTTATTTTGGGCAAGGCACGAAACGACAGCCCCGCCCGTGCGATCAGTTCCATATCGTGAAGAGCCGTATGTGCGTTTTTACTTCCGCTGGCGTGGATGATCCGTCAGTATGAAGCTGACAAGCCAAATGGAGGAGGCCGTTATGCGTTACCTCATCGACCATACACGCGAAGGCTTTGGCGTCGCGCTGTTGCTTGGCATGCTGGCTGTCGAGCGTTTTTTCCGCAAGCAGGCTGTCCGCTAGGGCGGCCCCGAACAGACGGACAGGCACCGGATGGAACACCCTTCCTTCCAGCACCGTCATCGCTGCTGCATGCGCATGCGCGAGATGTGTGCCGCAGCCCTGCTGGCGCGGCGCACCCCCATTTTTATACGCAACCGTGGCGCGGTCCGGCGCTTTACCCCTCTTGAGAGCCAGAATAGCTGGAGGGGAGAAAACCAGTGCGAAACCTTGCGCGGATGATGATGGCGGCTGCCGTTCTGACCTGCCTTGCCGGATGCGACAAACCCAAGCCCGCCGGTGGCGGCTCGGATGGCGGTGGTGGCCCCGGTGTCAGCACCCATGGCGGCACGGCGCCCCAGCAATAGGGAGCATGCGGCCAGAAAATCGCCTCCGCATGATCCATATCCTTTCTGTCAGGGCCCGGGTGCTTTATGGGCATAGGCCCAGACAGTAAGGATACTTATGGAACACGACCTCAAATGCCCCGAATGCGGGTGCGAACATGTCTATCCCGACGGCAGCCTGTGGACCTGCCCTGAATGCGGGTGTGAATGGAACCCCAAGGACAATACAGCAGGTGCTGCGGATGGCCCCGGCGAGATCCGCGATGCCAACGGCAACGTGCTTGCCGATGGCGACAGTGTGACGGTGATCAAGGACCTCAAGATCAAGGGGGCGTCCTCCGTGATCAAGGGCGGCATCAAGGTCAAGGGCATCCGTCTGGTCGATGGCACGGACGGGCACAATATTGCCTGCAAGATCGCGGGTATCGGCGCCATCAACCTGAAATCCGAATTCGTTCGCAAGGCCTGATTTTCTGGCCGGGGTAGCCATCTGTTATCATGCGCTACCCCTTGGGGCGATGAGATTTTGCCCCGCGCGGAACAACCACCAGCCGGTCATTGTTCCGCATGGTGTTTCAGCCAGCGGCCAGCCCTTCAAGCAGGCGGGCCACGGCCTCGGCACCGGGGTCGGGCACGTTGCGCACATGCTCGCTGGGCACATAGGCGGCGCGGCCTGCGCGGGCGCTGTCCATGGTGGTGGTGGCATCCGCACCCTTGCGCGCGGCTTTGGCAGCCTGTTGCAGCGTGCCGCCTGCGGCCAGCACTTCAAGGGCGGGGTGCAGCGCGTCGATCATGGTGCGGTCGCCCGGCTTGGCGCCGCCGCATTCCATCATATGGGCCAGCCCTTCACGCAGGGCCTGCTGCCAGGGCTGTTTGCTGTGGCCTGCCGCCGAGAACATGATGGCGAACAGCACCCCGCTCGAGCCACCGGCATGCTGGGTCAGGATATTGCCGATGGTGGCCATGAGCTGGTGCGGGTCGTTCATGGGCAGGCGGTCGCGCACGGCGGTGATGTCACGCGCAGCACTGGCAAAGGTGGAGCCTGCATCGCCATCGCCGATCTTGCCATCGAGTTCGTTCAGCGCCGCTTCGTTCGCCACCAGTATTTCAGCCCCCCGCGCCAGCAGGCTGGCAACAGCCGCATTATGGCTGGGCGTGAAGGGAAAGGCATCGGGCATGGCGGGCATGGGGGCCACGCTGGGGCTGCCGAATGGGGTGATGCCGGGCCATGCGCGTGGCTGGGCGGGAGCCTGCAGGGCGGTGGTGATGGCCTCGTCAAGTTCGATCAGGGTGAGCGAGAAGCCGTTCATGTCCAGCGCCGTCATGAGCGGTGCCGGGCCGATCACGTGCGAGATGCGGCGGGCAAGTGGCGTGTGGCTGAAGGCCTCGAGCAGCAGCGCCATTTCCACCTCCGGCACGGTGCCAAGGTTGTTGAGCACGAGGGCGAAGCGGGTATTGCGCACGGTGGTGGGCAGGCTGGCTTCCAGCGTGCTGGCGGCCAGCGCCATCAGGTCATTCGCACCGGCAACGGCAATGCGCTGCGCGCCCGGCTCGCCATGAATGCCCAGGCCAAGCTCCGCCTGGTCGGAGGTCAGGCGGCTGGCGCGGGCGGGCTCATAGGGGTTGCAGTCTTCCAGTGCCAGGCCAATGGTGCGCATGCGTCGCGTGCCATCGCGCACGAATTCGGTCACATGCTCGAACGACCAGCCCTGTGCCGCGCCATAGCCCGCCAGCTTGTGCGCCAGTACCGTGCCCGCAACACCACGCGGGGTTGTTGAACCCGGCAGGGCGATGTCATCGCCCACGGTCACCATTTCCACCTTCTTGCCCAGCGCGCGGGCGCGCTCGGCGGCGAGGCCGAAGTTCAGCCGGTCGCCGGTATAGTTCTTGACCACCAGCAGGCAGCCTGCCTCCCCCGTCGTGGCCAGGATCGCGGCCAGGATCGCATCGACGCAGGGAGAGGCGAACAGTGCGCCACACACCGCGGCCGTCAGCATGCCATGGCCGACAAAACCCGCATGCGCAGGCTCATGCCCCGACCCGCCCCCTGAAATGACCGAAACCTCGCGCCGGTCGATCTCGCGGCGCATGATGACGCAGGTATCAGGGTAGCCATCCAGGCGGCACAGGTGATGGCCAGCACTTGAACGCAGGAACCCGTCCAGCGCTTCGGTGACAACGGTTTCGCGCGTGTTGAAAAAACGCTTCATTCTTATGCACTCTCCCTCGGCAGCCCATGGCAGGCATGGCGGCGCGGCACTATGGCCGCTAATTCCCCCGTAGCAAAATAACGGAATATGTCACGTGTGGGTTGCGCCTTGCGCGGGCCTGCCAGCTCAGCCCGGCCCCGACGTGCCGCTGGCGGCGGGGGGCACATGGTCGGGGTCATCGGGGTGGTTGAGCTTGCGGTGCGGGTCATCAAGCCCCGGCACGCGGCCATGATGGCCAAAATTGACCAGACGCGCCTCAAGCAGGTGCAACTTGCCCAGAAGGTTCATGCGGATGGCCATGACCGCAAGCGACGCCCCGGCAAAAGGCCCCACCACGTATATCCATAGCCCCGACCACTGCCCGGCAAACAGTGCCGGGGCCAGCGTGCGGGCAAAATTGACGCTATTGCCCGAAAGCCATGCCGTAATGGGGTTGAGCACGAGAAAGAACAACCCGCCCGACCAGGGCGTGATGAACTTCCACCGCGGGTGGGCGGCCAGCCAGTACAGCATGGCGATCAGCGCCGCGGTCACGAACATTTCCGACCACATGGCCCACCAGACCGAGATCTGGCCATACGGCACGGTGGCGCCATAATGCACCGCCACGGCCATGTTGCCCCACCAGGCGATCAGCCTGCCCGCTTCATACACCACCGCCGTGCCGATAAAGGCGCCGATGACCTGCGCGATCATGTAATTGAGCGCATCCACCCCGCCGATGCGCTTGGCCAGGGAGAACGCCAGTGTGACGGAAGGGTTGATATGCGCCCCGCTGACTTTGCCGAACGGCGTCATGGCCGCTGCCGTGCCTGACAGGCCAAAGCACAGCCCGCACAGCGCGGTCTGGATATAGGGATGGTGCATGAGCACCGCACCCAGCGGGCTGGCAGGCGCGCTGAGCAGGATGACAGCACTCAGGCCAAGGATCATGAGGATGGCGGTGGCGATCGCCTCGCAGAAATACAGCTTCCAGTGAAACAGGTTGTGCGGGTGCGGGTCGCCTGCCAGCGGGCGGTCATGCACATGGATATGAAGGTACGGCAGGTGTGGCAGGCGCATGGCCGGGCATCCTTGTTTATGCAACATGGGTCCGGCGAGAGAAGCGTTTGGGAGGGGTCACGTCCCGGTGCGCGCCGGTGGTGGGGGCAGCATAGCAGCCCCCGCACCGCCGGGGTCCGGTTTTGGCACAATCCAGTCATGCCATCACGAATTCGAAAGTGTCCCTACCCTTGCCCTTGCGGGATCGATGCATCGAGGGCGGCCTGAAGGATATAGGCCGCCGCCATCTGGTCCACCACCTCGCCCCGGCGCTGGCGCGTCATGTCGGCCTCGGCAATGAGGAAGCGGTTGACGGCGGAGGAAGACAGCCGTTCATCCCACATGGCCGCAGGCAGGCCGGTCATGTCGGACAGGTTCAGCGTCCAGTCGCGCGCGGCCTGGGCTGCGGGGCCGAAGCTGCCATCAAGCGACAGCGGCAGGCCCACCACCAGGCCGCCCACATCCTGCGCGCGGGCAATCCTGCCGATTTCCGCCGCATTGACCGACAGTTTTGCGCGCTTGAGCCCCATATGCGGGGAGGCCAGCATCAGGCCCACATCAGACAGGGCGATGCCGATTGTCTTTTTGCCGGGGTCAAGGCCAAGCAGGCGCTGGTCGCGGCGCAGGCCTGCGCGGAGATCGGATATGTTGAACAGGGGCATGGTCGGGGGTATGTTCCTCAGCGGTCCTGCGTTGCAGGATATTCTGCCCCTGTTCTGATGGAAAGTTATTGCTTCATGTCGCTTGATCCCGCGACCGTCCGCCGCATTGCCAGACTGGCACGGATTGGTATTGACGAGTCTGATGTTCCCGCCCTGCAAGGGGAGCTTAACGGGATCCTCGGCTGGGTCGAGCAGTTGAATGAGGTCGATGTCGAGGGGGTGACCCCCATGGTCGGCACGGGCCATGCCGCCCTGCGCACGCGCCCGGACGTGGTGACCGATGGCAACTGCCGCGATGCCGTACTGTCCAACGCGCCTGACGCCGTTGGCCCCTTCTATACCGTGCCCAAGGTTGTTGAATAAGATGAGCCTGACCGAACTGACAATTGCCGATGCCGCAAGCGGCCTGCGTGCGCGCCAATTCAGCGCCGTGGAACTGGTGCGCGCGCATGTCGATGCCATCGACGCGCTCAACCCGCGCCTGAACGCCTACATCACCCCCACCCGTGAGGCAGCGCTCAAGGCCGCGCAGCAGGCGGATGAGGTGCTGGCCAGGGGCGAGGCCCGCAGCCTGACCGGCATCCCGCTCGGCATCAAGGACCTGTTCTGTACCAATGGCGTGCGGACCACGGCGGCAAGCAACATCCTCAGGAACTTCGTGCCCCCCTATGAAAGCACGGTCACGGCCAACCTGCTGCGCGATGGCGCGGTGTTCGTGGGCAAGACCAACCTTGATGAATTCGCCATGGGGTCGGCCAACATCACCTCCGCCTTTGGCCCAGTTGAAAACCCGTGGAAGCGCAATGGCGATGACGCGGCGCTGGTGCCTGGTGGCTCGTCGGGTGGGTCGGCCGCCGCCGTGGCCGCCGGGCTGGCCATGGGGGCAACCGGCACCGATACCGGCGGGTCCATCCGCCAGCCTGCCGCCTATTGCGGCATTGTCGGGCTCAAGCCCACCTATGGCAGGTGCAGCCGGTTTGGCACCATTGCCTATGCCTCCTCGCTTGACCAGGCAGGCCCCATGGCGCGCAGCGTGCGCGACTGCGCCATCATGCTCCAGTCCATGGCCGGATTTGACGAGCGCGACAGCACCAGCGTCAACTGCGACGTGCCGGATTATTCCGCAGCCATAGGCCGGAGCCTCAAGGGGCTGAAGGTGGGCATTCCCGCCGAATACCGCGCCGAGGGCCTCTCCGCCGAAATCGGGGCGGCCTGGCAGCAGGGCATCGCATGGCTCAAGGCGGCAGGCTGCGAGATCGTGGATGTGTCCCTGCCCCACACCAAATACGGCCTTGCCACCTATTACATCGTGGCTCCTGCCGAGTGCTCGTCCAACCTCGCCCGCTATGACGGGTTGCGTTTTGGCGAGCGCGTGCCGGGTGATACGCTCGATGCCATGTATGAAGCCACCCGCCGCGCAGGCTTCGGCCCCGAGGTGCGCCGCCGCATCATGATGGGCACCTACGTGCTCTCGGCTGGCTATTATGATGCCTATTACCTGAAGGCCCAGAAGGTGCGTACGCTCATCCGCCGCGACTTTACCGAGGCTTTCCAGAAGGTGGATGTGCTGCTCACCCCCACGGCACCCACCCCTGCCTTCGTGCAGGGTGAACAGAGTGATGATCCGGTCCAGATGTACCTGAACGATATTTTCACCGTGCCGGCCTCCATGGCTGGCATGCCCGCCATGTCCGTGCCCGTGGGACTGGGGGCGACCGGCCTGCCGCTGGGCCTGCAGCTCATCGGTCGCCCGTTTGACGAGGAAACCCTGCTGGCCACCGGCAGCGCGCTGGAACAGGCCGCAGGCTTCACCCACCGTCCTGCCATCCGTGCGGAGGCCGCGAAATGACCTATACGATCGAAGGCAGGACCGGCGCTTGGGAAATCGTGGTGGGCCTTGAGGTCCATGCGCAGGTCATCAGCCATTCCAAGCTGTTCTCCGGGGCATCGGCGTCCTATGGCGGCGAGCCGAACACGCATGTGAGCCTGGTCGATGCGGGCTTTCCGGGCATGCTGCCGGTGCTGAACCAGGAATGCGTGGCCCAGGCCATCCGCACCGGGCTCGGCCTGCGCGCGCGCATCAACCTGGAAAGCCGGTTCGACCGCAAGAACTACTTCTATGCCGATCTGCCCACGGGCTACCAGATCAGCCAGTTCACCCACCCGATCGTGGGCGAAGGCACGGTCGAGATCGAACTGGCCGATGGCACCGTGCGCCATATCGGCATCACGCGCCTGCACATGGAGCAGGATGCGGGCAAGTCCATGCATGACCAGGACCCTGCCCGCTCCTTCATCGACCTCAACCGCGCTGGCGTGGCGCTGATGGAGATCGTGAGCGAGCCCGACATCCGCTGCCCGGAGGAAGCTGGCGCCTATCTGCGCAAGCTGCGCCAGATCCTGCGCTATCTGGGCACATGCGATGGCAACATGGAGGAAGGCTCCATGCGTGCCGATGTGAACGTGTCGGTGCGCAAGGCGGGCGAACCGTTCCGCACGCGCTGCGAGATCAAGAACGTCAACTCGATCCGTTATGTCATGCACGCCATCGAGGTCGAGGCCACGCGCCAAATCGAGGTGTGGGAGGATGGCGGCGAAGTGGATCAGGAAACGCGCCTGTTCGACCCCTCGCGTAACGAGACCCGCTCGCTGCGCAGCAAGGAAGATGCGCACGATTACCGCTACTTCCCCGACCCCGACCTGCTGCCGCTGGTTGTAGAACAGGCCTGGGTGGACGAACTGGAGCGTGCCCTGCCCGAACTGCCGGATGACAAGCGCGACCGCTTCATCAAGCAGTATGGCATCCCCCGCTACGATGCCAGCGTGCTGGTGGCTGAGCAGGCCATTGCCGATTATTACGAGGAAGTGGCCAAGGGCCGCGATGCCCGCCTTGCCGCCAACTGGGTAACGGGCGACCTGTTCGGTGCGCTCAACCGCACTGGCCGCACCATTACCGACAGCCCGATCTCGGCTGCGGCCCTTGGCGGCATGCTGGATCTGGTGTCCGACAAGACCATCAATGGCAAGATTGCCAAGGAAGTGTTCGAGGACATGCTCGAGACTGGCGACAGCGCCGCCGCCATTGTGGAGCGTAAGGGCCTCAAGCAGGTGACCGACACCGGCGCGATCGATGCTGCTGTAGCCGACGTGATGGCCCGTAATGCCGACAAGGTGGAAGAATACCGTGGCGGCAAGGACCGGCTGTTCGGCTTTTTTGTGGGCCAGGTGATGAAAGCCATGGCGGGCAAGGCCAATCCGGCCATGGTGAACGAAGCCCTGAAAAAAGTTTTGTAAAAACCGGCTTTAACGCATTTTAGGGCTATGCAGGGTTGCTGCAACACGATAGAAGCAGCCCTGCAAACGCCGTGTTACTTATAATACGCGCTCTTCGGCGGAGGGGTGGCCGAGTGGCTGAAGGCGGCGGTTTGCTAAACCGTTATACGATGTCAAGTCGTATCGAGGGTTCGAATCCCTTCCCCTCCGCCAATTCTCCTTCTCAGACAATGTGAAATAGCGTCAAAAAGCTTGGTTTTCAGCCAGTTTTGGCGCATTCTTCATCTCGAAAGTTCCTGTTTTGTCTCATCCTATCTCGTCAGAAAGCGGGTATGGAGCGGGTATGAAGAACAGGCATAGCGGGTATGGAGATTGCGATGCTGACCGACGCTAAAATCCGCTCGGCCAAGCCGGCAGACAGGGCCTGGCGACTGGCAGACACGGGCGGACTGTTCGTGCATATCACCCCGGCGGGAAAGAAGATCTGGCGGTACCGCTACAAATTCGAAAAGCGGGAGAAACTGCTGACGCTCGGGCATTATCCTGGTGTCTCGCTGGCCGAAGCGCGGGCCGAGCGGGAAGAAGCCCGGCGTATTCTTCGCGAAGGTCGTGATCCTTCGATGGAGGCAAAGATCGTGCGCCTTGCCGCGCGTGTGAATACGGCAACGACCTTTGAAGCTGTCGCGCGCGAATGGTATGAACAGCGCAAGGTTCTGTGGGCCACGCGCCATGCATTTGATGTGATCCGCAGTCTGGAACGGGATATTTTTCCCAAACTCGGTCATGTTCCGATCAATGGGATTACCCCTCCCGTCGTCCTTGCAGTGCTGAGGCAGATCGAGGATCGTGGGGCAATCGAGACGGCCCACCGCATCCGTCAGCGCATGAGCGATGTGTTTGTGCATGCCATCGCATCTGGTTGTGGTTCCTCCGATCCTGCTGCGGTTGTAGCGCCTGCCCTTCGTCCCGTCATACGAGGTCGGCAGCCCGCCATTACGGATCTGGAAGGCTTACGCAGCCTCGTCCACAGGACAGAAGCCGAAGAGGCTCATCCCGTGACCCTTCTGGCCTTGCGGCTGCTCTATCTCACGGCTGTCAGGCCAGGCGAATTACGGTTCGCACAATGGGCTGACTTTGAGGGTCTCGATGGACCAAAGCCCCTGTGGAATATTCCGGCGGAACGGATGAAAATGAAGCGCGACCATCTGGTGCCGCTTTCCCGGCAGGCCGTTGCGACCCTTGAGGCGCTCCGGCCATTCAGCGGGCGATGGCCGCATCTGTTTCCCAATACGCGTCGCCCCAGACAGGTCATGAGTGAAAATGCACTGGGTTATCTGCTTAACCGTGCGGGTTTCCATCACTGCCATGTACCGCATGGCTTCCGGGCATCGTTTTCCACCATCATGAACGAGCGTTTCAGAAGTGACCGGCAGGTGATCGATGTGATGCTGGCCCATTCGCTCAAGGATAAAGTGGAAGGCGCGTACAATCGGGCGATCTATCTGGAGCGGCGGCGTGAACTGGCGCAGGTCTGGGCTGACCTGGTCAGCGAAGGCCAGGTCAGCCTCGGGGAACTGATTGCGACAAAACGCCGGTCAGGTGCCTGATGTTCCAGCGGTGTTGATCCAGTCCTCGATAATGCCGGAATGCCAGCGAATTGTGCCGCTGGACAGTTTGCGTGGTCTGGGGAACGTCCCTTTACTGATATGCCGGTAAATGGTTGCCCGGCTCAGTCCGGTTCTTTCAGTAACCTCCCGTAGACGTAGAAGTCTGTTGTCGGGTCTGTATTCCGTTGCGTCCATGTTCAGATCCTCCATGTCTTGTCTGTTGGGATCAATCTGTTTCGTGTTCCTGATGTCTGCAGGACTTCCCGGTATGAATGGCGATGCCATGCTGCTTCCGGGGCATACCGGAGTGTTCCCGACTGCCTGTGAAGCAGTTACGGAACGGAACTGATTAAGACGGCACGAAGCTACGCGGCCGCAACCGATCTGGCCGGTGATAGGGGAACCGGATAGAAAGACTTGCAGGCGGCAGCCTGCTTGGACTGCAGGATCTCCATGGGAATCCTGTCCGGTTTCGGTCTGAAAAACGGTCGTGCCGGATGTCCTGCCCCGAGTTTTCGGGTTGCAGGCCGATTGCCTGACTGATGAGGCAGAAGTCGGATATCGCACATCGGCTTTAACGGATCAGACAGGGGCCTGGCTGATCCAGGCATTCGGATCGTCATGACGGTGAACTCCATGACGGGCGTAGGCGAGCCTCTCTCCCCTCTTCTCATCCCGTCACGAACTCCCGCGCAGCCCTCTGACTCTATGTCGCGACTGTACTGTATATGCGACATGAGAACTGATCATTTCCATTCAGAATGGATATAAGACATGGATCAGTTCACGGACCGATGCGGATGCCGGATACTTCTACCGTATCGGGAACCTGCTGGACCGCAGGCTGGGTTGGCGGGGTGGTCGTCTGGTGGGCGGAACTTTGTGCGCGCATGGGGAAATCAGGCGGCATGCAGTCTTTTGGCAGGCTGTTCCTGGCGGTCTGTTCTTCCGTGAAGGGACTGCTCTGCTCCATGCCGGGCCCCATACCCGTCGGCATCGGGCCGGGCATACCGCCTGCGCCTGTCATGCCGCCCATGGGAAAACCACCCATCATGCCGCGCCCGCTGCCGACGCCAAAGCCCGTGGTTATGCTGCCATGCACGCTACTATTGTGCGACGATGGCGCGCGCCAGCATTTATCGGTATGGTCGGGCAGTTGGTGACAGCCTGATATAGCCATCACGAGGACAGGTACGAAGAACGTGAAGACACGTCCTGTATTATGGTTGGACATGGAGAGTAGCGGCATCTCACCTGTTGGAACCCCAACCTTAATCCGCTAACCGGCTGTGTTCCCGTCACGAAATGTAAACCCGCAGCTTACCAGTCTTCGACGCTTCCCCTGTCTTTCTCATTGGGTGCAAACGGATCAAGCGGGTCATCCGTGGGCGGATCAAGCGGTTCGTCATCACTGCCCCAGTCCGGTATATCCGGTCGGGGATCATCCAGCGGACCGTCATCCGGGTCAGGCCCGGGATCCGGAATGGGTGTGGGTGGTGGCACCGTGGTCGGCGGTTCAGACGGCACGGGAATATCCGGATTATTTCTGACCTGCATCCTGAACATGACGTTCCTCCTCTGACAGGTCCACGTGCAACGGAAAGGGCCGGTGACAGGTTGCATGCGCGTTCCTGCCTGTCAGCGTGCTTTTCTGCCGGGTGTGTTCACAATGACCGGGCAGCATGGCGCGTCTCCGGTGTTTTCAACAAAAAAGGCCCGGCAATACGCCGGGCCTTCCGCTTGAGGGACGGGATCAGTTGGAATTGCTGCTGTTCTGGTTCCAGCCACCATTGCGGTCGCCACCACGATCACCGTCGTGCTCACTCCGGTTGCCATTCTGGCTGTCGCTGCCACGGTTGCCACGCTCGCCGGGGCCATGGTTCTGGTCGCCGCGGTTGTCACCACCGCGATCACCCCGTTCGTCACCGGGACCGCCGTTTTGGTCACCTCCATTCTGGTGACCGCCGCCCTGGCCCCCATGGTTGCCGTGGCCACCATGCCTGCCACCGTGATGGCCATGACCGCCATGGCCACGATGTTCGCCCTGCCCGCTGCCCTGGTTCTGGTCAGGTGACTGGGCCTGGGCTGCCAGCGGAAGGGAGATGCCAAGGGCAAGAGCAAACAGAATTGAACGCTTCATGATATATCCTTTGATTCGGCCTCTGATCCATCGTCCCGCATCAGCGGACATGTGAGGTCGAACGATGTGAAAAATAGTATCGAGAATATCTGGTCCAGAGTTTATACTTCTTCATGGACCGGTAATATTCCGGTTAATGTTCCAGATAGCCGATCGCGTATTCTGGAACGTGAGGAACCTTTATCCGGTCACTCACAAACCACGCCATGACAGTCCGTAAACAACAGCTCCTCCATACATGGCGGGATTATGGGGTCTTTCCTGCCCGGACGACCCGTTGGCCAACCGGATGTGGAAATTGCGCTTTCAGACCTGCCCGATCGCCCGGGCGGCATCGTCCAGCAGGGCTGCGATCTTTTCCTCGGCTTCCGTATCAAGGCCGCCATTGCGCAGCCTCAGGCGAAGTGCCGTGCGCAGGTTTTCCATGCCGCGCATGACCGGCATCGGGACATCCTTGCGACCTCCCCTGCCCTCTGCCGCACCTGTTGCTGCACGGGACAGGATTTCATCGAGGGCCGCACGGCTGGCGGCCAGGAACGCCTCGCCTTCCGGCGTGATGTGGTAGTTCTTGCGGCCGTCGGCTTCGACAATCCGGGCATAACCGGCCTCATCCAGCCAGGTCAGCGTGGGGTAGATCACGCCGGGGCTGGGCGCGTAGCTGCCACCGAATTTTTCTTCGATCATGCGGATCAGTTCGTAGCCGTAGGTCGGTTTTTGAGCGATCAGCGAGAGGACCAGAAGCCGCATCTCACCATAATCGAACAGCCGGTGACGCCCGCCCCGGCGGCCACCGCCGTGGTGTCCACCGCGACCGTGATGGCGGCGGGGTTCCCCGGAACCTGCCATGCCTTCGGGGGAGAAAGTCTGGCGGTTACGACCGCCTGCGTGTCTGTTTCTGTGTTTCATGCTTACCGATATAAGTTCCGATATATCTTACGTCAAGATATATCGGAATATATTTTTATCATTTCCGATAAACCCGTCCTTTCAGCCTCCGCAGGCAGTCTACCCGTCAGTCCCCTGCCCTGATTACATGACCGGAGAATCTCATGGTGCTTCCGCTTTCCTGGATAAAGAGGCGCATCGCGCAACCAGCAGATAGAGCGCGGGCGTGGTGAACATGGTCTGGGCCTGACTGACGAGCAGGCCGCCGATCAGCGCGATGCCGAGCGGCTGGCGCAGTTCCATCCCGTAGCCCCCCATCAGCACCAACGGCAGCGCCCCCAAGGCTGCGGCAAAGGTGGTCATGACGATGGGCCGCAGGCGCAGCAGACAGGCCTCGCGGATGGAATCCCGTGACGTCAGGCCGCGTTCGCGTTCGGCATGGATGGCGAAATCCACCAGCAGGATCGCGTTCTTGAGCGAGATGCCAGTCAGCAGCAGCATGGCGATGACCGCCATGCCCGAGAACGGCAGGCCGAACAGGTCCAGCGCCATGACAGCCCCGATCCCGGCCGAGGGAATGGTGGAAAGGATCGTCAGCGGATGCCACACGCTTTCATACAGCATGCCCAGCGTGATCCAGACGGCCAAAATGGCCGCGATGATCAGGATCTCGCTGTCATGCGTGCTTTTGCCAACGTCCCCCTCATCGCTCTGCAACTCGCCGGTGATGGTCTCCGGCAGATGCAGGCTGCGCCATTCCTGATCGATGATTGCCTGCGCTTGTGACAGGCTGACACCCGGCGCCAGTTCCAGCGCCAGAGAGGCGGAACTGGCATAGCCGATATGGGTCACGGCCACCGGATCAAGACTGGGGGTGATCCGGGCCACGACCGAGAGCGGCACCAGCGTTTCCGCTCCGGTCGCCACGGCCGATCCGGTCGACGCATTCGCCCCGCCCGCCAGTGAATTGGCGATCTGGTTTCGAAACGCCGTCGCACCGGTCGAGGCTGTGGTACTGGCTGTAGCCGACGTGACCACCCGGATGGTGTTGGACGCCGAACTGCCGGACGCTGACCCACCCGAGGGACTGATCCAGAACTGTTTCAGGATCTCCGGATCCCGCTGGAAGCGGTTTTCCACGGTCAGCACCACATTATATTGTCCGTGTGTGGTGTAGACGACCGAGGCGGTGGTCTGGCCCAGCGCGTCGGACAGGGTGTTGCCGATGACCTGTGGCGTGACCCCCACACGGGCGGCGGTATCACGGTCGATGGCCAGCGTGATGCCCTGTCCCGGTGGATCGACGTCCGGGTCCACATCCGTGAATTCCGGATGACGCCGCAGGGCTTTCGCCAGTTTCCGCGTGGCTGGCCCCAGAAGCCGGTCATCCTCGCTGCGCAGGATGTAGCTCACCTCGCTGCTGTTCGATCCGACCCGCATCATGATGTTGCCCGGCGCCTGGGCATGGTATTCGGCATGGATATCCTTACCCATCCTGCCGATCACGCGGGTCGCGACTTCCGCCCCTGAAGCCCGCCCGGTGGACAGGTCGCGCAGCGTGGCGAACACCATGCCATGGCTGGAACCCTCGCCCGTATCCAGATAGGCGATGACGTGCGTGACCGCCGGATCCTCCAGCAGCACCCTGCTGAACCGTTCCAGTCGCGCCCTGGTCTGCGCCAGCGAACTGCCGCTGCCCCGCGATCCGCCCGAGACGATGCCGATATCCTGACGTGGAAACACGACCCTGGGCATGCGGGTGAACAGAAAGACGCCTACCAGAAGGGTCAGTGGCAGCAGCAAGGCCGTCTTGCCGGGATGGGTCAGGCAGATTTCCAGAATACGGCGATACAGACTGCCACTGTGTTTTTCATGATCCAGAAAATCTGCGACATCCACTTCTGGATGCACGGCGGTTCTGTTGTCGGCAAAGCGCATGCACAGAGCAGTAAGACACGGCGTCACCACGCAGGACAGGATCAGCGACACCGTGACGGCAATGCCGACGGTGCCCGCGAACTCCCGGAACAGCCGTCCCGTCAAACCCGAGGCCAGCCCGATCGGCAGGAAGACCGCCAGCACGGAGACAGTGATGGAGAGCAGCGTAAAAGCCACCTCGCTGGCCCCGGCAATAGCCGCCTCATCAATGGGCAGACTACGCTCGCGCATGCGGATGATGTTCTCGATCACCACGATGGCGTCATCCACCACCAGGCCCGTGACCACCGTCAGCGCCATGAGCGAGAGATTGTCCAGCCCGAACCCCGCCAGATGCATCGGCCCGAGGCTGGCGATCAGGCAGCACGGCACGATGATCGCGGCAGCCACGGATGCTGTCCACGAGCGCAGGAACACCCACACAACGGCCAGCGCCAGAACACAGGAGGCTAGCAGCGTCACCAGTGTATGATGCAGCGAGGAACGGATCACGGCCGAACCATCCCGCGCCACCGCAATATCCGCCCCCGGCGGCATGAGCGTGCGCAGTTGTGGCAGGCGGGCCGTCACGGCATCGACAATGCCCACCAGATTGGCCCCCGGCTGGGCGCGCACCATCAGCGTCAGCGCAGGTTTCCCATCAAAGAACGCGGCGGCATTCACCTCCTGCATGCTGTCAGTGACGGTCGCGACATCGCGCAGCCGGATGGGGCGTCCGTTCTTGTAGGCGATCACCAGATCCCGATAGGCATCGGCATGTTCAGCCTGATCGTTGACGGCAAGCTGGTAGCGCCGGTCGCCCATGTCGATCACCCCTTTAGGGGTATGCGCATTGGCCGAGGCCAGGGCGGCGCGCAGGTCTTCAAAACCGATCCCGTATTTGAAGAACAGCAGCGGGTTCATCTCCACCCGCACGGCAGGGGCAGAACTCCCCATAAGGGTGACATCCCCCACACCCTGCACCTGAAGCAGCATGGGCCGCAGCGTCGTGTTCACCAGATCATACAGCTTCGCCATGGACTGCATGCCCGGCGTCACGGCCAGGATCAGAACCGGCGTCGCATTGGGGTTGGCCCGGTGATATTGCGGGTCCGATCCCGGCGTGGTCGGCAGGTCGCGCCGGGCTGCCCGGATGGCTGCTTCCACGTCACGGGCCGCGCCATTGAGATCGCGCCCCAGTTCAAAGCCCAGCGAGATGGAGGTCTGCCCCCGTGTGGAGGAAGACATCATCTGTGCAACGCCCGCGATATTGCCCAGATGCCGTTCCAAGGGGGCTGCCACCGTGCGGGCAATGATTTCGGGCGAGCCACCGGCATTCGACGCCGAGACCGAGATCACCGGCAGGTCGACATCGGGCAGGTCTGAGACCGGCAGGAGGGGCAGCGCCATCAGGCCCGACAGCACGGCGGAGAGCAGCAGCAGGAGTGTCGCCACCGGGCGACGGACGAACCAGGCGATGAATTTCAAGGAAGATGTCCCGTCCCTGCGGGAGGGCTCTGTCTATAAAGACGATCGGCCGCTGCATTTTTTCAGCGGCTGGATGAAAAAAATGCTTCAGCGCTTAGCGGATGTCCGCATCACCGGTGGCCGGTACCGGCGTCACGGTAATGGCGGCGGCCTGCACGGCCAGCCCGTGTTCAGCCGCTGCCCGGCGCAGCAGGGCCGCCACTTCCGGCATCCGGCACGGAATCTTCCGTCCCGTTCCCGCCTCGACAAAGGTGACGGCCAGCCTGCCTTTGCGTTCGGGCGCGATGCTGTAATGCCACAGCCGATCGGGCGAGACGTCGCGACGCAGGATGTCGCGCGCGACCAGCAGGTTCAGGTTGCGCTGGATCGAGCCCTGGCTGGGCGGATGGCCGTCAGTCATGGTGCGCAGGGTCTTCCAGATCTCGATGGCCGTGGCCCCCGCACCGGCTTCAAGGATGCCATGCAGCAGCACCCGGCGCAGGTCGGTCATCTTCACGCCTGCCTCCCGGCAGCGGTCCTCAAGCTTGCGCACTGCATTGCGACTGGCGCCCATGCCGGGACGGATCTGGCTCAGGGCGGGCGGAGAACGGCGATGTTCGGAAAAGGCGAGCATGGGAATGATCCTGTCACGATCAGAATAAGGGAATGGCCAGAAACCTCAGTTCCTGTCCGGGTGGATGTAGAATTCGACGGGTACGGTCAGGGTGATCGGATCCCCTGCGACACTGTCCGGCGGAATGGGCAGAGGCTGGGCGCGTTTGGGCAGCGCTATGGCTTCCTGATCCAGCAGCGCATGGCCGGAACTGCTGGCGAGTGTGACCGAGAGCACATGACCCTTGCGGTCCATGGAGAACGTCACGGTCGGCACGCCTTCCTGATGGTCGGCCATGGCGTCGGACGGGTAGCGCTTGAACTTTTCAAGCTGCGCCAGCAATGCGCCCTGCCAGGTCACCGGGTCATGCGACGCATGGGCCGATGACGAACCGGGTGCGGGGGCGGCCTGTGTGGGCGCAGGTGGCGCTTCCGAGGACGGTGGTGCGGTTGTCGCTTCGGCCGGTGGCGTCCTGTCCGGGATCGGCTTTTTGAGCATTGGCACCGGCTTGCTCTTTTTGACGATCTTGCGCGGCTTCTCGGGCTTGGGCACCGGGACTGGTGGATTGGGCGCAGGTGATGGGGGCGCTGTGATCTTCGGCGGCTCGACTGGCGCCGGATCGGGGATGGACTGGGTCTGTTTCGGTCCGATGGGCGCATCCGTCGGTGGCGTCGGTGTCGAGACAGGTTCCGGGGCCATGTCGATGGCAATGGCCGCAGGCGGGGGTTCGGGCACGGCCATCACGGGCGGCGGCAGACGCATGATCCACCAGACCGCCCCGCCATTGACCGCGAGCACGGCGAGGAAGGACAGGCCCCAGCGGAGCGCATCGTGACGTCGGGCCAGACGGGCCTGCCCCCTCTGCCAGTCGGCAAAGGACGGTGGCACGGAAATATCCGCCCCCTGCGCCATATCCGTCGAACTGGTCACGGCGTGCCTCCCGCAACGGGAGCCGTGGCAGAAGCTCTACCCGAGGTTGTGGAACCGGTCGGCACCGTTGTCGTGCCGGCTTCGCTACCTTCCTCCTGCCCCTGCAGGTTGACCAGTGCGACCTTGAGGTAGCCGGCAGATCGCAACTTATCCATCACGCCCATCAGCGTGCCGTAATCGACCGTCCTGTCGGCGCGTAGGAAGATCCGTTCGTCCCTGTTGCCCTTGGTGGCCCCCTCCAGCGCGCCCGCCAGACCGTCCATGGTGATGTCATCTTCTCCCAATGCCAGGCCATGGTCGGCCTTGACGGTCAGGAACACCGGGTCATCGGGGCGCGGCGTCGGCTTCTCGGTCGAGGATGGCAGGTCCACCGGCACGTTCACCGTGGTCAGTGGTGCTGTGACCATGAAGATCACCAGCAGAACCAGCATCACGTCGATGAACGGGGTGACATTGATCTCGCTGGCCTCGTGCGGGCTTTCATCGGTATGGCGCATGCGGATCATGACGGCTCACTCCCCGGCCGCCGTGCGGACATCCCGCGCCTGCGGACCAAGGCGCACGATATTGCCCTGCGCCATGAGCATCTGCGTGCGGCCCAGATCGCGCGACACCAGGCGCATCACCAGCGCTGTGAGGTCGGCAACCTGTGCGCGGCACGACGCCGTCTGGCGGGCGAGATGGTTGTAGATCACCACCGCCGGGATCGCGGCCACCAGACCGAGCGCGGTGGCCAGCAGCGCCTCGGCAATGCCGGGAGCCACGACCGCAAGGCTGGTCGCCTTGCTGGCGGCAATGCCGGTGAACGAAGTCATGATCCCCCAGACCGTGCCGAACAGACCAATGAAGGGCGACGTCGCGCCGATGGTGGCCAGCACGCCGGTGCCGCGCAGCAGGCGACGACCCTCGGCCGCTTCCAGCCGTTCGAGATGCAGGACGATGCGTTCCTTCAGCCCCTCGCTGTCATCCGGGATGTCGGCAGAGCGTTTGCGCTCGGTCTCGGCGGCCATGACCAGCGTGTGGGCGATGGAAGAATTGCCCCGTGTCCATTCCTCGCCGAGGTCCAGCGTGTTGGCCTCTTCCAGCGCTTTCTCGGCCTTCTGGAGTTTAAGGCGCACGCGCAGCAGTTCGACCGACTTGGCGATGAAGATGGTCCAGGTCAGCAGCGAAGCTGCGGCCAGCAGGATCATGACGCAGCGGACGACGGGACCGGCGTTGAGGAACATGTCCCACGGGGCGAACGAGATCGGGGTCATGACTGACCTCCTTTGACAGACGGTGTGCGGCACCATGCCCGGATCAGGCAGGCAACCGTCACGATGAGAGGAATGGACAGGGCAGCCCAGGACAGGGCCAGCCAGATGCCGTGCTGGCCCAGCAGGGCGGACAGCAGGCCGAAGATGGTGAGTAGCCCCAATGCGATCGGCCATGGCCAGACGGCAACGGACGGGCGCGGGGTCACATCAGGCGAGGACGGCACGGGCATGTTGGGCGAAACGGCGTTCATCGCACGCCCTCCACAGGGGTATGCGCGAAACCCGCAGGCGCAGTGCCGTCGGCGTCATCCAGTTCGTAACCCAGCGCACGCAGACGAACATCGGTGGCGATCCTGCGCTTGCCAGCCCATAGCACCAGGCCGCTGACCAGCACGCCGATCACCACCACGTCCAGCAGCGCCCACAGGATTTTCAGGGGCATGCCGCCATAATCGCCGAAATGCAGCGGGCGGGATATTTCCAGAAAGCGCAGATACCACGGCATGGGATACGCCCCGGTCAATTCACCCGTGCGGGCATCGACCAGCACCGGGGTAAACAGACGTGCCCGCAGTGGCGTCGCCCCCCGGGTCCACAGCACGTAATGCACCGGGCTGCCGAAGGTGGCGCCGGGGAAGGACAGGCCGGTCACCTCATTGCCAGGTGCCGCTTTTGCCGCCGTATCGAACGCGGCCTGCACCGAGGACAGATGGTCCTGCGACGGCACTGGCAGACTGGCGTAGGGGCGCAAAATCTGCCGCACATCGGTCACACGCCATAGACCGAACAGCGGGGTCTGGAGTTCGTTGACCAGTCCGGTAAAACCTACGACGGTTGCCCAGACCAGCGTGGTCTCACCCAGCAGGTTGTGCAGGTCCAGCCATGTCAGGCGCGAGGCCCGATCCGTTCGGATTGAGCCGAACGGCAGCCGCTTCATGAACCGGCCATACAGCACCGTGCCTGACACCAGCGATACGACGAACACCGCCCCCATCGCCCCCATGAACAGCGCACCGGGAAGGCCCGCGAACAGGTTCATGTGCAGGCGCGTGCAGGTGCCAAGGATAATGCCGGTCCAGGTGCGCGGCTCTTTCGGGGCATCGGCGGGGCGGGACTGCTTCAGTACCTTTGCCGTACGGGCGTCGAATTTGATCCAGTGACCGGAATGGCGGTCGGGATGGTTCTCGTCGTCCTTCAGCGCCTGCCAGCTTGGCGCCATGGAGACCAGCACCGCCGGTTCATCGTCATCCGGATTGACACTGGTGATGATCTGCCCCGGATAGAGCGCCCTTGCCTTCTGCACGATTACGTCGAGACTGGCATTCGGTATATCCGCAGGCAAACTTTCGTAAGGCGGGTCGTCATCACCAACGAAAGTATCGAATATCTGCTCGGAAAACAGCATAGGCAATCCGGTTACGCATACGATCAGAAGGAAGACGGTGCAGACAAGGCTGGTCCACTTATGAACGCTGAACCACCGACGAAGGGCGCGGCGTGTCATGGGAACCATCATTTTAATAATGATTGTGAGAATGAGTTGCAAATAAAATCTGCACCGGTTCCAGCCTGTTCCATTGCGTCGTGCCTCTGACTATCCCGAAAAAAATCAGCAGGCGTCCGGCCCTGTCGTCCTGTCAGCAGACCGGCCGGAATGTCGCCTTTCTTATAAAGACGAGCCAGTGGCGGATTTTTTCATAAGAAACCCGGTTTTTATATTGCCGGCGGGACCAAGGTGCCTTTTTCCGATGGATGGCGTCCCTGTGCCCGCGTGGCATGCCTCTCCTGCCCCGTTCCGGTCGGGTGGCTGTCGTTTATGATGCGCCCTTCATCCAGATGGATGATATGGTCAGCTGTCGCGAAATAGTGGTCATCATGCGAGATGACGATCAGGGTTCGCCCTGCCGCTTTCAGTTCAGGCAGGATTTCAGTGTAGAAAACACGGCGGAAAACCGGGTCCTGATCGGCTGCCCACTCGTCCAGCATCAGGACTGGCCGGTGTTCGGCCAGCGCCTGCACCAGCGCCAGACGCCTGCATTGCCCGGTGGAAAGGTCGGTGGTGCTGAAACGGCCCTGCTCCAGCCTGACCTTGTGGGCAAGGCCCAGCCGTTCCACCCAGTATGCCGCAAGGGCCAGGGTCCGTTCATCGGGGTGCGGCAGGTTCTCAAACAGGAAATAATCCGTAAAAACCGTTGCAAAAAGCTGGCGGTATGCGGCGACGTTTTCCGCCATGACCGGAACTCCGTCACACAGCATGCTGCCCGTTGTGGGCGCATACAGGCCGAGCAGCAGCTTGACCAGCGTGGTCTTGCCCGCGCCATTGCCCCCCGTGATGAACATGACCTCGCCATGGCGGATGGTCAGGTCCACCGGCCCCAGTATGAAGCCGGGAGCAGCCATGCCATCCGGGTGGTAGCTCACGCCATGGAGGGTAATGGCATGGTGGAAGGTGACCGCATCTTCCGCGCGCAAGTCAGGCAGTCTGCCATCGGGCAGGTTGGCGGTCAGTTCGGCAATGCGTTGCAGGGCGATTTCGGTCTCGGTCATGGCGGGCAGCGCCTGCAGCACCCGTTCCAGTGGTCCGCGCGCATAGAGCAGCACCAGCACCGCGCCAGTGGCGGCAGGGGTGGACAGTCCCGTAAGAAAACGTGTGCCCAGCAGCAGGGCCACGGTCAGGAAGAAGAGTGCTTCATGAACGGAATCAAATAACCAGAACCGCCGCATGGCTGTGGTTTTCAGCGTCGCGATACGCGATGCGGCCCCACCAAGCAGGGTATGATGCACATGGTCGCGCCGCATGTGGTTGAGCTGCAGTTCCCGTGCCCCTTCGGTAATGGTGCGGTACTGGTTTTGCAGCCTGTCTTCCATGCTGCGGATTTCACGGTAATCAGACCGCCATCGGCGCCGCCGCCAGACCGTCAGCGCCACGCCGCAGGCAAAGGACACGATCACGATCAGGCAGGCCGGTGGCGACAGGACGGCCAGATAGATCACGCAGGCCAGCACCACAGCCAGGGAGACGACATAGCCCGAGAAATTGAAGGTAAACGCGCTGACGGTACTGATATCGCCATTCAGGATGGCCAGCATCCGGTGCGGTTTATGCCGCTCCAGCGTGGCCAGCGGGGTGGCCAGCACGCGGGCGGCGACCTCATGGCGCAGACGGGTGATGATCTTCTGGCCGGCTGCGCTATTGCCGATCCCGGCAAGGGCTGATCCCGCAATGGACAGCACGCACAGCCCCGCAAGGTTCAGCGCCAGGGCTGCATTCAGCCTGTCAGGCGCATGCAGGGCATCATTGATGCCTGACAGCAGCCACGCGCTTGCAAGCCCGCCTGCCGTGCCGACAAGCGTCGCCCCCAGTGTTACAGGCCATAACGGACGTTGCAGACGCCACAGGGCACGCAGGACGCCGGTATATGAAGACTGCATGCGGTTCATGACGGGCACCTCCTGCAGGAAATGACGACGGGATGAACCGTTTTTTCAGTCTGTTCTTACCAGCTATAGCTCAGGTTGCCGTAAACGCGCCGACCCTGCCCGATATAGCACGAGTATGTGCCGCCACATGAGGTGATGTAATATTTGTTGGTCAGGTTGGAGACGGAAAGCTGCCCCCGCAAACCCTTCAGGATGGGTGTGGCCTGCCCGAAATCGTAATGCGCGCCGATATCGAACAGGGTGTACGCGGGAACCTTGAAGCTGTTCACGTCATCGGAATAGGTAAAGCCGTTATAGCGCACGCCGCCATTGATGCCAAAGCCCTTGAGGTAACGCGTGGGCAGCGTGTAATCCAGAAAGGCGGAGGCCATGTTGCGGGGAATTCCCTCGCCTATGTATTTGCCTTTTTCCGATATCGTGCCGCCCGTGGTGCCGTTGGCATATTCCTGCACGTCGCTGAGGTTTGTGCTCAGATAGGTCGCGGCATCGTAAGTATAGGAGGCCATGAAGCGCAGGTCGCGGGTAAAGTTGGCGTTGGCCGAAAGTTCGAATCCCTGTGAGCGCACACGTCCCGCGTCAGCCGAAAAATTCGGGTGGTCGGGGTCGGTAATCAGGTAATGATCCTCCTCGATCCGGAAAGCGGCGGCCTGCAGAAAGATTTTCTGGTCAGGTGACTGATATTTCAGCCCCGCTTCAAGCTGCTTGCCGGTCAGCGGCGGGAACAGGTTACCCTGCCAGTTGCGCGAACTCTGCGGCACGAAGGATGTGGAATAGCTGAAATACGGCGCCAGACCGAATTTGAACTGATAGACCAGTCCCGCGCGCCATGTGAAGGCCGCCTGCGGCCGTGGCAGGGCACTGGTGCGGGTATAGGTGTAGGTATGGGTGGCATTCTCGTTGCTCGTCTGCGCGGTATAGCCATGATAGTTCACCCAGTCCTGCCTGCCGCCAAGGATAACGGACAGCCCCTTATATTTAAGCTGGTCCTGAAAATAGATGCCTTCCTGGAAATAGTTCTGGTGGCTCTGATATCCGCTGACCAGGCATTTGGAGGAATGGATGTCCATGCAGGGCACGTAATTGCTCTGCGGATTATAGACATTGACCAGCGTATACCCATCAAGACCAGGATAGCCGTTATTGCCCGGCGTATCATCGCTGAGCGAACTGTCCCTGCTGTCATACTGCCGAAAGTCCGTTCCAACGACCCATGTATTCCGTACCGGGCCAATCGGCAGCTTGCCCCCCACGCGCGTATCCAGTCCGATGGTGGTGCTGGGCCAGTTGGTCTCGACCGGCCCACGGGAGTACAGCTGGTCTGTCACCATACCTTCGCCGCGCATGAGCGTCTTGTTACGAAACTTCGAGCTTTCAAAACGCATGGTCTGGCTGAAATCGATCCAGCGGTTGAAAGTATGCTTGAACTGGTATTCAAACATGGCATCCGTCTGGCCTGACTCGTTCCAGTTCCTGTCACCCAGAAAACGGCTGCGGGGGATACGGCCATAACCGTTGGTATCAAGCAGCACGCTGGGCGGAAGCTGCGTCATGTTGATGCCATCGCCGGGTGTGTACATATAGCTGCCCAGAAGGGTCAGTGATGTTTTGTGATCTATATCCCATGTAATGGAGGGCAGGACCCCCACGCGATGATAGTCGATATAGTTGGTCTGCGTGCCCTGTGTGACACCGATCCCGGCAATGCGGTAGCGCACGTTCCCTGATTTCGTGACCCTGTCACTGACATCGAACGTGGCCTCGTACCGCCCCCAGTTGCCAAAGCCAAGGGTGACATTGCGCAGCGGCGTGTCGGTCGGCTTTTTCAGGGACATGCCGATCAGGCCGCCCGGCGTGGTCTGGCCATACAACACCGAGGCCGGGCCGTTCATGACCTCGATACGCTCAAGGAACGCGGTCTCCCCCGCGCTGTTGGAATATGACCGGATGCCATCGACAAACTGCGCGGTGGCAAAGCCGCGCTGCACGATACTGCCATTATTGTATCCACTGCCCACGCCATTGGCGAAGCCGCCCAGCCCTTCCACATGCACGCCGGGAGTGTAGCGCAGCGCCTCCATCACGTTCTGGGGCTGCTGGTCGATCATCTGCTGTTTGGTGATGACGTGGATCGAGTTCGGTATCTCGATAATGGGCGTGTCGGTCTTTGACCCGGTCAGGGTATTGATGGCCACGTAGCCTACGCCGGGTCCGGTGGCACTTTCATGCGCCACCGTGCCGCCCACCCGCACGGGGCCCAGCGTGATGCTGGCGGTCGCGGCTTTCTGGATGTAGAATGCGCCGTCCCGGCTGGAAAATGTCAGTCCTGTCCCACCCAGCAGTCGCCCGATTGCGTCCGGCACCGAAAACGTGCCGTTCAGGGGGGCGACCGTGATATTCGGTATGCTGTCGGCAGCAAAGATCAGGCGTACGCGGGCCTGTGTGCCCAGATCCACCAGCGCATCACGCAGGGGTTTCTGCGCAATATGGAAGGACAGGACCGCGCCAGTGTTGACCCCGGCGGATGGTGCGGCCAGCGCACCCGCGCATGTCAGGCTCCCGTATGTGGAAAGGGCCACTGCTGTCAGCAGGATGTGACGGAACCGGTTGCCTGTGGCGGTGGGGGTATCAACGCTTGCTGCCATGGAAATGTTGCCTGCCGTATTGCAAATGCGAATTAAGATCAATTCGTCTCACAAAACATGACGGGCTACGCCAGCGGAACTTAATAGCGGTTGCCCGTTCAGGGACTTTTTTTTGCAGGTCAGAACTGCCCTGCCCGCTGTCGGCGCCGGATCAGCCGGGAAAGCTGATAACCAGAATACGCCCTGCCACTTCGCGCATGGCCCCGCCAGAGGACGTAACCAGCATGCGCAGGCTGTCGGCCGGGTGCTGCAGGTCATATACGCCGCCCACCAGCCTGCTGGCGGGTATGCTTCCGCGCATGATGACATAGCCGGGATAATGGCGGCGCAATATACCCAGCATATCCGCAACACTGACCGCACTGGCACCAAACAGGCCTGTATTCCATGACCCGACACTGTCAGGTGAAATGCTGGAGCGGCGCACGGCCCCGGTCTTTTCCGTAATATCGATCTGTTCGCCAGCATTGACGGTCTGCTCGGCTGCTATTCCCGCCTGTGGTGCGCGCAGCCCGACCGTGCCCTCACCAACCCCCAGCACGACGTGTCCGGCTCCGCTGCGTACGTCAAATACCGTGCCAATATCGCGCGACACCACGCCATCGGCCTCCACCACGAAGGTCCGCCGGGGATCATGCTTTACCTGGAACAGTGCCTCCCCTTTCAGCAGCACGACCCGGCGTGTATCGCCTTGCATATGCACGGCAATGGCGGATGCGCTGCCCAGGG
Source organism: Komagataeibacter melomenusus (assembly GCF_013155395.1). GTDB lineage: Bacteria > Pseudomonadota > Alphaproteobacteria > Acetobacterales > Acetobacteraceae > Komagataeibacter > Komagataeibacter melomenusus. Next base: position 32,469 of record NZ_JABJWC010000001.1, on the reverse strand, counting down.
TCAGGTGACTGCCATCATCCAGGGCAATCTGGCGCGTCTGGCCTGTTGTCGTGGTGTAATCCGCCTGAAACCACAGGCGCAGCGAAGGCGCGCAGGCAAGGACAATGGCCGCTGCCGCCGCAGTTGCCAGCGCCCCCGCCCGCCATCTGCGGACCGGGAAGCGATGCAGGTTGTCGGGCGTGGGCTTTGACGGGGATTGTGCCTGTGTCGCGCCCTGCAGGGCCATCTGGGCAAGCAGGCGGACCCGCAATGCCTGCTGCCATGCCCGTTCATGCGCAGGATCAGCCTGCCGCCATTGCTGGAGTTCAGCCTTCAGACAGTCATTTCCGGGATCATCCTGCACACGGAGAAGGAACGAAAGGGCCGTATCGGCAGCGTCAGGCGGGGGAATGTCGGTCATGGGCCCATGATGCTTTGCAGGCAGGACATGCGCTTTCACATCTCCCTTTCTGTCTGACGATTGAACGGCATGGAAATTAACACCGGCAGGTGGGGCTTCATTCTTCACCAAGCTGCTCGGTAATCCGCTGGAAGGCCTGCCGGAGCATGGCATGCACGCGCGGGGAACTGACACCGAGGATCTCGGCCACTTCACGCTGTTTATGGCCATAGAGCTGGCTCAGTTCAAACGCGCGGCGGGTGCGCGGGGGCAGGCCGTCAAGGCAGGCCAGCACGCGACGGAGTTCATCCTGGCTGGCCAGTTGGCGTTCGGGCGTCAGGATTTCGATGGCATCGGGGCGCGGGATATCCCCGTCCCCTGCCCCGTCAGTGCATGTGGTCCGCCTGTCGGGAGAACTGATGGCATGCGCATAGGCACGTTCAACGGCTTTTGCCCGGCGTGCATCAATGGCGAGGCGGAAAATCACCCGTTTCAGGTAACCCAGCGGGTACTGGATGTCCTGTGGCGCGGCCCCGGCGCGGATGATGCGGATATAGGCGTCCTGCACGATTTCCTCGCCCCGCCATGCGCAGCCCACGACCCGCGCCGCCAGCGCGACAAGATGGCGTCTGTTGCTTTCAAGGACTTCCAGAAAAATCTTGTCCGCGTAGGACACGGGCACCGCCTCCAAGGAGATCGACGCACGGGGCTTTGCCTTGTCGCGCGTCGTCTCTCCCGCTGTTTTCATGTCCTGTAATAATAATCATTCGCATGTTCAAGTTGCGTATGATGTGGCCGATATTTCGTATGTCACCGTCGGGACGCATGCCACATGCTTTCTGATTTCTTGTAAAAATATAGGTAAATCAGCATGTTGCATGAAACCGTCCAAAAATATCGGACGGCGGCTGCCGCGCGCTGTTATTTCCTTCCGGGATGGATCGTCTGTATGGGATACGTTTGCTGAATCATGCGATAATCGCATAACTGACAATCAATATTTGCAGTCATTACCAGCTATACGTCACCTTGCCGATCACATTGCGGTTCGCGCCGATATAGCAGCCGGTATCGGCCCCCGCGCAGCCGGGATAGTACCGCTGGTTGAGCAGGTTCTGCGCCGTGACCTGAAACAGCATGCCCTTCATCCGTGGGGCTACGGCATCGAGTGAATACTGTGCCTGCGCATCCACCAGAACATAGCTGGGTGTGACATATTCCAGCGTGTTGTCCACCAGCGTATTGCCGTTGTAGCGCACGCCCGCGCCAAACCCCAAGCCGCGCAGCGGGCCATTGCGCAGGTCATAATGCCCCCAGACCGAGAATGTCTGCTTGGGCACCGCAATCGGGCGCTCGCCCGTCAGGTCGCCACTGCCGCGCGTATAGGCCACGTCCTGATAGGTATAGGCCGCGATGATGTTCAGGTTGCGGGTCAGGTCCACATGGGCTTCCAGTTCGATCCCGCGCGAGCGGATGCCGCCGGTCTGGGTATAGAAATCGATATGGACCGGATCGGTGACCAGCACGTTGCTCTGCTTGAGGTCATACAGCGCGGCCGTAAAAAACCCGTTGAAGCCATGCGGCTGGTATTTCAGCCCCACTTCAAACTGCCGTCCCCGCGTGGGCTTGAACGGCGTGCCGTTGAAGGACAGGTTGTTGGCGGGCTGGAAGGATTCCGCATAATGGAAATAGGGTGAAAGCCCGATGGGGAACGCATACAGGATGCCGCCGCGCCACGTCGTGGCCTGATCGGACTGGTTGAAGCTGCCGCCGCTATCCGTCTGGTCGCGGGTGTCGATGGTGGACCAGTCATGGCGTACGCCACCCTGCACATGCAGGTGACCCCATGTCATCTGGTCCTCGCCATAGATGCCTTCCTGGTTGGTGGTGATGCTCTGGGCTTCATACAGGTCCAGCTTGCCGATGCTCTGCCCGTATGTGGGGGAAAAGACATCCAGCGACGGCGCATCGCCGTAATACAAATTGGCGGAATCACGGATATTCTGCCAGTTGCCGCCAATGATCACGTTGTGCCTGACCGGACCGGTGCGGAAATGACCAAGGATCTGTTCTTCCACCGTGATCGTGTCGAAATGTTCCTCCGACCCGTATGCCGCGCGCTCCAGCGTGCGGTTGTCATCATCGAGCATCCCGCCAGAGGACACCTGCTGGAAAAACGCCCCCACATTCGCGTAGCGGGCAAACGACTTGAAGGTCCAGTTGGGCGCAATCTGGTAGCTCAGGCGGTAGTTCACCGCCGTCTGGGTGCGCTTGTAGGTCTCGAAATTCGGGTCGCCGGGGTAGAAATGGTCCGAAATCTTGCCATTCGGGTTGGGCAGGATGGTGCCCTGCAGGGGGGCTGTATCAAAATTGCCGCCACGCGGGTCACGCTGCCAGAAGGCGGACAGCGTCATGGTCAGGCGGTCATTGGGGGTCCATGTCAGCGATGGCAGGACGCCGAAGCGTTCGTTGCGGGTATGCTCGTCCTGCGTGCCGGATGTGGTGGCAGTCGCGGCGATGCGGTACAGCCATTTGCCATCACGGTCGATCCGCCCGCCAAAATCGGCGGTGCCGCGCACGTAGCCGTATGTGCCGCCCTCGACCGAGATGGAGTGGACGGGTACCGCCGTCGGCTGCTTTGTGGTCAGCACGATGGCGCCCCCGGGATTGGACTGCCCGTACAGGACCGATGGCGGCCCCTTGAGGATGTCGATCCGGTCAAGCAGGTAGGGGTCGATCTGCTGGGTGGCGTAGTACGCACCGTTGAACAGGCGCAGATTGTCAACAAACTCATCCGCGCCCGCGGCCCCCTGAAAGCCGCGGATTTCAACCATGTCGAAGCGCGTGGTGTAGCCTGATGCCACATCGCCCGACACACCCGCATTATATCGTAGGGCCTCGGCTATGGTGCGGGCGTTCTGCTGGTCCAGCTGCGCGCGGGTCACGACGGATATGGATTCCGGGGTTTCGATCAGGGGGGTGTCGGTTTTGGTGGCGGCACTGGAATTCCTGGGCACAAGCCCTGCCCGCCCTGATGTGGCGTAAACGGCGATCTGCTCTTCTTTCCAGCCTTTTCTGCCGCCGCCATTCCTCTGCCCTTCCACCCGCACCGGATCAAGGGTGATGGCGGACGGCGCGCGGATGAGCGAGACGGAATGCGCCCCGGTTTTGCTGTAACTGATGCCCGTGCCCGCCAGAAGGGCGGAAAGCGCCTGTTCCGCTGTCATCTGCCCGTTCACCGCCCCTGAGCGTGCGCCCGCTATCGTGGCGCTGTCGAACGCGATCTGCAGGCCGGTCTGCGCGCCAAGGGCGGCAAGGGCGCGGCCCAGTGGCTGGGCGGGAATGCTGAAGGGCTGTGCCGGTGATGGCGCGCTGGCCACGCCGCCCTCAACCGGTGCGGCCGCGGCATGATGGCCCGCAGCAGCCCACATGACGAACAGGAGGGCGGACGTGCCCGTAAGCAGGCTGGATCGGGAAAGCCGGATGCGATTGCGGCGGCACGGCAGAAGAACACACGGCATGGTCGGGTCTCACGGGCGGACGGTTGGCGTTAAATGCAAACGAATTGCATTCGCGTATATCCATGTCCGTTGAGACGATTTATTTTTAACGTGTGGGTGAAACTTTTTTTAGCAGTCCGCTGAAAAAAAAGCGCTGCGGTGGCGGTTGTGCGTGGTCTGATTGCCCGTGTGGGCACCTCAGGGAGCTTTATGGTCCGCCAGCACCAGGGTGAAGCCCGCCGGGAGTGTGACAAGCCTGCCCCCATGCAGCGCGCACAGGGCCTCAAGCGCCTCCCTGGGGTGATGCAGGTCATACACGCCCCCTACCGGGATGGTGTCGTGCTCAAGACCACGGGTTACGATGGTGCCCGGATAGTAGCGGCCCAGTACCGCGACCGCGTCAGAAAACCGTACGTCGTTCAGCACCATCTGCCCTGACCGCCATGAACCGACATCCTCCGGGTCGATCGTGCCGCGATGGGCCTGCCCCGTGTGCTGGTCGACCGCCCATGTCTGGCCAGCGGTCAGGCGCAGGGCGGGGTCGGACTGGCGGGATACGCTCACGATCCCCTCGCGCACGGCAACAGTGACATGAGGCCCGGCCATCTGCACATCAAAGGCGGTGCCGATATCGCGCGTCGTCACGTTCCCTGCCCTGACGACAAAGCCACGTTTTCCGTCATGCACGACACTGAAAAACGCCTCCCCGGCCAGCAGCGTAACCCCCCGTTCCCCACCCGAATAATGCACGGCGATGGCGGAATGGCCGCCCAGGGTCACCGCCGTCCCATCCGACAGGCCGACCGTGCGGGTTTCGCCGGTTTTCGTGTAATAATCAGCCTGCAGGCGGAACATGATGTCTGGCGTGGCAAAGGCCAGCAGGCTCGCCGCCACCGGCAGCATGCAGGCCGCCGCAATCCGCAACGGGCGTGCCCAAGCCGTTCTGCCAGTCGCAGGCCGCCGGGGTGTTGCAGGCCGGTCATGCGGGAGCGTTACGGGAACCATCTGGCCCGCATGGGCCCAGGCGCGTTCCACCCGGCGCCATGCCCGCTCATTGTCGGGGTCCTGCGCGCGCCATGCGACCCATTCCGCCCGTACCGTTTCATCATCCGGTGCCTCATTGAGGCGTATTTTCCAGGTGGCGGCTTCCAGCATGGCACGTTTGGCGCCCGGTGTTGGCTGTGTGTTCATCCGTGCCCATCCCCATTCGTTCCATGCCCGTGGCGTTGAACGTATTTCCAGGAACAGGGACGGCGCAGGTGCCTGTTTTTTAACGCCAGGGGGAAAATTTTATGGCTCCATGTCTGGCAGGGCCGCGGCACAGGCCACCAGTGCGATCTGGATCATCCTGTGCACGCGCGTGGTGGAAACACCCAGAACGGTTGCGATTTCCTGCAATGTATAGCCACCGATGCGATACATCTCGAACGCGCGGCGGGTGCGTGGCGGCAGGCTGGCCAGGGCATTTGCCACGGTATGCAGTTCCTGCCGGTGCCCGCAATGGGCTTCGGGCGATATGGACCCCGCACCCGTATCAGCCAGCAGGGTATGATCGATCTCGGTCGGGATCTGCCTGCGTGCGGCACGGAGATGATCCAGCGCCAGATTGCGTATGATCGCGGTCAGATACGCAACAGGGTTGAACACGATCCCCTGCCGCCTGACGGATGCGACCTGAACAAATGCATCCTGAACAATATCTTCCGCCTGCGCCGTGCAACCGACCATGGATACGGCGAAGGACACGAAACGCGACCGGTTTGCCAGATAGGTTTCCAGAAGGTGATCGGTCGAGGCCACGGCCTGAAGGTTCCTTGACAGCGTGCGTCAGCACCCGGACGGGGCACGCGCCTTCCTTATATGAATATAATAATCATTATCAATATAAGAATAGCACTGTGATGTTTCGATACAATCCGGGACTTTCACGCATGTCGTGTCCCAGCGAGGCGTTTGGGAAACCGGACGGCCAAATATGCGAACGCGTCTTATTTTCTTTTGTTGCCCTGCCCTCACGGGCGTGCCAAGGCATGCATGATGGCTGTCCTGACCCTGAAAACCGTTCGTCCGGCCCTTGTGCGCCTGCACCGATATACGGGGCTGCTGCTGTCGGGCGTGCTGTTCATTGCGGGCCTGACGGGTAGTATCAGCGTGTTCCGCACGGAAATTGACGCGGTCCTCAATCCTGACCTGTTCCATGCCCCTGCCCCGGCACATCCCCTGCCGGTTTCAGCATTACTGGCGCGGCTGAAGCTGCAGCGCCCTGAAACGCAGGTGACCGCCCTGCTCTACCGCCCCCCTGCGGGGCGTGCGATCGTGGTTTATTCGTCCGAAACGGTCGCGGGCAGGACAGATCCGGTTGAAAATGAAATCTTTCTCGATCCCGGCACGGGGCGCATTCAGGGCATGCGCCCGGCCGAAGGTTGCTGTTTCAACCGTCGCGTGCTGATGTCTTTTATATACCGTGTTCATTATTCCCTTGATCTGGGCCAGGCGGGCATGTGGGTCATGGGGATCTCGGCCATGCTGTGGTCGATTGACTGTGTGGTCGGCCTTATCCTGACCTTTCCGTTGCACCAGCCTGCATGGCGGCAGGCATTCTGGCGGCAATGGCGCAAGACATGGGCGATTGGCCTGCGACGTTCTTCCATACGGATCACGTTTGACCTGCATCGGGCCGTCTCGCTCTGGCTATGGGTTGTCCTGCTGGGCATTGCCATAAGCGGGGTGGCGCTGGCGCTTGAGGATGAGGTCTTCAATCCCGTCATCCGGACCATCCTGCCCACCGCGTCGCCCATGACGGACACACGGCTCCCGGCCCATCCGGTTACGATTGATCAGGCGGAAGGCCTCGCCGCAGGCTTCGTGCAGGCCCATGGCAGCGGCGAGAGACCCGCCGCAGTGCTGCTGGACCCGGATGGTGGAACCGCCATGTTCTATCTTTTCAGCAATCAGGGAACAGAGCCCTCCGGGTTGGGCAGTCCCATGGTTACCGTGGATCTGAAAACCGGTCAGATCACGGCAGGTGACATGCCCGGCCAAGGGGCTGCGGGCAATCTGGTCATGCAGATGCAGTTGCCGTGGCATAGCGGCAGGATAGCCGGGCCTGGCGGCCGTATTCTCATATGCCTGTCGGGTCTGGCCGTGTGCATGCTGGTGGTAACGGGTATCATGATCTGGCAACGAAAGCGGCAGACCCGTCAGGCCAGATAGCCCGACAGGCTGCTACAGGAAGCTGAAAAGCCAGAATGGTGGTATTCGGGTGCCAGTGTCATCTCAGCACGGTCACGTCTGCCGCATCATGCGGCAGGGTCATGCCGTAGGCTTCGCTGTAGCGCGAGGCAAATGCTTCCCGCTCCAGCCGCTCGCAATAATCAAGATACCGGATCAACGCCTGCTCGGCGCGCATCGTGCGCCCATAGAGCCGTTTGTAATGCTGCCATAGCATCATGACATTGACCGACCAGGCATCATAGGCATGTGTTGCAACCCGGTTGCGGATCGCTGGGGGAAGAGCATCGAAGGCTGCCCAGTCATCACCCGCATAGCGCCGCCACATCTCGTGCCGCAGGGTCCGCTCGTTATCTGCCATCGCCTTTGCGGCCCTCACGATTATTGAGCACATGGTTGAGGAGCGACGTCTTTCCTGCTCCCAGAAAGCCGGAAAGAACCGTTACCGGAAGCCTTTCGTGCATGACGGACACCCTTCATTCGGTTATGATCCGCCAAACTTATATGAAATGTTATAATATAACAATCCCTGAGGGATTTCGACGGGAAAAGATAGCTTGCAGGATACGGCGTTATGGAATGCCTGTGGTCGGAACGTGTTTCCTGGTTAAAACTGTATCAAAGTTCGAGAATACGGGTTGTGGATCTCATATAGGCACGCACATTGAAGATTGTTGAAAGTATGAAAACAATGTTCAGCCTTGATCAAGGCGGATACTCATTTTTCAAGATGGAAGATAAATGCAGTACACTCTGGGTTGGCAGAAAATAGGATGCAGTCTGTCTTTCTGACAGTAAAGACATGTCAGTCATCAATCCATCTTTATTGGAATATAAATAAATATATAATAAAAATTATATTTAATATATTAACAATTTACACTTACGTCCAGTCTTCAGACCGTAGCCCATCGACTTTGGTGAATTCACGAAGATTGCCGGTTATCACAACAAGCCCCCTGCTACGCGCGTGTCCGGCAATCATCAGATCGTATGAGCCGATCACGCATCCCCTACGCTCCAGATCAGCTCTGATTTCTGCCGAGTGCGCTGCAGCCTCGTCATCAAACGGCAGAACGGAAAGACGCGCGACGAAGTGCTCTATCTCCCGACGCACCTGTGAAGGATCCTGCGACTTCTCGGCACCATACAGAAGTTCGTACAGTACGACGTCGGATATACAGAGAGCTTCTGCGTTATCATTGAACTTCTGTCGCAGACCTTCTGGACGATCACGTATTACGCGGATGCAGAAATTTGTATCCAGAAGACGACCATAACGCATTGCGATGCCGGTCCGTAAGTTTTCCGTTGGCAAGATCAGAGCATGTCCATTGAGGAGCTACAAGTAATATATATAGGAAATAATGTATTACTTCCAAGATGATAAATGCGGTTTGATGAATTCCTGGCAAAAGCGCCCGAATTCCATAACATTGGGATGACCTGCATATTCGGTCTCTTTCGCCTTCAGGAGGCTTTCCGGAATCACAAGCCTGACGCCGATAGATGCCATGTCCTCGATTGCATTGCCTGCGATGTTTTCGTCGACGGTCGTCAGAAACAGGGGGCGTCCTCCCATTTCGCGCTCCACCTGCTTCCAGCGTTCCCTCAATGTCGTTTTGGCGCTCAGGATCAGACCGGTTCTGGAATCTGCACGCCCGCTATCCACGAAAGCCAGGCTGGGGAGGATGAAATCCGGCCTCTTTTTTGATTCAAGGATGACCTGCTTCTCAAAGGGAATGCCACCGTCACGCAGCATGGCTTCAATATGATGCTCATAAGAGTAGCCTGCCCGGGATTTCCGTTGCTGCCCAGCCGACAGCATGAGTGCGTCGATCTCGGGACGCTTATCGATCAGGCGGCGGATGACCTCTGCCGGAGACGGCTTGTATGGCGTCTCGCCCATTACGAGGCGGACGAGATCCACGGCATATTTCCGATGCTGATGTTTGCGGAAAAGATCCCATTCGATAGTCCGGCTTAGTGTTCTCAGATCATCTCCGGGTTTTTCAAGGGAAAAGGGATCAATCTTCGTCAGGCCACGCTGCCGCATGAAGATGGCCTGGGCTTCGCGTGCGAGGTCAACGGTCGCCGGTATGACAGCACGACTGGCAGAAAATGTCCCGATTTCGCCACGTAACCACGCATCAATAACCTCCCCCGCAAAATCGAGGATCTTTCCCTGTTCTTCCGAGCGAATACTCTCGGGTTCAAACACGTCAGATACAAAATCAGCCTTGAGACCGAACAGGTCACGTAGCAGTTCAAAATCATCGCTGCCAGAATCAATGGTCAGGCATTCATAGAAGCGGTGCCCGTGTTTTTCCTGTCGTCCCATGACCAGAAAAGAGGCTGGCAGAAGATCTGCAAAAGCGGCTTTTGGCAGAACCGTCAGATGGGTCTCATTGCCTTTGCTGGTATAGTGCACCAGATGGCTCGTACGTTCCTCACCGATCTGTGGCCAGACGGTCGAGAAAAAAGCCTCACGGATTTCAGCGGCCCCGGGTTTTTTACGTTCCTTGACCATCAGTTGCGGAAAGAAACCGCTATCCCGGGATTCTACGGGAATAAAGACCCCGGCCTGATGTTTACTGCGCTTGCGGGCCCAGTCCCTATCATTGTTCCGCAGCTTTTTTACCATGATTTGATCAGAGGCCGCAAAAAGCTGTGACAGAAGGCTGGCGTCCGGAGCGGCCTGTTCAAGGGCCAGTTGAGTCTGCGATGACATTGGCATCCCTGATCTTATGAATACATGTAGCGCCAGAAAATAGATTTCTCAGTTCTGTAATAATGTATGCCAGACTTTAACATAGCGTCTTCCTGCTTCATGCTGCTGGTCTATGTCAGGATGGGACTGGTTCCGCGACAGTTCGTTCGCTACTACCCCTTATTTCCAGTTCGGTTACGTCCGATCTCAGCCATGACGCACAGGTTTCGAGGATTTTCTCCAGCGGGATACGCCCCCTCCCCCGTATTGCACATTCCCACACGGTTCCGACGCGCCAGCCGGAGTTGCGTAATGCGGGGGCGGTCCGGGCATCAACAGCCCGATTACGCGCGATCTTGCTGCGCCAGAATTCGGTGCGGGTACCCGGGAGACGGAAAAGATGGCAGTCATGGCCATGCCAGAAGCAGCCATGGATGAAAATTACGGCCCTGTATTTTGGAAATACCAGATCCGGCGTACCCGGCAGCTTTCTGTCATGCAGTCTGAAGCGGAAACCAAGGGCATGCAGGCCTTTTCGCAGGACCATTTCCGGCTTCGTATCTTTCCCGCGGATACCAGCCATCATCCGGCTCCGCTGTTCGGGTGAGACGATATCAGGCAACAGCGGCCTGCCGACGCGCCTGAGGCAGCCCCGGGATATCAGGCTGGGACCATACCGGCACGGCAGACTGCCGCGCGAGGGCTGAGCGGATATAGGGTTTCATCGCGTTGGCCAGAAACTCGATTACCGGCACTACCACCGCATTTCCGAACTGGCGATAGGCCTGCGTGTCCGAAACGCCGATTCGGAAACGACGTGCTCCCCGGTCAAACCCCATCAGACGTGCACATTCCAGCGGGGTCAGGCGACGTGGACGTTTGCCTTCCTGTCTGATCAGGATCTCGGAGCCATCCTTGTGGTACCGGGCTGACAGCGTCCTGGCGACATCGTCCGGTCCGAACAGCCCGAAACCGAAGCCGTTACCGGCTGCAGCATGTTTGGCCTTGTAATTCTGGAGATAGGTCCAGAGATGTTCCGTGAGGGTGTATTTCGGGTCCACCTCATCATGTGGCAAAAGGATTGAACCGAGCCGGGGGCCCTGCTCCGCAGGCGGGATCGCCAAGGACGCCAGATCAAACTCCGTTTTTTCACGAAAACCTACGATAAAAATACGTTCCCGCTTCTGGGGAACCCAGGACGCCGCGCTGATCACCCGCGTCTGGACATGATAGCCCAGTTCTTCCTGAAGAACGTGCATGATGGTGGCGAAGGTACGCCCCCTGTCATGCCGTTCCAGATTTTTCACGTTTTCCAGCAGAAAGGCTGCTGGTCGGTGATGGGCAATGATCCGGGCCGTATCGAAAAACAGGGTTCCCTGTGTGTCGCACAGGAAGCCATGGGGCCTGCCCAGAGAATTTTTCTTGGAAACGCCGGCGATCGAAAAAGGCTGGCAGGGAAAGCCGGCAAGAAGGACATCGTGCTCGGGGATCAGCGACGGATCATCGGCAAACGGCCGGATATCCCCGCTGATTTCGTGATTGTCCGGATAATTGAGCGCATAGGTCTGTCGGGAGAACCGGTCCCACTCCGAGGTGAAGACGCATCGACCGCCAATCCCTTCAAAGCCGATCCTGAGACCACCAATACCGGCAAACAGGTCAATGAAGCGGAAGTTGACCCTTTCCTTTTCGAACGCACGGAGCCGTTCATTGGCGATATGGCGTAGCAGTTTGAGTGCCGTGCGGCTCGCCGCACCGGGCATATTTTCGTAACGATATACCGTCCGCTCTCCCAGTCCCAGTTCTTCTGCCGCCTGATGGAGCGTAAGGCCTGCCCGGTCACGCAGGAGACTGAATTCTGTTCGCGTGGGCATGAAGGTGTTTCCGATATCGGTAGACTAGGACTGTATCTGCCCTAATGGCAGAATCCTTCCCGGAGAGCAAGCGATTGTTCTTCTCATGTTCTTCTAAAACCTTCGATATGGCTTTTTTCCAACATCGATTTGCTAAGCTTTTCTGAGACCAGATGTAACAGGATCGGGCTTCTACCATTTATGCGACTGTCGCGATGAATGGCTTTTCCTATGCGCGGGATGACGATTTTTCTCTGAGAAAGGAGTGTCAATTTCTCCGTTGGCAATGGGACTTAAAAAACATCATGTATGATAATATCAATGAGTATGTTTCTTTTGAACCAGCATGGGAGAAAAGCGCCTTTCCAAAGCGTGGGACGCGCATGTGGTGTGATAGCGGTGTCGGTTTATATAGAGGCGCTGCTTATGGACAGGTCGGCATGCGTCGCGGTTGGCGTGGCATCATGAAAATATTTTATGGGTATAATGCCGGGTATGGCGATAAATCTGGAATGTTGAAATCTATGTATTTCAGCATATTATAACAGATAAATGATGCCCTTCCCCTCCGCCAGAACTTCTTGTAAATAAACAAGAAATTGCCAAGCGCCCTACGGGGCGCTTTGGTCGTTTCTGGACGGTTTTTCAGGCCGGTGTGGGGGATTTTGTGGGGACCCCTTCAAAAATCTGCTCCGCCTGGAACTGGACCCGTTCCTGTTCTTCCACGGTTAGGAAGCCCAGATAGTTCTGCTCGGTCACCTGCACCGAACTGCCCTGGATTTACCGGAGACCCGGTCATCGGGACAGGGGCGTGCCGTATCCGGACGGGTCGTGATGACCTTCCTGCCCCGGATCCCCCCCCCTTCAGACCCATTTGCCGCATCAGGCGCTCAAAGTGCAGCGCACGACCTGCCGCCCTTCACGCTGCAGGCTGTCGTCCGAACAGCCAGGCTTGCCACCAATCTCGCGACAGGCTGCCTATAGGCTCGGATAATCCCGATCGATGCTCGTCCAGAAGGCGCACGGCACGCTCACGGAACTCAGGCGAATAACGCGATGTCTTCTTCCCTGCCATAAGGCTGATCCTCCGAGAGTTTTACTCTCCGGTAAATTCGGGGCAGTTCAGGGCGCTGGATTCAGGATTCCAGGGTAATGGCGTCAGCTGTCGTGACGCGTCCGAGCATCGGGAAAATGCAGTCACAGGCAAAGCGTTGCATCTCTTCGGAGAAGGTGGCGGTCAGGTCCGTGGCGATCACCACGTTATAGCCGTGCTCATATGCGGTGCGGGCAGTGGACTCGACGCCCATATTCGTTGCGATGCCGCCCAGCACGACCGTGGTGATTCCCCGGCGCCTGAGTTGCAGGTCGAGATCGGTTCCGTAGAAGGCGCCCCATTGTCGTTTTGTGACGCACAGGTCCGATGGCTTGGCCAGTCCGTCGACAAGGTCGGTCCAGTCCGGGGCAAATCCGCTCGGCGGCGGCGTGAAGGGACGATCGACTTCGGTATGCACGGCATCGGCGAAATCGGGGGCGAAGGCGACATTGACGAGGATGACGGGCGCGCGTGCTGCGCGAAAACGGGCGGCAAGCTGTCTCGAGCGTTCGACGACCGCCTCCCCTGTGAAGGGGGCGAGCGGGCGGCCGACAATGCCTTTCTGAAGATCGATCAGGATCAGGGCGGTGTGGGGGGCTGAAAGAGAGATCATGACGGTTCTTGCCTGCGGGTTCTGGAACTGTTGTCCGGGTGGAGCGGAACTGATAAAATTGAGGATACACTCAAGCAGGAGTATTATTTGAGCATGAACTCAAATACGTCAAGTGAGAAACGGGGCACACTCCAGCCGCGTCGCGCGTCCGGGCGGCAGCGGGTGGCGGAACTGCTGGCCGCTGCCTCCGATCTCATGGCGGAGCGCGGTTATGAGGCCACCACCATGGCCGAGATCGCCGCGCGGGCGGGAGCAAAGATCGGCTCGCTTTACCGGTTCTTTCCCAACAAGGAGGCCATTGCGGAGACGCTGCTACAGCAGCACATCATGGCCCTGCATGATGAATATGAAATGCTGGCGCAGCGCGCGGCGGATCTTTCGCCGGAAGAGCTGGCCGATGTCCTGATTGACCTGATGGCGACCCTTTACCCGTGCATGAAATCACTCCCCGCGCTAATGGAGGCCCGCACCGACAGGACGGCAATCCGTGACCGGTCACGCGGGCAGGCCCTGGCGGGGATTGCGGCGGCCCTGCGCATCTGCGCGCCCGGGCTGGAAGAACAGGTGGCCGGGGATATCGCGGCGGTTGTTCTGAACAACATGAAGGTCATGCTGGGCATGACCCTGAAGGATGCCCCCACCACGCCCGGTGCGCCTGACGAATTGCGGCGGATGAACCGGCTCTATCTGTCATCGCGGCTTGCGCCCTGTCGGGCGACAAAGGCGGTCCGGGGTTCCGGGGAGAACTGTTGATTTTCTGGGTAGTTATCGAACGCTCCGGGCCGGGGAACACCAGCCATAGGATATTGGAATTTTTCATATCAGGATAAAATTCCCCCTATCCCGCACGCAGGCTGAAACGGGTGATCTCCGATGGCCTGCCCAGCCGGAGCGCAAAGCCCGGCCACAGCCCGGTGCCATTGCTGACGTAAAGCGTCATGCCCCCCACATCATAGCGCCCGGAAACAAACCCGTTATTGCCGCGCGCGACGAGACGGTCGAGGCCAACAATCATCCCGCCATGTGTATGCCCCGACAGTTGCAGGGCAACACCGCGTGCGGCCGCTTCACGCGCGTCCCCGGGCTGGTGATCGAGCAGCACGACCGGGGCACCGGCAGGAATGCCTGCAAGGGCCGCAGCCAGATCGGGGCCAGCCTGCCCATGTCCGGGCGCCGACCGGTCGGTAACGCCTGCAATGACCAGTCTGGCCCCTGCCCTTGTGATGACTGCATGGCGGTTCAGCAGCATGTGGAAGCCCAGTTCCGACAGGTGCTGCATCCACTCGCCATAATCGAAGAAATATTCATGGTTTCCCGGGATCGCCAGAACGCCGTCCGGCGCATGTAGCCCCGCAAGCGCTGCCACGTCGGCACGGCGCATGGCCACCGAGCCGTCAATGAAATCGCCCGTTACGACAATCATGTCGGCCCCGGCCGCGTTGGTGCGCTCGACAACCGCCCTTGCCCATCTGGCGGGAAACAGCCGGCTGATATGCATGTCGGTCAACTGGACCAGCCGATACCCATCAAACGCTGGCGACAGGCCGGGAACGCTGACGCTCACATCCCTGACCGGCGGCACCCGCAGCGCATTGGCAACGCCGATGGCGGAAAGCATCCCGGCAAGACCACCCACGCCCGCCCGTGCTGCCACCGGGATACGCACCGGCTGCCACGTTACCAGCGCAACCAGCAGCGCACCGAGATCAAGCGCGATCTGGAGCAGCATGAGAAACGCGATTGCCCCGAACGCCCAGTTAAACAGGATAATGACAGGCCGGGGAAATTCGGGCGCAAAGACCGAACCCGAGGACAGCCGGGACCAGTAGTGGTACAGTGCGGCTACGACCACCAGTGCCGCAGCAATCCCCTTCAGCCCCAGCGGAAGCGGCAACGGCCAGAGCCAGTTCAGGATCACGACAAGAAGGGGCAGGCCAAAAACAACAAGGCGCATTCAATATCCTCGCACGAAAGCGCAGGGAGACATTTTCCATCCCCCTGCGTGTCCGCGCCATCCATATCGGTAAAATGTCTGTCGGGGTGTCAGTTCGGCCCGTTATGCCACAAGCAGGGCTACGGGTGACTCAGGAGAATTTTTCCCCGACCATTGCCTCGCTTTTGGCCCATAGGGCCTCGGCATGTGCGGGATCGACCGCGTAGGCCCGCACGCCTGCACTGACCAGACTGATCGGCTGGTCATCGGGCACGACCGGGCTTACGTGGCAGTCTTCGCAGTAATGGCCGCCGATCGCATCAGCTTCCGCCTCCGCGCCTGCCCAGACGGATGTGGCCGCGCCCTGGGGAATGGTCTTGAACCGGAATGGCGGTTTGCCTTCCGCCGCAGCCTGTTCATTGATCCGCGCCACCATTGCCTCGATGCCGCCTGCCGGCATGTAACGTGTCAGTTCGGTCAGGATTCCACCCGGATGCACTGCCGCAGCACGCACGCCGCGTGCACGGTGCCGCGCGTCAAAGGCTATGGCAAACAGGATGTTGGCTGTCTTGGAGCGGCCGTAGGCGATGAACGGATCGTACGGCGTATGCTCGAAATTCGGATCGTTCAGGTCAACATCCGCAAAGCGATGTCCGGCCGAGGAGACATTGACCAGCCGCGCACCGGCGCGCATCAGCCCCGCAATCCGGTTGACAAGGACGAAGTGCCCCAGATGATTGGTGCCGAACTGCGTCTCGAACCCGTCCTTGGTATGGCCAAATGGCGTTGCCATCACGCCCGCATTGGCGATGACCAGATCGAAGGGCAGACCGGTTGCGTTCAGTTTATCGGCGCAGGCGCGCACGCTGCCCAGGTCCGCCAGGTCCAGGGCGACCAGTTCAAAGCGCCCGCCCCCCTGCTCCGCATCCGCACGCACCTGCGCGGTGGCATGCTCGGCTTTTTCCAGATTGCGCGCGGCACCCACCACATGGGCACCATGGGCGGCAAGGGCGCGCGCGGTTTCAACGCCCAGACCGGCAGAAACGCCGGTTACAAGCACGCGTTTGCCCTTCAGCGATACGCCGGAGAGGACATCGTCCGTTGTCGAGCTTGCGCCAAAAGTCTGTGTCATGGGGGAAACTCCCTGAAAGGATGCATCCGTTTTTTGCCGAAATGGCCTGCAGGATGTTATATGGAGTGTAGCTCCGTTTGATATATGCGGAGGATTGCTCCGTTTAACAAGAGGGAAACCGGTGACCGACGAAAAAAAGCCGCGCCGCCGACCGCGCAGCGATGGACAGCGCAACAGGACAAACCTGCTGACCGTGGCCAAGGCCGCGTTTACGGCAGGGGAAGTCGATATCCCGCTGGATGAGGTCGCCCGGCGTGCAGGTGTAGGGATCGGCACGCTATACCGCCACTTTCCCAATCGCGACGCGCTGATCGAGGCGGTCTATCGCGCTGAACTCGACCGCCTTGCCGATGCCGCACCAGTTCTTGCCGCGCAGCATCCGCCAGTGGAGGCGCTGCGGGCGTGGATGCGGCTGTTTGTTGACTATATCGCCGCCAAGCTGGTGATCGCCCCTGCCCTCAACGGGCTGGCAGGCGGCACGGGCACGCTCTACGCCCAGTCCGGCACGGTTTTGCAGGGTGCGATCGAGGGGCTTGTAGCGGCCGCCGTTGCCAGTGGCGAGATCAACGCGGATATCGAGCCGGTTGACCTGCTGCGTGCCCTGGCGGGGGTCTCGAACTACGCCGCGGGTCCCGGCTGGGAGACCAGTGCGAAGCGCCTTGTCGATATTCTCATCGCCGGATCGCGGGTATCGGCATCGTAACTGGACGGGCGCGTTCTGGCCGCCATTCCTTGCTGGAAGCGTCCGTCTGCCGTAACGGTCAGGCCCCGCGAAAAACGCGGCTGTCCGCGCTGTTTAACCAGTTCACGCGAGGAATACGTTCATCCAATACTTCCGAAGACACCACAGGTGACACCCGTCAGGCATCATTGCGTGCGACCCAGACGTTACCATCCTTGACGTATTTACGCTTTACCGCTGCCCACGCGACGCGATTGGCCGCTTCCTCGGGGTCTTCGCCTTTTGCACCATATTCGGTCCAGGCATTGTTGAATGCGGCCCGGAAAATTTCCTGGGCATGGGTGGGCAGGTGCAGACGGACCCGGTCCGGCAGATCCTCGATTGATGAATAGGGCATCACGGCACTCCATTGGTCAGGATTGCATCTTTCACGTGGAGACATCTACGTAAACCATCAGGCCACATACCACGGCCGGTCGGCTGCCGTGCCCGTGCTGGATCAGGTCAATCCGGACCGTTTTGCGGATCACAGGCAGTCATGCCGAAAATGGCCCAGCGGAACGCGACGCCCTGCCGACACGCCATGAGCGCAACCCATGCCAATATTATCCCATAAGCCAGGTCTTGCGACAGTTATCGATAATTTTGTTGAACAATGTGATCTGCATGCCCATTCGGCGCGGCTTTTCGGCTGGATCATCGAAGGCAGGCTGGCGGTCCACATCGGCGGCACCTATCCGCTAGCCAATACCGCCTGCGCCCATGCCAGCATAAAAAAGCCGCAAGACGATCGGCAAACTCCTGCTGCTTCCCTGAACATACCGGAAATTCGCGATTGTCCGGGGCAGGCAGCCATGCACCCCTAACCAAAATTTGCGGTTTTATGCATTATATTGCGTTTTTATGCGGTATTGATTAGAGACCGCACATGAGCAGACTTTCACGGCAACAGCGCCTGCTGGCCATGCTGACCGATACGGGCGAACTGCTCGTGTCAGAAGCGGCCGCCGTTCTGGGCGTGTCGGATGACACCATCCGGCGCGACCTGTGCGCGTTGCAAAAGCAGGGCTGCCTTCGCAAGACACATGGTGGTGCCGTGTCGATTGATCTTGGCGGCATGCCGCGTACGACACGCTCCAGCCTGCTGCCCGTGCAGAAAAAACGGATTGGTGAAGCGGCGGCCGCAGCCGTTCCGGCCGGGGCCACGCTGTTCCTTGATGCGGGCAGCACAACCCTTGCAATGGCCGAAGCACTGGCAGTACCGGCAACGGTCATCACCAATTCGCTCGACATTGCCAGCCGGATAGAGGGACGGCCAGCACTCCGGTTGATCCTGGCGGGTGGGGAATGGGATTCCCGGCAACGGCTGTTCTCCGGTGCAGCGGCCCGGTCCGTACTGGGCCAGTATCGCGCCGATATTGCCATCCTTGGAGCCTGCGCGGTCAGCACCCACGGAGCGGTGACAGCAGGCGAAGAACGTGATGCCGACATGAAGCGGAGCATGATCAATGCTGCCAGTGAAGCCTGGCTGCTCACCGATCATCTCAAATTTGGCCATGTCGAACCGCACCACGTCGCAGACCTCGCGCAATTCTGCCGTGTCTATTCGGACCGCTCCCGGCCTGGCCCCGCCATGGAGCAGGCGCGGCCGGAATTCATCGTGACATCCTGAAGGGGGCATCGGATCATGAGCCAGTTTCCTCCCGTCATCCGTGTCGGCCTGATTGGCTACGGATTTGCGGGCAAGACATTCCACAAGCCCCTGCTGATGGCGGAGCCGCGCATGCGGATCACTCGTGTCGCATCCAGCAACAGCGGGAAGGTGCATGCCGACCTGCCAGACGTGGCGGTGGACGCTGATCCTGCAACCCTCATTGCAAGTGAGGATGTCGATCTTGTCGTCATCGCAACGCCGAACGAATACCATGCCCCGCTGGCACGACAGGCGCTGCTTGCTGGCAGGCACGTCGTCGTGGACAAGCCCTTCACGCTAACCCTGGCGCAGGCGCGCGAACTGGTGGCGCTGGCGGCCTGGCAGGACAGGTTGCTGTCCGTGTTCCATAACCGGCGCTGGGATAGTGATTTCCTGAGCGTGAAGAATGCGATCGCAGGCGGACTGATCGGCCGGGTGACGCATTTTGAATCCCATTTCGACCGCTTCCGGCCCGTCATCCGCCAACGCTGGCGCGAAGGCCGCGCGCCTGGGGCCGGCCTGTGGTTTGATCTTGGCCCGCATCTGGTCGATCAGGCGCTGTGCCTGTTTGGCCTGCCCGGCGCCGTGCATGGCGACCTGATGATGCAACGCGAAGGTGCCCTGTCGGATGACTGGGCGCATGTCGTGCTGGAATATGACCGGCATCGCGTGATTTTGCACGGCAGCATGCTGGTTGCAGGCGGGGTGCCGCGTTTCGTCGTACACGGCGAGAAAGGCAGCATCCTCAAACGCAGGCCGGACAGGCAGGAAGCCCAGCTTCTTGCGGGCATGCTACCCGGCGATGCTGGCTGGGGGCATGATCCCGACCCGCTTCTTGCCTATGGTGGAAATGGATCGGAACAGGAGATTCCGGCACTCATGGGCGATCAGCGATGCTATTACGCCGGCATCGCGGATGCATTGACAGGGAGTGGCCCGAACCCTGTGCCGCCGATCCAGGCCCTGGCCGTGATGGCCGTTATCGAAGCCGCAAACCGATCTGCCCGCGAGAAAGCATCCGTAGGGCTGGATCTTACCAATGGGGAAATCGCCGCATGGCCATAGCAGATGACCTGCGCATGATCGCGCAGCAGGAGCGTGAACTCGCCTTTGCGACATTTGATGAGGCCGATGCATGGCAACTGGGCCAGTTCCTGCGGGAATGGGGACAGGCGAACCGGGCCCCGATCGCCATAGATGTCCGGACCTTCAACCGCCCCCTGTTCTTTGCCGCCCTGCCCGGATCGACGCCGGATAATACCGACTGGATCCGGCGCAAATGCAACATGGTTGATCACTATCGGCGAAGCAGTTACGCCATCGGGCTTGAACTGAAAGCAAAGGGCGTGACGCTGGAGGAACGCTATGGTTTATCACTCCGGGATTACGCCCCCTATGGCGGCGCCTTCCCGATCGTGCTGGACAAAACCGGCGTGGTTGGCGCCGTGACCGTCTCGGGGCTGGATCAGCGTGAGGACCATATGCTGGTTGTCACGGCGATCTGCACGGCTCTCGGGCTGGACGCAAAGAAATATGCCCTCCAGGCAGTCACGACCTGAGTCCTGATCACGCCAATGACGGGCATCCATGATGCCGGTTCCACTTTTTCAGTTAACCGCTCTCCTGATGGCATCAGTCCGTCAGGAGCGCGGCATATGTCATCCCTCAACGGACCCAAAAGAAATAAGCCGGGTGCGGCCGGTCTGCACCCCATTCATTCGGCGGCATTACGGGAAACACGCCATACGACGCCGCCCACATCGTCGGCGACCAGCAATGCGCCCGCATTATCAATCGCAAGGCCCACGGGCCGACCATGCACGTGCGCTTCGTCGGCCGTCAGAAAGCCTGTAAGTGCATCAACCGGCGGCCCGGCGGGCTTCCCATCGGCGAATGGCACATAGATGACCTTGTAGCCGCTTTTGGGGCGGCGGTTCCACGATCCATGCTGTGCCACGAACATCCCGTGGCGCCAGGCATCCGGAAGCCGGGTGGCATCGCGGGAGAAGATCATGCCGAGGGAGGCCGTATGCGGGCCGAGCGCGTAATCCGGCGCGATTGCCTGTGCAACGAGGTCGGGTCGCTGCGGCGAGACCCGTGTATCAACATGCTGGCCGTAATAGCTGTAAGGCCAGCCATAGAATGCGCCTTCCTTGACCGATGTGATGTAGTCGGGGACGAGGTCGCTACCGATTTCGTCACGCTCGTTGACCGCCACCCACAGGGCACCACTTTCCGGCTCAAAGGCCAGGCCGTTCGGATTACGCAGCCCCGTCGCATAGGGCGTCAGCTTTCCCGTGCCCAGGTCGAGCCGGTCGATCCGCGCCCGTCCCTCTTCGGCTTCCATCCCGTTATCGGCTACATTGCTGTTGGACCCGACGGTTACATACAGGAAACGCCCATCCGGGCTGGCGAGCAGGTTTTTGGTCCAGTGATGGTTGTAGCCCGCTGGCAGATCCACAACCTTGGTGCCCGGCGCATCAATCCGCGTGTCACCGTCATGATAGGGAAAGCGGAGAATGGCATTGGCGTTGGCGACATACAGGTCATTGCCCACCAGCGCCATGCCGAAGGGCGAATAGAGATGGTCAAGAAACACCGTGCGGGTATCCGCTGCCCCATCGCCCCTGGTGTCGCGCAGCAGGATGATCCGGTTCGGGCTGGCCGCTCCCGCGCCCACCTTACCCATCACGAACCCCGCGATGCGGTTTTTAAGTGTCTGGACATCCGTTTTGGGCGAGTTGCTCTCGGCTACCAGAATATCGCCATTGGGCAACCGATAAAGCCATCGGGGATGGTCGAGTCCCTTCGCATAGGGCGTAACCGCCAGCCCCTGAGCGGGTGCGGGCGTCTGCCCCTCTGCCCAGCCCATGGGCGTCGCGACATTGACGGTCGGAAACAGGGTATGGTCGGGCTGCGGCAGATCAGGGTGCGGGCCTGTTCCTGCGGCTACGGGAAGGGATGCAGTTTCCGGACGCAGGATGAGTTCCCATGTCGCGGCACCGAGCACTGCCAGTCCGATCACTCCGGCACTGCTCCAACGTATCCATGTCTTCATGCTATTCTCTCGGTTCCCTGTTACCCGGAAAAAAAACTCTGTGATCCGTGCCATGATTGAGCGCGGCCCCTGGCAGGACAAAGCCAAGAATTCCTGCAAGATGGGCACGGTAGCGCGCGACGGTCCACCCAACGACCGGTTCCTTCATAACGTTTGGCGCAAGATACGTTGCACGCGGCGCCATGCCCGGAAACTGGCTGGCCTTGTGGAAGGGAAAATAGGTCGCATCAGTCCCCTTCCCTTCAAAGAACCGGGCCGGATCGACAAAGGCGTGTCCACGGCGCACCCATCCACCAGCCCGGCATCTGAGAGATGACCAGATCGGCCCACAGGATATTCTCGATTTCGGCCTGAATAGCGCAGCCCATGCCACTTCAGGAGAGATTGCGGGTGTCGTGCTGGCTAAATCGGTGTCCGTTACGGGCAGCAGCGGGGAAACCGTTTTTAGCGCCCATCCGGAGAAGATGCAGGCTCCCGTTCTCGTTGTTGCCAATATGGATTATTCGATTGCGAGGAAAGTTAAAGCCACTGCCTCTTTGGTTTGTGCAAACATTCGCGGTCAATCTCAATCAGCAGCTTTGTTCCGCTGGACAGAATGGGCATGCCGGTCGCCCCACGTCTTGAGTGCCTGAATGACCGGCTTCAGGGTCTTGCCCAGATCGGTCAGGGCGTATTCTACATGCGGCGGCACCTCGGGGAAGACGGTGCGTGATACCAGCCCGTCGGCCTCGAGTTCGCGCAACTGGTTGGTCAGCATCCGCTGCGTGACGTTGGGCAGGCGGCGGCGCAGTTCGCCAAACCGCAGCACCCCGTCCTCGAACAGATGATACAGGATCAGCGCCTTCCACTTGCCCCCAAACAGTTCGAGCGTGGCTTCCACCGTGCAGCCGGGGCTACAGGCCAGCGTGGTGTGACGGATGCGGGGCATGGTATCATTCCTGACACTAGAAGGTGTTATGCACCTTGGGCGAGCATAGCTGCATTTCCAAGCATGAAGCACGCGAACGCGATGACATGGAGACTTGCGAGGGTTTAGGCATAACGCTCGTAATCCTTGACGAGCCTGCGGCAGCGTGCTGCCCATGCGAAAGATCGTTCAACGACTCATCGGCGCGTCAGCAGGACAAAGCCGCGCTTGGCCTCGGGCAACCTGACAACTTCAAGGGTAATCCCCAGGGCCCGTGCTGCCCCGACAGGTTTCTCGCCGGTATACCCCTGATCGACATAGGCCAGTTCAACGCTCTCGTCTGTCGCGTCCTGAATGGCGGCAGCAAGACGTCCCGCCTTGGCGCGATCATCCCGGCTGGCTGGTGTGACATGCAGGGCCAGCAGGTGGCCCAGCGTGTCCACGGCCATATGCAGCTTTGATCCCCTTTTGCGCTTGGCCCCATCATATCCGGCGCGGGAACCGCTTTCCGGCGTCGAACGTAATGTCCGGCTGTCGAGAATGGTGGCCGTTGGCTCCGCCCTGCGGCCAGAAGCGATACGCAGCACGGCACGCAGATCAGATACCAACGCGTCAAAACAGCCTGCCTCAATCCAGCGACGGGATCGCTGGTAGACCGCCGACCACGGTGGAAGGTCATTCGGCATGGCGCGCCAGGCAATTCCGTAACGGATCACGTAACGCAATCCATTGAACAGTTCGCGCAATGCGTGATGTCGTTGTTCCGCATCCTCGCGCATCAGGACCAGATACGAGACAACCAGAGACCATTCTTCGTCTGATACATCAGAGGGATACGGTTTGCGGGCAGGCGTCATCCCTCATTACTGCACCAATCAGGCACGAAAGTACATAACGCCCTCTAGGCGTAAGTAGCCTGTGTGCTTGCTACGCGCTAAGCGAAGCTGCCACTTTTGCCTCTTCTCGGACATCGCGGGCAAGATGTTCGCTTCCGGAAACCCGACATGACCGAGGGGGAATGCGAACATTGGTCTCAGCCAATCCCGGCGCGGTTCATCACACGGACTACCATCCACCCTAATCGCAAACGCCGAAGGTGGCCGGTACCCCAAGCCTTGAGCAGGTTGAGGGCTTCGGCTCCCCTCACCTCGCCAACCGGAATGCGATCGGGGCGCAGGCGTAGCGACGACCGGACCAGATCGGACAGCGTGACAACGCCGCCCTTGATCCGCAGCGCGACAAGTTTGGGAGCCGCGCGTTGCAGTTCACGGGTGTCCTCGATCAGCACAACTACGGTCACCACTGGTGGCGATCTCCGCCAGCAGGGCGTTCACCAGGGTTGTCTTGCCCGTCGAGGTGCCCCCGACGACAAGGATGTTCCGGCGCTGGCGGACAGCCTCACTCAGGATATCAGCCTGCGTGTCGGTCATGATTGCGGACGCGACATAGTGAGCCAGTGAAAACACCGCTACGGCGGGACGCCGGATCGCAAAGCAGGGTGCTACGACCACCGGTGGCAGCAGCCCGTCGAACCGCTCCCCTGTTCCCGATAGTTCGGCGGAAACGCGGGGGCAGGCAGGATGGACTTCTGCCCCGACATGATGGGCAACCAGGCGCATGATGCGTTCAGCATCGGCCGCATTGATCCGGGTGCCCGTATCCTCCATGCCGCCTGCCAGACGGTCGATCCAGAGCCGTCCGTCAGGGTTGAGCATGACCTCGGCGATGGCGGGATCGTCGAGATGACAGGCAATTGCGGCCCCCAGTGCGTTACGCAGCATGCGCGCTCCACGGGCAGCCGCTTCGGAACGAAGAGAAATGACGGACATGGAAGACCCCGGCGGCAGGCCTCGCAAGCGAGGCGGTGACGTAACGGGGTCAATTAGAGAAAGACACGGCCACGCAAACGTAACACGTCAGTTGCGCGATAGGGCTGCCGGATAGAGAAACTTGCGTCAGGACCAGCGACGCCCGCGATAATAGACAGTCCCACCGGACATGAATTAGTCCGTCTTATCGGTTAAATTTATGCCCAGCGGATCGTTCATTCCTACGACGCCATCACCGGTCTGAAGCGGCAGGGCCGCATACTTTCCAGTTCCCGTCGCCACCATGCCGCGAGCACCGGAGAAATACGGATCAATGTCGCGCAACTACGCTGGTCGTGTTGGCAACAACGGGCGTGCCCGCAGCCGGTGTTACGGCGGGCGGGGCAAGCGGTGCGCTGGCGGGCACGACCGTGACAGGCGGGGCCGCGTTGATACCGGTTGCACCGCCAACAGAAGAAGCTGCGGCATCATTCAGTTGGACGATATCATCGGGCTTGGCAAACAGGAAACGGGCATCCGGCTCCAGACCCAGCGAGCGGCCGCGCGTGCCATCGCCCTGCTCGGTTTCAAAACCGGTCAGATGACCTTTGGCCACACGCCTGAAGACACCGCTCATGCTCTGAGCCACAAACTGTGACCGTGTTCCCTGCACGCCCGATGCGATAGCGGTGGCGATCAGTCCACCGATCCCGTGCATGCTGGGATTTGCCTGCACCGCGTTGATCTGGATGGAGCCGAGAATCACGTTATTGCGTGTTATGACCGCTTCGACCTGGGTTGCGGGGGATTTGTTCCAGATCTGGTAGCCAACGGCGTCGCCCTTCTGCACGCGCGTAACACAGCCTGTCAGTACATAAGCATCCGGCACGGGGGTCAGGCTGACCGAAGGGAACACGCCATGTTTGCTGTTGATCTTCTCATACAGGGCCTTGGGTAGATGGTCTGCCACTTCCTGCGCGCGGGGATTACCGGCCTCGGCGGTAAATGCACCGATCTGCAGTGGGGCCTCACCCGGTTTGAAATCGGATGAGAATTCATAAACCCACGAAGGTTCGGGGTATGCCTTGATGTCCTGCTTTTTGGGAATGGTAAGTGCCGGCTTTTCTTTGGCCGCCATGACCGCGAAATCATGATACGTCGCAGCCGACAGCGTGCCGCCAGGTTCAATTGCGAAGGGGACCGGACGCTGTGGATTACTACAGGCCGCAAGAACACAGAACGGCATGATGGGCAAGACGATTTTTATCAGTTTCATAAATGTATGACTTCCGCAACAGGTTACAAAATGTTGCTAAGACATAGTAATAAAAATTGCCACATTTTTTCCATATTCTGGACCAGAAAAATCGATTTCCATTCTATTTTAAATAGCACCTATTCTGTACACTTATCTGAACAACAGTTTTCTAAAAATTTTTAATCCATCATTTCTTATCTAACGCGATGAAACATTCCTGTAAAAATGAATTTATTACTTATATATCTCTATAAAAACAACGAGACTGCTGATTATTTTGCGCCATATGGCTTATTTGTTGAGTTTCAGAGCGAACCGATCAGGGTGAGGTAGAAATTTTCATCGAGATTTGGCCCATGCCTCCACATTCCCCGGCAACATCTGCTGAGCACTACAGTTGCATTTTATAATGTGAGTGAGCACGGATAGCGCTGGCCTGATGTGTTCGTCGAAAGACAGACCATCTGAGAATGTGGGCGACGGATAACCTGCGTTGTGAGAGTTTTACGACGAGGCGCCTGATTTCCTGAATGGACCAGCGGACAAGGACTGTCGTGTCCTGTGCGGTGTTTTTTCGGTTTCAGTGAGTTTGCCTGGTAACGGACACTGGCCATGACGGCATAGGCCAGCATGACCAGGGAGACATGCCTATGCCATCCATGCCAGGAGCGGGTTTCGTTATGATCGAGACCGAATTCGTTTTTTGCAGTCTCGAACCCTTCTTCAATTCTCCAGCGCGTCCCTTCGACGTTTACCAGTTCCTGCGTGGTTGTCCCTTTCGGGCACCAGGTCGTAAAACAGGCAAGGTCCCCGTCAGCGATGTTCCGGCGGATCAACAGGCCACGTGTCCATGATCCGAACCAGTGATTGCCCATGACCTCAAGGACATATCCAATTCCTGCCCGGCGAAGCGTGCGTTCCACGTCGCCCACGCCATAAACGCTGCTTGCTGCAACCCAACGGAAAGGCACACCAGCATCCAGACACCGCTCGATCATCTTCGATGCCAGTGCCGGTCCGGCGGAACCCGTATACTGCCGCCCCATACCACAGGAGGCCTGGCCTTTCTTCAGAAAACCGGTCTCGTCAATGACCAGTACGCCCTCTTCAGTGCCCAGATGCCCGATCACATGGTCCCTGACGACATCACGAAGGACATCGGCATCCCATTGCCCGCGACCCAGAAGCGCCTGTTGCCGCCACGGACCAGGATCTCCTGCTGCTTATGCACGCATCCATCCTGTCTTGCGCGGTTCGTTACCAATCAGGACATCAAGGAAGGCGCACGCAGAAGCCGCAACACGCTTCTGCGTAAACAATGGTACAATCCGCTCCTTTGCAGCCCGGAGCCCAAACGCCCACAGTTCCAGCGTCTCTTCAACTGACGCCCCGCCATTCATGAAATCCTGAATCATGGTGATCCATAGAGTCAGAACTCACCATAAAATGCAACTGTAGTGTGAGGGCTTGATGAGTAATCGAAATACGAACTCGCGTAATCCGCCGCTAGTCGTGCGCAATCAGTTGCGGATCGAACGTTCCCGCGCGATCGCGTAGGATGTCCAGCCGCACCCGACCGGCATCCGTCAGCACGGTTTTTTGCCCGTCGCCATTACCACAGTTTGGGCGGCTGACCATAGCCTCGCCATCCAGATGGTAGTCCAGTTCGGCGTTGTGCAACCGCTCCGTCAGGACCTTCTTCATATCGCCCAGAAGAACGGCCACGTCCGAGATCGTGCGGACCACGCGACCAGCCAGAACCTGCTCCAGAACATCGTCAGGAATCACGGGCTTCTTGCGTCGAGACATGATGCTTCACCTTCCTCAGCATCGCACCAAACACACGAAATTCAGGATAAGTCCGGTATATAAGATACGCCGACAATGAAAACTTCATGCGTTGCAGGAAATATTGCAACCGATAATTCGAAATCTGTATATTCTGAGCATGTCAACAGAATATGCATGTTCTTTTTACGCTGCGTAATCCAGTTTCCTGGCGGGCTGCAAAGTCCTCCAGTTTTCGTCAGAGGTGGTATGATCTCGTTGCCATCTTCCGCGAGCGACGGGCTGTTCGCATGAACGGCGACAACCAAGCCAACAATATGTTGCAGTCTTGTCGCCAAGGTTCCCGGCCCCCGATGTTCTGCCTTTCTGATATTACAGCATGTTTCGAGGACGTGTTAACAGAATGGCATACAGGGTTGCTTATGATGATATTGCCATCGCTCATGTGGCCAGCCGCAAGTTCGACGCCGCGTTGGATCAGGCAGCCGTAGCGTGGGGAACAACCGTATCCTACTCATCCTTTTGTGCAACCTCAGCAGGTAAGACGCGTCGAATCATCCGGATCTGGGGGGCGGGCTGATTGACTACAGGTTTCAGTGGCGAGAGCAACGCTACGGTCTTTGGGTCTACGCTGAAATGGGGGAAAAGTTCACGTAAAATGGTTACGACGACCATGCGCATCTGCTTGTCAGCCCACTGGCCCGGTTGCCGTTCTCCCAACGAGAATAGGATTCCGGGGTCATCGTCAAGATTTCAGCCATCTTACCTGACCCCAGATTCAACATATCACGCATGAAACGGACTTCCTGCTGCAGCAGGCCTGTCGGGATCAAGACGCGCGCCATTGCCACCGCAGCAACAAGCCCTTCCATGTCGGGCACGGAAACCCCGATCACTTCCCCGGTGGTTTCGTCAATTTCTTCTTCTGCGGTGTCAATCAGCGTCACCGCATAAGGCAGCCCCAGGCCGTCTTTCTCACACGAGGGCAGTGTTCTGAACATAATTTCTTTCTTTCAGCGGAGCGCCATAACCGTGATGATACGAATGATACAGACCTCATCTTTCAGAGTAGCAACCACGCCTATCCGGCGACCGTCATTGTCGGCCCCAACCACGCTCTAGGTTTCATCACCGTCCAGTGGTGCTTCGATTTGATCGATGTTGCCACGACGGAGCACGCGCTCCGCGATCAGCTTAGAGATATGGCGTTCCCGTGAACGTTCTGTCGCATGGTGTGTCCATACGATCCTTGCTCCCTGCGTGATAGCGTTCTGCAATCTACGACGTTCTGCATCGTGCGGCACCGTTATCAAGTTCTCGTCGTGGAAATGGGTATTTATTGACGTAGTGTCAAATTCCCTTTCCAACCTCGCAGATTGGGAGGGGAATCGTCGTGTGGGAACGTGGGGAGATTTAGGCCTGTCCGACGTCTGATAACGGCGTCTGCCGTGCTGTTTGAAGGCCGAGTTGGATCAAGCGGCGGGCCGCTTCCGGCCGTGTGGGTAAATCAGACTGCCTGCGACGCCACTCGTCGATCATCTCCAACACAGACCGTTCCATGCGAACATTTACGGCCTCGCTATCGACGCGTGGACGCCTTTTTTTGGTTTCATGGCGCTATTTATTGGCATGGTCATTTTGTAGCGTTACAAGATACACGAGGCAAGCGGATTGCACCCGCAAGCCTCCCTAGCAGCCGGTCGAGTTGGGGTACCTTGTGCAAGGGTAAGGTTGTAAGATGGTGTGATGAGCAGCTTCATCCCGTTGACCGGTCTCAGCCGTATCTTCTGCCGCCTGATCTGAAGCCGTGGCTTCCAACTGGATGATATGGTGCATTTTGTTGTGGCTGCCCTTGAGCGGGCGACATATTGCGACATCGGCATACGCTTCGTGGCAGCGAACCTGCATCCGGATCGCGACACGATTGCCGTTTTCCCGCGGACGAACCGGGTGGCCATTGAAACCGCATTTGCATAAGTGCTGCTTCTGGTGCGCGAGACCGGACTGTTACGCCTGGGCGTGGTATCGATCGACGGCACGAAAATCGATGCCGATGCCTCCAAATACCGTTCGGTGCGCTACGACCGGATCGAGGCCCTGCCAGAAGAACTTGCCCGACGGGAAACGATGAAAGCGAAGCTGAACGAAGCCTGCGCCCGGCTGGAAGCAGATGCCAGGGAGCAGGTTGAAACGGCACGTCCGGCCTACAAGAAGAAAGCCGCTTATGATGCGAAAACAGGGCGTCGTGGCCGGGCGGGCGCCGAAACCGCCTGATGAGGAACCGCCACCCGACCGGCAGATCAGTCTGACTGATCCAGACAGCCGCCTCATGCGGCGCTCGGACGCCCATGAATTCCGGCAGGCTTACAATGCCCAGGCCGTGGTCTGCGCCGAAGGCAGCCAGCTGATCGTGACAACCGGCGTTGTCGCCACGTCAGCGAACGCGCCATCCTTTGCCGACACGGTGCTGTCGATGGAAGACACAATCGGTCTTCCGAAAACGGTGCTCGCCGATACCGGGTACGCCAACGGGCAAGCGGTCCAAAAACTGCGGGAAAAGGGCATTGATCCGCTGGTCGCCATTGGACGGCCCGGTGCCCGCAGGCCTTACAACTTCCGGCCCCGGCCCGCAGAAAAGGAGCCACGTCGGATAACTGAGCCCTAGCGGCCTACCATGAAGGACAGGCTGGACATCACAGAAGCCAGAGCTCTTTACAGACTACGCAAACAGACCGTGGATCCGGTTTTTGGAAATATCAAAAGTATCATGGGCTTCCTAAGATTCAGCCTGCGTGGCCTTGCAAAAGTCACGACTGAATGGACCCTCGTTGCACTCGCATATAACTGCAAAAAAATGACACGGCTTCAGGCAGAATGCCGGGTTAACCTCGACCTTATGACCCTCAAAATGGCCAACCCGACAGGCTGCCAAAGGATTTTATGTACCTTCAGGCAAGACAGAACCGATAATACGGAGGATTATTTATCACTGCCTTTTTTCATGGCGGGCATCAGCTTGCGTGGCTCGCGATACCATATTTCCAGATCGGTGGCCGACATCGGTTTCGCAAACAGGTATCCTTGGAGCACATCGCAATGAAGGCTTTCCAGCAGGTCGTACTGTGCCTCCGTTTCCACCCCTTCAGTCACGACGGTCATGCCCAGTCGATTGCCGATACCGATCACCGCAGTCGTGACAGCCTGCGCATTCGGATCGGTTTCAAGGTTCATGATGAAGCTACGGTCAATCTTGATTTCCGTCAGCGGCAGACGTGTCAGCCGTGACAGGCTGGAGAAACCGGTCCCGAAATCATCCATGGACAGCCCCACGCCCAGCTTGCGAATGGCGGAGAGGACGTTCATCGTCTCGTCACTCTCATCCATCATGACGCTTTCGGTGATCTCGACCGTCAGCCGCTCGGGCGCAAGTCCGTATTTGCGCAGCAGATCCGCAATCATCGGCACCAGGCTGCGATTATGGAAATGACCGGCAGACAGGTTGACCGACACAACCGGAATATGCACCCCATCGCGCTCCCACTGGGTGATCTGACGGCAGGCTTCCTCCAGCGACCACCTTCCGATCGCCTCGATCTGTCCCGTCTCCTCCGCCACGGCAATGAAGCGGGAGGGAAAGATATTCCCAAGCGTAGGATGGTTCCAGCGCGATAGAGCTTCAACGCCATAGATCTCTCCCGTCCGGGCTTCGATCTGCGGCTGGTAGTGCAGATTGAGCAGTCCTTTGGCCAGGGCATCCCGCAATGCGCTGCCCAGTACCAGCCGGTCCTGTGCTTCCTTGGTGTCGACCGTGCTGACCAGGCGGTAGCTACCGCGTGCTTCCTTCTTGGCCTGCCGCATGGCCACTTCCGCATGGCTGATCAGGGATTCTCCATCCGGACCATTTTCTGGGAAGGTGGCGATGCCAGTACTGAAGGATGCGGAGAGATGATTGCCCGCGACCTCAAGGGGACGCTGCATGGCTTCCGTTGTCGCTTTTATGAAATTGACCGCAGTTTCAGCTGTCGCGTTGGGGATAACGATAACGAAATCGTCACCACCAGATCGGCTCAGGATATAGTTGCTGCGGCAGAGTGTCTTCAGGCGTTCGGCAATGGCCTTGAGGAACGTATCACCCTGGATGTGACCCAGTGCGTCATTGATGTCCCGAAATCGATCCAGATCCAGAAGCAGCACGGCGAAGCGGTTATCGCCCGGCTGGCTGATCATGGTCTTGAGGACCTTGTGAAGCGATGAACGATTGAGGAAGCCTGTCAGCGGATCGTAATTGGCCAGTTGCGAAATATGCTGCCTGGCTTCGTACTGCTCGATCACAACCCCGCAGAATGGAACGGCACCGGATACGATTTTTTTTGGCCAGTCCGCCACCTTGTGCTGGTTGCGTGAATAGAGCGCAAGAATACCCGATATCTTGCCGTTGGGTGCCTTGATGGCCGAAGCCCAGCAGTCATGAAGACCCAGTGAGATTCCGACCGAGCGGTAACTTTCCCACACGATGGAACTGGCTTCGTCCAGATCATTTGCCAGCGCTGCAATGTCAGCGTCGGTCAGGGTCATTCCTTCCAGTGCCGCGACAAATCGGCGTGGCATACCGGCGCCTGAAAGAACCTGAAGGTGATGCTCTGGCGTGAGCAGCATCAGCACAGCGACTGAATTGGGGACAAACTCTTCTACACCCTGGCAGACTAGGGCCTGTTAGGGCTTGATCCAGTCTGCTGCGGCAGCGATGTGGATGACCGCGAGGAACGACGTTGCTGTTTTTTCATATCTGGTTGCGACAGCGCGCCACTCCTTGAGGCGAGCCCAGAGGTTC
>NZ_JABJWC010000019.1 GCF_013155395.1 Komagataeibacter melomenusus | reverse complement strand
GGCGGAAAGCCCGCGCCAGGCCGAGGTGCGCAGCGACCTTGCCGCCCCGCTCGAGCCGCGCTTTACGTTTGACACCTTCATCGTGGGCAAGCCCAACGAGTTCGCCTATGCCTGCGCCCGCCGTGGCGGAAAGCCCGCGCCAGGCCGAGGTGCGCAGCGACCTTGCCGCCCCGCTCGAGCCGCGCTTTACGTTTGACACCTTCATCGTGGGCAAGCCCAACGAGTTCGCCTATGCCTGCGCCCGCCGCGTGGCCGAGCGCCCGTCCAGCCCCGGCTTCAACCCCCTGTTTCTGTATGGCGGCGTGGGGTTGGGCAAGACCCACCTCATGCACGCCATCGGTGCGGAACTGCTGCGTGGCGGCAAGGTCTCGGTGGCCTACATGTCGGCCGAGAAGTTCATGTACCGCTTCATCGGGGCCATCCGCTCGCAGTCCACGCTCGAGTTCAAGGACCAGTTGCGCTCCGTCGATGTGCTGATGATCGATGACCTGCAGTTCCTCATCGGCAAGGACAACACGCAGGACGAATTCTTCCACACCTTCAACGCGCTCGTCGATGCCGGGCGGCAGATCGTGGTCTCGGCCGACAAGTCGCCCTCCGACCTGTCAGGGCTTGAGGACCGGCTGCGCACCCGCCTTGGCTGCGGCATGGTGGCCGATATCCATGCCACCACGTTCGAGCTGCGCATCTCGATCCTTGAGGCCAAGGCCGCAGCCTCCGGCGTTGTGGTGCCTGCCAAGGTGCTGGAATTCCTGGCCCACAAGATCACCTCGAACGTGCGCGAGCTTGAGGGCGCGCTCAACCGGCTGATCGCGCATGCCAACCTGTTTGGCCGCCCCGTCACGCTGGAAGCAACGCAGGATGTGCTGCACGATATCCTCAAGGCGCATGACCGTCGCGTCACCATCGAGGAAATCCAGCGCAAGGTGGCCGAGCACTGGAACACGCGCCTGACCGACATGTTCTCCGCCCGGCGGGGCCGGGCCGTGGCACGGCCACGGCAGGTGGCGATGTACCTGGCCAAGCAGCTGACCAGCCGCTCCTACCCCGAGATCGGGCGCAAGTTCGGCAACCGCGACCACACCACCGTCATGTATGGCGTGACCAAGGTGGAGCAGTTGATGGCCCAGGACCCTGCCTTTGCCGAGGACGTGGAACTGCTGCGCCGCATGCTCGAGACCTGACGCATTTCCCCCGCGCGCCCCTTTACCGCTGTTGCTTCAGGCTGCTAGACAGGTCTCCCCCGTTCTGTACTTTTTCGGGTGCTGCGGGATGTGGAGGATATCGTACCGATGAAGTTGAAGGCTGACCGCGTAACGCTGCTCAAGGCACTGGCCCATATCCAGAGCGTTGCCGAGAAGCGCAATACCATCCCCATCCTGGCCAATGTGCTGATCAATGTCACTGATGGCGCCATGACGCTGACCGCCACCGACATGGAAATTGCCGTGGTCGAGGGCATGGCGGCCGAAACGCTGCGTGATGGCGCGGTTACGGCACCGGCGGCCGTGCTGTACGAAATCGTGCGCAAGCTGCCCGATGGCGCGCAGGTCGAGTTCGACCATGCCGGAGGCGATGCGCCGCTGGGCCTGCGGGCGGGGCGTTTTGCCACCAGCCTCAATGTGCTCGACGTGGATGACTTCCCCTCCATGATGGCAGGCAGCCTGCCGCATGAATTCAGCATTCCCGCGCAGGTGCTGCGGGGCCTGATCGACCGCACGCGCTTCGCCATCTCCACGGAGGAGACGCGCTACTACCTCAACGGCATTTTCCTGCATGTGGCCGAAGGCGAGGCCGGTCCGGTGCTGCGCGCGGTGGCGACCGATGGCCACCGCCTTGCGCGCGTCGAGACCGAACTGCCGCCGGGCAGCGAGGGCATGCCCGGCGTGATCGTGCCGCGCAAGACCGTGGGTGAGCTGCGCAAGCTGCTTGATGAAGGGCCGGAGCAGGTCGATGTGGCCCTGTCCGATACCCGCATCCAGTTCACCATCGGCAACATCACGCTCACCTCCAAGCTGATCGATGGCACCTTCCCCGAATATGAGCGCGTGATCCCGCACGGCAATGACCGCATCCTGCGCGTGGGCAAGAAGATCTTCTCCGATGCGGTAGCCCGTGTCGCGGCCATCAGCCAGGAGCGGTCGCGTCCGGTCAAGCTGAGCATGGGCCATAACCTGCTTACCCTGTCGGCTGCCAGCCAGGACCAGGGCTCGGCCACCGAGGAGCTTGATGAAAATCACGTCTCCTATGACGCGCCGCCCATCGAGATCGGCTTTCAGGCCCGGTATCTGAATGACATTACCGACCAGGTGGAAAAGGAGGTGGAATTCGCCTTCTCCGACAGTTCCGCCCCCACCATCGTGCGCGATGTGGACAGCCCCTCGGCGCTGTACGTGCTGATGCCCATGCGCGTTTGAGCGCGCCTTTTATTACGGCGGCATGGCCTGCATAACCCGGCTGACGCTGACGGATTTCCGCAACTACAGCCGCCTGTCCTGGCAGCCGGCGCAGCCGGTTACGGTCATTACCGGGCCGAATGGCAGCGGCAAGACCAACCTGCTTGAGGCCGTGTCGCTGCTGGTGCCCGGTCGTGGCCTGCGCGGCGCGCGCATGGATGAACTGCCCCGCCATGGCGCGGGCCTGTGGGGCGTTGCGGCACAGGTGGAAGGCATGGACGGGGATGAAGCCCTGTCCGTGCAGCTTGCAACGGGCGCCGACCCGCTGCGGCCCGAGCGCCGGGTGTTCCGGGTGGACGGGCAGGTCCTGCGCAACCGTGATGGCGTTGGTGAATATTTCTCGGCTGTCTGGATCACGCCGCAGATGGACCGCCTGTTCCTTGAAGGGGCAGGGGGGCGGCGGCGGTTTCTCGACCGGCTGGTGCAGGCGCTTGAACCCGGCCATGCGCGTGAACTCGCAGCCCATGACCGCGCCATGGCCCAGCGCAGCCGCCTGCTGGCCCAGCGCAACCCCGATCCCGCCTGGCTTGCCGCCCTCGAGCACACCATGGCCCGCCATGCGGTGGCCACCGTTGCCGCGCGGATGGACATGGTCAGTCGCCTCAATACCGATGGGCAGGCGCTGGCCGATGGCTTTCCCGCCGCCCGGCTGGAGCTGGACTGTGATATTGCCGCCCATCTGGCCCAGCAGCCTGCGCTGGCCGTGGAGGACTGGCTGGCCGGGCAGATGGCGCACGCGCGCGGTATTGACCGCCAGCGTGGCGGCAGCCGTTTTGGCGCGCACCGCACCGGTCTTGCGCTGGCTGACCGGGTGAGCGGGCGCGCCGCCGCCCAGTCCAGCACGGGCCAGCAGAAGGCGCTGCTGCTGGGCATCGTGCTGTCCCATGCGCGCATACTGGCCGCATGCCGGGGGCAGGTGCCCATGCTGTTGCTTGATGAACCGCTGGTGCACCTGGATGAAGCCCGCAGGCAGGCCCTGTTCCGTGCCGTGGGCCGCATGAACACAGGTGTGTTCCTGACCGGAACGGACGCCGAACAGTTCGCCCCGCTGCGCGGCCATGCCGCCTTCGAGACGCCGGGTGCGGGTAATCTTGCCCATGAGACCTGATTCGCGCGGGGAATGCTGGTTCCGCCGGGCAGTTGAGGCTATAATGCATTCTGATATTTTGTTGTTGTCCGCTGTGGAGCATCTGCCGGCATGTCCGATCAATCCAGTCCCGATCAGAAACACGATGCCGAGGCCAAGGGCACTGTAACGCCCATGCCTGATTATGATGAGGCATCCATCTCGGTGCTGCGGGGGCTGGATGCGGTGCGCAAGCGTCCCGGCATGTATATTGGCGATACCGATGACGGCTCGGGCCTGCACCACATGGCCTTCGAGATCATCGATAACGCGGTGGATGAGGCGCAGGCCGGTTTCGCCACCGGCTGCGTCGTCACCCTCAATGGCGATGGCAGTGTGACCGTGCGCGATGACGGGCGCGGCATCCCTACCGGCATGCACCATGAGGAAGGGGTGAGTGCGGCGGAAGTCGTGCTGACCAAGCTGCATGCGGGCGGCAAGTTCAACCAGAATTCCTACAAGGTTTCCGGTGGCCTGCACGGCGTGGGGGCCGCGGTGGTCAATGCCCTGTCCGAATGGATGGAAGTGCGCATCTGGCGCGATGGCAAGGAGCATGTCATCCGCTTCCAGGGCGGCGAGCGTGACGAGGCGCTGCGCGTGGTGGGTGAAAGCAGCGAGCCGCGCGGCACGCAGGTCACCTTCAAGCCCAGTGCCGAGACCTTTGCCAAGGTGGAGTTCGAGTTCCCGATTCTCGAGCGCCGCCTGCGCGAACTGGCCTTCCTCAATTCCGGGCTGAAGATCGTGCTGCGTGATGAGCGCCACGAACCCGCGCGTGAGGAGAAATTCCATTACGAGGGCGGCCTGTGCGCCTTTGTGGAATGGCTCGACCAGGGCAAGACCGCCATCGTGAACCCGCCCATTACCGGCAGCCTCCAGAACGAGGAAAACGGCATCAAGGTCGAGTTCGCGCTGACATGGAACGACAGCTTCCATGAAACCATGCTGTGCTTCACCAACAACATTCCGCAGCGTGATGGCGGCTCGCATCTTGCAGGCTTCCGTCAGGCGCTGACCCGCGTGGTGGGCCGCTATGCCGAGGCCAACGCCACCAAGAAGGACAGCCACGCGCTCAACGGCGAGGACATGCGCGAGGGCCTGACCGCCGTGCTCTCGGTCAAGGTGCCCGACCCCAAATTCTCGTCGCAGACCAAGGACAAGCTGGTCTCGTCGGAAGTGCAGCCGGTGGTGCACGCGGCGGCGGCCGACATGATCTCCCACTGGTTCGAGACCCACCCCAAGGAAGCCCGCCACATCGTGGCCAAGGTGATGGATGCCGCCGCCGCCCGTGAGGCCGCGCGCCGCGCGCGTGAACTCACCCGGCGCAAGGGCGTGCTTGATATTTCCTCGCTGCCCGGCAAGCTTGCGGACTGCCAGGAGCGCGACCCGGCCAAGTCCGAACTGTTCATCGTCGAGGGGGATTCGGCAGGTGGCACGGCCAAGCAGGGGCGCGACCGGCGCTTCCAGGCGATCCTGCCGCTCAAGGGCAAGATCCTGAACGTGGAGCGCGCGCGTTTTGACCGCATGCTCGGCTCGGCTGAAATCGGCACGCTGATCACGGCACTCGGCACCGGCATCGGGCGGGGCGACGTGGAGCATGGTGGCTTCTCGATCGAGAAACTGCGCTATCACCGCATTGTCATCATGACCGACGCTGACGTGGATGGCTCGCACATCCGCACGCTGCTGCTGACCTTCTTCTTCCGCCAGATGCCCGAACTGATCGAGAACGGGTACCTGTATATCGCCCAGCCGCCGCTATACCGCGCCAAGCGCGGCAATGACGAGCGCTACCTCAAGGATGACGCGGCCCTTGAGGCCTACCTGCTTGACAAGGCGCTGGCCAATGCGGCGCTGCATTATGCCGATGGGCGCGAAGTGCAGGGCGAGGCGATGCGCGAGGACGTGCATTTCATCCGCGATGTCACGCGCGCGCTGTCACGCCTGTCGGCCCGCGTGCCGGTGTGGATACTGGAGCAGGCGGCCATTGCGGGCGTGCTGCGGCCTGACCTGAACACGGTGCCCGAGCGCATTGTGGACCTGCAGGCCCGGCTTGATGCCATCTCGCCGCCGGCCGAGCGCGGGTGGAAAGTGGCCGTGAGCGAAAGCGGGCTGGAAATGGCGCGCAGCGTGCGCGGCGTGGGCGAGGTCTACCGGCTTGAGGCCACGACCCTGCGCAGCGCGGAAGTGCGCTGGCTGGCCGAGCGCCATGAGCGGCTGGTGAAGGATTTTGCGGGCCCTGTCAGCCTTGTGCTCGATGGCACGCCGCATCCCTTCCATGGCCCGGCCTCGCTGTATGAGCGGATTCTGGCGCAGGGCCGTAAGGGACTGTCGATCAACCGCTTCAAGGGGCTGGGCGAGATGAACGACGAGCAGTTGTGGGAAACCACGCTTGACCCCGCCATGCGCACCCTGCTTCAGGTCAAGGTAGGCGATATTGAAAACGCGGCGCAGGTCTTCTCCACCCTGATGGGCGATGTTGTTGAACCGCGCCGTGACTTCATCGTGGGCAATGCGCTCAAGGTCGCCAATCTCGACGTATAAGGCAGTTCAGGCAGGCCGCAATTCGCCTGCCAGATGCGGCACTTCGGCAATGGAATCGGCGCCTACCGTGGCCCCGGCTTCCATTTCCGGCCGCCCGTAACCCCAGCGGGCGAAGATGACCGGCACATGGGCGCCTGTGGCGCAGGCCACGTCGTTATGATGGTCGCCGATCATGAGGGCGCGGGCAGGAGTGCCCCCTGCCTGCTCGATCGTGCCCAGCAGGTGGCGCGGGTCGGGCTTGCGCACGCCAAAGCTGTCACCGCCGCCTACAGTGACAAACCATTTTTCCAGATCCATGACCTCAAGGATGCGCCGGGCCGCTGCTACGGGCTTGTTGGTGCAGACCGCCATGCGCCAGCCTGCTGCGTGCAGGGCCGCCAGCGCCGCGACCGTGCCGGGAAAGGGGCGGGTGTGATCGGTTGAATGGGGGGTGTAATGGGCCATGTAGCGGGCCGTGGCCTCGGCACGGTCTATGCTTGTGGCGGCGGGACCGGCATGGTCGAGCAGGCGGCTGACGAGCATGGCCACGCCATCGCCAATCATCGGGCGCACGGCCTCGGGTGTTATGCCCGGCAGGTTGTATTGCGCCAAAAGCCAGTCGGCGCAGGCCGCAAGATCAGGCAGGCTGTCGATCAGCGTGCCATCCATATCAAAAACTGCCAGACGGGAAGGGGAGAATGTCATCATGAACGCCTTTGACTGTCTGGCGTTGAGGAAGCCCCACTGCGCACGGCCCTGCAAGTCATAAGAGATTGCCTGGGGCCAAATCATTGATAAAAAGGAAAAGTTTTTGGTAAGGCTTTTTTCAAGAAGCTTTTGGGCAACGTCGCCTTTTTAAAAAAAGGCGACACCTGAAAACTTTTATGACTTCAGGACGGCACGGGTCTGTTTTTTCAAAAAAACGCATCAAGGGCATGATCTCATAAAATGAGAGGTGCCTGATTTTTGTGTTTTTTATCAGCATGTTATTTTTGGGCAGCACTATCGTAGCACTCGGACATTCGAAGTGATGCGTCCCCGCGCCGATAAGGGTTTGACAGGGTAGTCAGGTGCGGAGTACCCGCACACTGCCATGAAGACCGACACAGAGACCGCCCTGTCCGCCTCCGCCGCACCCCTATCGACCGCCGTCATTCTGGCGGCAGGTCGCGGCACGCGCATGAAATCGGAGCGGCCCAAGGTCATGCATCCGCTCGCAGGCCAGCCCATGCTGCGCTACCTGATTGATAATGCAGCCGAAGTGTTTGACCGGATTATTGTCGTAGCCGGGCCAGGCATGGACGACGTGGCCGCCCTCGCTGCCCCGCACACAGTCGTGGTGCAGCACGACCGCCTGGGCACGGGCCATGCCGCCCGCCAGGCCGAGGCCGCGTTCGGCACGGGCGATGTGGCAGTGCTCTATGGTGATAATCCCCTGATTACGCCGGGCACCATGCGTGCCCTGCTGGCCCAGCGCCGCAGCGATGATACCGGCCTTGCCCTGCTGGCCATGGAACCGGCTGATCCCGCGCGTTACGGTCGCGTGCTCACGCGTGACGGACTGGTGCAGCGCATTGTGGAATGGGCGGATGCAACACCCGCCGAACGCGCCATCGGGCTGTGCAATGCGGGCGTGCTATGCGCTGATGCCGCCGATTTCCGCCGCTGGCTGGGCGAGATTGATAACGATAACGCGCAGGGCGAATACTATCTGGGCGATGTGGTGGCGCGCGCCGTGGCCGAAGGGCGCAGGGTGCGCGCGGTCGTGGCCCCCGAGGATGAACTGCGCGGCATCAATTCCCGTGCCGAACTCGCCCAGGCCGAAGCCTGCGTGCAGGCCCGCCTGCGCCTTGCCGCCATGGCGGGTGGCACGACCCTCGTGGCGCCCGATACCGTGTTCCTGTGCGCCGATACGGTGTTCGAGCCTGACACGGTGGTGCACCCGCATGTGGTGTTCGGGCCGGGGGTGCATGTCAGGCGCGGCACGGAAATCCATGCGTTTTCGCACATCGAGGGTGCAACGGTCGGGCCTGATGCCCAGATCGGCCCCTATGCCCGCCTGCGTCCGGGCACGGATGTGGGAACGGGCGCGCGCGTGGGCAATTTTGTTGAACTCAAGGCCACCACGCTTGGCGCGGGCGCCAAGGCCAACCACCTGACCTATCTGGGCAATACCACCGTGGGGGCGAAAGCCAATATCGGCGCGGGCACCATTACGTGCAATTATGATGGCGTGTTCAAGCACCATACGGAAATCGGGGCCGAGAGCTTCATCGGGTCGGATTCGGTGCTTGTCGCCCCCGTGCGGTTGGGCAAAGGGGTGATTACGGCGGCGGGCAGCGTGATTACGCATGACGTGCCCGATGATGCCCTGGCCATTGGCCGGGCGCGCCAGGCGGACAAGGCAGGCTATGCCCGCGTGTTCCGCCAGCGACTGAAGAACAGGAAGGAACAGGGCTGATGTGTGGCATTGTAGGCGTTGTTGGCAGCAATCAGGCCACGCCGGTCATTCTTGATGCCCTGCGGCGGCTGGAATATCGCGGTTACGATTCCGCCGGTATCGCAACACTGGAGCACGGCCATGTCGAGCGCCGCCGGGCGGCGGGCAAACTCGACCATCTGGCCAGCCTGCTGGCGCGCCTGCCGCTGCCTGGCGTAACCGGCATTGGCCACACGCGCTGGGCCACCCATGGCGCGCCCACCGAGAACAATGCCCACCCGCATGGCACGGAGCGCGTATCGGTGGTGCATAACGGCATTATCGAAAACTTCGAGGAACTGCGCCGCGAGCTTGAGGCCGCAGGTCAGGTCTTCTCGACCGATACCGATAGCGAGACCATTGCCCAGCTGGTCGACTACCACCTCCAGCGCGGCCTTTCCCCGCGTGAGGCCGCGCATGAATGCCTCAAGCGGCTGGAGGGGGCCTATGCGCTGGCCATGATCTTCGCAGGTCATGACGGCATGGTCATCGGCGCGCGGCATGGCGCGCCGCTGGTGGTGGGCTTTGGCGATAACGAGATGTTCCTCGGCTCCGACAGCCTGGCCCTGGCCCCGCTGACCCGCCGCATCGCCTATCTTGATGATGGCGACTGGGCGGTCATCACGGCCGCCGGTGCGGCATTCTTTGACATGGCGGGCAACCCGGTCGAGCGCCCGGTGCGGCTGACGGCGCTGATCGCGGCCTCGGTGGGCAAGGATGGCTACCGCCATTACATGGAGAAGGAACTGCACGAGCACCCGGTGGTGATCGGCCAGACGCTCCAGCGTCTGATCGACCCCGCCACCCGCCGCGTGGTCATGCCCGACCTGCCGTTCGACCTTGCCGCCATCCCGCGTGCCGTCATCACTGCCTGCGGCTCGGCCTTCTATGCGGGCATGATCGGGCGCTACTGGATCGAGCAGTACGCCCGCCTGCCGGTTGATATCGACGTGGCGAGCGAGATGCGCTACCGCAACCCGCCGCTGGCCCATGGCGGGCTGGGGCTGCTCATCTCGCAGTCCGGCGAGACGGCGGATACGCTGGCCGCCCTGCGTGGCATGCGGGCGGCGGGGCAGCATATCGTCTCGGTGCTCAATGTGGAGCAGAGCACCATGGCGCGCGAAAGCGATGCCGTGCTGGGCACCGTGGCGGGGCCTGAAATCTCGGTGGCCAGCACCAAGGCATTCACGGCGCAGCTTTCCGTGCTGGCGTGCCTGACCATCGCCTTTGGCCGCGCGCGCGGCACGATTGATGCCGACCAGGAAGAGCGCATGGTGACCAACCTGCTCGACCTGCCAAGCAAGGCGACCGAGGTGTTCGAGCGCCACGACGAGATCCGCCGCATGGCCGCGATCGTGGCCGAAGCGCGTGACGTGCTGTATCTGGGGCGCGGGGCGATGTTCCCCGTAGCGCTCGAAGGGGCGCTCAAGCTCAAGGAAATCACCTATATCCACGCCGAGGCCTATGCTGCGGGCGAGATGAAGCACGGCCCCATATCGCTGATCGACAGCACCGTGCCGGTCGTGGCTACCGTGCCGTCGGGGCCGTTGTTTGAAAAAACGCTGTCCAACCTGCAGGAAGCCAAGGCCCGTGGCGGCCGCCTGCTGGTATTTACCGACATGGCGGGCGCGCCGCGCCTGCGCGAGATCGCGGAATGCGTAGTGGCGATCCCGACGGTGGATGAATTCGTGGCCCCCATCCTGCAGACCATTCCGGTGCAGATCCTAGCCTATGAGGTAGCCCTGATCAAAGGCACCGATGTGGACCAGCCACGTAATCTGGCCAAATCCGTTACTGTTGAATAGACACGCGCAGGCACGCTGGCACACTCGCCGCCAGCAGGACTGAACAGGCACAGGGGCACGGCAGGCACATGACAGCACCAACGGCATTCCCCCACGGGTCGGGTCCGCGCGTTCTGGTGCGTGGTGCCGGGGTTTCGGGGCTGACGGCGGCAGTAACCCTGGCCGAGCGGGGGGCGCGGGTGGTGGTGCATGAATGTGGGCCGCGCGTGGGCTGGGGCGCATCATGGAAGGCAGGCGGCATGCTGGCGCCGTGGTGCGAGGCCGAATCCGCAACGCCGGAGGTCACTGCCCAGTCCCTTGCCTCGCTCGACTGGTGGGATGCGCACGTGCCCGGCGTGGACCGCAATGGCACGCTGGTGCTCGCACCTGCGCGTGACGTGCGCGAGATCATGCGCTTTGGTCGGCGCACCTCGCATTACGAGACCATTGGCGAGGCCGAGATCGCGCAGCTTGAGCCGGACCTGGCCGATCGCTTCTCGCGCGCGCTGTTCTTCACGGGGGAGGGCCACGTCAACCCGCGTGATGCACTGGCCGCCCTTGCCGCCCGCGTGGTCGAACTGGGTGGTGAGATCCGTTTCAACGTGCCGGTTGATGAACACCCCGCGGGCTTTGACTGGGTGGTGGACTGCACCGGCATTGCCGCCCGCGACCAGTTGAGCGACATGCGCGGCGTGCGCGGCGAGATGCTGCTGCTGCGCTGTCCCGATGTCACGCTGCGCCGCCCGGTGCGCATGCTGCATCCGCGCATACCCATTTACATTGTGCCGCGTGCGAACCATGTGTACATGGTCGGCGCCACCATGATCGAGAGCGAGAATGCAGGCCCCATGACG
Source organism: Komagataeibacter melomenusus (assembly GCF_013155395.1). GTDB lineage: Bacteria > Pseudomonadota > Alphaproteobacteria > Acetobacterales > Acetobacteraceae > Komagataeibacter > Komagataeibacter melomenusus. The sequence goes on along the minus strand of NZ_JABJWC010000019.1, from coordinate 51,377 downwards.
CTGCGCTCGATGGTGGAAATGCTGGGTGCGGTCTATGCCCTGCACCCCGCCTTTGGCGAGGCCGAGATCCTTGAAACCGGCACCGGCCTGCGCCCCTCCTATCCTGACAACATGCCTGCGGTGCATCATGAGGGGCGGCTCATCCATATCAACGGCATGTATCGCCACGGCTTCCTGCTCTCGCCCGTGCGGGCGGCGGAGGCGGCCGATATCGTGTTCGGCGCGGCGTGAGCAGCCCTTATTAGGAGCGTTCCATGCAGATACAGGTAAACGGCGAACGCCATGACGTGCAGGCCACAACCCTGAGCGCCCTGCTTGACGAGATGGGCTATGACGCCACCACCCGCATCGCCACGGCGGTGGATGGCTGCTTTGTCGCGGCCCGCCAGCGCCCGGCCCATGCGCTGCACGAGGGCGCGCAGGTGGAAATTCTGGCCCCCATGCAGGGAGGATAACCGCAATGACCCTTTTCTATGGCACCGAACTGTCATCGCGCCTGATGCTGGGCACGGCGCAGTATCCCTCGCCTGAGATCCTGGCCGATGCCGTGCGCCGGGCCGGGGCGGGGGTGGTGACCGTCTCGCTGCGGCGCGAGGCGGCAGGCGCGCGCGCGGGCCAGGCGTTCTGGGAACTGATTCGCGGGCTTGACGTGCCCGTGCTGCCCAACACGGCAGGCTGCCACACCGTGCGCGAGGCCGTGACCACGGCGCAGATGGCGCGCGAGGTGTTCGGCACCGACTGGATCAAGCTTGAAGTGATTGGCGAATCCGACACCCTCCAGCCCGACATGTTCGCCCTTGTCGAGGCCGCGCGCATCCTGACCGAGGACGGCTTCAGGGTCTTTCCCTACATGACCGAGGACCTGGTGGGCGCCGAGCGCCTGCTGCGCGCGGGCTGCGAGGTGCTGATGCCCTGGGGCGCGCCGATCGGCTCGGGCAAGGGGCTGAACAACCTGTTTGGCCTGCGCGCACTGCGCGCGCACTTCCCCGATGTGCCGATGGTGGTCGATGCGGGCATAGGCGTGCCCTCGCATGCCGCACAGGCCATGGAACTGGGCTATGACGCGGTGCTGATCAACACGGCGGTGGCCAAGGCGGGCGATCCGGCTGAAATGGCGCGCGCCTTCGCCATGGCGGTCGAGGCCGGGCGCATGGCCTATATTGCCGACCCGATGGAAGAACGCGACATGGCCGTGCCCTCCACCCCCGTTATCGGGCAGGCCGTCCTATGAGCCACGCACCGCTCCCCTCGCGCATCTATCCGGTTGTTGATGAAGCCCGCTGGGTTGGCGAGTTGGGGCAGGCGGGCGCCAGGCTGATCCAGCTGCGCCTCAAGGACCTGGCGCCAGATGCCCTGCTGCGCGAGATTCGTGCAGGCATCGCGCAGGCGCGGCAGCATGGCGTGTGCCTCGTGCTCAATGATTACTGGCGCATCGCGATCGGGGAGGGGGTGGATTACATCCATCTGGGGCAGGAAGACCTTGATACGGCGGACCTGCCCGCCATCCGTGCCGCCGGGATCAGGCTTGGCGTCAGCACCCATAGCGAGGCGGAACTCGAGCGCGCGCTTTCCGTCAGCCCCGATTACGTGGCCCTTGGCCCGGTCTGGCCCACCAGGCTGAAAAAAATGCCGTGGGGGCCGCAGGGCACTGACAAGCTGACCATGTGGAAGCAGCGCATCGGCGACCTGCCGCTGGTGGCGATTGGCGGCATCACGCTCGAGCGCGCGCCTTCGTGCATTGCGGCAGGGGCGGACTGTGTCTCGGCGGTATCGGATTTCATCCGCATGCCCGACCCGGCAGGGCAGGTAAAGGCCTGGCTTGCCGCGACCCGCGCGGAACGGCCGCTGTGAAAAAGTGGAACATAATGTGATCGGCGCTGTGTTGTTCATGCAACGCTTCTGTGGCATTATTGATACTGACGTTTCTGGTCCTTGAAGGAACATCTTTTACGGCCAGATAGTGGGTTTATAACGCCGGATTCTGTAGCGCCGATACGCAACGGACATAATCTGTTCATGGTCGGTCACTAGGGTTGGCCTATATATATTGATGTGGCCGGAAGGCGGGGATTTTGAATGGAGATAGCGGGTCTGGCAGCAATCTTGATGGCGATTGCCGTGCTGCTTGTCGTGGTCAGCGCGGTCCAGCCGCTTGCCCGCCGCCTCGAACTGTCCGAAACCGTTCTGCTGGCCATCGTGGGCATCGTGATCGGTGGTGCGGCCGATCTGGTGCTGCGCAACAGCCATCTGGAAATATTCAATGGCGCTGCGGAAACGCTGCTGGACTTCCCGCTTAACAGCGAAGCGTTCCTGCTCATCTTCCTGCCCATACTGGTGTTTCAGGGCGCGCTGGGCATTGACGTGCGCAGGCTCGCGCATGAAACCGCCACCGTGCTGCTGCTGGCCGTGGTCGCGGTTGCGGTTTCCACCGCCGCCATCGGTTTCGCGCTCTATCCGCTGGCGGGCATGCCGCTTGCTGTGTGCCTGCTGCTTGGCTCCATTGTGGCCACGACCGACCCGTCGGCGGTGGCGGGCATCTTCAAGGAAATCGGGGCCGCAAGCCGCCTGACCCGCCTGGTGGAGGGCGAGGCGCTGCTCAATGACGCAGCGGCCATTTCCATCTTCACCATCCTGCTCGGCTCGATTACCTCGCACCACAAGATCATGCTGGGCGGGGCGGTGCTGGAGTTTCTGGTCTCGTTCATTGGTGCGCTCATCATTGGCGTGCTGTTCGGGCGGCTGGTGCTCATGATGATCCCGGCCCTTGGCGCGGCACCGGCGGCCGAGGTGACGCTGACGGTGGCGCTGCCCTACCTGTCCTATATCGTGTGCGATGAATTCCTTGGTTTTTCCGGCGTGGTGGCCACGGCTGCCTCGGGGCTGACCATTTCCATCTATGGTCCGTCCACCTTTCGGCCCCAGACCTGGCGCTTCCTCAACGAGTTGTGGCAGCAGCTTGTGTTCTGGGCGGGGTCGCTGGTGTTCGTGCTGGCGTCGATGCTCGTGCCGCGCCTGCTGGTGGGCATGACGAAGTGGGACTGCGTGCTGATCCTTGTGGCTGCCGGTGCCGGACTGCTCGCGCGCGGGGCGGTGGTGTTCGGCATGCTGCCGGTGCTAGCTGCTACCAAGCTCTCGCCGCCGGTGCCCACGCCGTTCAAGGTCACGATGGTCTGGGGCGGGCTGCGCGGGGCCATTACGCTGGCACTGGCGCTGGCCGTGACGGAAAACGAGCATGTCTCGAGCAGCATCGCGCATTTCATCGGCATCATCGCCACGGGGTTCGTGCTGATCACGCTGTTCGTCAACGGGCTGTCGCTGCGCTACCTCGTGCTGTTCCTCAAGCTTGACCAGTTGCCACTGATCGATCAGGCGCTGCGCCACCAGATCCTGGCCATTGGCCTTGGCGAAGTACGTGACCAGACGCGCGACGTGGCGGGCGAACTCGGCTTTTCCCCCAACGTGACCAGCACGGTGGTCGATGTGCTCGACCGGCGCGTCCATTCGGAGGAACAGGCCAATACGTTTGACACGGCCCTTGGCGACCGCCAGCGCGTGACGCTTGCCCTGATCGTGATCGCCAATCGCGAACGCTCCATCCTGCTCGACCTGTTCCGCATCCAGGGCCTGTCGCGCCGGGTAATGGAAACGCTGCTGCGCTCGGCCGAGGCCATGGTCGATGGCGCGCGCCTTGAAGGCCGGTTTGGCTATGTGCGTGCCCTGCGGCGCAGGCTGCGGCCTTCGCTGCGTTTTCGCATAGCGCAGTTCATCCATCATCGCTTCAATTTCGACACTCCCCTCATGTACTGCATGATGGAGCGTTTCGAGATGCTGATGATCGGCTATTTCGTCTCGCTGTCGCTCACGCGCTTCATGCGCCAGCGCATGGAGCCCACGCTTGGCGTGCGCATCAGCGAGATCGTGGGCGAGGTGCTTGGCCGGCAGTGCAAGCTGCTTGATGAAGCGCTCCAGACCCTGCGGCTGCATTATCACGGCTATTCCGAGGCGCTGGAAAACCGGATGCTGCGCCAGATCGCGCTCAGGCTGGAAGAAGAAAAATACGACACCCTGATGTCGGAATCGCTGCTGAGCGAGGAACTGCACCGCGAACTGCACCGCGATGTGGAACACCGCCGCGAGCAGCTTGATTTCCGGCTGAAATTCAACATCCGCGCGGGTATTGAAAGCCGTATCCACAATTTCCCCCTCTTTGAGGGGGTGGCCGATGGCGTGTTGCATGACATCGCGATGAAGATGTCGATCCATTTTTCCACGCCTGGTGAGCGGCTGTACCGCAAGGGGCAGAAGGTGCGCACGGTCTATTTCATCAGCGCGGGCCTGGCCGAGACCCATTACCCCAAGCATGACGTGCGCTTTGGGGCAGGCGCCGTGCTTGGTGGCGAGGAAGCCCTGAAGGAGGGCCGCGTGGCGGCAACCAGCCGGTCATTGCAGTTCGGGCATTTCATGACCATGAGCGCGCGCGACTTCCGCAAGCTGGTCGAGGATTATCCCCGTATCGGTGAAAATCTTGAGCGCCTGATACAGGCCCGCGCCAAGGGCGAACTGCCCGATGCCCAGCTTCTGCCTGGCGATGATGCGGAGATGGCAGGCCGCACACCTTCCTATGATGCGATCGACCTCGCCACGGCCCCGGTGACACAGGCCATACCGGTGCGGGGCAGCGACGCAGGCAACGCCTGAAGCCATAGAAAACGGACGAAAGTTTTTGGTGAAGCTTTTCAAAAAGCTTCTGAGAACGCCGCCTTTTTGAAAAAGGCGGCGCCCGAAAACTTTCGTCATTTTTTATCGGTGAGGTGTTTTCAAACAGTTTCTCAGAACGGGCGGAGCAGGCGGTCGAGATATTCGAGTTCCTCTGGCGGGCGCGTGCGGTCGGCATCGCGGCGGCGCAGTTCCTGCTCGATCTCGCGCGCGCGTTCCCGGCTGGCATTGTCGGGCAGGTGGGTGTCGTTATCCATCCCGGCATGGGTGCCGCCGCTCTTGCGGCCAAGCGGGTCACGATCGCCCTTGTCACCGGCCTGCTGCTGTTCGTCATCCTCATCATCGGGGTCGCCGGACTGGTTGCCGCCACTGCCGTGGGCGCCCTTGCCCTTGCCATCATCAGACAGCATGGGCAGCAGCACGCTTATGGTGCCCCTGCTGCTCTGGCTGCGCATGGACTGGCGCATCTGCTGGTTGCCCTGCTGCAGGTCGGCCAGCACTTTTTTCTCCGCTGCCGCGGCCTCAGGGTCCTTGCCTGCGCCAAGGGCCGCGCGCACCGCCTTCATGTCGGTCTGGGCCTTGTCGAGGGCGGGCATGTCCTTGCCCATTGCCTGCCTGAATTCGCGCTGGAGTTCATGCAGGGCGCGGGCGAGGGCGTGCTGCACGGCACGATCGGCATGCTGCTGGGCGGTACGGGCCTCGGGCGTCAGGCTTGGTGGAGGGGGCGGGCCTGCCTGCGGCGCGGCCGGGGTGCCGCCCTGGGGCGTTATGCCAAGCTGGCGCAAAAGATCGGCGGTGGACATGGATGAGAGGTCGCCTTCATCCTCATCCATGTCGGTCTGGCGGCTGGCGGCCTCGCGTTCATGCTGGCGCTGGTCCTGATCAAGGCGCGACTGGGCGTGGTCGAGCAGCTGCGCCTGGCGGGTGACCAGGTCGCGCAGGTCACGGCGCAGTTCACGCGCCTGCTGGCGGGCCTGCATCTGCTGGGCCAGTTGCATCATGTCCTGCGGGGTGGCGTTGCGGATGCCGTCGGCCATGTCCTCCATCTGCTGGAGTTTCTGCATGGCGTCGGCATTGCGGCCCGATGCGGCATCATCCTGCAACTGCTGCATCATCTGGCCCAGATTCTGCTCGCCCTGCAGGGTCATTTCCGGCAGGGCGGGAATGGCGGAATGCTCGCGCATGGCCTGCTGGCCCAGCGCCTGCATCTTGCGCGCGATCGCATCCTTGAGCGCCTGCATGCGGTGCTGGAGTTCGGCCTGCTGCTCGGCATCCTGCCCTTTAGGCCCCATCTCGCGCATGTGCTCAAGCTGCTGGCGCACGGCATCCTGCGCGGCCTTTACGCCAAAATCTGCCTGTTCATCATCAATATCGCGGCGGTTGTGCTCCACATCGAGGGCCAGAAACCACAGCCGCGCGGTGGCCTGGGCAATGGCGGGCTCATCGCTGGCATCCTCGTTGCCCAGCAGGGCGGCGGTGCTGGTCAGGGCCAGCAGCAGGCCGACATGGTGGGTCAGCACGGTATCGGCCTGCCCCAGCCCCACGAGTTCGCGCGCGGCCTGCGCCCGGTTCTCGCGGTGCAGGGCAAGGCGCTTGCGAATGTCCAGAATGGCCTTGGCCACAGGGTTATGGAACGCGCGCGCGCCGATGCGCAGCTTTACGGGGGCGGAGGTGGCGGTGGTGCCGCTGTGGCTGGTGGCCACAAGGCGGCCGGTCACGTCCTCGCCCGCCCATGGGTTGTCTGACAGGTCGGGCGTAGCCACGCCATCAGCCGCGCGGGGCTGGCCGTTGAGCGGCAGGGGCACGCGCACGATGTCGTTCGGGCTGTCGGGCATGACCAGTTCGGCGTGCAGGCTGGCAATGCCGTAGGGCTGGGCTGCGTGGTAGGGCAGGCGGGTGCGCCATTCCCCCTCGCTGCTGCCGGGGTTGGGGCCCCAGGCCACATCCGGTGGCGGGTTGGGGGTAACATGCAGGCTCCATTGCGCCAGCGTGCGCCCCCGGCCCCGCAGCCGCAGCGTGCCGCTGGCCAGAAGGGGGGCGGTGGCACTCCAGCTATCCTTGCCCAGTGCGTGAAAGCCGTGGGGGCCAATGGCGGGCGCAGACTGGCTGGCCTGCATGCGCAGGGTGGGCGCGCCGTCCAGCCCGTTCAGCGTAACACTCAGCACGGCCCCTGCGGGAATGGTGGCAGTGGCATGCGTGGCATCAAGAAAGACCGGGGCGCCGGGCGCGTAGTCGGGCAGGGTGATCCAGGCATTGACCTGCGGGACAGGGGTGTCGGCATCATCCATGCCAGGCAGGAAAGCAGCCGTGATGCGGCTGGCGGCATGGGGGCCGGTCCAGACAAGGCCGCCAGCCAGCAGCACGGCCAGTATGGGGGTGGCGCGCACCCACCTTGAGGCGGGCAGGCCCAGATGCGGCCAGCCGCCGCGCAGGTGCTCAAGCGCCGCCATCGTGCGGTGCAGGTGCAGCTGCCACAGTTCATGCACGGCGGGGGTGCCGGTATTGGCGGGCCGGTCGTGCAGGGTGCGCAGCGGCTGTCCCGTCAGGCCGGAGGCCTGTTCCACGCGGCGGTCGGTCTCGGTTGGGGTGGGAGGGCTTACGGCCTGCCACAGCCGCCAGGTGCGCCATGATACGGCACCGGCCAGCCCGAGCAGCGCCAGCGCATGCACGCTGTCAGGCAGGCGCTGGGGGATGCGCGCCAGCCCCAGCAGGGCCACCCCCATGGCCGTGCTGGCGGCAGGCAGCATGAGCGGCCACAGGCGTTCCGCCCACAGGGCACGGCGGGCCTGCCCGCGCGCGCGCGCAAGGCGTTGCGGCAGGCCGCCGCCTGTCCGGGTAATGTCCTGCCCGGCGGTCATAGGCCTCCGCCAGCGGGGGTAAGGGCTTTGTCCACCCACTGGGGAACATGGTCGGCGGCCCAGAGTTCCTCAACGGGCTGGCGCGGGCGGATCACGGCCCAGCGATTGCCATCGACCATCACCTGTGCCGCCAGCGGGCGGTCGTTATAGGTGGAACTCATCACCATGCCATAGGCCCCGCAATCCAGCAGGGCCACGCGCGCGCCTGCCTCCATGTGGGGCAGGGTGCGGTCGTGGCCGAAGGTGTCACCACTTTCGCACACGGGGCCGACCACATGCACGGTCTCGGCCGGGGCGGTTGCATCCCTGGCCGAAAGCGGCAGGATACCGTGCCAGGCATCATACAGGCTGGGGCGCATGAGGTCGTTCATCGCCGCATCGAGCACCAGGAAGGGCGGCATGCCGTCATAGCCGCGCTTGCGCAGGATGACGGTGCTCAGCAGCACGCCCGCAGGCCCGGCCAGCCAGCGCCCCGGCTCGATGGCAAGGCGCGTGCCCAGCCCGCCAAGTTCGGCCTCGATGGCTGCGGCCAGCGCCTCGGGCGCGCCTTCGGTTTCATCGCGGTAGGAAATGCCAAGGCCGCCGCCGCAATCCAGCGCATCGACCACCAGCCCGCGCGCGCGGATGGCATGCACGAGTGCGGCCAGCCGGGCATAGGCGGTGCGGTAAGGCTGCATGCGCACGATCTGGCTGCCGATATGCATGGCCAGTCCCACCGGGCGGATGCCGGGCAGTTCGGCAGCGCGGGCATAGAGGTCAACCGCGCGGTCATAGGGAATGCCGAATTTGTTGTTGGCAAGCCCGGTGGTGATCTTGGCGTGGGTGCCGGCATCGACATCGGGGTTGATGCGCAGGGCAACCGCCGCCTCAAGCCCTTCGGCCTGCGCCGTGGCGGAGAGGAGTTCGAGTTCCTCGGCACTTTCCACGTTGATCTGCAAAATGCCCGCGCGCAGCGCCAGGCGCATCTCGTCAGCGGTCTTGCCCACGCCCGAGAACACGATTTTGCCCGCCGGGATGCCCGCCGCCATGGCGCGGCGCAGTTCGCCCCCGCTCACCACGTCCGCTCCCGCGCCTTCGGCCGCCAGCACGCGCAGCACGGCCAGATGGTCGTTGGCCTTGACCGCGAAATGGATGGAAACCGGGCGGTCCGTCGCGCCAAAGGCACTGGCCAGCCTGCGGTAGCGCGCGCGCAGCGTGCCCGCACTCATCACCCATGTGGGCGTGCCCAGCGCATCGGCTATGGCGTTGAGCGGCACGTCCTCGAGCACGAGCCCGTCCATGGCGTGCATTGACAGCGCGGGACGGACGGCCAGAAGGTCGGCGACGGAAGGGTCCTGTCCGGGACAGGGGAGGGGAGTATCAGCCATGATGCCTGCACGATACCGCCTTGCCGCATCCCTTCCAAGGTGGTTGACGCAGGAAAGAACAGGAAGGACAGGCCCATGATGGATCACGACCCCGCGGCAGGGGCGGCAATGGCCGTGCGGGCCCATGCCTATGCGCCCTATTCGCGCTTTCAGGTCGGGGCCGCGGTCGAGACCGCGGATGGCCAGGTGTTCGCAGGCTGCAATGTCGAGAACGCGGCCTACCCCGAGGGCACCTGCGCCGAGGCAGGCGCCATAGCCGCCATGGTGGCGGCAGGCGCGCGCGCGATCCGGCGCGTGGTGGTGTGCGGCGGCACGGGTGCGCCCTGCACGCCCTGCGGGGGATGCCGCCAGAAGATAAGGGAATTCGCCCCGCCCGAGGCCGAGATCACCATGATCTCGCCCCAGGGCACGGTGCTGGTGGTCCATACGCTGGCCGACCTGCTGCCCGACAGTTTCGGGCCAGACAGCCTGGCCTGACCGGCGCGGGTCCTAGCGGTCCTTGTCGGGGTAGTTGTTGTAGATCGCCTTGCTGGGGCTGTGCGGGTTGCCAATGCGCCCGCAGGCGCCCAGCGTGGCACTCAGGGCGGCCAGCATGGCCACCATGAGCATGAAGCGGGGCGCGCCCCGGCGCAGGTTGGTCAGGATGTTCATTTTCATGCTCCCAGTGTGTCAAGCCAGCGGGTGGCCTGTGCCCGTACGTTATCGGCCGCCGTGCCGCCGTGGCTGGTGCGCGAGGCGATGGAGGAATCGACGCTCAGCACCGAGAAGATGTCCTGCGTGATGCCCGCTTCCTCTTCCTGCATTTCCGCAAGGCTCAGTTCGGCCAGCCCCACGCCCTTGGCTTCCGCCTTGCCCACGAGGCGGCCCGTCACATGGTGCGCGGTGCGGAAGGGCACCTTGAGCACGCGCACCAGCCAGTCGGCCAGGTCGGTGGCGGTGGAGAAGCCGGACCCGGCATAGGCGCGCATCTGTGCCTCATTGACCGTGAGGTCGCGCACCATGCCATCCATGGCGGCAAGGCACAGGGTTGCGGCATCGGTGGCGGCGAAGACGGGTTCCTTGTCTTCCTGCATGTCCTTGGCATAGGCCAGCGGCAGGCCCTTCATGACTGTCAGCAGCCCCACCAGCGCGCCGGTAATGCGGCCGCCCTTGGCGCGCACTAGCTCGGCTGCGTCCGGGTTGCGCTTTTGCGGCATGATGGACGAGCCGGTGGTGAATGCATCCGACAGGCGGATGAACGAGAAGGGGGCCGAGCACCAGATCACGATTTCCTCCGCCAGGCGCGAGAGGTGCATCGCCATGATGGACAGGGCCGAGAGATATTCCAGCGCGAAATCGCGGTCCGACACGGCATCGAGCGAGTTGGCGGTGGGGCGGTCGAAGCCCAGCGCATGGGCCGTCATCTCCCGGTCGATGGGGAAGGACGTGCCCGCAAGTGCTGCCGAGCCGAGCGGGGATTCATTGAGCCTGCGCCGGGCGTCGTTCAGGCGGCCGCGATCGCGCGCCAGCATCTCGACATAGGCCATGAGGTGATGGCCGAAGGTCACGGGCTGGGCGGTCTGCAGGTGGGTGAAGCCGGGCATGGGCGTTGCCGCGTGCTCGCGCGCGCGGCGGGCAAGGGCGCGCATGAGGGCGGCGGCCTGCTGGTCCAGCCCGTCAATCGCATCGCGCACCCACAGGCGGAAATCGGTCGCCACCTGGTCATTGCGCGATCGCGCGGTGTGCAGGCGCTTGCCCGCCTCGCCAATGCGGTCGGACAGGCGGGCCTCGATATTCATGTGAATATCTTCAAGGGCGGTGCTGAACTCGAACGTGCCCGCCGCGATCTCGCGGCCGATCTGGTCCAGCCCCTCGGTAATGGCCCGGGCGTCCTCGTTCGAGATGATGCCGGTCTTCGCGAGCATGGTGGCATGGGCTTTCGATCCCGCGATGTCCTGCCGCCACAGCGCCTTGTCAAAGCCGATCGAGGCATTGATGTCCTGCATGATGGCCGCAGGCCCCCCGGCAAAGCGCCCGCCCCATTGTGCGTTCGCCTTGTGCGCGTCCTGATCCGTCAGCGTTTTTGCGTTCCCCGGCATCCTGTGTTCCAGCTACCCCAAGTGTGAAAAGGATTGTGGCGCGTCATCCATGGCATGATGCCATTGCGCGCAGCGCACCCTACCGGCGCGGCGCGGCAGATACAATCATGGCGCGCCGCAATCCTGCGCGAAGGCGGCGTGGCGCGGGGCGGGGTTGCGGCGTGCCGCCCCGACGGGGTCTTTCACTTGGCGGGCCGGGGCTGTAATGTCGGCACCCAACCCGCCCATGGCAGAGGACGTTACGCCACAATGCACCATGCAGCCCTTGCACAGGAGCCGCCGCGTCTGCTGACCCCGGCCGACCCGGCGCCGGTCATCCAGTTCGGCCCGTCGGCGCTTGATGGCGTGGCCACGGCAGGGGGGCTGCCCTTCGTGCTGGTCAGCGACCATGCGGGCCGCGCCATTCCCGCAGCATTGGGCGACATGGGGGTGAGTGCCCAGGACCGGGCGCGCCATATCGCCTGTGACCTGGGCATGGCTGAAACCGGCCGCCTTCTGGCCGGGCATCTGGGCTGCGTGCTGATCGAGCAGGCCTATTCCCGCCTCGTGATAGACTGCAACCGCGCGCCGGGGCACCCCACCTCCATCGTGCGCGAAAGCGACGGCACGCCGGTGCCCGCCAATGCGGGCCTCAGCGCCGATGCGGAAGGCTGGCGGGTGGAGGAAATCTTCCTGCCCTACCACCAGAAGATCGGCAGCGAGATTTCCACGCGGATCGAGGCTGGCCTGCCGGTGGTGCTGGTCTCGCTGCACAGCTTTACCGATTGCATGAACGGCCAGGCCCGCCCGTGGCATACCGGCGTGCTGCACAACCGCAACCCCGCCTTCGGCCTGCGCGTGCGTGACCTGCTGGCAGCGGAAGACGGGCTGGTGGTGGGCAGTAACGAACCCTATGCGCTGACGGATGCGAACGACTACACCGTGCCGGTGCATGCCGAAGGGCGCGGCCTGCCCTATCTGGAAATCGAGATCAGGCAGGACCTGATCGCCACCCCCGAGGGGCAGGCCAGGTGGGCCGCGCGGCTGGCGCGCATCCTGCCCCAGGCCTGGGAAGACTACCGCCACCGAGGCCACTGAGCAGGAACACGCCGTTCATGAACAACACGATGGAACGCAGCCCCCGCATTGACGGGCACACCCGGCTTGCAGGGGTGATCGGCTGGCCGGTGGCGCATTCACGCTCGCCGCTGATGCATAATTTCTGGCTGGCGCAGGGCAGCATCAATGGCGCCTACGTGCCGCTGCCCGTGCAGCCCGGCGCGTTCGACACGGCGGTGAGGGGCCTGCAGGCGGCGGGCTTCAGGGGGGTGAACGTCACCATCCCGCACAAGGAATCCGCCTATCGCATCGTGGACCGTCTTGACCGCTCGGCGCAGAGATCGGGCTCGGTCAATACGCTGGTCTTTGCCGCTGATGGCCAGATCGAGGGCTATTCCACCGATGGTGATGGCTTCGTGGCCAATGTCGAGGCGCATGGCGTGGCAGTGCGCGGCGGGCGCGCCCTTTTGCTTGGCGCGGGCGGGGCGGCGCGCGCCATCGCCGCAAGCCTGCTGGATCGTGGCGTGCAGGTGATCGTTGCCAACCGCACCCGCGCCCGTGCCGAGGCGCTGGCAGCCCTGCTTGAGGGAATCGAGGTGGTCGACTGGGCGCGCGCGGGTGCGGCGCTGGTGGGCTGCACGCTGCTGGTCAACACCACCTCGATCGGGATGGAAGGCGCGGATGATGCCGCTTTCCCGCTTGATCTGGCGCAGGCCGATGCCGGGCTTGTGGTGTGCGACATCGTTTACGTACCGCGCCAGACCGGGTTGCTGCAACTGGCCGCCCGCCACGGCCTGCGCACGGTCGACGGGTTGGGCATGCTGATCCATCAGGCCGGGCTGGGGTTTGAAAAATGGTTTGGCGCGAAGCCTGCCATCGGCCCGGAGGTCGAGGCCCTGCTCGATGCCGACCTGCGTGCGGCGCACGCGGGGGGCTGAACGCCATGCGGGTGCTCGGGCTTACGGGCGGGATCGGCATGGGCAAGTCCACCATGGCGGCCCTGCTGCGCCGCGCGGGCCTGCGCGTGTTCGATGCCGATGCCGAAGTGCGCGCGCTTCAGGCCCCGCATGGCCGCGCGCTGCCCGCCATTGAAAAGCTGGTGCCCGGCTGCGTGCGCCATGGCGTGCTGGAGCGGGCAGTGCTGCGGCGCGCGGCCCTGGGTGATCCCGCCATCATGCGCGGGCTTGAGGGCATTCTGCACCCCCTGGTGCGGGCGGCGCGCACGCGCTTCCTTGAACGGGCGCGGCGTGACGGGTGCCGGTGGGTGGTGCTTGATATTCCGCTCCTGTTCGAGACGGGGGCCGAGCGGCTCTGTAACAAGGTGGTGGTGGTCAGCGCGCCCGCCCCCGTCCAGCGCGCCCGCGTGCTGCGGCGTGGCACGATGACACCCGCGCAACTCGATGCCGTGCTGGCCCGCCAGATGCCCGATGCCGCCCGGCGGCGCAGGGCTGATATCGTGATTGAAACCGGGCTGTCGCGGCATGACACGCTGCGGCAGGTCAGGCGCCTGCTGCGCGCCATGCATGACGCCAGCCCCGCCGCATGGGCGGCCTATGGAAGAAAGCCCGTATGAAACGCTCCATCCTGTTCGATACGGAAACCACGGGTCTTGACCCGCTCAAGGGCGACCGCGTGATTGAAATCGCGGCGCTGGAACTGATGGGCGACCTGCCCACGGGCAATAATTTCCATGTGCTGATCGACCCCGAGCGCGATGTGCCCGAGGAGGCATCGCGCGTGCATGGCTTTACCTATGCCGACCTTGAGGGAAAGCCGAAATTTGCCGAGATTGCCCCCGGTTTCCTCGAGTTCGTGGGCAGCGACCCGCTGGTCGCCCATAATGCGCGGTTCGACTTCGGCTTCCTGAATGCGGAACTCGCCCGCGCCCGCCTGCCCGAACTCGACATGGGCCGCATGGTCGATACGCTGGACATGGCGCGCGAGCGTTTTCCCGGCATGCCCAACAGCCTTGATGCGCTGTGCCGCCGCTTTGGCATCGACCTCTCGGCCCGCACCACCCATAACGCCCTGCTCGACTGCAAGCTGCTGGCCGAGGTCTATCTGGAACTGACCGGTGGCCGCCAGCGCGGGCTGGGCCTGTCGGTGGCTGAAGGGGGTGGGGGCATCGCAACCTATACCTATGCGCGGCCGCCGGGCCATGTGAGCGTGCGCGTGCAGCCCGATACGGCGGAAATCGAGGCCCATCAGGCCTTTGTGGCCGCCCTGTCCGACCCCGTGTGGCTGGGTTGAATAGGGGGTATGTAACAAAGGGAGTGGCCGTTCGGGTGGCTTTGGTCTAGTCTTGCCCCTCCACTGGCCCTGATGTGTTGAACAGGAAGAGAGCATTGTCCACGGACGAGATTGTCGATCCCACGATTGCCCCTTCCGATCAGGTCAAGCGTTTCCTGCTGCATGTGGGCGTGCCCGTGGCGTGCGTGGTGGGCATCATTGCCATCATCGCAGGCTTTGGCTGGCACTCCTACCGCACGGTGCGCACCGGAGCCCTTGCCCTGACGCATGAACTGCTGGTCAGCCAGCAGGATTACATCGCCAAGGAAGTCAATTCCTTCCTTGCGCCCGCCTCGTCTGGCAGCGTGGTGGCGCGTGACATGCTCGAACATGGCGCGCCCGCGGTGGAACAGAAGATCTTCATGGGCTACAGCAGCACCATGCTGCGCAACGTGCCGCAGATCCAGTCTTTCTACATCGCTGATGGCGATGGTAATTTCAGCACGCTTGAACATGGCGAGAACGACCAGCAGGTGGCCCTGACCACCCTGGTCAGGCAGGCGGACAAGCCGCCCGTCTTCACCCATGAACTGCGCGACGCCAATGGCAAGATGCTCAGGCAGTGGCAGACCGCGGCCGGCAGCTACGACCCGCGCGGCCATGCCTGGTTTGCCGATACGGTCAAGGAAGGCCAGTTGCACTGGACCCGTCCCTATATCGTGGAAGTGACCCGCCAGCTCACGCTTACGGCGGCCATTCCCTATAAGGGGCAGGATGACAAGACCTATGTCTATGCCATCAACATGTCGCTGGCGCACCTGAACAAATTCCTCAATTCCCTGCGCATTGGTGAAAGTGGCAACGCCATCTTGATGGATCGCGACGGGCATGTGCTGGCAGGCCACGGCATGCGGGAGGCCGAGGCGGCGGCTGGCGGCGATCCTGACAAAATGAAGCTCGACCCGCAGCACTTTCCGGTCATGACCAAGGCGTTTGATGAATATCGCGTTCATGGCGATGGCGCGCGCACGGTCAAGGTCAAGGGCAAGAATTACGTCACCATTACCGCCAACCTGCCCGTTGGCAGCGATAGCTGGGTGCTGCTGCTCGTGGCGCCGGAGGATGATTTCTCGCAGTTCGCCATGGCGGATGGGCGGCAGAACCTGCTCTTCATCGTCCTGGTGGTGTTCCTGGCCTCGGGGCTGGGGCTGCTTTTGTTCCTGCAGGCGCGCCGGGCCGACCATATGCGCGCGCAGATCGCGCAGTCCCGTGCCGTGGCCAATTACGAGAGCCATGCCCTGCAGTCGGTCGCAACCTATCCGGACCTGTTCAACCCCGAAGATAACGCCCTGCTCCTGACCGAGACACTGGCCGACCAGTCCCACGCCCGGCGCGCCGCCATCTGGCGCATCCTGCATGACGGGCATACGCTGATGTGCATCGATTCCTACGACCGGCAGCAAGATGTGCATTCCGGTGGCTTCGAGATGGCCACCACCGACCTCAAGACCTTTTTCGATGCCGTCTCGCATGGTGATGTGCTGGCAACGCAGAATGCTGCGGGTGATGAGCGGGTCGGGGCGTTCTACCGCATCTACATGCGCTCGTTTGGCAGCCAGGCACTGTTCTGCAGCCCCATTCTTGGCAGCAGCGGCCCTGTGGGCGTCATCACGCTTGAGGATGCGCCGCGGGCGGAGGTGGTCTCCCACTTTGTCGAGATGATGGCGGGCGTTGCGGCGGCCCGCTTCTCGGCACAGCATTACACGGCGGTCGCCGCCGCGCGTGAGGAACTGGAATCCGAGCCCTCGCCCGATGAAGTGCCGCATGATCCCAGCCAGGGCTTCCTGCTCGCACCCGGCAGCCTGGGCATGAACGGCCAGCCCGCGGCGCAGGACCTGGCCAGTATGGAAGGGTTCTTCCCTGCCGTGGCCATCATGGTCATCAGCCTGTCGGACATGGTCATGACGGCCCAGAACGACCCGATGGCCAACCTCAAGCTCATCGATTCGATGGCGGGCATGCTGCAGGATATCGCCCGGCAGTGCGGCCTGTTCTCCATCCGCATGCTCGGTCATCGCGTGGTGTGCGTGGCGGGCTGCTCACGCACGCCGGACAAGGGGGCGGCCTTCCGCATGGCCAACGCGGCGCTGATGATGCGTGAGAGCACGCTGGCCGTGCTGGCGAAGGAGGATCTCGACCCCGTCTTCCGCATCGGCATCGATGTCGGCCCCGTCTTTGGCGGCCTGCTTGGCAAGGCGCCGCAGGCCTTCAACCTGTGGGGCGACGCCATGGGCATGGCCGAGATGATGGCGCAGGGCGCGCCTGATGTCGGCACCATCCAGGTGACGGAGGATGTCTATCATCAACTGCGCCAGAACTTCCTGTTCCGTGAGCGTGGGCGCTTCTTCATTCCCGGCGCGGGGCTGACGCGCACCTATGTGCTGGCCGGGCGGCGATGACGGATACGTCTCCCCCGCCGCCCGAGCAGCAGGCATCGAGCGTGCTGGCCCAGATGGCCCCGCCAGAGGACCGCAGGGATACGGGCCGCTTCGCCACGCTGCTCGGGCGTTTTGCGCCCTGGCTTGCCGCCATCGGGCGGCTGACGCGCCATCAGGTCCGTTTCACGCTGCTGCTGATCGGGGCCGGGTGGGGCACGCTGCGCGAGAGCCTGCGCCCCAATTCATGGCGCAGGCCGGTCATCTATGAGTTCCGCGCCACCTTGCGGCAGGTCATTGGCGGCGGTTTCCTGAGCATTGTCATTACCGCGACACTCGCGGGCCTCATGGTCGTGTCGCAGGCGGCGTACTGGCTGGGTTATGCCGGCATGGCGCAGATGACGGGCTCGATCCTGGTGTCGGTGCTGGTGCGTGAAATCGCGCCCATTCTCGTGGGCATCATCCTGATGGGCCGCAGCGGCATGCTCTCGCTGACCGAGATCGGGATGATGGTGCTCGGCGGCGAGGTGCGCGGCCTGCAGGCCCGTGGCATCGACCCCTTCCTTGCCCTGGTCATGCCGCGCACCTTCGCCTTTACGGTGGGTGGTTTTACGCTGGGCATGATCTTCGCGGTCGTGTCGCTGCTCATGGGTTTTGTGGTGGCGCATGCCAGCGGGGCCATCACCTCATCGGTCTGGACGTTCTTCTTCAACGTGCTGGCCGCCATGACCACGTGGGATTACCTCATCATCCCGCTCAAATTCGTGCTGGTCGGTTTCTTTGTCGGGCTGGGGTCATGTATTTCGGGGCTGACCGTAAGCAGTAACGATACGATGGCCACCATCATGCCACGCGGCTTTGCCCGCGGGATCATGCTGGTGCTGGTGGTCAATATCCTCTTCATGCTGGATTTTTGACCATGGCAGCAAACGCGCCCCTGCTGGAACTCCGTGATGCCGTGCCCTCGTTCGAGGAAAGTGGCCTCATGCCCGCGCCCTACAACCTGCGCATCATGCCGGGTGAATGCGCGGTGATCGACTGCCGCGACTTCGAGCGCGCCGCCATGTTCGCCGATCTGTGCACGGGCATGATCCCGCTCACGCAGGGCAGCATCAAGTTCATGGGGCTGGACTGGAGCACGCTGTATGACCGGCAGCTCAACGCGCTGCGCGGGCGTATTGGCCGCATCTCGCGCCATGGCAGTTGGCTGAGCCTGTTCGGCACGCATCTCAACATCATGCTGCCACACCTGTACCATACAACCGACCCGTTCGATCACGTGGTCCGGCGCGCGACCGAGCTTGGGCATACGTTCGGCTTTCCCGGCCTGCCCATTACCGCGCCGGACCGGCTTTCAGGCGCGGACCTGGCGCGGGCGGCCTGCGTGCGCGCCTTCATGGGGCGGCCCGACCTGCTGATACTGGAAGATATTTCCGACATGCTGCCAGAAGAGACGGTCCTGCCGTTTTTCGAGACGATGACCGCCGCGCGCGACCGTGGCTGCGGGGTGCTGTGGTTCGTCCGCTCCACTGCTGCGTGGCATGAATATCGCAAGGCGGTGAATATCCACATGCGCCTTCTCGACGAAGGTCTTTTTTCCCTGCGGGTGGTGTAATGGTGCAGAAACAACAGTCAGACGGAATCCGGCAGCTTGTGCGCGTCCGTTACGCCGATGAATGGGTAGGCATCCTTGTTCTGCTCGCCCTGGTCATCCTGTTTGGCGCGGTGATCGAGGCCGGCGTGCTGCGCGACTGGCTCACGCCCGCGGGCAGGCTGCGCATCGTGCTGCCTGAAGATGGGGTGAGCGGCCTTTCGGTTGGTGATGACCTGGAGGTGATGGGCATCCATGCGGGCACGGTGCGCCGGGTGCGCATCAACCCCTCGGGCGGCATGTACGCCGTTGCCGAGATCGACCCCGATATCGAACCCTATATCCGCCATGACAGCACGGCCATCATCCGCAAGCGCTTCGTGGTGGCGGGGGCGAGCTACATCGACATTTCGCGTGGCGTGGGCGAGAAGCTGGACTGGAGCTACGCCGTGCTCAGCGCCACCAACGCGCCCAACCCGGCCGATACCATTACCCAGACCTTCAGCGATATCCGTGACCGTGTGATTCCGGTGCTTGATAACGCCCAGCACATGATGGCAACGCTCGATGCCACCATTACCGACATGCATGCGGGCAAGGGCTCCATCGGGCGGCTCATGACCAATGATGACCTGATCCGCCAGGCCGAACAGATGATCACCAGCCTTGATGCCACGGTCAGCCAGTTGACCCCGATCGAGAAGCAGCTTGCCACCGTGATGGACAAGGCCAGTGCCTCGATGAGCAACGTGCAGAAGGCGACGGGCGACCTGAGCAACGCAACACCCGCCATCACCAGCAACCTGAAGGATGCCAGCCAGCAACTGCCGGTCCTGCTGGTGCAGGCCCAGACCACGGCCAGCAGCCTGCAGAAGCTGGTCGATCAGATGCGGGGCATGTGGCTGCTGGGCGGCAGCGGCAACAAGGTGAAGAAAAGCCATGCCCGTCTTCCCGCGCAGAAGGTGCAGCCATGAAAATGAAAAAGGACTACGCGGCACTGGGCCTGGCACTGGCCCTTGCCGCCTGCGGCGGGGCACAGAAGCCCGCGCCCCCGACCGACAGCACCCTGTCGCAGGACATGGATACCGGACGCGATGCCGTGGGGCTTGACCGCCTTGCGGTGGCCGAGCAGCAGTACCGCGCGGCAGGCCAGCGTGCCGTGGCGCGTGATGATGTCACGGCCATTGGCGATGCGGGCTATAACCTGGCCACCGTGCAGCTTGATGAAAACAGGCCACAGGATGCGCTGGCCACCATTACCTCGACCCGCGCGGCAGTGGCGCTGCGCGGGCAGGCGGCGGATGATACGGGGCTGGACCTGGTGGAGGCCGGTGCGCTGCATCGGCTGGGTCGCGAGGCGGAAGCCGCAAAACAGGCCGCCCTTGCCGCCGGCGCGCAGGACCCTGATATTGCCGAAAAAGGCCAGTTCATCCGTGGGTTGATTGCCGATGAAAGCGGGGATAGCGCAACCCTGGCCTCGGTCGCGGCCTATTTCGAGACGCTGACCGGCAAACTCCCCGATAGCTGGAGCGCGGATGCCAGGGAAATGGCGGCCCGCAACCTGCTCGCCACCGGCGGCAGCGCCCAGACCGCGTGGCAGGATGCGTTGCAGGCCGCGACCATCCGCCAGACACAGGTGCATTACCGTGACATGGCCCGCGCCCTTGGCGTGGCCGCCCGTGCGGCAACCAGGGCAGGCAATGCGCAGGCCGCGGCCCAGCTTTATGCCCGCGCCAGCCAGAGCGCACGGCAGGCGGGCGATACGACGGCGGCCGACCAGTGGGCCAAGCTTGCGGGCACGGCTACAGTGGCTGATCCTTTTGCCGTGCCTGCCGCGACTTCGGCCACGGGCAAGGCAAAAAGCACGAAATAACCACTTGATGGCAACTAGGGCGCATGCCCTCTACGCACGAGGGCAGGCGGATGACCCATACCCGCGCGGATATGGACCGTGAACTGAAGGCCAGCGTTGTACCATGGTTGCGCCAACAGGGGTTCAGGGGATCACTGACCCACTTCCGGCGTCCCGGTCCCGATGCAATTGACCTGCTGACCTTCCAGTTCGACCTGCGTGGCGGCGGATATGTGCTGGAGGTGGCCCGATGCGCGCCACAGGGCTATACGATGGATGGCCTGGGGGGAGTTCATATCGCCGCGCAAGGTGACGGCGTGGCACATTACGCGCGAAAGGGAGCGTATTAACCCGGAGGATACGTATCTCAAGGCGAAGTGGTTCAGGTTTGACCAGCATACGCCGCAGGAACTTGCGGCAGTCACGATCGAAAAACTGTCCGATCCAGCCCTGTGGCCATCGCTGCCTGTTGCGCAGCCCCCAGCGAAGCCTTAGGGCCGGAATGAACCGCGCATCCCGCAGCGCGGCATGAGGCGGCAGGGCGGTAAATCCCTGGATCAGGCTGGACCCGATCGGACCAGCAGGGCTCCGGATGGCGATAACATGCGATATCCGGATCATGGCCCATGCAGGTATGGGTCTCTCATTTCCTGCCGTGACCGGTGGCCGCAGGCGGCCATCATGCCGCCTGCATGACACAGGCCAGGCGGGTCTGACTCTGGCGTGGCAGGAGGGTCATGCCCTCCTGCCAGCTCTCTTTCAGGTCAGGCTTTCCAGCCCTGTGTGCCGCTCGATCAGCGTGGCGCTGGCCGTGTTCAGGCCGGTCAGGCGCACCTGCATGCCCTGCGCCTTCATCCGGCCCACCAGTTCTTCCACCGCGCCAGCGGCGGTCATGTCCCACAGATGGGCGTGGGTCAGGTCGATGGTAATGTCGCGAACAGTGTCATGCAGGTCGAAAGCATCGGTAAACCCGTCGGATGATGCAAAGAACACCTGTCCGTTCACGATATAGGTGCGTGTCTGGCCATCGGGGGAAAGCGTATTGGTGACCGACAGCATGTTCGACACCTGAAAGGCGAAGAACAGCCCATTGAGCAGCACGCCTACGGCAACACCTGCGGCGAGGTCATGCGTGCCCACCACAACCGCCACGGTGGCCAGCATGATGATGCTTGTCGTGCGCGGGTGGTGCGCCAAGTCACGCAGCGACCCCCACGAGAACGTGCTGGCCGAGACCATGATCATGATCGCAACCAGCGCCGCCACCGGCACCTGCGCCACCCACGGACGCAATGCCACCATCAGCAGCAGCAGGAACGCACCCGCCACGAAGGTGGAAAGCCGCCCCCGCCCGCCATAGCGCAGGTTGCCAACTGTCTGGCCAATCATGCCGCAGCCCGCGATGCCGCCAAACATCCCCACCGCAATGTTGGCCACGCCAAGGCCCATGCATTCACGCTGCTTGCTGCTATGGGTATCGGTCATGTCATCGACCACGCGGGCGGTCATCATGGATTCGAGCACGCCCACGCTGGCCATGGCCAGGGCGTAGGGGGCGATGATGCGCAGCGTATCGAGCGAGAAGGGCACATCAGGCCAGACCAGATGCGGCAGGCTGTCGGGCAGGCGGCCCAGATCGGCCACCGTGTGCAGCGGCATGGGGTAGGCCACCGCCACCACCGTCAGTACCACGATGCAGATGAGCGGCGAGGGGATGGCGGTAAAAAAGCGCGGCACGGTGTAGATGATGGCAAGCCCCAGCGCGATCATGGCATAGGTGTGCCATGTCACATGCAGCATGTGCGGCAACTGGGCGGAAAAGATCAGGATGGCCAGCGCGTTGACAAAACCGGTGCGCACCGGGCGCGAGACATAGCGCATGAGCACGTCGAGCTTGAGGATGCCGAACACGACCTGCAGCAGGCCGCACAGAAGGGTGGCTGCCAGCAGGTACTGCACGCCGTGGCCGCGCACCAGCGCTGCCGCCACCAGCGCCACCGAGCCCGCTGCCCCCGAGATCATGCCCGGCCTGCCGCCCGTGAACGCAATGACCACGCTGATGACAAAGGAAGCGTAGAGCCCGACGGCCGGGTCCACCCCCGCCACGAAGGAAAACGCGATGACCTCGGGGATCAGCGCAAAAGTGCCGACCATGCCGGCCAGGGTGTCGCGCGTGATGTTGCCGAACCATTCCTGGCGGTAGCGGGCGAGTGCTGACATATAAAAAACGGGGCCTTTCAGGGTAAGGGGATCAGGTATCGGCTATGGTCGTATCCGCGCGCCGCCACCAGCACCGTGCGGCAGGGCGGGGTTGTGGCAGGACCGCAAGCGGGTCGCCAGTGTAGCGGACCGTGTTTGTTGGCGTTTCCTCTATTTCGATGGCGGCACAGGTCAGCGCCCCGCCATCGGCGGCAAGGAAGGCGTTCAGCTTGGCCATGAGCAGGCAGGCCAGCAGTTCGGTCGTGGGGTCGCCCGGCGTGACCAGGATGCGGGCGGCGCGCCGGGGCTCATGCTGACGGAACCATGGCAGCAGCGGATCATCCTCGCCCAGTTGCAGCGCGTGATCGACATGCCCGTCTATGAAGGCATGCCACACTCCCTTGGCGCGCTGGAAGGGCAGGACCATGTTGGCCTGGCCATCAAGCGCTGCGGGGGCTGTGGCGCGCAGGTGCACGCGCACATATTCATTATGCCCATGCGGCAGGGCGCAGCGCTCGCTACTGCCTGCCAGCAGCCGGTGCGCCATGGAAAAGCGGCGGCTGAAGACCAGTTCAAACATGGTGCTTGTGTGCCATGAACCGCTCCCACCCCGCCTTGCGCAGCAGGCAGGCCGGGCATGTGCCACACCCATGGCCCCATTCATGCATCACGCCGCGCGTGCCGAGGTAGCAGCTATGGCTCTCGCGGTTGATCAGCCGCACCAGCGCCTCGCCGCCAAGCTGCGCGGCGAGGTCCCATGTCTGGGCCTTGTCGATCCACATGAGCGGGGTGTGGAGGATGTAATGGCTGGCCATACCCAGGTTGAGGGTCACCTGCAGGGACTTGATCGTGTCATCGCGGCAGTCGGGATAGCCGGAATAATCCGTCTCGCACACGCCGGTCACGATGTGGCGGATATCGCGGCGCGCGGCCAGGGCGGCAGCAAAGGTGAGGAAAATGATGTTGCGGCCGGGCACGAAGGTGTTGGGCAGCCCGCCTTCGGTCAGCGCAATTTCCGCCTCGCGCGTCAGCGCCGTGTCCGACACGGTGCCAAGGGCTGCGAGGTCGAGCGTGTGGTCTGCGCCGAGGCGCTGCGCCCAGGTGGGGTTGAGCCGCGCCATGCCATCGCGCAGCGTGGCGCGGCATTCCAGTTCCACCGCGTGCCGTTGCCCGTAATCGAAGCCCAGCGTTTCCACCCGGCCAAACCGCGCCAGCGCCCAGGCGAGGCACGTGGCTGAATCCTGCCCGCCGGAAAACAGGACAAGGGCGGCTTCGTTCTCGGGCCTGGAGGGTGGGGGAGGGGAAACGCTCATGGTCAGGGGATCCCGATCAGCTTGTGGGTCTGGAGCGACAGCCGCCATTGCGGGTGGTGCATGCAGTAGTCAACCGCTGCCGCCGTGTTGTGGTTGCGGTGCGCGCCATCCATGGGCTGAAGCCAGAACTGCCCGAAATCCAGCCCCGCCACCTGTTCAGGCAGCAGGTCGGGCTGGGGATAGACTAGCTTGAGTTCATGCCCCGCTTTCTGCACCAGCGCGGCACCCGCCTTGGGGCTGACGCACAGCCAGTCTATACCGGCGGGGGCGGGCAGGGTGCCGTTTGTTTCCACCGCCACTTCAAAACCGCGCGCATGGATGGCTGCAATCAGCGCCGCATCAAGCTGGAGCAGGGGCTCGCCGCCGGTAAAGACCACAAAGGCCCGCGCGCTATCCGGGCCGGGCCACTGCGCGGCAATGGCGTCCGCCAGGGCATCGGCATCGGCAAAGCGGCCACCGCCTGCGCCATCCGTACCGATGAAATCCGTATCACAGAACTGGCAGATGGCTTTTGCGCGGTCGCGCTCCAGCCCGCTCCACAGGTTGCAGCCTGCAAAGCGGCAGAACACGGCCGTGCGGCCAGCCTGTGCGCCCTCACCCTGCAGGGTGGGGAAGATTTCCTTTACGGTATAGGACATGTTCCAGATTTCGTGATGCACGTGGCCGGATTGCAAGAGCCAGCATGGGAAATGCCCCGGCCGGTCCCCGCCCGGCCGCGTCGGGTTCAGCCCTGTTTGTGGGATGTATGCATGCCCAGCCGGTCAAGCAACTGCCGGTCGCGCATTGCTGCGGGGTTGGGGGTGGTCAGCAGGCGCTCGCCATAGAAAATGGAGTTGGCACCGGCCAGGAAGCACAGGGTCTGGGCTTCATCGGTCATGTCCTCGCGGCCTGCGGCAAGGCGCACGCGGCTGGCGGGCATGGTGATGCGGGCAGCGGCGATGGTGCGCACGAACTCGATCGGGTCAACCGCCTCGGCCCTGTCGGCCAGGGGCGTGCCTTCCACGCGCACGAGCATGTTGATCGGCACGCTCTCGGGGTGGCGGGGCAGGCTGGCCAGGGTTGCGATCATGCCCGCGCGGTCGGTGCTGTCCTCGCCCATGCCCACGATCCCGCCGCAGCAGACATTGATGCCCGCGTCGCGCACGTTCTCCAGCGTATCGAGCCGGTCCTGGAAGGTGCGGGTCGAGATGATGTCGCCATAATATTCGGGCGAGGTGTCGATGTTGTGGTTGTAGTAATCCAGCCCGGCATCCTTGAGACGGTGCGCCTGGCTGTTGTCGAGCATGCCCAGCGTCACGCAGCTTTCCAGCCCCAGCGCCTTAACACCCTCGACCATGGCGCACACGGTCTCGAGGTCATGCTCCTTGGGGCTGCGCCACGCCGCCCCCATGCAGAAGCGCGCCGCCCCCGCAGCCTTGGCGGCGCGGGCTTCCTTCAGCACTTCCTCCACGGCCATCAGGCGGCTGGCCTTGACGCCGCCATCTTCATGCACGGCGCTCTGCGGGCAGTAGGCGCAGTCCTCGGGGCAGCCGCCGGTCTTGATCGACAGCAGGGTGGAGATCTGCATTTCCGTAGGGTCAAAACGCGCGCGGTGCACGGTCTGCGCCCGGTAGATCAGGTCGGGGAAGGGCAGGGCCATGAGGGCCGCGACTTCATCGCGCGTCCAGTCCGTGCGGACGGGGGGCATGGGGGTGCCATGCATGGGCAGGGTATCCGGGCTGCTCCCATCGGGCATCGGGCTTGGGTCCTCTGGCAGGTGGTGGAAAAAACGCTTCCGGCTGTGCCATACAAAACCGGCGATGACCACACTTTTATTCCTATGGGGCCATCGCCGGAAAGGGGGATCAGCCCAGCACGCGGGCCAGCGTCGTGCCCAGTTCGGCGGGGCTGGGGGCGACATGGATGCCCGCCTCGCGCAGGGCCTCGATCTTGGCACTCGCGGTCTCGTGGCCGCCGGTAATCACGGCGCCCGCATGGCCCATGCGGCGGCCGGGCGGGGCGGTGGCGCCGGCAATGAAGCCCACCACCGGCTTGTGCGTGCCGCTGGCACGGATCAGTTCCGCCCCGTCGATTTCCGACGTGCCGCCGATCTCGCCGATCATGACGATGGAATGGGTGTCGGGGTCCTCGATCATGCGGGCGAGCACATCGGTGAAGTCCATGCCCTTGACCGGGTCGCCGCCAATGCCAACGCAGGTGCTCTGGCCCTGGCCGATGGCGGTGGTCTGGGCCACGGCCTCATAGGTCAGCGTGCCCGAGCGCGAGACGATGCCCACATGCCCGCGGCGGTGGATGGGGCCGGGCATGATGCCGATCTTGCACTCGCCGGGCGTGATGATGCCGGGGCAGTTGGGGCCGATGAGCAGGCTGCCCGACTGCTCCAGCGCCGCGCGCACGTGCACCATGTCCTGCACGGGAATGCCCTCGGTAATGCACACGATCAGCCCGATGCCGGCGGCAATGGCCTCAAGGATGGCATCGGCAGCACCTGCGGGCGGCACGTAGATGACCGAGGCATCGGCCCCGGTAGCAGCCCGCGCCTGCGCCACGGTGTCGAACACCGGCAGGCCCAGATGCACGCTGCCGCCCTTGCCGGGCGTGACACCGCCCACCACGTGGGTGCCGTAGGCCAGCGCCTGCTCGGTATGGAAGGTGCCCTGCGCGCCGGTAAAGCCCTGCGTGATCACCTTGGTGGATTTGTTGACGAGAATGGACATGGGCTTCAGGCTCCCGCGTTACGGACGGCGGCTACGATCTTGCGGGCGGCATCGCCCAGGTCATCGGCAGGGATGATGGTCAGGCCGGATTCAGCCAGCAGCGCCTTGCCGCGATCGACATTGGTGCCCGCCAGGCGCACCACCAGCGGCACGTTCAGCCCGGTCTCGTGCGAGGCGGCGATGATGGCCTCGGCAATTACGTCGCAGCGCATGATGCCGCCAAAGATGTTGACCAGGATGCCGCGCACCTTGGGGTCGCCGATGAGGATGCGGAAAGCCGCCGCCACGCGTTCCTTTGACGCACCGCCCCCGACATCGAGGAAGTTGGCAGGCTCCTCGCCTTCCATCTTGATGATGTCCATCGTGGCCATGGCCAGGCCCGCGCCGTTGACCATGCAGCCGATATTGCCGTCCAGCCCCACATAGGCCAGGCCGTATTCGGCGGCCTCGCGCTCACGGGGGTCTTCCTCGTGCTCGTCGCGCAGCTTCGCAATCTCGGGGTGGCGGTAGAGCGCGTTCTCGTCAAATGACATCTTGGCGTCGAGTGCCAGCAGGTCGCCAGTACCGGTCACGACCAGCGGGTTGACCTCGACAATGGCGGCGTCAAGGCTGGTGAATGCGTTATAGGCCGCGCGCACCACGTTCTGGAACGCGCGGATCTCGCGCCCCTTCAGGCCCAGGCGCACGGCCAGTTCGCGTGATTGGTAGTCGCACAGGCCCTTCGCGGGGTCGATATATTCCTTGAAGATGCGCTCGGGCGTGCGGGCGGCGACTTCCTCGATCTCCATGCCGCCATCAGGGGATGCGACAATGACCACGCGCCCGGTCACCCGGTCGACCAGCATGGAAAAATACAGCTCGCGCGCGATGTCGCAGCCGGATTCGACATACAGCGTGCGCACGAGGCGGCCCGCAGGCCCGGTCTGCTTTGTCACGAGTACCTGACCGAGCATGGCGTGGGCGGCCTCGGCCACCTCGGCGGGGGTGCGGGCGAGGCGCACGCCGCCCCTGCCTTCGGGCTTGCCCGCAAAATGCCCGGCTCCGCGCCCACCGGCGTGGATCTGCGCCTTGACCACGGTGACCGGCGCGCCAAGCGTCCTGGCGGCGGCTGTGGCTTCATCGGCGGTGGTGGCGGCATGTCCTTCGGGCACGGGCATGCCGTAGGAGCGCAGGAGCGCCTTGGCCTGGTATTCATGAATATTCATGTGGCGACCCAATCTGTCGTTCTTATTGGCGGTGTCGGGCTAGGCCCCTAGCATGATTTGGCCGCACAATGACAGGGGCGCGATGGTGTCAGGATTGGCGTAAACATGAAACATGTGTCATGTCCTCCGCATCAATGGCACGCGGCGCGCGCCTTCATGGAGAAAAAGTACAAGAGCAGGTTGCGATGAAACACTGGCGCATTGAACAGATGAACTGGAACAGTTTCGACCCGCAACGGGTGGACCCTGACATGATACCCGTCATCAAGGCGGCCTCGGTCGTGGAGCGGAACGGCCTCGATTACGCCCGCTACCTGAAGAATGTCTTTGCCGATGATCCCGCTTTTGCCCGCGCGGCGGATAACTGGGCGGAAGAAGAAGTGCAGCATGGCGATGCGCTGGGACGCTGGGCCATGCTGGCCGACCCGGACTGGGACTACATGGCCGCCTTCGCCCGCTACCGGCAGGCCTACAGCCTCGACCTTGAGGTGGATGCCTCCATCCGCGGCTCGCGCACGGGGGAACTGATCGCGCGCTGCATGGTCGAGACGGGCACGTCCTCCTTCTACACCGCGCTGGCCGATGCCACCGACGAGCCCCTGCTCAGGGCCATATGCAAGCAGATTGCCGCCGATGAATACCGCCATTTCAAGCTGTTCTATGACCATATGCGCCGCTACCTGGAGCGCGAGCGCCTTGGCGCATGGCAGCGCACCCGCATCGCCCTGGGCCGGGTGACGGAAAGCGAGGATGACGAACTGGCCTCCGCCTTCCACACCACCAACGAGCCCGCTTCCGTGCCCTACGACCACCGCCGCTGCATCGCGGCCTACATGTCGCGCGCGCTGCGGCTGTACAAGCCGCGCCATGCCGTGCGGGTTACAGGCATGATTCTCAAGACCATTGGCTGGACGCCCCGCGGGCGGCTGAGCGGGCTGATCAGCAGAGCGGTGTACCGCCTGCTCATGATGCGCCAGCGCAAATTCGCGCGGATGACCGCCGCAGCCTGACCTCCAATGGCTGCCGCATGAAAGGAATGAAGACTGAATGAAGGTGCGTGACATCAGGGCGGGACAGGCTGCCATCATCGCGGCGGGCTGGCTGTTCATGGCAGGACCCGCCCGGGCGGATGACGCGCCCGCAACGCCCGCCCCGGATGCCGCCGTGGCCCCGGTTCAGGCGCCACTCCCGGCTGCGCCTGTTCCGGCCCCGACAGCAGCCCCGGCCACGCCTGTGGCGCCGGTTCAGGCTCCGCCGCCTGCGGTCCCGGCAACCGCCGGGGCGCCCGCTTCGGCTCCGGCCAGCACGGCGCAGGCGCCTGCCGAGCCGCCGGTCAGCGATGCCACGCGCGCCGAGCGGCTCATGGCCTCCCAGACGGGGCTGCTGCGCTTTACCGCGCCGGGTTTCCATCGCGGCCTTGTGCGCCATATCGTGCTGTTCCGCTTCCTGCCGACCATCACCGATGCGCAGCGCGCCGAGGTGGTCAGCCGCTTCATGGCGCTGGCCCGTACATCGCGCCGCGAGGACGGCTCGCCCGTGGTGGTCTCGATCGAGACCGGCGCCCAGATCAGCGGCGAGGGCGTGGATGAGGGGCTGCAGCAGGCCTTCGTGGTCACCTTCCGCTCGGAGGGGGATCGCAATTATTACGTGGGCCGCCCGGTCGTGACCGACCCGGCCTATTTCGATCCGGCGCATGAAGCCTTCAAGAAATTCGCGGCACCCTATATCGTCACTACTGTCGTATTTGACTATGCCGTTGCATCCGCCCATCCCCCGCGCAAGGCGCCGGTCCGGACCGGGCAGGCGGCGCAGATTCCCCAGCAGCAGGGCTGACAGGCCGGGCACGGCCCCACCAAGGAGTGAAACTACATGACCACCGTGACCCTCGGGCACCTCGATGAATCCGTGCAGCAGGCCACCGCCGCCGCCGTTGCCCGCGTGCTTGAAGCCTACGAGCTGGAAATCGAATACGTCATTGCCCCGCGCGCGGAGATGATCGAGCACATGCGCCGTGGCGATGTGGACCTGTTTGTCTCGGCCTGGCTGCCTGATGTCGATGCTGCCTTCGTAGCCCCCGAACTGGGCATGGAAGCCTTCGGCCAGCTTTATCGCCCCGCCTTCGGCTGGGGCGTGCCCGAGGCCGCTGCCACGGGCGTGACCTCGGTGGCCGGGCTTGCCGCGGCGGACTGCCCCGTCAGCCGCGAGATCGTGACCCCCGCCTCTGTGCTCGACCGGGTGCGTCAGGTCGTGGCCGCCTATAACCTGACCGAGGCAGGCTACACCATCGCCGCCCGCCCCGACGCGGAGGCCCATGACCACGCGGCACAGGTGCTTGAGGGCAGCCTGCCCGAGATCATTCCCGCCTGGCAGCCTTCCTTCGTGCATTACGGCCAGAAGCTGCTCGCACTCGATGACCCCAAGGCCAGCTATGGCGCGGAGCAGGAAGCCCGCATCCTGCTGCGTTCCGCCATTCGTGGCGACATGGACAGCGACCTGCTCGACGAGCTTGATGAACTGACGCTGGGCAACAAGGTGGTCAGCGCGCTCGACCATGCCATGCGCTTCGAGGACATGAGTGCCGAAGAGGCCGCCGAGGCCTGGCAGCGCGGCAAGCTGCTGCCGCGCTGAGACCCGTCATGACCCGCGATGAAAGTGCTCCCCCCGCCCCGCATGACGGGCGTGATGCCGGGCTGCTTGCCCAGTACGAGCAGTACCCCTATCCCGCCCGCGACCCGCGTGAGGAAAAGGGCAGGCTGCTGATCGGCAGCCCCAGCCACCTGCGTGAGATCGATTACTGGGTGTTTGGCGCCACCCGTCCCCGCTCGCAGCCCCTGCGGGTGCTGGTGGCGGGGTGCGGCACGGGCGATGGCGCGATCATGCTGGCCACCCACATGGCGCGGGCCGGCCGAGCGGGGGAGGTGCTGTGCCTCGACCGTTCGCCCGCGGCACTCGACATTGTCAGCCAGCGTGCCGCGGTGCGCGGGCTGGAGAACATGCGCTTCGTGCGCGGTGACCTGACCGATATCGCGCAGGTGGCCCCCGGCCCGTTCGACTACATCGACTGCTGTGGCGTGCTGCACCACCTGCCCGACCCCGATGCCGGGCTTGCGGCCCTTGAGCGCGTGCTTGCGCCCGGTGGCGGCATGGGGCTGATGGTCTATGCGCCTTATGGCCGCACGGGCGTGTACATGCTGCAGGATGCGCTCGAGCGTCTCGCCCCGGTGGATGAAGCCCCAAAGGGGCGGCTGGACGTGGCCCGTCGCGTCATGCGGCATCTGCCCGCCACCGCCTGGCTGCGGCAGAACACCAATTTTGGCGATCACCTGACCGGGGGCGACGCGGGGCTGTATGACCTGCTGCTCAACCCGCGTGACCGGGCCTATGACATCACCGCCTTCCACGCCCTGCTGGACCGCGCGGGGCTGGCGGCGGCCTGCCTGATGGAACCCGCCCGCTACGACCCCGCCCTGCTGCTGCCCGACCCGCGCCTGCGCGAGCGGATTGCGGCCCTGCCTGAACGCGCCCGCCAGGCCGTGGCGGAGGACGTGGCGGGCAACATGGCCACCCATGTGGCCTATGTGCGCCGTAACAGCGAGCCGGTTGTGCGGGCCGACCCGTCTGCCCCGGGCGCCGTGCCCGTCATGCGCGAGATTCCCGGCCTTGAACTCGCCCGCATGATGGGGGGCGATGACCGGCTGCCCTTTGCGTTCGGCACGCTTCAGGTCGCCATTGCCCTGCCGCCGCAGGCGCGTGGCATCCTGCCGCTGATCGATGGCGAGCGCACGGTGGCCGATCTGGCCGCCATCATGGAGACGCGGGGCGTCTCGGCCAGCCGCTTTGCCAGGATATGGGCGCAGATGTTCACCACGCTGGAATCGCTCAACCGGGTGCTGCTGCGCGCGCCTGCCTGAGCCATGCTGCATACCGATAGGCAGGCTGGCCAAGTATTGCCCGTGGTTATATTCGGGGCAAGGCTGCGACCCGATGGCGCACCGGGGGTCACGTTGTGGCTGCGGCTGGCCGCGGCCCATGCCTTTGGCGAGACCCATGCCCCGGTGCTGTATGTTCCAACCGGTGGTCCCGCCCACCCTTCCGGCTTGCGGGAGGGAAGGGTCATGGCCACGCTGCTCGGCGCGGCGGGCGTGCCTCCTGATGCACTGCTGGTGGAGGATACGGCCCCCGACACGCTGGCCTCCGTCATTGCCTGCACGCGGCTCTTGCGCCAGCGCGGGCATGTGGGGCCGGTGGCGGTGGCCAGCAGCGCCTACCACCTGCCGCGCTGCCTTGTGCTCATGCGCATGATGGGCTGGCCGGTGGTGCGCGTGCCGCCGCCGCCCGTGCCCGCCGCGCGGCGCTGGAGCAAGCGGTGGTTGTGGCGCCTGCGTGAGGTCGCGGCCCTGCCGTGGGATGTGCTGCTGCTGGCAGGCCACCTGCTCCGCGCCGGGCGTGATGGTGATTGACACTGTCCGCCCCAGCCCGCATCACGCGGGTGAACCCAAGAACCATAGTCAGTGTGGATGGAAGTCATGCCTGTGCAAGCCTTTGTTTTCCCCGGTCAGGGAAGTCAGTCAGTTGGAATGGGGCGCGACCTCGCCGAGGCCTTCGCCCCGGCGCGCGAAGTGTTTCAGGAAGTTGATGAGGCGCTGGGCCAGCATCTCTCCAAGCTCATGTTCGAAGGCCCGATGGAGGACCTGACCCGCACCGACAACGCCCAGCCCGCGCTCATGGCCGTCTCCCTGGCCGTGCTGCGGGTGCTCGAGCGCGAAGGTGGCGTGGATATCAGGCGCGACGTGGCGCTGGTGGCCGGCCACTCGCTGGGCGAATATTCCGCCCTTGCTGCCGCCGGTGCGCTGGGCATTGCCCAGACGGCCCGCTTGCTGCGCCTGCGCGGCAATGCCATGCAGGCCGCAGTGCCGCCGGGCAGGGGCGGCATGGCGGCCCTGATCGGCGTGGGCATGGACATGGCGCGCGCCGCCAGCCTGTGCGCCGAGGCCGCGACCTATACCGATGAGGCGGGAAAGGCCCACAAACAGATCATCGAAGTGGCCAACGACAATGGCGGCGGCCAGGTGGTCGTGGCGGGCGAGATGGCGGCGATCGACCGCGTGATCGACCTGGCCAAGGCGCAGGGCGTCAAGCGCGCGCTCAAGCTGCCGGTTTCCGCTCCCTTCCACTGCTCGATGATGGAACCCGCCGCCGAGGCCATGCGCCAGGCGCTGGACGCGACCGGGATCAACGCCCCCGTCGTGCCCGTGGTGGCCAACGTGACGGCGGCCAAGGTCACCGACCCGGCCACGATCCGCGACCTGCTGGTGCGCCAGATTACCGGCACCGTGCGCTGGCGCGAAAGCGTGGATGCGATGGTGGCCATGGGCGTGGACAGCTTTGTCGAGATCGGCGCGGGCAAGGTGCTGGCAGGGCTGGTCAGGCGCATCAATGGCGATGTGGCCACCCGCTCGGTCGGCACGCCCGCCGATATCGAAGCCTATCTGGCCACGCGCTGAAACGACGCCCCGGCCTGCTAGCCGGGGCATTCTGATTGATCGATACCGAAGGGAACGGACAGCTCATGTTCAGGCTGGATGGAAAAGTAGCGCTGGTGACCGGCGCATCGGGGGGAATCGGGCGCGAGATCGTGCGCGCGCTGCATGCCCAGGGGGCCACGGTGGTGCTGTCGGGCACGCGCCAGGCGGTGCTGGAGGAGGTCGCGGCCAGCATCGGGGCCGAAGGCGGTGCTGACCGCCTGCATGTCTGCCCCGCTGACCTGTCGGATGCCACGGCGGCTGACGCGCTGGTTGCCGCCGCCGAGGAAAAGGCAGGCGCCCCCCTGGCCATTCTGGTCAACAATGCGGGGCTGACGCGCGACACGCTTGCGATTCGGATGAAGGACGAGGACTGGAGCCGCGTGCTCGACGTGGACCTTGCCGCCCCCTTCCGCCTGTGCCGCGCGGCACTCAAGGGCATGCTGCGCCGCAGGGCGGGGCGCATCATCAACATCGCCTCCGTGGTGGGGGTGACGGGCAATGCAGGCCAGGCCAACTACGCCGCCGCCAAGGCAGGCATGATCGGCATGGGCAAGTCACTGGCGCAGGAGGCCGGCAGCCGGGGCGTGACCGTGAACACGCTGGCGCCGGGCTTCATCCAGACCGCCATGACCGACGTGCTGCCTGAAGCGCAGAAGGAAAAGCTGGTCGGCTCCATCCCGCTCGGCCGCATGGGCCAGCCGGGTGACATAGCGCCCGCGGTGGTCTATCTGGCATCGGACGAGGCCGGATGGGTCACGGGGGCGACATTGCATGTCAATGGTGGCATGGCGATGGTCTGAGCAATGTGATATTTTGCTGGACAGCGGGCCTGAAGTGACAAAAAAGATAGTCCTGACAGCCCAGCTGTCCCCTTCATTGCGGGGCGTGCGGACAGGAAATGCAAACGCCGCCTTGGCGATTGCATCAAAACCGTGCTAATCGCCCGCAGCTTCGTCCGAAGCGGGCCGGTGCCGGTCATCGGTTTGCAGGGACGTTACAGGACGAACACGTTTCGAACCGCCCGTTTCTTCAGGGGCAGACAGGAAGCAGAGACAGATGAGCGAAATCGCCGATAAGGTTAAGAAGATCGTAGTCGAGCACCTTGGTGTTGACGAAAGCAAGGTCACCCCGGATGCCTCTTTCATCGACGATCTGGGCGCCGACAGCCTCGACACGGTCGAGCTGGTCATGGCTTTCGAGGAAGCGTTCAGCGTCGAGATCCCCGAGGATGCCGCTGAAAAGATCACGACCGTGAAGGACGCGATCGACTACATCGAGAAGCAGAAAGCTGCCTGATCGACCCGTTTGTCGATCATAATGTACTACGAATTCAGTCAGGTATCGTTACTTTCAGGAAGCAGGGCGGGTTGATGCAGTCTACCGGATCAATGTCTGGACAGCGGCGCGTTGTCGTAACCGGTATGGGCATGGTCAGCCCACTCGGACTGGGTGTTGAGCGCAACTGGTCACGGATCGTGGCCGGGGAGAACGGCTTTGGCCGTATCTCATCGTTCGATGCCTCTGACCTGCCCGCGCAGGTTGCGGGCGAAGTGCCCGCAGGCCCAACGGAAAGTGGCGGCCTGACCCTTTCGGACTGGGTGCCCGTCAAGGACCAGAAAAAGATGGACCGCTTCATCCATCTCGGTCTTGTCGCGGCCACCGAGGCGGTCGAGGATTCGGGCTGGAAGCCTGAATCGGAAGAGGATCGCTGCCGCACCGGCGTCATGATCGGCGCAGGCATCGGCGGTCTCCAGACTATCTACGAGGCATCCGTGACGGTAAAGGAAGGCCGGGCCCGCAGGCTCTCGCCGTTCTTTATTCCGTCCGCCCTGATCAATCTGGTCTCGGGGCATGTCTCGATCAAATACGGATTCAAGGGGCCGAACCATTCGGTCGTGACCGCCTGCGCCACCGGCGTGCATGCCATTGGCGATGCCGCGCGCATGATCATGCTCGGCGATGCCGACGTGATGGTGGCCGGTGGGGCCGAGGCCGCCGTGTGCCCGCTGGGCATTGCGGGGTTCTGCTCCGCCAAGGCGCTGTCCACCCACTTCAATGATACCCCCGAGAAGGCCTCCCGCCCGTGGGACCGTGACCGCGATGGTTTCGTGATGGGTGAGGGTGCGGGTATCGTGGTGCTGGAAGAATACGAGCACGCCAAGGCACGTGGCGCGAAGATCTATGCCGAGGTGATCGGCTACGGCATGTCGGGTGACGCGCACCACATCACGGCGCCTGCCGCAGGGCATGAGGGCGCATTCCGCGCCATGCAGAACGCCGTGCGCAGCGCGGGCCTGACCACGGCTGACATTCAGTACGTCAACGCCCATGGTACCTCCACCATGGCCGATGACCTTGAGCTTGATGCCGTCGAGCGCCTGTTTGGCGATGATGCGCGCAAGCTGGCCATGTCGTCCACCAAGTCGGCCACGGGCCACCTGCTTGGTGCCGCGGGCGCGGTCGAGGCGATCTATTCCATCCTCGCCATTCGCGACAATGTCGCGCCGCCCACGCTCAACCTCGACAATCCCTCACGCGAGAGCGTGATCGACCGGGTGGCGCATACGGCGCAGGAGCGCAAGATCGACACCATCCTGTCCAACAGCTTCGGCTTTGGCGGCACCAACGCCAGCATCATCCTGCGCGGCGTATAAGACCGGGGCGCCCAAGGGCGCCCCTTTTTGTTTCTGGCATCGGGCGAAGGAGCGGGTGTGCGCAGGGTTCTGGCGGTATGCGGGCTGGCATTTCTCGTGCTGGTGCTGTCAGGTCTTGGCATCCTGTTCATGGGGGTGCGGCAGTACGACGCCCCTGGTCCGCTGGCCGAACAGCGCACGCTGGTCATACCGCATGGCGGCACCGCGCAGGTCCTGAGCAGCCTGCAGGCTGCGGGCATTGTCGATCAGGGCTGGGTTGCGCAAAAGGTGTTCGAGGCCGCGACCGTGCTGACACGGGTGGATGGCGCGTTCCACGCGGCGGAACTGGTGTTTCCCGCCCATGCCTCCATCCATCAGGTGCTGCTGGTGTTGCGACATGGCAGGCCGGTCGTGCACAGGCTGACCGTGCCGGAGGGGCTTTCCGCCATCCAGATCGCCAACCTGCTGGAACATGCCCCCTACATGGAGGGCGGCTTTCCCTTCCCCGATGAGGGGTCGGTCATGCCGCTGACCTATGATTACGAATGGGGCATGCCGCGCGCGCAGATGCTGGCGCGCATGCAGCATGCCATGGACCGCGCCATCGATCAGGCATGGGAAAGCCGCGTGGTGGACCCGGCCATCGTCAACCGCCATGACCTGCTGGTGCTGGCCTCCATGATCGAGCGCGAAACGGCCATCGCCTCAGAGCGCCCCATGGTGGCGCGTGTGTTCCTCAACCGCCTGCACCAGGGCATGCGGCTCCAGTCCGACCCGACCGTGGTTTATGGGCTGAACAAGGGGGCAGGGCCGCTGGGGCATGCGCTTACGCATGCCGATCTACAGCAGCCTACGGCGTATAATACCTACGTGATTGTCGGCCTGCCGCCGGGGCCGATCTGCTCGCCCGGCATGGCGGCGCTTTATGCCGCCGCCCATCCGGCTCAGGGGGACCAGCTTTATTTTGTGGCCAATGGTCTGGGCGGGCATGACTTTACCAGCACGCTGGATGACCATAACCGCCATGTGGCGGCCTTCCGGGCCAGCAGGCACGCAGCGCAGGCCACCCCGCGCGCCAATGACTGAAAGTGTTTGGTGAGGCTTTTGTCAGAACGCTTCAAAAAGAAATGCCGCCTTTTTCGAAAAAAGGCGGCACCCGAAATTTTAATGTGTTTCTTTACTGGGCAGGCAGGCTCTGGCTGCTGACCGAGCCAGAAGGTGCGGTTTCCATCGGCTGCTGGGTCTGCGTGGCGGGGGTGCTGGTCTGGCCGTTCTTGTCCGGACGGCTCTGGGCGGTGGCCAGCACTTCGGTCAGGGCGGAGCGCAGCGGGTCGGCACCCGAGTTGTTCACCCGCATGGACACCACGATATCCTCAGGTCCGACGATCTGGTTGTAATAGGCGCGGTTGGCGGCGCTGTTGACGCGCATCTTGGAGCCACCAAGGGCCGCACCGGCAAACAGGCCCTTGGATTTCTGCACGCCCTTGATGGAGGTGTTGTGCTCGCCCGCCGTGCCCGCTTCCAGCCCGGAACCCGATGAGGCGAAAGAAGTGCCGACATCGGCGCTGAGTTTCATCTGGCTGTCGAGCAGCGACTGCACGCCCTGATCCGTCATGACGAACAGCATGACCTCCACATCCTGCATGCCCAGTTGCAGGCCAAAATTGGCCGATGACATGCGGTAGAAGGCCGGGTCGGACCATGAGCCATGGGCATCACGCGTCAGGAACACGCAGCCGCCACCGCCGCCACCAAAGGCGATCGACATGCGGAAGACCGAGGGGCAGACAATCACGCCACGCGATTCGGCCAGGTAACGGGTCACCTTGCTGCCGGCCGTGGCGCCTGAGAACATGTCGCGCACGGTCAGCGTGGCACGGTCCACCAGGCTCTGTTCTTCTTCCATGCTGGCGGCCATCGCGGCGTGCAGCGGCATCATCAGGGCCAGCGTGGCGAGTGACGTCCTGATGAGATGAAACTTGTGCAAACCCATGCTCCCTTTCCGATTCGTCACGGCAGATCCACCAAAACGGTCCGTGCACTGGAGTGGTCTGTGTTCATGGCTGAATCATGGCTCCCAAGGCAAGCCTGCGTGGCATGATCCAGCCCCATATTGCCGTTATTTAAGGGAGACGCCCACCGCCTGCGACAGGGCATCGGCAATGCCGGGGGCAGCGGCAAGGATATGGATGCCATCCTCAAGCCCGCCATCGCGCAGGAAGGGGGAAACCTTCGCGCCCGCTTCCTCCAGCAGCACGAGGGCGGCGGCCACGTCCCACAGGTTGATGCGGATTTCAAGGTAGCCGTCCTGCCGCCCGCAGGCGACCTCGGCCAGGGCGATGGCGCCTGAGCCGCCCGAGCGTGGCATGGCGCCCAGTCCCAGGATGGCATCGATCTTTGCCTGGAACACGCCCGGCGGCACGCGGTTGCTCCATCCCATCTCGATCAGGGATGAGGCGGGGTCGGTCACGGGGGAGGCATGGATGCGCTCCCCGTTAAGGAACGCGCCATGCCCCTTTACCGCCGTATAGGTCTCGCCCAGCATCGGGGCCTCGATGATACCCGCGACGGGCGTGTCGCCATCCATCAGGCCGAGCGAGATGCACCAGCGATTGCGCCCGCGCGCGTAGTTGGAGGTGCCATCGATCGGGTCCACCACCCAGCGCAGGCTGCCGGTGCGGGTGCGGCCTTCTTCCTCGCCCTGAAAGCCATCCTCGGGGAACAGCGTGCCGATTCGCTCTGAAATGAAGGCTTCAACCGCGCCATCGGTCTCGGTCAGCCAGTCCTGCGCGCTTTTCTGGGTGCCCTTGGGGCCGCCGGGGGCGGGGCGCAT
This sequence comes from Komagataeibacter melomenusus, assembly GCF_013155395.1. Classification (GTDB taxonomy): domain Bacteria; phylum Pseudomonadota; class Alphaproteobacteria; order Acetobacterales; family Acetobacteraceae; genus Komagataeibacter; species Komagataeibacter melomenusus. Next base: position 12,788 of record NZ_JABJWC010000019.1, on the reverse strand, counting down.
CTTCATGGCAAGGGCTGCGGCATCGCGCACGACGGAGCGGGCGGCTTCAAAACGGGTCAGGATGGCCTGTGACATGGGTAACCTTTCTTGTGGAACACTCTATTCTACACGTAACGCCGTTTTCACCGCATGTTCCACCTGCGGCATGTCTACCCGGCCCAGCCGTTCGGCGGCCTGCATGGCAAACTGCAGGGTGAGCTTGCGCCTGCGCGCGGCGGCAAGCGGGGTGGGCTGCGGGTGGCGGATGATGGCGCAGTCCATGCAGCTAGCCGCCTGCATGGCCGCAGGCCGGGTGGCGGCGATGACCAGCCCGGCTGCTTGTGGCAGGACATGGCGGGGAAAGTCCTGGTTGACCGCGAAATAGAGCTGGTCGCACCATTGCAGGTAATCGGGCCATTTATGGTCGGCGCGAAAATCCGGCAGTCCGGACTTGATCTCGATGCACAGCAGGTCGCCCTGTGGCGTAAGCGCCATGATATCGGCCCGCCTGCGGTCGGGCAGTACGAATTCATGCAGGACCGCCCACCCATGCATCCGGCACATCTGGCTGACGCCCGTGCGGATGGCGGACTGGACCTGTGGCGCGGATGGGCGGTGCATGGTGTAGGGGCAGGGGCCTCAGGTCGCGGGCAGGGGATGTGATGCGAGCAGGTGCGTGACAAGCTCGAGGTCGGCGGGCTTGTCCACATCCACGGCGGCGCGCCCGTTGGGCAGTTCGATCATGGCCACCCGCGCGTGTGAAAGCTGGCCGATACGGCGGCAGACATCAGCACGGGTCAGGCGGCGCAGCACAAAGCGCAGCAGGATGCCCAGGCCAAGCGTACGCGCCATCCTGAGCGGGTTCTTGCGGTCGGCCTCGAGCTTCTGCCACAGCCGGATCACGCCTGCTGCCGCAGGTGTGCGGAACAGGAACATGTTGCACCCCGAGAAAGCGCCATCAGCCAGCCGGATCATGGTGCGCCGGGTGCCCGGCACATCGCGCAGGATGTCGCGTTCCATCGCGATGCCTGCGGCCACGTCGGCCCCGCTCTCCTGTGCCTGCTGCACGAAACTGCGCACCCAGGCGGGCTCGAGCAGGGCGTGGTCGGCCGTGGTGACCAGCAGCGGCGTGCCCAGCGTGTCGAGCGCCTTCATCACGCTGGCGCTCGGCCCGGAAGCGGGGGCAATGAAGGTCACGTTGTCAGGCACGATGCCGGCCAGCACCTCGGGGCGCTCGATGCAGATGGCAATTTTGCCAATAGCCTCGACCGACTGGAGGGCCGAGATGACCCGGCTGATCATGGGGCTGCCGCCAACCGGCAGCAGGGCCTTGTGCGAAATGCCCGCCGCCTGCGCCATGGGGTCGGGCCGTCCCGGCCGGCTGCCCGCCAGGATGAGAACATTCAGCGCCATGCCCGCGCTCACGCCGCATTCCGGGTGGTGTTGGCGCCATCGGGGCGGTCGCGCGGGGGGGAGCCGGTCTCTTCCATCACCCAGGGGTAGCGACGGGCTTCCTCCAGGTCATAGCCAAGGTTGAACACGGTGGCGCTGCGCGGGCAGCCACGGGCATCGGGGTAGTAGCTGTGGAAGATGCGGTCGGCCACGAAGCTGGTGATGCCGTAATTGCCGTTCTCGTTATGGAAGTGATGCAGCACGTGGCGCTGCTTCATCAACTGGATCCAGCGCATGCGCGGCTTGTAGTTCAGGTGCTGGATGCAGTGGAAGAACTCATAGATGCACGTAATGGTCAGCCCCGCGCCGAAGGCAGCACCCGAACCCGCCAGCCCGCCAATGGCGTAGCCGATGGGAATGGTGACGATGGCAATGGTGGGAATGGTGTTGAGCGGCGAGCCGAACAGCACGTCAAGCAGGTGGGGGTCCTGGTGGTGATCGAAGTGGATGCGCTTCCACAGGGTGGCGCTCCATTTCATGCGGTAGAGGAACCGGCCATGGAGGATGAAGCGATGGATGCCATACCATACCAGCGGATAGACCAGCACCACCGCCGCGATGCTGATGGCAACCGGCACGAACGACGTGTAGGCGTACACCATGACCGCGTAGCTGGCGATGGCCAGCACGAAATACAGGAGGATGGTGGGGTAGGTGAGGTAGGCAATCCAGAGCTGTGACAGGTTCATCTTGCCCAGGTCGAAGCTGCGGCCTGTGCGGATGGAACTGTTCTTCAGGGTATTTGTAATCATCGCTCTTCGATCCTCAGTAGCACGGTGATGACGCCAAGGATGAAAATCAGGATCCCGACGAATATCGCCATAAGCGAGGGCAACGTTCCCGCATTGCCAAGCGCGCGGAGCAGCCCCTGGAACACGACAAACAGCAGGCCAGCGCCGAGGCACCATATGGGCAACCAGCTGCGCGTGCCAGCCCGGGGGGGGATATAGACCACCGGCACGGCGAGTAACAGCATTACCGCGAACGTGACCGGTAACATGATGCGTCCCAGTATTTCGGTTATGAAAAACGAGGGCGACTGGCTGGAGGGCAGGGTGTCGTTCTGCTCGGCCAGCATGGTGCCGATGGACTGGGTGAAACTGACGGTAATCTGCATCAGGTAGCCCGGCGTGAGCGTATCGGGCCAGTCAAGGCGCACGGACTGCTCCGGCGTGTCAAGCAGGTCGATGCGGGTCGGGCTGATCACGCTCAGCACCCGCGTGGGCGTGCCGTACCAGTGGCCATGCATGTAATGCACGTCGCGCAGGGTCGTGACCTTTTCCAGCAGGCTCTGGTGGTCGCGGTGGTATATCGTGACCCCGTCAAGCGCCTGCCCCCCACGGGAAAGGTAGTTGATGTTGATCAGGTCATCGCGCGCGCGCAACCAGTAGTTGTGCCATGTCGTCGCGGCATCGGGCGTCGTGGCGTTCCACCACTGGGCAAGGTGCTGTTCCGAGCGCGGTGTGATCTGGTCATTGACCACCCCGCACAGCACGCCAAGGCCGATGATGGTGGGCAGGAACAGCTTGATCAGCCCCGGCGTGGACAGGCCCGCCGCCCGCATGATCGAGATTTCGTTCGATGTGGTCAGTTGCAGCAGGGTCAGCAGCGCGCCGATCAGCACGGCGATGGGCATGGCATTGCCGAACAGGAGCGGCAGGTGCATGACCGCGTAGTACAACACCCCGGACAGGCCAAGGTGGCGGTGCATGATTTCGGTCACCTGTTCCAGCAGGGCCAGGATTTCCATCAGGGCGACGACGATGATGACCGTGGTGAACACCTTGGCCAGCAGCTCGCGCGAGAGATATCCGAGCAGAACCGTGCCGCTGGCCAGGCGCAGGCGAAGCTTCATGCTTCTTTTTCCATCATGCGCCGCGGCAGGCCATCTGCCGAGAGCTGGCGGGGCGGCAGGCTTGGCCCCGGCGAGAGCAGGATGCGCAGGCCCCCCGCCTGGCGGATCAGCATGCCCACGCACACCACGGCAAAGATGACCGTGGGCAGCCAGATGACCAGCAGCGGGGACATGTGCATATTGGCGACGAAGCTCATGCCCATCTGCAGCGTATGATCAAAGCTGACCAGCGTGATGGCGGCAATGGCCAGGCCGGGATTGCCCTTCTGGCGCTTGCGCACGCCCGCCAGCGCGCAGGCCAGGATGGGAATGAACGGAATGGCCGCCGTGCGCGCCAGGCGGAAGTGCAGTTCGGCCAGCATGTAGGACGGGCTGATGCCGGGATAGCCGTGGCGGATGCCGTAATACAGCTCGGGTACGGTCAGTTCGCGTTCCGTCTCGCCGCGTTTGCGATAGGCTTCATCATCAAGCTTGGCCTCGCCGGAAATGAGGCGGGTGGTGCGGGTAAAGCCGGTGATGGAGGGGGGCTTGTCGTGCGTGTCGGTCACGATGGTGCCGTTAACGAGGTCAAGGCGCATGCGCGAGCCATCGGCGGGGTTGTACAGATAGCCCTTCTGCGCGGTGATGTAGCGCACGCGCGTCTTGTCCGAATTGTCACGGATGAAGACATGGAACAGCCGCGAGCCCGCATGGTCGACGCTCTCGGCCGTGAGCATGATGTCATCGGAGATGGCGAACATCTTGGATTGCAGGTGCGGCGTCCAGCCTGCGTGGCTGGCGAAATAGAAGGCCGAGCGGTAGTCATAGCGCGCGTAAGGCTGGATGAAGCCATAAAGCGAGAAGGCCAGCACGCCAAACACCGCCCCCGTCAGCACGAAAGGCTGGCAGATGCGGAAGATCGAGACCCCGCTGGCCGTCAGGGCATCGATTTCATGGTTGGCGCTCATGCGCCGGATGATGGAGAACACGCTGACGCACATGGCCGCCGGAAGCGCCAGCCCCAGGTAATGGGGGATCAGGTCGCTGAGCAGACCGAAGAACGTCTTCATGGAACTGCCATTGGCAGCCAGCATGTTGAACAGCACCAGAAGCCGCTCCAGCAGCAGGGCGGACATGACTACGCCCAGTGCGATGGAAAACGGCGGCACGACCTGCCGCAGCAGGTAGCGGTCCATGGTATTGGGACGCAGCTTGGCCAGAATCCCGTGCTGTAAAGACATGCGGTTCATCTAGGCGTGCTTATATCCGAAAAACGATACGGGTGAGGACTCATTCAAAAATAGTTTCCTGCGTTGTACCCGCTGCGCCGTCTGCCGGAAAGAAACGCCTTGTAACACCAAGTGCATATCCACCGTCGCGTGGCGTGATGGCGATCCGGTTCCACGCCGCCGCGCGCAGCGGATCATCCGACCGCGCCGATGCCGATGCAACACCCAGGACCGGCACGGCGCCAGCAGGGCCGGGCAGGGAAGACAGGGTGGAGGTATGGATATGGCCATGGAGTACCATCTCCGCCCCCTCGCGTGCAATGCTCTGGGCGAAAAGCTGGGGGTCCCTGAGCGCCTTGCGGGCAATGGCCAGGCCCGGCACGGGCGGATGATGAATCATGACGATACGGCATAGCCCCTGCCGGCCTGTTTCATGCAATATGCCCGCAAGGCGCGCAGTCTGGCGCGCGCCCATGCGGCCCGTTGCCCTGAACAGGGGGGTCGGCACCGCCGAACTCACCCCGATCAGCGCAACCGGTCCCACCCGGCGCACGAACGGGAAGGGGAGCGCCCCCATCCATGGCTGCCACAGGCCGATGGTCTGTTGCCAGTTATCATGCACAAGGGTGTCATGATTTCCCGGTATGACTGTGCACGGCGCGGGCATCTGTTCCAGCCAGCGCAGGGCGTGGCGGCATTCGCCCGGCAGGCCCATATTGGTCAGGTCGCCGGTCAGCGCGATCATGTCCACCCCGGCGCTGGCGATATCGGCCATCACGCGGGCCAGAATTTCCGGGCGATGCAGGAAACGGCGGCGCCGCTTCCATGAAAGATCACTGAACAGGCGCTTGTTCAGTTTCTCGCGCAGGCGCGGGGGCGACATCTCCGTTGGCAGGTGCGGATCAGAAAGATGGGCTATGGTGATGGTGTTCAAGCTGGTGTCTTTCCCTGCATCCGGCCGGTCAGCAACGCGGCCGGGCCGTGTTATGCCTGCCCGCGCGGCGATGCGTTCCATCGTTTCGTGCCTTGCAATAGAAGGCAGATGGTTGCTTATGGCCTGTAAGTCAAATTTCAGACAGGGATGGAATCATCAGTGACCGGACGTTTTGCGCTTGTTTATAACCCGCGCAGCCGGCGGAACATGGGCGACAAGAGTTCGTATGCCCCGATGGCCCGTAGCCTTCTGGGAGAGAATTTCATTGATCCGGCCGACCGTTCCCTTCTCGATGCCGCAATCGCGCAACTGGCCGCGCGCGACATGGGCTGTATCGTGGTCGATGGCGGGGATGGCACGGTCAGCGATGTACTGACCGCCATCCATCGCCATTACGCCCCCGAGCGTTTTCCCGCCCTTGCCATCCTGCCTTCGGGCAATACCAACCTGATCGCGGGTGACGTGGGCTTTGGCCTGCGCGGGCAAAAAGCCCTTGACCTGCTGGTCAGCCTTGCCGATGCGGGCACGCTGCGCCACAAGGCGCGCAGGCGGTGCGGGCTGGTTGTCGAATGGCCCGAGGCGGAGGGCAGGCCTGCGGTCGTGGGCATGTTCCATGGTGCCGCCGCCTTTACGCGCGGCATCGAACTGGCCCACCAGCCTGCCATCCTGAACCATTATTCCCATGAAATGGCGGTGGTGGTTTCGTTCCTGTCTTCGGTCGCCCATCTGTTTACGCGCCGCTCGCGCCGGGAATGGATGCAGGGCAACCCGATTACGCTCAAGGCGGGGCAGCGCTCGGTGCGGCATGGCAACTGCTTCCTGTTCCTGTCCAGCACGCTCCAGCGCCTGCCGCATGGCATATGGCCGTTCTGGAATGCGGCGGGCGGTCGCTCTGATGTGATCAATTACCTGCATGTGGCAGGCCAGCCCTCGCGTCTTGCCGCTGCCGCCTGGGCGTTGCTGCGCGGGCGGCACCCGGCCTGGCTGCGGCACAACCCGGATTACTGCAGCGGGTGTGAAGAGCGGATCGAAATGGCGCTTGAATCCGATTTTGTGCTGGATGGGGAAGTTTTTTCCCCCGGCCCGTCCGGCCGGATCGTGCTGTCCGCCACGGCCCCCATCGACTTCATCCACGCCTGAGGAATGCTGAGCATGGCTGATCCATCCAGCCGCCTTGCCGCGGCAGGGCGCATTGCCCATACACTGGCCAGTGAACTGGTCCAGCCCGTTCCTGCCTTTGTCACGCAGTTCGTCAGTGAACTGCTGGGCGCGGCACAGCCCCTGGGCGTGCTCTTTTACGGCTCCGTGCTGCGAGAACCCGACCCTGATGGCGTGCTGGACTTCTATGTCATCGTGGAACGGCTGGAAGACTGGAAATCAGGCTACTTCGCGCGTGAGGCCAATCGCCTGCTGCCGCCCAATGTCGAATATCACGAGATTGCCATAGCCGGGCGCATCATCCGCGCCAAGGTCGCCATCCTGTCGATCGCCCAGTTCCGGCGCATGACGGGGCGGGCAACACTCGATACCACCATCTGGGCGCGGTTCTGCCAGCCGGTCAGGCTGGTCTGGGTGCGTGGGCCGGAGGCGGCTGACGCCATACTGGGCTGCCTGGTGCGCGCCATGGGGCAGGCCGGGCGCTGGGCGGCGGCTCTTGGCCCGGAGCAGGGCACGGCGGATGAATTCTGGCTGGCGCTGTTCGCGCATACCTACGGCGCGGAACTGCGGGTGGAGAACGGGCGCAGGCCATCGGCCCTGCTTGAGGGGCGCGAGGCGCGCTATCGCGCGCTGCTGCCTGACATATGGCTGGCTGATGGCCTGCCGTTTGCGCGTGAGGGGGATCGTCTTGCCCCGCGCCTGACCCCGCAACTGCGGCGCAGCATGCAAGAAGGCTGGTGGCTGCGCGGGCGGCTGGGGCGGGTGCTCAATGTCAGCCGGCTGTTCAAGGGTGCTTTCACCTTTGAAGGGGGCGCGCGCTATATCGCATGGAAGATCAGGCGGCATTCCGGCATCGACCTGCCGCTCGGGCCGTTTTCCGAGCGGCATCCGCTGATCTGCCTGCCGTACCTGTTATGGAAGCTCCGGCAGGCAGGCTTCTTCAGGCGGCGCGGTTGAGCCCCATCTCGCGCGCGATCGTGGCAAACACGCCCACGGCCTTGTCAATTTCCGCGGGCGTGTGTGTTGCCATGACGGAGGTGCGCAGCAGCGGGTGCTGGTCCGGCGTTGCGGGCGGCAGGCTGAGGTTGACGTAAACCCCAAGGTCAAGCAGCCGGTTCCAGAATGCCACGGCCACCGCCACGTCATCCAGAATGACCGATACGACCGGGCTCGCCTGCGGCCCGGTGCGCAGGCCCGCCGCCTGCAGGCCCGCATGCAGCCTGCGGGCGTTGTCCATCAGGCGCGTGCGCAGTTCGGGGCGGTTTTCCAGTTCCGTCAGGGCCGCCATGGTTGCCGCAATGACTTCCGGCGGCAGCGAGGCCGTGAACATGTAAGGCCGTGAACACAGGCGGATCAGGTCCAGCCCTGCATGGTTGGAGACACAGTAGCCCCCCACCGTGCCCAGGCTTTTGGAGAAGGTGCCGACCACGAAGTCCACGTCATCTTCCACGCCATCGGCTTCGGCCACGCCGCGCCCGTGCTCGCCCATCACGCCCACGGAATGGGCTTCATCAGCCAGCAGCCACGCCCCGGTCTCGCGCTTGACGGCGGCGAACTCGGCCATGGGCACCACATCGCCCATCATGGAATAGATGCCTTCAACCACGACCAGCTTCGCGCCCGGCGTGCCCTCAAGGCGGCGCAGGCGCTTGTGCAGGTCATCGGCATCGTTATGGCGGAAGCGGATGACCTGCGCATGGCCAAGGCGGCTGCCATCATAGATGCTGGCATGGCTGTCGGCATCGAGCAGCAGGTAGTCATCCTTGCCCGCAAGGGCGGAAATGGTGCCAAGATTGGCCTGGTAGCCGGTGGAGAACACCATGCAGTGCCTGCGCCGGAAGAAGGCGCACAGCCGCTCCTCCAGCTGGCGGTGCAGCCCCTGCGTGCCGTTGGCAATGCGCGAGCCGGTCGTGCCCACGCCATAGGCTTCCGCCGCCGCGACCGCAGCCTTGATTGCAGCGGGGGACTGGCTCAGCCCAAGGTAGTTATTGGTGCCAAACAGCAGCGTCTCGCGCCCTTCGATCAGCCCTACCGTTGAGGAAATGGGCTTTTCGATCACGACATCGAAGGGGTTGCGACCACCGCCAGCGGTTACGGATGCGAGGGCGGAGGCCAGGCCTTCATATTTGGAAAAAATCGACATGACGTGTCAGGAAGCCTGCTTGAGGGAGACGATGCAGGCCGCCAGGTCATCGATGGTGCGGATATCGGCCAGCCGGTCAAGCGGCACGGAAACATCAAGGGTATCCTCGATTTCCATGACAAAATTCATGACGGCCAGTGAATCAAAGGCCAGATCTTCAACGATCTTGCTGCTGCCATTGATATCACGGGGAACCTTGGGGTTCGCCAGCAGCGTCTTCACGATCAGCGCGGAGACACTCGCTACCGTTTCACTCATTCCTACATCCTTATGGCATGTCCGGGCTGCCAGGGGCAGCGGATCAGCATGAATGGTCGCCCCGCGTGGGCGGGGACGGGGACTGCAATCCATCCCCTTATTGCAAAGCCTTATGCGCGAAAAACAGGTTTTTGGCCAGTCCTGCTTTCCACCCTCAACTGACGTGCCAACGGCGATGGAGGGCCTGCCGGACCTGTCAGACCACGGAGACGGAAGATGATGTTTCCAGCGGCTGGAACGCCCCAGACAGCAGCATGGCCCGCGCCCGCGCCCGCGTCAGCTTGCCTGATGAGGTTTGCGGCAGGGTATGGGGCGGCACCAGGATGATGGAGACATCCACCCCATGCTGCCGGCGGAACAGGCTGGCCGTTTCGGTTTTCAGCGTTTCACGGGCTTCAGGCGAGGTGGCGCGGCACTGCACCAGGGCCACGATCTTCTCGCCTTCGTCCTCATCCACCGAGAACACGGCCACATCACGGCTGCGCAGGGTGCTGATTTCGGTCTCGGCCGACCATTCCAGATCCTGCGGCCAGATGTTGCGGCCGTTGATGATGATCAGGTCCTTGGCGCGACCGGTTATGACAACCTGCCCGTTGAGCATGTAGCCAAGATCGCCGGTATTGAGCCAGCCTTCGGCATCGACCACGCGGGCAGTTTCCTGCGGGCGGCGGAAATAGCCCTGCATCAGGCTCGGGCCGCGCACATAGACGGTGCCGATCTCGCGGTCGCCCAGCACATGGCCCTGTGCATCACGCACTTCAAGCTCGTGCTGCGGCAACACTTCACCACACAGCACGAAGGTGCGCAGCGCGCGGGCCGGATCGTTGGAGGGCACGGCCTTGCCCTGTGTCTCAAGGGCACGCAGGTCGATCGTATCGGTGCAGATGCCCGCGCCCAGCGGGGCGAAGCTGATGGCCAGCGTCGCCTCCGCCATGCCGTAGCTGGCGGTAAAGGCGCCGCTGTCAAACCCGGCGGAGGCAAAGCGCTGGGCGAAATCCTCAAGGATATGATAGCGGATCATGTCACCGCCAATGCCCGCCACGCGCCACGATGAGAGATCAAGCTCGATCGAGGTGGCGCGGCGCGCGCACAGTTCATAGCCAAAGGAGGGGCTGTAGGAAATCGTGCCGCGATTGCGGCTGATCAGGTCCAGCCACACATGGGGGCGGCGGGCGAACTCGCGCGTGGGCAGCATGTCAACGCTGAGCTGGCAGGTCATGGGCGTTAAGAAAAAACCAACGAGTCCCATGTCATGATAGAGCGGCAGCCACGACACGCAGCGATCGCCGGTTTCGCGCACCTTGAGCCCATTGAGCGCAATGGCGTGCGCATTGGCCATGCCCGAACGCTGGGTGACGGCAATGCCCATGGGGAAACGCGTGCTGCCCGAGGAAAACTGCAGGTAGGACAGGTCATCCGGCCCGACGGGGGGCAGGGTTTCAACCGTAATGGGTGTCTGCAGCAGTTCGGCTGGCGTGCCGGAGAATTTCAGGTCCAGCCCGGTGGTGATCTCGTCCGTCCAGGATGCGATGATCGAGGCAATGACCACGGCTGAGGCGGCAGCCCCCTCGATCATGCCGCGCAGGGTCGCGACATAGCCTTCACGCCCGCCAAAGGCGACGGGCAGCGGCAGGGGGGCTGGCACAAGCCCGGCATACTGGCAGCCAAAGAAGATGCGGGCGAAGTCACCATCGCTTTCCGCCACGATGGCCACCCGGTCGCCCGGTTTCAGCCCGAGTGACAGCAGGCGCCTGCCGGTCTCGATCGCCTGTTCGCGCAACGTGCTGTAAGGCAGCGTTTCGAGCAGGACGCCCTTGCCGGAATAGATGTTGAAGCCGCTCTTGCCCTGGGCGGCATAGTCCAGCGCAGCCGGAAACGACGAAAAATCGCCGTAACGACGGGGCAGACCAGAATCGGAGGGGGTCGGGAGGCTTATCATTTCCGGTAATTTGACTTCCACAGACGTATCTTGAAACGGCGAATGGGCGGTGTTCAACCAATTACCCTCAAAAAGTCAATAATCGATTTCGCGCCTCTGGCCGCCGTATCTGCTGGCGGCTCAAACCCGAATGTGTCGCGTATATACTCTTTTTGCCGATCAAGGAAATTTGCATGTGACAGGAAAGCATTGTCAAGGTCATTGCCTGCCGTCTCCACGCTTTCCACGACGGGGCCAAGGGTCCAGCTCTCGTAACTGGGGTCTCCGCGCCATGGGGTGTGGTGCGCGTCAAGGAACAGGCAGGGCCGCGGTTTGATAAGGAATTCACTGACCTGGCTACTGACATCGCCTACATAGAGGTCAGCAGCCATGGTATAGGTCATATCCACGCTTTTGTCGCTGCCAAGGTCAATGATCATATGGGGCAATCTGGTAAAGGGCGCGAGCATTTCCATGCTTTTCTCACGGTGTGTATCGAAAAGCCGGTAATGCGGGGCAAAGATGAGATTGTATTTTTCCTGCCGCGCGAAATATTCCAGCAATTTCATACCAAATCGTGGCCACGAAGACAGGCTGCGACTGAAATGCGGATTATAGAGAACCGTGGGGCGCCCATTGTCAAAAAGCGGGCGCGCCTGAACATGGAGCCGACGCACCATGTCAAATTTAGCATAGATTCCAGTAGTATAGTGGCCTTTGCGCAATGTGCCCGCGTGGAGCAGCCGCTCTTCAACCTTATGGCCTGCCATCAGGATATAATCGAATTTCCGCACGTCATTGGTAAAGCCGATCGCCCGGTCTCCGGCGCCATGGCGGGTCCAGATCAGGCGGGGATGATGGACCCCCATCTTGCGTAAGTAGAGCGATGTGCGCTCCGGAATCACGATAGCCTGAAACTTGTTGAAATAATTTCTGTTCAGAAAAAGCACGGCCAGTTTGCTCAGGGGCGTCGGTCCGTGCTGCTTTATATGATCACGGATCCAGTGCGGCATGGCCAGCGTATCGAAGGTGACGGAAGACTCCGGATAAAGATGCGCCAGCTGGCGGAGGCGTGCCGCACGTTCCTCTGACAGGCTGGCGATGTGAACCCGGACATTCTCGTACAGGCGCGCCATTTCCAGTGCGATCGGGAGTGAATGAAATTCCTGATGCGGCTGGGCAATATACGGGAAAAGGATATGATGCACTTAAAGTAAGCCTGTCAGCGCGCTTAAAAACAAGATGACATAGTTCTATCCCTATTTGCCTGTCCCGCAAGGAAGGTTTTGTAGAGATAACACATCTGATCACCCATAAGGGTGTGACATTTAATGAAATCTGCCTTGCGATAAAACAATTTGAAGCGGAATTAAACGACGGACGCTTTTGGGCATATATATTAAGCAGGTTTCGCCATTCATGATCACGCGATGACAGGGCAGTCTGATCGACTTGAATGAATAGAAGGCGCTGTCTCCGGTGTTGCGTGGTGGGATATTAAGGTGTCGGTCTGGTTGGGTCGGCGCGATAGGGGACTGATACCCACGCACCGCAGTGGCTTTGAGGAAAGGAGGGGCTTGCCCCTCCTTTTTTCATATAAATTTCATTCTGGTGCACTTTTTTTGGTGCGGTTTGTGAATGTTATGGGTGTTTTATGGCGGGATTCCGTGTGTTTTCGGGGTTTTTGGCGTGGCGTTGACAGGGGGGGGCTAATATCCGTAAAAGCCCCTTCACCGGACGGCGATGCTGCTCCGGCGGTTCTTTGACAAGAGAATAGAGAGAGTATCTGGAAGGGATATGCTGGCGGCGCGATTGTTGTCCTTTAGGGGATGATGATTGGCGGTCTGGACTGGGTGAGACTGGTCTGGGTAGCTTGGCGTATC
>NZ_JABJWC010000018.1 GCF_013155395.1 Komagataeibacter melomenusus | reverse complement strand
GGGCGGTTCCATGCCATCGCGCCGCTCCTGGCCGGGGGCGGGCAGGAACAGGGGCGGCGTGGCGGCACGCCAGCGCTGCCCGCCATTGCAGGCATGGCGGCGGCGGCACAGGTCGCGGTGAGGGATATGGCGGCGCAGGCCGCGCGGCTTGGCGCATGGCGCGACCGGATCGAGGCGGCCGCCGTGGCGGCAGGGGCCAGCGTGTGCGGGGCGGGGGCCGCGCGCCTGGCCAATACCACCAGCCTTATGCTGGCCGGACGGCGGGCACAGACCCAGCTTATCGCGCTGGACATGGCGGGCTATGGCGTTTCAGCCGGGTCGGCCTGCTCATCGGGCAAGGTGGCACGCTCGCATGTGCTCGAGGCGATGGGGCTGGGCGCGGGCGCGGGCTGCGCCATCCGCGTCTCGCTGCCATGGTCGGCGTGCGAGCACGATGTGCAGGGCTTCATCAACGCCTATGCGGCCATGGCAGGCCGCCTGCCCGCGCAGGCTGGAGCGGTGGCATGACCGGGCCGGACCTGATCTATCTCGACTATCAGGCCACCACGCCATGCGATCCGCGCGTTGTGGAGGAGATGATGCCGTGGTTTGCCAAAAGCTTCGCCAACCCCCACAGCCTTGACCACGCGGCAGGCCGCGCCGCGCATGATGCGGTGGAGCAGGCACGTGGCGAGGTTGCGGCCCTGCTCGGGGCCGAGGCGCGTGAGATCGTGTTCACCTCGGGTGCGACCGAGGCCAACAACCTTGCCATCAAGGGGGCCGTGCGGCACCTGATCGCGCGCGGCGATCCGCGCAGGCGGGTCATCACTGTGGCGACCGAACACAAATGCGTGCTGGAATCGGTGCGCGACCTGGCGCGTGAGGGCTGCGAGCCAGTCATCCTGCCCGTGCGGCCCGATGGCACGCTCGACCCGGACGTGCTGGCGGCAGCCCTTGAGGTGCCCACCCTGCTGACCTCGATCATGGCTGCCAATAACGAGACCGGCGTGCTGCACGACCTTGCCACGCTCGCCCCCATCGTGCGCCGGGCGGGCAGCCTGCTGCACAGCGATCTGGCGCAGGCGGCGGGCAAGGTGGAGGGTGATGTCAGGGCGTGGGATCTCGATCTGGCCTCCGTCTCGGCGCACAAGCTGTACGGGCCAAAGGGGGTGGGCGCGCTGTTCGTGCGGCGCAGGCCCCGCGTGCGGCTTGCCCCGCTGTTCTCGGGCGGGGGGCAGGAGCGGGGCCTGCGCTCGGGCACGCTGCCAGCCCCCCTGGTCATTGGCTTTGGCGCCGCCTGCCGCATTGCCCGCCTTGAGGGGGCAGCCGAGCGCGCCCGCATCGCATCGCTGCGTGACCGCATGCTGGCCGCCCTCATGGCGGGCTGCCCCGGGCTGCGGGTGCATGGCGGCATGGAAGGCAGGCTTGCGGCCAACCTGAACATAGGCTTCGAGGGGGTGCGGGCCCTTGACCTGCTGGCCGCCGCGCCAGAGCTGTGCCTGTCCACCGGCTCGGCGTGTTCCTCGGCTGAGGTGGTGCCGTCCTATGTGCTCAGCGCAATGGGGCTTGAGGCGGCACGGGCGGCGGAAGGCTTGCGTCTGGCGGTCGGACGCTATACCTCACCCGCCGAAGTGGATCGCGCGGCGGCGATCCTGTGCCGCGCGGTGGCACATTGCCGCGCGCAAGGCAGTGCTGCGCCCGATGTAACGGGCGCGGCGCACAGGCAGGATGGAAAAGATGGCGCATATAGTATTCATCGAGCGTGATGGCACCCGCCGCGAAGTCGCGGCCCCGCTGGGCCTGTCGGTTCTGGAAATCGCGCACAAGAACGGCATCGACCTTGAAGGCGCATGCGAAGGCTCACTGGCCTGCGCCACCTGCCATGTGGTGGTCGACCCCGAATGGGCGCCCAAGCTGACCCCGCCCACCGAGGACGAGGAAGACATGCTCGACCTCGCCTTCGGGCTGGAAAAGACCTCGCGCCTGGGCTGCCAGATCGTGATGACCGAAGCACTCGACGGCCTCGTGGTGCGCCTGCCCCGCACGTCCTGACCGGACGGCTCACGCCGTCCGCGTGGTTTTGGCGCGGGCGGGCAGGATGATGTTTGACGTGCGGTGCCCGGAGGCTGATAGTTCTCCGGGCATTGCCTGTTTAAGGGAAAGTGGAACCGAGCCCATGCGTATTCTTGTGGCCATGTCTGGCGGGGTGGACAGTTCCGTCGTTGCCGCGCGCCTCGTGGCCGAAGGGCACGAGGTCATTGGCGCGACCCTTCAGCTCTACGATTCCCGCGAGAGCAAGAAAAAGGGCGCGTGCTGCGCCGGGCGCGACATACACGACGCCCGCCGCGTGGCCGACAGGCTCGGCATTCCCCATTACGTCATCGATGCCGAACGCCGCTTCCATGACAGCGTGATCGACACCTTCGCCAATGCCTATGCCGCGGGCGAGACCCCGGTGCCGTGTGTTGCATGCAACCAGGGCGTGAAATTCACCGATCTTCTGGGCATGGCGCGCGAGCTTGGGGTCGATGCCATGGCCACCGGGCATTACGTGCGCCGGGTGGAAGGCCCCGATGGCGTTGAGATGCACCGCCCCGTTGATGAGGGGCGCGACCAGTCATGGTTCCTGTTTGCCACCACGCGCGACCAGCTTGCGTTCCTGCGCTTTCCGCTGGGCGACATGCCCGACAAGGCCGCCGTCCGCGCCGAGGCCGAGCGCTTTGGCCTCACCGTAGCTGCCAAGCCCGACAGCCAGGACCTGTGCTTCGTGACCGATGGCTCCTACGCCGCCCTGGTGGAAAAGCTGCGCCCCGACATAACCGGCGCGGGCGAAATCGTGGACCGCGCCGGCCAGGTGGTGGGCCAGCATGAAGGCGTGAGCCGCTACACCGTGGGCCAGAGCAAGCGGCTGGGCAATGCCGCCATGCTGGCGGGCGAGCGGCAGATGGTGGTGGGCATCGAGCCTGCCAGCCGCCGCGTGGTGATCGGCCCGCGCGCCCAGGCCGTGGCCCGCACGCTGGTGCTGCGTAACATGAACTGGCTGGTGCCGCAGCCGGGGCCGGACGGCCTGCGCTGCGCGGTGCAGATCCGCGCGCGCGAGGCGGCGCGCGGTGCCACCGTATGGGCGCTGCCCGATGGCGCGGCCCGTGTGGTGCTTGATGAGGGGGCCGTGCCCGCGCCGGGGCAGGCCTGCGTGATGTATGATGGCAGCCGGGTGCTGGGCGGCGGGTTCATCCGCCGGGTCGGGACCGAAGGCGAAGGAAAGGCGGCATGATGAACGACAGCATTCTGGTCATTGGCACGCGGCGGTATTCATCATGGTCGCTGCGCGGGTGGCTTGCGGTGCGCCTGGCCGGGCTTGACGTGCGCGAGCAGGTGATCCCGCTGGCCGATAATGGCGAGACGCCCGCCATCCGCACCATCTCGCCCAATGGCAAGGTGCCCTACCTTGAACACGACGGTGCTGCCGTGTGGGAGAGCCTGGCCATCTGCGAATACTGCGCCGAGCAGGCCCCCGGCCTGTGGCCGGTCGATGCGCGCGCGCGCGCCTATGCCCGCAGCATCGCCGCCGAGATGCATGCAGGCTTTCGCGCCGTGCGCGCCGCCATGCCCATGAATACCGGGCGCGAGAACCGCCCGCTGGCTGCGGGCACCACGGCGGATATCGATGCCGATATCGCGCGGATCGACGCGATCTGGACCGAGGCGCGGCTGGATTTTGGCAAGGATGGCCCTTTCCTGTTCGGGGAGAAATTCGGCATGGCGGATGCCATGTTCGCGCCCATCGTCTCGCGTTTCCTGTCCTACGGGGTCAGTCCCTCGCCGGAATCACGGGCCTACATGACCGCCGTGCGCGCGCACCCGCTCATGGAGGCATGGTACCAGCTCGCCGCCCAGGAGCCGAAGGAATGGCAGCAGGCGCGCTTTGAGGATATCGGCTGAGCCCGGTGGAGGGCCTGCCCTGGCGCGTGGCGGTGGTGCTGCCCGCGCGTGAAGGTTTCAGCACGGGGGCGGTGGGCGCCATCGGGCTGCAGGTCGCAGCCCTGGCTGGCCCCAATGATGTCATTATCGGCGCGCCGGTCGCAGGCCCCACGCTGCTGCCCGATCATGAATACCGCACGGTGCGCCCCGGCCTGTGGCCGCCGGGCAGCCGTAGCCACCGTTATGCCGCTGGCGTGCTGCGGATCGTGCATGACATCGCGCCCGCGGTGGTCGAGGTGCATAACCGCCCCGATACCGCGCTGCATATCGCGCGCAGCCGCCCCGGCCAGCATGTGCTGCTGGTGCTGCATAACGACCCGCAGGGCATGCGCGGGGCCGAGACGCCCACCCGCCGCGCGGACCTGCTGCGGTGGATGAACGTGGCCTGTGTATCCGGCTGGGTGCGCCAGCGCTTCCTCGAAGGCGTGCCCGCCACCGATGCGCAGTGGGTTGGCATCTCGCCCAATGGCGTGGCCATTCCCGCCACCGTGCCGCCCATGGCGGAGCGTGCGCAGCAGGTGCTGTTTGCCGGGCGCATGGTCGAGACCAAGGGCGCTGACCTGTTTGTTGCGGCCTGCGCCGAACTTGCCCCCGCTTATCGGGGCTGGCGCTTTGACATGATCGGGGCCGACCGGTTTCGCGCCGATGCGCCGGTAACGCCCTTCATGGCGGAACTGCTGCCCCGCGCGCAGGCGGCAGGCATCGGGCTTGAGGGCTACCGCCCGCATGCGGAGGTGCTGGCGGCGATGGCGCGCGCGGCCATCGTGGTGGTGCCCAGCCGCTGGCCCGAGCCCTTTGGCCTTGCAGCCCTTGAGGCCATGGCGGCGGGTGCGGCCCTTGTCGCCGCCCCTACTGGCGGCCTGCCCGAGGTGGTGGGCGATGGCGGTCTGCTGTGTGCGCCCCAGCCTCCATCAGACCTCGCGCAGGCCATTGCCCGGCTGATGGACGGCCCGGCCCTGCGCACTGGGCTGGCCGCGCGCGGGCGGGCGCAGGCGCTGCGCTTTGGCGTGGAGCATGCCCGTGCCTGCCGCGCCCACATGCGGGCCGAGGCCCTGCGCCGCCGCACCTGACGCCGCGTTTTGCGTTTTTATGCCGCCCGGGTATGGGAGAGGACGGTGCGCCGCCCTATATCTGGGCACACAAGGCTCATGCCCAAACACTGGAGGTTCCATGTCCGATACCGTTCAGGCCGTACCTGACGCCAAAGCTGCGAACACCCTCGTGCCGGTTACGGTGCTGACGGGCTTCCTCGGCGCAGGCAAGACCACGCTGCTCAACCATATCCTCACCGCAGAGCATGGCCGCAAATACGCGGTTGTGGTCAACGAGTTTGGCGAACTCGGCGTGGACAACGACCTCGTGGTCGATGCCGACGAGGAAGTGTTCGAGATGAACAACGGCTGCATCTGCTGCACCGTGCGCGGCGACCTGATCCGGATCCTTGGCAGCCTGATGAAGCGCCGCGCCAAATTCGATGGCATCATCGTCGAGACCACCGGCCTTGCCGATCCTGCCCCCGTGGCCCAGACCTTCTTTGTTGATGAAGATGTGCGCGGCAAGACCCGGCTCGATGCCGTGGTAACCGTGGTCGATGCCTACAACGTGCTCCAGACGCTGGAGGAAAGCCCGGAGGCGGTGAACCAGATCGCCTTTGCCGATGTGATCATCCTCAACAAGGTTGATCTGGTGGATGAGGCAGGGCTCGAGGCGATTGAAAAGCGCATCCGCTCGATCAATGCCGTCTGCCGCCTCCACCGCGCAAAGCGGGGCGACGTGCCGCTGTCCGACGTGCTCGACCAGGGCGGCTTCGACCTCCAGCGCGCGCTCGAGCATGCCCCCAACTTCCTTGAGGACACCAGCCATTCGCATGAGGCCGATGTCACCTCGATGTCGTTTGAAGTGGAGGAGCCGCTCGATGCCGCCAAGTTCCAGGCCTGGATCGGCGCCGTGCTGCAGGAGCAGGGGGCGGACATCCTGCGCGCCAAGGGCATCCTGAACTATGCGGGCGAGAACCAGCGCTTCGCCTTTCAGGCGGTGCACATGATGGCCGATGGCGGCTTTATCGGCCCGTGGAAGAAGGACGAGCCGCATGTCTCGCGCCTTGTCTTCATTGGCCGCAACCTCAACCGCCCGCAGCTTCGCCGTGGTTTTGAAAGCTGCCGTGCGAAATGAGCGGCACCATGAACGACACCCTGCCCCCCTCGCTGCTCGAACGCCGGGGTGCCCAGCGCCAGCTTGAAGGACAGATCACCGGCTGCGCCATTGCGCGTGACAGCCAGCAGGTTGCTTTTGCCACCGGCGAGGGCGACGTGATGGTGGCCGCCCGCGCCGACTGGGGCCGGTCGGATGCGTGGGATGTGCAGACCGTGCATGATGGCGCGGTGCTGTCCATCGCCCCCGATGCCGCCCCCACCGGCTTCCTGACCGGCGGCGATGACAACAGCCTGCGCCGTATTGCCGCCGATGGCAGCGTGAGCGAACTGGCAAAGGGGCGGCGCTGGATCGAGCACATCACCACCTGGGCGAATGACAAGGGCGGCGTGATCGCCTTTGCTTCAGGCAAGCAGGTTGAACTGCGTGATGCGCAGGGCCGCGACACGCTCAAGGTGCTCGAGCATCCTTCCACTGTCAGCGGCATCGTGTTTGACGCCAAGGGCAAGCGAATCGCGGCCTCGCACTATAATGGCGCGTCGATGTGGTTCGTGCAGGCCAAGGTGGACACGCCGCGCCAGCTTGAATGGAAGGGCAGCCATATCGGCATCGCCATCCACCCGGCGGGCGAGGCGCTGGTCACCTCCATGCAGGAATCGGAACTGCATGGCTGGCGGCTGTCCGATGGGCACAACATGCGCATGAGCGGCTACCCCACCAAGGTGCAGTCCATGGCCTTTACGCGCAATGGCAAGTGGCTGGTGACCAGCGGGGCGGATACCATCGTGATGTGGCCGTTCTTTGGTGGCGGCCCGATGGGCAAGCCCCCGGCGGAGGCTGGCGGCATTCCCGGTGTCATGTGCACCCGTGTCGCCTGCCACCCGGTGCATGACATCGTGGCCGCCGGCTTTGCCGATGGCGCGGTGCTGATGGTTGACACCAACGCCCAGCGCCTGCTGCCGGTCAGCATGGCGGGCGAGGGGGCGGTGACCGCGCTGGCCTTCAGCCCCGATGGCTGTGCGCTGGCCTTTGGCACGGAAGATGGCCGCGCCGCGGTAATCGACCTGTCGGCCAGATAACGCCGCAAGGGGGCGGAAAAACACATGCGGGTGCTGCATGTCATGGCGGCAAAAGGCAATGGCGGGGCGGAGCTTTATGCCACCGATGTCATGTGCAGCCTGCATGAGGCGGGGCTTGAACAGAGCATTGTCATGCACCCCGCAGCCCCGCGCGTGCCCGCCATGCGGGCGGCGGGGATGGATGTGGAGACCGCCCCGCTGCGCCTGCCGCTCCGCCCTGCCGCCCGCCATGCCCTGCGGCGGCTGATCGGGCGTATCCGGCCCGATATCATCCATTGCTGGCTGCGCCGTGCCGCCGAGATCGTGCCCGCGGGCACCGGGGTGCCGGTCATTGGCTGGTTCGGCAATTACAAGGACCTGCGTGCCTTCGCGCATTGCGACTGGTTCGTGGGCTGCACGGCGGATATGGCGGCCTCCATGGTGGCCCGTGGCGCGCCAGCGGACCGCGTGGCCTATATCCCCACGTTCCCATCCGTAAAACCGCAGCCGCCGGTATTGCGGCACGCACTTGATACGCCGCCCGATGCCCCGGTGCTGCTGGTGCTCTCGCGCCTGCACCCGGCCAAGGGGCTGGAAACCCTGCTTGACGCGCTGCCCGCCCTGCCGCGCTGCCATGTGTGGCTGGCAGGCGAGGGCGAACTGCGTGAAGCCCTTGGCGCGCAGGCGGCACGGCTGGGGGTGGCGGAGCGGGTGCATTTTCTGGGCTGGCGCTCGGACCGGGGGGCTTTGCTGGCGGCAGCGGATCTGTGCGTGTTGCCCTCGCGCTATGAGCCGTTTGGCACCGTGATCCTCGATGCCTGGTCAGCGGGCGTGCCGCTGGTGGCCTGTGCGGCCGACGGGCCGCGCGCGCATATCCGCAATGGCGAGAACGGCATGCTGGTGCCGATCGACGATGCCCCGGCCCTGGCCACTTCCATCCGCGCGGTGCTTGATGACCCGGCCCTGGCCGCGCGTATCGTGGCAGGCGGCACGCGTGATTACGAGGCAGGCTTTACCCCGCAGGCGGTAACCACCCAATGGCTGGCCTTTTACGACCGGGTGCAACGGACCCAAAACGGATAAAAGTTTTTGGGTGCCGCCTTTTTTCAAAAAGGCGGCGTCTTTCGAAGCTTTTTGAAAAAAGCTTCACCAAAAACTTCTGTTATTTTACAGCCGCTTTGACTGCGGGCGGGGGTTTTGGGGCAGAGGCCATGCCATCAAGAAATGCCTCGGCCAGGGCGGCGTAGAGCGGCTGCGAACAGATCATGCGCGATACGCCATAGGCCAGGAACGACGTGGCCAGCAGTGCCAGCGTGACCTGCTGGTTGTCACACATTTCCATGACAATGACCGAGGCCGTCAGCGGTGACTGCACCACGGCGGAGAAATAGGCCACCGTGCCCAGCAGCACCACGGCACCCGGCGTGGTGTGCGGCAGGAACTGCGCCACCCACCCGCCAAACCCCGCCCCGATGGCCAGCGAGGGCGCAAACAGCCCGCCCGGAATGCCCGAGCAGTAGGAAATGATGGTGGCGATGAATTTGAGGATGAAGAACGAGGCGGGATAATGCGTCCGCCCATCAATGATTTCATGCGCCTGATAATAGCCGGTGCCATAGGTGATCCCGCCCGAGGCAATGCCCAGTATGGCCAGCAAAAGCCCGCACACGGCGGCAAAGGCCACCGGCCGCCCCTTGGCAAAGCGCCCCAGCCCGCCGGGCAGGCCACGCGTGGCCCGGATGAGAATGGCCGAGAACACGCCCCCGCCAATACCGCCCAGAATGCCGCAGGTCGGCACCGCGATCCAGCTTATGCCAATGGGCACGACCACATCGGTGTGGCCGAAATAGCTGTAATTGCCCACGAGTGCTATGGCCGTCACACCCGACAGGATCACGCCGGTGAGCATGGTGCCGCTGGTGCGCTGCTCAAACGAGTGGCTGAGTTCCTCGATGGCGAACACGATGCCCGCCAGCGGCGTGTTGAACGCAGCCGATACGCCTGACGCGCCGCCCGCCAGGATCAGCCCGCGCCGCATGCTGATGGTGGACAGGTTGAGCCACCGCCCGCACGCATGCATGATGGCCGCACCGATCTGCACGCTCGGCCCCTCGCGCCCGATGGAAGCCCCCGCCACCAGCCCCAGCGAGGTCAGCACGATCTTGCCCGCCGCCACCCGCAGCGACAGCAGCCGGTCGACAATGGTGAAATTTTCAAGGTGCAGCGTGGCAATGGTCTGCGGTATGCCGCTGCCCTGCGCGCCACGGAACCACGTGCGCGTGAGCCACGTTGAAAGCGCAAGGCCGCCCGGCGTCAGCACCAGCATCAGCCACGGGTTGAACGCGATGATGTGCGTGCGCAGGCTTGCCGCCGCATCGGCCGCCATGGCAAAGCCCACCGCCACCACGCCCACCACCACGGCCGCCGCCCAGCACGCGAGCTTGCGCCGCCACTGCTCGGTGGTGATCCGCGCGGAACGGCGCAGGTGGCGCATGTGTTTCCGGCGTATCTCGGTAAGGTCGGTTCGCATGCCCGGTAACGTACTTTCAGCAACAGCCCTGAAACAGGTAAAACCGGGTTCAGGCCGTCCGGTTTCGCGGCAGGGATGGTATTTATCGCAGGTCAGGCGGTCATCGGCACACTATCTGCCCCGTCCGCCCCGTCGCCAGGTCAGGGCAGCACCAGCACGCCGGTATGCTTGGCCTTGCGCTCGGGTTCGACATGGATGTTGATCAGCGCATCGCCCAGCCCCGCGCGCAGGCCCTCTTCCACCCGGTCGCATATATGGTGGGCTTCCTCTACGCTCATGGCACCGGGCACGACAAGATGAAACTCGATAAACGTCATGGCACCCACGATGCGCGCGCGGATGTCATGCGCCTCCATCGCGCCGGTGGCGGTGTGCGAGATGATGGAGCGGATCTCGCCCAGCGTTTCGGAGTTGGGGGCCTCGTCCATCAGCCCGGCGATGGATGTGCGCATCATCTCCCACCCCGTGCGCAGCACGTTGACCGCAATCAGGGCGGCGAGCAGCGGGTCGAGCCACAGAAAGCCGGTGAGCGGGATCAGCACGAACCCCGTGATCAGCACCGCCGATGTCCAGACATCGGACAGGACATGATGCCCGCTGGCCACCAGCGCGGGTGAATGGCGCGCGCGCCCCAGCCGCAGCAGGAACAGCCCCCACACCAGGTTGAGCACGCCCGCGCCGCCATTGAGCGCAATGCCCAGCCACGAATCCTGCGGCGCATGCATGTGCCGGAAGCCGATCCACGCCTCATGCGCGATGGTGATGGCGGTAATGACCACCAGCACCCCTTCGGCCACGGCCGAGAGGTATTCGGCCTTGTAGTGGCCATAGGTGTGGTTGTGGTCGGGCGGCAGGCTGGCCACCCGCAGTGCCCACAGCCCGGCCACGGCGGAGACCACGTTGATGATGGTCTCGATGGCATCGGAATACAGCGCGATGCTGTCGGTCACCCGCCATGCGGCATATTTCATGCCCAAGGCGATGAGGCTGACGGCAACGCTGCACCAGGCGGCGCGGATCTTCGGGTCGGTGCTGGAAGACATGCTGAACGGGGTGTCCTTGCGATCAGACGGAGTGGGCTTCGGCCAGAATGCAGTGGTCGGCATCGGTCAGGGTTTCAATCTGCAAGGTGGGGTGAACAATGCCAAAGCGGGCCTGAAGCTCGCTGGCAGCGCGGTTCAGCAGGCCATCAGGCGCGTGGCCCTGCTCGTCCGCCGCGCGCACGAGGTGAACGGTCAGCGCGGTTTCGGTGGTGCTGATGGGCCAGATATGCAGGTCATGCAGGTCGCACACGCCGGGCAACGTGCGCAAAAAGGCATCGACGGCGGCGGGGTCGATGCCGCGCGGCACGCGGTCGAGCGCCATGTCCAGCGAATCGCGCAGCAGCGACCATGTGGCCACGATGATGGACAGCGACACCACAAGGCAGATGACGGGGTCAACGCGCAGCCAGCCGGTGAGCAGGATCAGCCCGCCCCCCGCCACCACGGCCAGCGCCATCACCGCGTCGGATGCCATGTGCAGGAACGCGCCATGCAGGTTGAGGTCCTTTTTGCCGCCACTGGCAAACAGCAGCGCGGTCGCGCCGTTCACCACGATGCCGATTCCCGCCACCACCATCACCGCAACGCCTGCTACCGGATGCGGGTGGACCAGCCGCAGCACGGCCTCCCACATGATGCCGCCGGTCACCACCAGCAGGGCCACCGCATTGCCCAGCGCTGCGAGGATGGAAGAGCGCCGCCACCCGTAGGTGAAATTGGCGGTCGGCGCGCGGCGCGAGAGCACCTCGGCCAGCCATGCCGCCCCGAGGGCCAGCACGTCGGACAGGTTATGCCCCGCATCGGCCAGCAGCGAGAGCGCATGGCTGCGCACGCCCCACACCGCCTCGCCCACCACATAGACAAGGTTGAGCGCGATGCCGATGGCAAACGCCCGGCCATAGGAGGCCGGCGTGTGCACATGGTGGTGGCCAAACAGCCCGCCATGCCCGTGATCGTGCCCGCAGCCGCCATCATGCTCATCGGCGGCGTGGTCATGCGCATGGTCATGCCCGCCGTCATGGCCCGCATCCGGCCCACAGGCGGCAGGGCCGTGGTGCGCATGGTCGCCCTGCGCGTGGTCGTGGCCGGTGCAGGCCGTGCCGTGCGCGGGTGGGGGAGCGGCGTGGTCATGGGAGTGGTCATGGCCATCCGCGCCATGGTTGTGCTGGCATTCGCCCATGGGGCCTTAAGTCCATATTGATCGGGAGGGGCAGGGTATCGCCGCCTTCCTAGCAGAAGGTTGCGGCGCGTCACCAGCATTTAGCACATTCCTGTGCGCTACCCCGGCGTGATATGGCTCCCGCACTGTCACCAGCCACGGAAAACCCGCCCATGATCCGACTGACCGAACTGCGCCTGCCCATCGCGCATGACGAAGCCGCACTGGAACAGGCGGTGGCCGGGCGGCTGGGTGTGGCGCGGGCGGATATCGAGGCCATCACCATCTTCCGCCGTGGCCATGACGCGCGCCACCGGCACCGCATGATGCTGGTCTATACCGTGGACTGCACCGTGCGCGACGAGGCCGCCGTGCTCGCCGCCCACCCGGGCGCGCGCAACATCATGCCCACGCCTGATACCACCTACCGCCTTGCGGTGGAGGATGGCCCGGCCCTTGCCGCCCGGCCCGGTTTTGCGCGCCCGGTGGTGATCGGGGCGGGGCCGTGCGGGCTGATGGCAGCGCTCGTGCTGGCGCAGATGGGCCTGCGCCCCGTGGTGCTCGAGCGCGGCAAGGTGGTGCGCGAGCGCACGGTCGATACTTTTGCCCTGTGGCGCAAATCCATCCTCAACCCTGAAAGCAACGTGCAGTTTGGCGAAGGGGGGGCAGGCACCTTCTCCGATGGCAAGCTGTACAGCCAGGTCAGCGATCCGCGCCATTATGGCCGCAAGGTGCTGGCTGAATTCGTGCGCGCGGGCGCGCCGCCCGAGATCGAATACCTCTCGCGCCCGCATATCGGCACGTTCCGCCTGGTGTCGATGGTCGAGCATATCCGTGCCGAGATCGAGGCGCTGGGCGGTGAATACCGCTTTGGCGCGCATGTGACCGAATTCGTGACCGGCGATGACGGCACAGGGGGCCAGCGCATCCGCGCGCTGCGCCTGGCGGATGGCGATGAGATCACGGCAAGCCACGTGGTGCTGGCTATCGGCCATAGCGCGCGTGACACCTTTGGCGCGCTGCATGACGCAGGCGTTGCCATGGTGGCCAAGCCGTTTTCCATCGGAGTGCGCATCGAGCACCCGCAATCGGTCATCAACACCGCCCGCTATGGCCAGCCCGAGGCCGTGCCGCTGCTGGGGGCGGCGGATTACAGGCTGGTGCACCATGCCAGCAATGGCCGCGCGGTCTATTCCTTCTGCATGTGCCCCGGCGGCACGGTGGTGGCCGCCACATCCGAGGTGGGGCAGGTGGTGACCAACGGCATGAGCCAGTATTCCCGCGCCGAGCGCAATGCCAATGCCGGGCTGGTCGTCGGCGTGACGCCGGAGCGTGATTACCCCGGCGGGCCGCTTGCGGGCATCGCCTTCCAGCGCGAGTGGGAGCGCCGCGCGTTCGCCGCCGGTGGCGGGGCCTATTTCGCGCCCGCGCAGACGGTGGGTGACTTCCTTGATGGCGTGGCCTCCACCACGCTCGGCGCTGTCGTGCCATCCTACCGCCCTGGCGTGACACCGACCGACCTTGCAACCTGCCTGCCGGATTTTGCCATCGAGGCCATGCGTGAGGCCCTGCCGCATTTTGACAGCAAGCTGGCAGGGTTCTCCATGCGGGATGCGGTGATGACGGGGGTGGAGACGCGCACATCCTCGCCGCTGCGCATTCCGCGCGGGGTGGACGGGCAGGGCGTGAACCTGCGCGGGCTGTTCCCGGCGGGCGAGGGGGCGGGTTATGCCGGGGGCATTCTCTCGGCAGGCATTGATGGCATCCGCATTGCCGAGGCAGTGGCCCTGTCGCTGGCGGGGCGGGATGTGGAGCAGGCGCTGCACCGGGGCATGACCCATGCCACGGAGGCGCAGTAAAGCCTTAAAAAAGTAAAAGTTTTTGGGTGCCGCCTTTTTTCAAAAAGGCGGCGTTCTTCGAAGCTTTTTGAAAAAAGCTTCACCAAAAACTTTTATCTTTTTTCCTGTCTACAGGAACGAGACCGGATCGATATCCACGTCAATCCGCGCCCCGCGCTCGGGTTTCACGCGGCTGAGCCATTCGCGCATGATGGGCTGCACCGCAATGTTGCGCCGTGCGCGCAACAGCAGCCGATGGCGGTGCCGCCCGCGCAAAATGGCCAGGGGCGCCGGCGCGGGGCCAAGAACCTGCACGCCATCAAGGCGGGGTGCGTTCTGGCCAAGGGCGCGGGCTGTCAACTCGGCGGCATCGGGTGTTTCAGCACTTACGATCAGGGCGGCCAGCCTGCCATAAGGCGGCCAGAAGCCGGGGCGGCGTTGTTCGGCCTCCTGCTCCATGAAGCTGCCGAAATCACCTGAAACCAGCGCCTGCATGACCGGGTGGTCAGGCACGTAGCTCTGCAACAGCACCCGGCCCGGTGCTTCCGCGCGGCCCGCCCGGCCCGCGACCTGATGCAATAGTTGCACCGTGCGTTCGGAGGCCCGCAGGTCGCCGCCGCCAAGGCCGAGATCGGCATCGACAATGCCAACAAGCGTGAGATGCGGGAAGTGCCAGCCCTTGGCCACGATCTGGGTGCCGATCACAAGGTCCACCTCGCGCCGGGCAATGCGTTCGACCGCGGCGGCCGTGGCGGCCGGGCCGCTGAGCGTATCGCTCGCCATGACCAGAATCCGCGCATCGGGGAAGGTGGCGCGTGCCTCCTCCGTTATGCGTTCCACGCCGGGGCCGATGGGGGTCAGGCTGTCGGCATCGGCGCATTTGGGGCAGGTCTGGGGAATGGGCTCGTCATACCCGCAATGGTGGCAGGTCAGGATATGGCGGGCGCGATGCTCCACCAGCCAGGCCGTGCAGTTGGGGCACTGCATGCGGTGGCCGCAGGTGCGGCACAGCGTGAGCGGCGCGTAGCCCCGGCGGTTGAGGAACAGCATGGCCTGCTCGCCCCGGCCCACGGCCTCGTTGATTGCGCCGGTCAGCACGGGCGAGAGGAACAGCCCGCGCTCGGGCGGGTCGGCGCGCATGTCCAGCGTTTGTACCACCGGCATGGTGGCATTGCCGTGGCGGGCATTGAGCTTGAGGTGCCGGTAGCGGCCCGCCCCCACATTGGCCAGGCTTTCAAGGCTGGGGGTGGCCGAGACCAGCACGATGGGCGCTTTGCTCATGCGCGCGCGCACCACCGCCATGTCACGCGCGTGGTAGGTCACGCCATCTTCCTGCTTGAAGGCGGTCTCGTGCTCTTCATCAACGATGATCAGCCCAAGCTGGCTGAACGGCAGGAACAGCGCCGAGCGCGCGCCCACCACCACGCGGGCCGTGCCATCGGCTACCGACCGCCACGTGACCCGCCGCAGCCTTGCCCCAAGGTCGGAATGCCACAGCGCGGGCTCCGCGCCAAAGCGGCGGGCGAAGCGCCCGGTCCACTGTGCCGAGAGCGCGATTTCGGGCAGCAGCACCAGCGCCTGCCTGCCTGCCTCAAGGCAGGCGGCGATGGCCTCCATGTAGATCTCGGTCTTGCCTGATCCGGTCACCCCTTCCAGCAGGGTGATGGAAAAGCTGTCCTCATCCACCCTGGTCCGCAATTCGGTCGCCACCTCGGCCTGGTTGCCGCCCAGCGTGGGCGGGCAATGCGCCGGGTCGGGTGTGGCGAAGGGTGGCGGGGGCGTGATTTCAACCGCGCGCAGGGCACCGGCCTGCGCCAGGCCGCGAATCACGGCCGCCCCCACGCCCGCCCGGCGGGCGAGTTCGGCGGCGGGGAGCGGGGGGTTATTGCCTGCAATGTCCAGCACCTTCTGGCGCGCGGGTGTGAGCCGGAGGTCAGCGGGCAATGTCGGCGCAGGGCTGTAGCCCGTGCTGGGCTTGGGCAGCGCAGCCAGCGCATTGGCCCGCAGCGCCATGGCCAGCACCATGCCGGGTGGCGAGAGCGTATAGGCGGCCACCCAGTCCACGAACTGGCGCAGTTGTGCTGGCAGGGGCGGCAGGTCAAGGCGGGCGGCCACGGGCTTGAGGCGGCTGGTGGGCACCTCCTTTGGGGGGGGCGGCCTGAATTCGGGCGGCAGGTTGGGGGCGGCATCCCAGATCACGCCGGTTTCCGTGCGGCGGCCAAGCGGCACGGTCACGATATCACCGGGGCGGGCCTCGGCCAGGTGCTGCGGCAGCAGGTAGTCCAGCGGCCCGGCAAAGGGCAGGGTGAGCATGACCCGCACGCGCCCGTCAGGGGCGGGGGGCAGCAGGTCCGTCTGGGTAGGGTTGCGATGCGGCATGTGTTTTTCTACCGTCAGGCAGCGGCTGTGTCTTGTCCATCCGTAAGGCATGGCGCATCCATCGCCCCGATAAGATATGATTTTGAAACAGTGCATTGATTAAAAAGTGATAAAAGTTTTTGGGTGCCGCCTTTTTTCAAAAAGGTGGCGTTCTTCACCAAAACCTTTTTTCAGTCAGGCAAAGGGCAGGCGGCATGATGGCAACCGGGGCACGCGATGCCTTTTTGCAGTGGATGGAGACCGAACGCCGGGCCTCCCCCCTCACGCTTGCGGCCTATCGGGGCGATCTGGACCGTTTCCTGGCCTTCCTCATGGGGCATCTGGGCGCCGAGCCCGATCTGGGGGCGCTGGCAGGGCTTTCGCTGGCCGACCTGCGGGCCTGGCTGGCCCATGAGCATCACGCCGCCCTGACCGGCAGGCGCCCCACCACGCAGGACCGGGCCGCGCGCACGCGGGCACGGCGCGTTTCAGCGCTGCGCTCGTTCTATCGCTACCTTGCCCGCTACCATGGGGTGGACAATCCGGCCCCCGCCCTGCTGGCCACGCCGCGCACCCGCCGCCCGTTGCCCCGCCCGCTGCCCAGGCCCGATGCGTGCGAGGTGCCCCAGGGCGTGGCCGACATCGCCCACACCCCCATGGCGCAGGTGCGCGACGGGGCGCTGTTCCTGCTGCTGTACGGCTGCGGGCTGCGCATTTCAGAGGCGCTGGGGCTGGATGTGCGCGATTTTGATCAGGCCGCCAGCCTTGGCAACCCGGTGCAGGGCGATGGCGTGCTGCGCATTCGCGGCAAGGGCGGCAAGGAGCGCATGGTGCCGGTGCTGCCACAGGTCATGCAGGTATTGCGGCGGTGGCGCAATGCCCACCCGCTGCCCCAGCCCGATGCGCCGCTGTTCGTGGGGGTGCGCGGCGGGCGGCTGCAGGCGGGCATTGCCCAGCGCGCCATGCGCACGTGGCGGCATATGGCGGGCCTGCCCGAGCATGCAACTCCGCATGCGCTGCGGCATTCCTTTGCAACCCACCTGATGGAAGGCGGGGCCGACCTGCGCGTGATCCAGGACCTGCTTGGCCATGCCAGCCTGTCCACCACCCAGCGCTACACCCTGGCCGATGAAGCACGGCTGATGGATGTCTGGACACGCGCCCATCCGCATGCCACCACCGACACCCCGCCCGATACTGCCCCATGAACAGGAAAATCCATGCCTGAGCGGTTTGCCTACCCCCCCATCGACCCCTACGACCACGGCTGGCTTGATACGGGGGAGGGGCACCGCGTTTACTGGGAGCTGTGCGGCAACCCTGATGGCATTCCCGTCGTGTTCGTGCATGGCGGCCCCGGCGGCGGGTGCTCGGCCTTCCAGCGCCGTATGTTCGACCCCGCCCGCTACCGCATCCTGCTGTTCGACCAGCGCGGCTGTGGGCGTTCCACGCCACATGCCTCGCTCGAGCACAACACCACATGGCACCTCGTGGCCGATATGGAGCGCCTGCGCGTGCTCACGGGGGCACAACGGTGGATGGTGTTTGGCGGCTCATGGGGCTCCACCCTGGCGCTGGCCTATGCGCAGGCGCACCCCGATCAGGTCACGGCGCTGGTCATGCGCGGCATCTTTACCCTGCGCCGGGCGGAACTGCTGTGGTACTATCAGGAAGGCGCGTCATGGCTCTTCCCCGACCTGTGGGAGCAGTTCATCGCCCCCATCCCGCCCGAGGAGCGCGGCGACCTGATCACGGCCTATAACCGCCGCCTGACCGGCACCGACCACGACGCGCAGATGAAGGCCGCCATCGCCTGGAGCGTGTGGGAAGGGCGTACCATCACCCTGCACCCCGCGCCTGATACCATCACCCGGCATGGTGACCCGCGCTATGCGCTGGCCTTCTCGCGCATCGAAAATCATTATTTCATCAATGCCGGATGGCTGGAGGAGGGGCAGTTGATCCGCAACGTGGACCGCATCCGCCATATCCCCACCATCATCGTGCAGGGGCGCTATGACGTGGCCACCCCCATGCGCACGGCATGGGACCTGCACCGCGCCTGGCCGGAGGCGGATTTCCAGGTCATTGACATCGCCGGGCATGCCATGACCGAACCCGGCATTCTTGAAGCCCTGCTGGCCGCGACCGATGCCATGGCGGAGCGGCTGGGCTAGTGGCGGCCCGCAACGCCCTGCTGGCCATGGGGCTGGCCTGTGGCCTTGGCGTGGCCCATGATGCCGCGGCCGCCCCCGATGCCGCGCGCGCCGATACTGCGCGGCTATGCAACCATGAGCGCGTAGCCCAGGTGCCGCTGCGCAATGATGGGGGGTACCTCTCCATCGTCATCAGCATTGCAGGCCACAGCCTGAGCGCTCTGGTCGATACCGGCTCGGATGGCGGGCTGCTTACGCCCGAGATGGTGGGCTACCTGCGCCTGCGCCTCGACCCCGATCATGAAACGGTGGTGCATGGCACCGGCGGGGTGGCGCAGGCCACGCCCAACGCCATCGTGCCCGATCTGCGGGTGGGCGGGGTGGATTTTGGCGCACGCTCCGTGCCGGTGGGCGAACTGCCCGGCCAGCCCATGATCCAGCCGCCCGTGGCGGGGCTGCTTGGTGGTGATATCCTCTCGCGCTTCGATCTCGACATGGACGTGCCCGGCGGCACGCTCAGCCTGTGGAACATCCAGCACGGCTCGCTCGCCTGCGCGCCCCCGCCCGCGTGGGATGGCCCGTATGAAAGCCTGCCCCTGCGCAGGCAGGACAACCGCTTCCTGCTTGACGTAAAGCTTGATGGCAGGCCGGTCACCGCCCTGCTCGATAGCGGCGCGCGCTCGCGCATTGTCTCGCCCGACGTGGCGCACCGCGCCGGTGTGGCCCAGTCACAGCTTGAGCGCGACCCCGGCGGTGTCACCGCCAGCGTGGACGGGCACAAGGACATCTATCACTGGCACCGCTTTGACAGCCTTCAGGTGGGCCACGAACTGGAGCGCAATGTCACGCTCACCGTAGCGCCCCTGCGCGAGCATCTTGAAATGCTGCTGGGCTCAGACTGGTTTGCCACCCACAGGGTGTGGATATCCTACGCCACCAGCCAGGCCTTCGTCCGCCCCGCGCGCCAGCAGGGCGGGTAGGGCACGGGCCACCGGCAGGGCAGCCCGTGCGGGGCATCAGCCCTTGAGTCTGGCGTTGCACAGGCTGTAATAGCCGCCGCCCTTCTGGATCCAGCGCAGGCCGGCATTGGCATTGGTGGCCTTGTTGGCATTGTACTGGTCAAGGCAGGTGTGCATGCGGGCGGTGCCAGCGGCTTCCTTGCTGTATTTTTCAGCGATGGCCGTCGGCATGACGGCGGAGGTGGCGGCCTCAGGTGCCGCGGCCTTGCTGGCTGCCGGTGCGGAGGCCCTGGCGGCCTCGGGGGTGGTGGCTGCCGTGCCGGTATCGCACTGCGCGGCCTTGAATTGCTTGTAGGTCTGCGTGCCCAGCGTTCCGGCCGTGCGGGCCGCCGTGAATTTGGCGTGGCAGGACTTGGAGGTTTCACGCGCCTGGGCGGCCCCGGTGGAAAGGGCAAGCGCAACGGCGCAGGCGGCGGCGAGGGAGAGGCGGAGTGATGTGGCCATGGGGTCTGGTCAGTCCTGAAATGATGTATGGAAAATAGGGGGCTTACAGCGCGCTGTCGCCTGTCTCGCGCGTGCGGATGCGGATGACGCTGTCAAGCGGGGAGATGAATATCTTGCCATCGCCGATCTTGCCGGTGTGGGCGGCTTCCAGAATCGTCTCGACCGCCTGTTCCACAAGTTCGTCGGTCACGGCGACCTCGATCTTGATCTTGGGCAGGAAGCTGACATGGTATTCCGCCCCGCGATAGATTTCGGTCTGGCCCTTCTGGCGACCGAAGCCCTTGACTTCCGAT
Source organism: Komagataeibacter melomenusus (assembly GCF_013155395.1). Classification (GTDB taxonomy): domain Bacteria; phylum Pseudomonadota; class Alphaproteobacteria; order Acetobacterales; family Acetobacteraceae; genus Komagataeibacter; species Komagataeibacter melomenusus. Next base: position 45,148 of record NZ_JABJWC010000018.1, on the reverse strand, counting down.
ACGGTCAGCCCCTGAATCCCCAGCGGGGTCAGGGCCTCACGCACATCGTCGAGCTTGAAAGGCTTGATGATGGCTGTGACAAGCTTCATCGCACCGCGTCTCCATTCTTGCTGTTCCGGCCGGTTGACCGTGGGTGAAGTAAGGTAACCGCTCCGTCTATACCCCGATCGGATGATCCATGTCATCCGCCTTCGCGCCGTGCATATGGCAAGCGTGCTTGTGCGTTACCCCCGGTGGGGAGTAAATCCGTGTGGCCTGCCCCGTTGCCCGGGGGGCCCAGAACAGGAAACGAGATGACCGCGAACATGACAGCCACCGCCATGCCCGAAGCCCTTGGGGTTGATGTCTGCATCGTGGGGGCGGGTCCGGTTGGCGCCACGCTGGCCTGCCGCCTGGCAGCAGCGGGCCTGCAGGTCGCGATCATCGACCGCGCGGCCCTGCCGCCCATGGAGCACCCGGCCTTCGATGGTCGCGCCTATGCCATTGCCGCAGGCTCGCGCCGCCTGCTCGAGGAGGCGGGCGTATGGGCCCGCCTGCCCATGGAGTCGTGCGATATCAACGAGATCCGCGTGACCGATGGCCGTCCCGGCCAGCCGCCTTCGCCCCTGTTCCTTGAATTTGGCCGTGCCGATGCCGACCAGCCCTTCGGCGCGATGATCGAGGCGCGCGCCCTGCGCGTGGCGCTCAATGCTGCCCTTCACGCAACGCCGGGGCTGCATGTCTTCGCCCCCGATGAAGGCCGCGTGACCCGCACGCCCGAAGGGGCGGTGATCCATACCACCAGCGGCCGCACCATCAACGCCCGCCTCGTGGTGGCAGCCGAGGGGCGGCGCAGCCCGCTGCGCGAGCAGGCCCGCATCACGGTTACCCGCATGCCCTACAACCAGTGTGGCATCGTGTGCGCCGTGGCCCACGAATTCCCGCATGAAGGTCGCGCGCTGGAGCATTTCCTGCCCGCAGGCCCCTTTGCCCAGTTGCCCATGGCGGGTAACGCGCAGCATCCCAACCTCTCCGCCCTGGTCTGGACCGAGAGCGAGAAGGTGGCCCACCGCCTGGCCGACCTGCCACATGAGGCCTTTGCCCATGAGATCCGCCGCCGCATGGGCGATGACTGGCTGGGCGCCGTGACTCCTGTGGGGCGGCGCTGGGTCTATCCGCTTTCCGCGCAGTACGCGCAGCGTTACATTGATGCGCGTCTGGCGCTGGTGGGCGACGCCGCCCACGGCATCCACCCGATTGCGGGCCAGGGGCTCAACCTTGGCTTCCGTGACGTGATCGCCATGGCCGACATCCTGGCGCAGGTGCATGCGGCGGGTGGCGATGTGGGCGCGCCCGACGTGCTGCGTCGCTACCAGGCGCGCTGCAGGCCGGCCAACATGCTCATGCTGGCGGCCACCGATGCGCTCGAGCGCCTGTTTGGCAACGATAACCCCGTGCTGCGCCTGGCGCGTGACGTGGGGCTGGCCACCGTCAACCGCATCACACCGCTGCGCCGCAGCTTTGCCCGGCACGCCATGGGGCTGTGAACGCCTGCCTGCCAGTCATATGACAACCGCCCATCGGACGGAACGGACCGATCATGCCTGAAAACCCGCCTGCCGCCCTTTCACGCCAGGACCGTGCCAGTCCCGTGCTGCCCCCCACGCTGGGGCCGGTCGATCCCGCCATGCTGTGGCGCGAGATCGTAAGCGGCGCGTGTGGCTGCAATGACCCGCTGGTCAAGGGGCTGCTGGCCACGGGCATCCGCAATCACGGCTCCTTTCGCGGCGCGCTGGCCGCCCTGCTCGGGCGCAAGCTTGGCGACCGCTCGGTAGCCGATGACGCGCTGGCCGAACTGGTGACGGAGGTGTTCGAGGCCGACCCCGACATCGTCAACGCCGCCGCCGCCGACCTCGTGGCCATCCGCGAGCGCGATCCGGCCACGGCGGAATACGTAACGCCCTTCCTGTTCTTCAAGGGCTACCATGCCGTGCAGAGCCACCGCGTGGCGCACTGGCTGTGGCATAACGGGCGCGGCTATCTGGCGCTGCACCTGCAGAGTCGCTGCTCCGAACTGTTCGGGGTTGATATCCACCCCGCCGCCCGGCTGGGGCGGCGGGTGCTGTTCGACCACGGCACGGGCATCGTCATTGGCGAGACCTCGGTGCTGGAGGATGACGTGTCGCTGCTGCAGGGCGTAACCCTTGGCGGCACCGGCAAGAACGTGGGCGACCGCCACCCCAAGGTGCGCCGCGGCGTGCTGATCGGGGCCGGGGCCACCATCCTGGGCAATATCGAGATTGGCGAGGGGGCCAAGGTGGGGGCGGGGTCCATCGTGCTGGAATCCGTCTCGCCCTACACCACGGTGGTGGGCAACCCGGCCCGCGTGGTCGGCACGCGCCATTCCAGCCTGCCCGCCTTCACCATGGACCAGATGCTTCCGCCGATCGATTACATCATCTGATGACCGAATTCGTTTTCCGGCCGCATGTGGCCATTATTGGCGGTGGCCCGGCGGGCCTTGCCGCAGCCGAGATCCTGTCCGGGCGGGGCTGTGCGGTCAGCGTGGTCGAGCAGATGCCCACCATGGGCCGCAAGCTGCTCATGGCCGGGCGCGGCGGGCTGAACCTCACCCATTCCGAGGATATGGCAGCCTTTGGCGCCCGCTATGGCGCGGCCGCGCCCATGATGCAGGCGGCCCTGACCGCCTTCAGCCCCGCTGACATGATGAAATGGGCCGAAGGGCTGGGGCAGCCATGTTTTACCGGCAGCAGCGGGCGGGTGTTTCCGCGCGCCATGAAGGCGTCCCCCCTGCTGCGCGCATGGCTTGAGCGGCTGGCCGCGCGTGGGGTGCGCCTGCTCACCCGCCACCGCTGGCAGGGCTGGGATGAGGCGGGCCGCCTGCGCGTGTCCGGTCCCGGCGGGGCGGCGTGCTGGCGGGTTGATGCCACCGTGCTGGCCATGGGCGGGGCAAGCTGGGCGCGGCTGGGGTCGGATGGCGCATGGCGCGGGCGCCTTGAGGGGCTTGGAGTGGATGTAACACCCTTCGCGCCCGCCAATTGCGGGTTTGTTACCGGGTGGAGTCCGGCCTTTCGCGAGCGGTTTGCAGGCACGCCGCTGCGCGGCATCGGCCTTGCGCTGGAAAATGGGCCAGGCACGCGCAGCGAGGCGGTGGTGACCGAGACGGGAATCGAGGGCGGCGCGGTCTATGCGCTTTCAGCCGCCATTCGCGAGCGGATTGCCCGCACCGGCCATGCGCGCCTGCTCATTGACCTGCGCCCGGCCCTTGATCCCGTCGGGATCGCCACCCGCATCGCCCGCGTGCGGGCGCGTGAGAGCCTGTCCAACACGTTGCGCAAGGCGCTGAAGCTTTCCCCCGTTGCGGTGGCGCTGATGCGTGAAGGTGGTGATGGTCCGCTGCCGCGCGCGCCACAGGCCCTGGCGGCCCGGGTCAAGGCCGTGCCGGTTGATGTATGCGCTCCTGAAGCACTGGACCGCGCCATATCGGTGGCCGGTGGCGTTGCGTGGTCTGCACTTGATGCGCATTTCATGCTCCGGGCCTTGCCCGGCGTGTTTGCCGCAGGCGAGATGCTGGACTGGGAAGCCCCCACCGGCGGCTACCTGCTGCAGGGCTGCATGGCCACGGGCCGCATGGCGGGCGAGGGCGCATGGGCGTGGTTGCAGGACTCGCGGCGCGAGCGGTATCCGTCAGCGCCATGAGTGTTGCAATCACGATAGGCGAGCGGCGCGGGGCGGTTGCGGGCGATGGCCCGGTGACGATGGACCTGGCCGAACTGCTCTCCACCCGCCTGCTGGTGCAGGGCAATTCCGGCTCGGGCAAGTCGCACCTGCTTCGTCGCCTGCTGGAACAGTCGGCGCGCATGGTGCAGCAGGCCATCATCGACCCCGAGGGTGATTTTGTCAGCCTGGCCGAGCGCTTCGGCCATCTGGTCATTGATGCCGCCGAGCACACCGAGGCGGCCTTGCAGGCGGCAGGCGAGCGCATGCGCATGCACCGCGCCTCGGTCATCCTGAACCTTGAGGGCGTGGATGCCGATGTGCAGATGCGCCGCGCTGCCGCCTTCCTTGGCGGCATGTTCGAGGTGCCGCGCGATTACTGGTACCCCGTGCTGGTGGTGGTGGATGAAGCCCAGCTCTTTGCGCCAGCGGCGGCGGGCGAGGTGTCGGATGAGGCGCGTCGGGCCTCGCTTGGCGCCATGACCAATCTCATGTGCCGTGGCCGCAAGCGCGGGCTGGCAGGCGTGATCGCCACGCAGCGCCTGGCCAAGCTGGCCAAGAATGTCGCGGCCGAAGCCTCGAACTTCCTCATGGGCCGCACCTTCCTTGATATCGACATGATGCGTGCGGCTGACCTGCTGGGTATGGAGCGGCGGCAGGCCGAGAGCTTCCGTGACCTTGAGCGCGGCTATTTCGTAGCCCTCGGCCCCGCCGTGTGCCGCAGGCCGCTTGCGGTGAAAATTGGCCCGGTCGAGACCGAAAGCCGCTCGGCTGGCCCCACGCTGATGCCCTTCGAGCCGGTGCCTGCGGGCGACGAGATCCGTGAACTGATCCTGACCCCGGTGCCCGAGCGTGAACTGCCCGCCCGCCCGCCGCGCAGCATCAATCCGCCGCCTGATATCCTCTCGCAACTCGCAGCCCATGCCGAGACCGCGACGCTGGAGGCCGAAACCGCAGCACCCGAAGCCCCGCCGGTGGATGCGGCAGCGCTCCGGCTGCGCTTTATCGACATCCTGACCGACATATTGCGTGATGAGGATGCCGGTTTCCGCCCGGTGCATGTGCTGTATCAGGATTTTCTGGTGCGCTGCCGGATCGAGGGCATGGGGCGTGACGCGCTCGACATGCCGCGCTTCCGCCGCCTGCTGGCCGTTGCCCGCGCGGGCGTGGATGCCACCACGGTGGAAAGCGAGGACTGGCGGCAGGCCGAGCAGATGGCTGCCGTGTTGCCCGATGACATACAGGGCATCTTCCTGCTCATTGCGCGGGCGGCACTGCATGGGGAGCCTTGCCCGTCCGACAGCCTGATTGCGCGGACTTACGGCACCCACTCGCTTGGCCGCGCCCGGCGGCAGCTTGCCTATCTTGAAGAGCAGAACATGATCGTGCTGCGCCATGACGGGCTTGGCCGCCGCAGTGCCGCGATTATCGGTCCCGGCTGGGAAACCGCGCCCGCCTTGCCTGAAGGCGCTTGATCATAAAGAAGTTTTTGGTGAAGCTTCTTTCAAAAAGCTTCGAAAGACGCTGCCTTTCTTAAAAAAGGCAGCACCCGAAAACGTTTATTGCAGCGCGTGCCTGTCAGTAAAACTCGCACGCCCAGCGCCACGTCCCATCGGGCGCGCGGAAGAAATAGGCGATCCCGGCATCAACCCAGGCCAGGTGGACCTTTTCCTCCGAGCCGATCTGGAACACGAAATCCTCCACCCCCACGTCAGACTGCACCACGGTCGGGTAGCCGCCCACCTTGGTCTGGTCATAGCGCTGGAAATCATCGTAGAACGCCTTTTCTGCCTCTTCATCGTCATCGAGGGCGCGCATGTTGAGCAGGGCACAGGCTCCTTCCCAGTAGGGCGCGTCATCCTCAACGCGCGTCCAGCGGATGGGGAAGGGCTTGAAGTCGTGTGTAGCCTCGGGCAGCGGCACCAAGCCGTTGGTGGACGTATATTCACGGATCAGCCAGCCCTCGCCATGGGGCTTGTCGAAGGGCAGGTCCTCCATGTCCAGGAACACGACAATAAGGGCCAGATGGGCCAGTTGTTCTGGCACGTAAGGCAGTTCATCAATACGGATCTGGAGGATCGGGATCATGGGCCTGCCGTTCCATTGTGGCAGGTTTTCACCCGGCTGGCCCACGGCCCGGCAGAACCATGACGTGACCGGGTCGGATGGCGGGCGGAAGCCGCCTGCGGTTGCGACTGACGCCGGGCGCAGCAGGGTGCGAAGCTGGTCAAGGCATTTGCGGGCGGCTGGGGTCATGGTTATTCCAGTCCTTTAACTTGTACAGTTTCTACAGGAATAGGGTTATTGTACACCAATAATAAAATAAAAAAAGTTTTTGGGTGCTGCCTTTTTTCAAAAAGGCGGCGTTCTTTCGAAGGTTTTTGAAAAAAGCTTTACCAAAAACTTTTGATGAAAACAGAATTCATTCGAACAATAAAAAACCTGCCTTCTTGCGAAGGCAGGTTTTCTACTTGGTCAGTCAGTCACGCTGCACTCAGCGCTTCCACCAGCCCGTGCGGCGGCGGGGTGTCGCTTCCGCTTCGGTCGATGCGGCAGGTTCAGCCGCCTCATCCGTTGCCGGTTCCGCTGCGTCTTCCGCCTTCTTGCGGCGGCGCGTGCGGGTGGCTGTCGCCGTGGTGGTGGCAGCCTTGCGGGTGGTGGCCCGCTTGCGCGGCGCAGGCTTGGCCGGTGCGGCTTCCACTGGCTCGGCAACCACTTCCGCCGGGGCCTCTGCTGCCTCGGTGGCGGCAGGCTCGGCCTTCTTGCGGCGTGCCGGGGCACGGCGGCGCTTGGGGGCTTCCTCCGCAGCCGGGGCTTCGGCTTCCGCTTTCACAGGGGCTTCTGCCGTGGCCTCGGCAGCCTCATCCGCCTTGGCAGCCGTCTTGCGGGTGGTGCGGCGGCGCGTGGTGGCCGTCGTCGTGCCCGTGCTCCGGCTGGCCGCACGCTTGCGCGCGGGTTTGGCGGGTGCGGCTTCCGCAGCGGGTGCGGCCTCTTCCGCTGCGCTTGCGGCTGCTGCCTCGACCGGGGTTTCCTCCGGCGTCTTGGCGGCGGCCTTGGTGCGGCGGGTGCGCGTGGTGGTGGTTGTGCTGCTCGCGCGGCGGCGGCGCGGCTTGGGCGCTTCCTCCACGGGTTCGGCCACGGCTTCCACAACCACCGGCTCGGCAGGGGTGGCTTCCACTTCCACAACGGTGGCTTCGGGCTCCGGCGCGCTTGCTTCGGCTTCCGCCCCGGCCTGCGGGGCCTCGGCGGTGGCTTCCGTTTCCACCGGGGTGCGGCGGCGCGTGCGGCGGCGGCGGCGCGGCCTGGGCGCTTCCTCTTCTTCCGCCACGGCAACGACCGCAGGCTCGGCTTCCACAACCTCTTCCACGATCTCGGCAGGCGCCGTGGTCTGCTCGATCACGTCAAAGATGTCGATGATCGGGTCACCATACGGATCAGCCGGGGTGGGGCCGCGATAGGCTTCATGCGCGGGAGCAGGCACGGGGGCCGGTTCCACGGCGGTGGGCTGCTGCGGCGTCTCGGTCGTCTGCTCGGGCGTGGTGGCCGCCGAACCGCGACGGCGACGACGGCGACGGCGGCGGCGGTGGTCGGTGCCCGAGGCGATATCCTCGTCCTCTTCCGTGCTGGCCGGGGCTTCCGGGGTTGTTTCGGCGACCGGCGGCTCGGCCTGGATCTGGATCTCGCGCACATGGCTGGTTTCAGCCGGGGCATGCGCGATGGCGGCCGGGGCCTCGAAGCGGGCCGTCTGCTGGCGCACGCGCTCGATCTTGCACTCGGGCGGCTGGAGCGTGGCATCAGGCGCGAACACGACCTGCATCTTGTGCCGCGTCTCGATTTCCGAAAGCCAGGCGCGCTTGTTGTTGAGGATGTAGAACGCAACCTCGGGTGCCACCTGCACGGTAATTTCCGCGGCCTTGCGCTGCATGCCCTCGTCCTCGATCGCGCGCAGCACGTGCAGCGACGAGCTTTCGATCCCGCGCACGATGCCGGTGCCCTGGCAGTGCGGGCAGGGCATGAAGGCGGATTCGGCAATGGAGGGGCGCAGGCGCTGGCGCGACATTTCCAGCAGGCCGAAATGCGAGATCTGGCCTACCTGGATGCGCGCGCGGTCGGTGCGCAGGGCATCCTTGAGCTTGCGCTCGACCATGCCGTTATGCTTGCGGCTTTCCATGTCGATGAAGTCGATCACGATCAGCCCGGCCAGGTCACGCAGGCGGAGCTGGCGGGCGACTTCCTCGGCGGCTTCGAGGTTGGTGCGCAGCGCCGTTTCCTCGATGTTGCGCTCACGCGTGGCGCGGCCCGAGTTCACGTCGATCGCGACCAGCGCCTCGGTCTGGTTGATGACCAGGTAGCCACCCGACTTGAGCTGCACGGAAGGCGAGAGCATGGAATCGAGCAGCCCCTCCACCTTGTAGTGCGAGAACAGGGTCTGCTCGTGGTCCTGCCACAGGCGCACCTTCTGCGCGTTCTGGGGCATGAGCATGCGCATGAACTCGCGCGCCGACTTCCAGCCCGGCTCGCCATCGATCAGGATCTCGCTCACCTCACGCGTGTAGATATCGCGGATGGCGCGCTTGATCAGGCTCGCTTCCTCATAGATCAGGGCGGGGGCGACGGATTCCAGCGTGTGCTGGCGGATGTCATCCCACAGGCGCAGCAGGTACTCGCAATCGCGCATGATCTCGGCGCGCGGGCGCTGGGCGCCGGCGGTGCGCACGATCATGGCCATGCCGCGGGGGATCGAAAGCTCGGTGATGATGTCACGCAGGCGGCGGCGGTCGGCCACCGAGGTGATCTTGCGCGAAACCCCGCCACCACGCAGCGAGTTGGGCATGAGCACGCAGTAGCGGCCCGCCAGCGAGACATAGGTGGTCAGCGCCGCACCCTTGTTGCCGCGCTCTTCCTTGACCACCTGCACGAGCAGGATCTGGCGGCGGCGGATGACTTCCTGAATCTTGTAGTTGCGCAGGAAGCGGGCGATGCGGCGCTGGGCCTGGGCCTCGTCACCGGTATCGTTCTCGCCGCCTACGGTCTCGGGCTCGTCGCCTTCATCGCCCGCGGGGGTTTCGGCCTCGTCCTCGGCGCGGGGGGCGTCTTCTTCCTCGTCATCACGCGCGCGGCGTTCTTCTTCCGCGCGGCGTTCCTCCTCCTGCAGCGCGAGCAGCTTTTCGCGGTCGGCTACGGGGATCTGGTAATAATCGGGGTGGATTTCGCTGAAGGCGAGAAAGCCGTGGCGGTTGCCGCCATAATCCACGAACGCAGCCTGAAGGCTGGGTTCTACACGGATAACCTTGGCGAGGTAGATGTTGCCCTTGAGCTGCTTCTTGGAAGCGGCTTCGACATCGTAGTCCTCAAGGTGGTTACCATCCATCACGACCACGCGGGTTTCTTCCGCGTGGGTCGTGTCGATCAGCATGCGTTTGCTCATAAATAGGCGCACTCCGGTGTGTCACGCTCCGGCATCCGGGCTGCGCGCGAGTCGTGGCGGCAGGAAGGGCGGGGGAGCGGACAAAAGCATGATTGAAAAAGCCGTGACTGAAACCGGACGGGAGACCACCGCGCCCTGCGCGGGCGGACAGGCCATGGGCTGCGAGCGGATGCGGCATGATCGTGCCGCCCGTGTTCGCGCATGGTGTCATCGCATATGCGGAAAAGGTCCGCGTGGTGTCCAATCCATCCTCTGTCCTGGCTGGGGAGGGCGCGGCCCGGCCTGATTGCCGGGGCGGAACCTTCCGTATCGACTGGTATGCCATCCGGTTTCCTGTCGATGGGGAACACCGGCGCGGCTGCCTCAGGTCGTGCGTGGCATGTGCCCCCACGCCGTGGCGTGGCCGGTAAGCGTACCGGTAAGCGCATGTCGCGCATGCATGATGCATGCCGGATGGAGTTTTGAAGTCATGCCTGCTGGCATTCCGCCCCGTTCAGGCATGCCGGCAGGGCAGCCAGACCGGGCGCGGTCCATCACGGCTGGGCAGCATGGCGCAATGCGGCCCGTCCTGCAAGGGCCTTGCGTTTATCCCGCTGACGAAGGGCGTGGATGGTGGTAAGGAAACAGGGCCTATCACCCAACAACAATCTTGACCGGAACCCGATGCATGATCCCTGGCTGGCCTGATGGAAAAAAGGCGGCCCCGCCGGCGCGCAGGCCCGACCCCGTGCTGCCGCGCCGCGCTGTCGTGGCGGGGCTGGGCGTGCTGTTGCCCGGCCAGGCGCTGGCGGGGGTGGCATCGCATGTGCCGGCCCACGTGCATGCGGCGGCCGCAGCCCGCCATGCCACCCACCCGCTGCACGCGCCTGCCATCGTGGGGCGGGCGGCGGCGCCGAAGCCGCTGGTCATGCTCGACCCCGGCCATGGCGGCAAGGACCCCGGCGCCATCGGCATTTCCGGCACGTATGAAAAGCATGTGGCCGAGGCGGCAGCCAGCGAACTGCAGCGCCAGCTTGAGGCCAGCGGCCGCTACCGCGTGGCCATGACGCGCGCCGATGACCGCTTCATCCCGCTTGAGGGCCGGGTGGACATCGCGCATAGCCACAAGGCCTCGCTGTTCATTTCCATGCATGCCGATGCGCTGACCAACCGCGCCGTGCGCGGGGCCAGTGTCTATACGCTCTCTTCCAAAGCATCGGACCGGCAGACCGCCATGCTCGCGCGCACCGAGAACAGCGCTGACCGCTATGGCGGCCCGCAGGTGCATGCGGACTCGCCCGAGGTGCAGGAAATCCTGGCCAGCCTCGTCACCGAGGAAACCCGCCATGGGGCCGCCCACATGGCCAGCAGCATCGTCACCGCCTTCCGCCCGCGCGTCGGGCTGTTGCAGCATCCTTCGCGGCATGCCTCCTTCGTGGTGCTCAAATCGGCTGATATTCCCTCCGTGCTGGTCGAGATGGGCTTCATGTCCAACCACATGGATGAAGCGGCACTGAGGCAGGCGGCGCACCGCATGGTGGTGGCAGGGGCCATGGTGCAGGCCATCGACCGCTATTTCGCCACCGACAGCATGGTCACCCACGCCACGGGCTGAAGGGGGTGCGCTTTTACGGTTGCAATCAGGGTTCGGGGCTGTATTGTGCCCGGCATGGTAACGATCGCGCACATTGCCGGGGCTGGAACGGGCGCACACGCGCACCTGTCCGCGCGCGCATGTGCCGGTGCCGGGCTTCTTCGTCTTCGACTTATCCGCCCCTGAGCGATCAGGGCCGGCCGCGTGCCGGTGCGCCCAGGGGATTGATCAGGCCGGTTCATGCCGGTTTGCGAAACGAATGACAGGGGCACGCAACCGTGCCGCCTCCCGCCACATAACAGGACCAAGTCCGGGGTATTACCATGAGCATCGACCATCCTTCCTTTGGCCGCATCGACGCCAACCGCGTCATCATCTTTGACACGACGCTGCGTGATGGCGAGCAGTCGCCCGGCTTTTCCATGAACCTCGCCGAGAAGCTGCGCATGGCAGAAGCGCTGGAAGAACTGGGCGTGGACGTGATGGAGGCGGGCTTTCCCGTGGCCTCGAAAGGTGATTTCGACAGCGTTCACCAGATTGCCCAGAAGGTGAAGAACACCGTGGTATGCGCGCTGGCACGCAGCGGCGGCAAGAACGACATCGCCAGCGCGGGCGAGGCAATCAAACCGGCAAAACGCGGGCGCATCCATAACTTCATCTCCACCTCGCCGCTGCACATGAAGTACAAGCTGCGCATGGAGCCTGAAACGGTGCTGGAAGTCATTGAGGCCGGCAACCGCGCCGCCCGCCAGTTCACCGATGACGTGGAATGGTCCGCCGAGGATGGCTCGCGCACCGAGCCCGACTTCCTGTGCCGCTGTGTCGAGACCGCCATCCGCGCGGGGGCGACCACCATCAACATCCCCGATACGGTGGGCTATTCCACGCCCGAGGACATGGCCCGCATCTTCGCTGACCTGCGCGCCCGCGTGCCGGGGGCCGATGGCGTTATCTTCTCCACCCACAACCACAATGACCTGGGGCTGGGGGTTGCCAATACCATCGCGGCGCTGAAGGCGGGCGCGCGCCAGGTGGAATGCACCATCAACGGTATTGGCGAGCGCGCGGGCAACGCGGCGCTGGAGGAAATCATCATGGTGCTGCGCACGCGCCATGACGTGCTGCCGTTCACCACCGGCATCCATACCGAGCGCCTGCTGCGCACCTCGCGCATGCTGGCCACCATCACCGGCTTTGATGTGCAGCCCAACAAGGCCATCGTGGGCCGCAACGCGTTTGCGCATGAAAGCGGCATCCATCAGGATGGCATCCTGAAAAATGCCGCCACCTACGAGATCATGACGCCCGAAAGCGTGGGCTGGACGCGCTCCTCGCTGGTGCTGGGCAAGCATTCGGGGCGTGCGGCCTTCCGCGACAAGCTCAAGGCGATGGGGTACGACAAGCTGGAAGAAGACCAGTTCAACGAGGCGTTCTCGCGCTTCAAGGATCTGGCCGACCGCAAGAAGGTCATCTACGACGAGGATCTGGTGGCGCTGGTTGATGATGAAGTGCGCGACCATGCCCGCATCCGCTTCATCTCGCTCGATGTCACCGCAGGCTCGCGCCGCCCCGCCACCGCCGACCTGGTGCTGGAAGTCGATGGCGCGCGCCGTGAAGGCCGCGCGGAAGGGCAGGGGCCGGTCGATGCCGCGTTCAACGCCATCCGCGCCATCGTGCCGCATGATGCGACGCTGCAACTGTATTCCGTCGGCGCCGTGACCGAGGGCAGCGACGCGCAGGCCCGCACCTCCGTGCGGCTGGAAGAAGATGGCAAGCTGGTCGATGGCCAGGGCGCGGATGCCGATACGCTGGTCTCGGCCGTGCGGGCCTACGTGCATGCGCTCAACAAGCTGCTGGTCAAGCGTGACCGCGCCGAGCCTGCTGCCCTCGAGGCCTGAGCAAAGAAAAGCTGCACTAGAAATGCTGCTTTATTCAAGTAAAGGCGGCACCAGATGCCGCCACAACGCCCCGCCGTGTCATGTCACGGCGGGGCGTTGTCGTTCCGGGGCTTAGTAGCCGCCTTCGCCTTCGTAGCCCTGCGGGTAGCCGCCTTCCTGCCCGTAGCCATAGGGCTGGGCATAGCCACCCTGCTGCTGGCCGTAATAGCCGCTCTGGTCATATCCACCCTGGCTATATCCACCTTGGCCATATCCGCCCTGGCCATACGCGCCTTGCCCATAGCCGCCCTGCTGGGGGTAGCTGGGGGTGGCATAGCCGCGCTGGCTGCCATAGCCCGCGCGCTGGGCCGCGGCCTCGGGGCAGCTCTGCGGCCCGTAGCCCGGCGGCAGCACCCGGCCCCCCGCGCACACGGTGGAAGGCGCCTCGCCACGGGGGCGGTTGCGCGGCGTGGTGGCCGCCCCGATGGCAGCGCCCCCCGCCGCCCCGGCCAGCGCGCCGATGGCGGCACCCTGCCCGCCGCCTGCCAGCCCCCCGATCAGCGCGCCGCCACCCGCGCCGAGCAGGCCGCCGCCAATGGCGCGCTGGCCGGGGTCGCGCGTGTCCTCGCATGCGCCAAGGCCGAGGCACAGCGTCGCCGCAAGCAGCAGTGCCGGGCGAATGGTCATGCGGGGCGATGAAGTCTTCATGTAGGTTTTTCCGCTCTTGTTGACGGGCGACGCCACGATGGTCCGCTTTCCGCCTGTACAGGGTATAGATGAAGCGGTGATGGTGGTTTGGCCATGACCAAAGAGGGGCAATTTGTAACAATCCGTCCGGCTATGAAGATTTTAATAAATTAAAACCCTCTCGCCTCTTGCCCCTGCCACCATGCACCGGTAATCCCTCGACCTTACCCAGACGGTTTTCGACGTGACGCAGCCATGCCATGAGGGCATGCGGTGCCGCCGGTCGGGAGATGGACGGTCCTGTCTGGTGGTTGTTGTCGGGAGTTCTGGATGTTTGCTCGTGTACTGGGTCTGCTTTCCGCTGACATGGCGATCGACCTCGGCACGGCGAATACGCTGGTTTACGTAAAGGGGCGTGGCATCGTCCTGAACGAACCTTCGGTCGTCGCGCTGGCAGAGGTACGGGGCAAGAAGCAGGTGCTCGCGGTAGGCGAGGAAGCCAAGCAGATGGTTGGCCGCACGCCCGGCAACATCACGGCCATCCGCCCGCTGCGCGATGGCGTGATCGCGGACTTTGAGGTGGCGGAGGAAATGATCAAGCATTTCATCCGCAAGGTCCATAACCGGCGCATGTTCGCAAGCCCGCTGATCATTGTGTGCGTGCCGTCGGGCTCCACCGCCGTCGAGCGCCGCGCCATCCAGGAAAGCGCTGAAAGTGCCGGTGCGCGCAAGGTGTTCCTCATTGAGGAACCCATGGCGGCGGCCATCGGCGCGGGCCTGCCGGTTACCGAGCCTTCGGGCAGCATGATCGTCGATATCGGCGGTGGCACGACGGAAGTGGCCGTCATCTCGCTCGGCGGCATCGTGTATGCCCGCTCGGTGCGCGTGGGGGGTGACAAGATGGATGAGGCGATCATCTCCTACATCCGCCGCAATCATAACCTGCTGATTGGTGAAAGCTCGGCCGAGCAGATCAAGATCCATCTCGGCTCGGCCATGCCGCCTGATGACCCGCATGATCCCGGCCCGTGGCGCGAGGTCAAGGGCCGCGACCTGATCAATGGCGTGCCGCGCGAGGTTGTTGTCTCGCAGGCGCAGATTGCCGAGAGCCTGGCCGAGCCCGTCAGCCAGATTCTTGACGCGGTGACCACGGCGCTTGAAAATACCCCGCCTGAACTCGCGGCCGATATCGTGGACAAGGGCATCGTCCTGACCGGTGGCGGCGCGCTGCTGTACCGGCTTGATGAAGTGCTGCGGCGTGAAACCGGCCTGCCGGTTACGGTGGGCGAGGATGCGCTGTCCTGCGTGGCCATGGGCACGGGGCGCGCGCTTGAGGAAATGAAGCGCCTGCGCAATGTACTGACAAGCATGTACTAACGACGGCCGCCGCCCACGGCGCAAGGCAGGGCGGCGTGCCGAGGGGGGAGACGCAGGACGATGCAGGTCCGGCGAGCAGGCAGGAATGAACGATCCGACCGGCACGGCGCCGCCGCGCGTGGGGTGCGTGTGTGATGCCTGTCTCCATCCAGTTCCGCCAGGCATTGGGCAAGCTTGTGCTGCCCGCCCTCATTCTCGTGGCCTGCGGCGTGATCCTGCTGGGCAAGGCCGATCGTGGCCTGATCGAAAAACTGCGCATGAACACCGCCGACCTGCTCGCCCCCGCCTATGGGCTGGTGGCCTGGCCGCAGGAGAAGCTGCGCTGGGTGTCAGGCAACCTGCAGGACATCCGCAACCTTGAGGCCGAGAACATCCGCCTGCGCGCCGAGAACGCATCGCTGCGCCACTGGTATGACGTGGCGGCCGCGCTGGCCGATGAAAACGCGACGCTGAAGGCCAACCTGCACTGGATTCCCGATAACGCGCCCACCTTCGTCAGCGGGCGGGTGGTGCGCGATACCAGCGGGCTGTACGCGCGCGCGGTGCTGCTGTCGCTCAACCCCGATACGGCGGTGCGCAAGGGGGGCATCGCCCTTGATGGCGCGGGGCTGGTTGGCCGCGTGACCGAGGTGGGGCGGCGCTCGGCGCGGGTGCTGCTGATTACCGATTCGTCAAGCCGCCTGCCGGTTACGCTGGAATCGAGCCATGCGGCTGCCATCATGGCGGGCGACAATTCAGCCCTGCCGCGCATCATCTTCTACCCGCAGGACAATGTGCCGATCGAGGGCGAGCGTGTCGTGACCAATGGCGAGATCGAGAGCCTGCCCGCCGGCCTGCCGGTGGGGCATGTGCATTACCTGCGTCCCGGCCAGCCGGTAGTGGTGCCCGCGGCCGATCTCGACCATGTCGATATGCTGCGCGTGTTCGATTATGAGGACAGCGTGGTGCCGCCTGATGCGCCGGGCCGCGTGCCCCTGCCCGCAGGCGGCGGCACCATGCCCCTGCCCGCGCACCCCGACCAGGGCCTGCACGGATGAAAACCTTCACCCCGCCCCCGATCCGCCCCGGCATCCATCCCCGCTCCGGGCTGGGCTACCGTATCGACCATGGCGTGCGCAGCAGCGTGCCGTTCCTGTTCGTGTTCTTTGCAACACTGGTGCTCTCGGCACCGCTCAACCTGCCGGGGCAGGTCGAACTGATGCCCGCCATCATCATGGCCACCATTTTCCTGTGGTCGGTGTTCGTGCCGGTGCTCATGCCCTCGCTGGCGGTGTTCGTGCTGGGCATATGGGCGGATATCCTGAGTTTCGGCCCCGCGGGGGTGATGCTGCTCATGATGCTGATCGTGCATGGCGTGGCCCTGTCGGGGCGTTATACACTGGCAAGGGTTAATTTTTTTGTTCTGTGGCTTGTGTTTGGCGTGGTGATGGTGGGCGTTACGGCGCTACAATGGGTGCTGTGCTGCGCGCTGGCGCTGCATATCGTGGAGTTCCTGCCCTTTGTGTTCGAGACAGTCCTGGCCTTTGGCAGTTTTCCTGTTCTCTATACGGGATTTGTCTGGACCTACCGTTTTGTCGTCAATAACGCGGACCGCGCCTGAAGCCGGTGCCACGGCCTGCGTGCCGGATGAGTAAATGAAGTTACGCAAGAAGAAATCCGGCAACCGGCTCATGTCGCGCCCGGAGGAGGGCAAGAATCCCTCCCGTGGCGTCTTTACCCGGCGCGCCCTGCTGCTCATGGCGGCCCAGGGCGCGGTGCTCGGGGCATTGGGTGAACGTCTGTACGGGCTTCAGGTTCTCAACGGCAGCCATTATGCGAAGCTTGCGGAAAACAACCGCCTGAGCAAACGCTTCTTTGCCCCGCCGCGCGGGCGCATTACCGACCGGTTCGGCATCTCGGTCGCGGCCAACCGCATCAACTGGCGCGCCCTGCTGCTGGCGGAGGAAACCAGCGACATCAACGGCACGCTCGAGCGTTTTGCCCAGCTCGTGCCGCTCGAGCCGCGCGACAGCGTGCGCATCGAGCATGAACTGCGCCACAAGCGGCGGTTCATCCCCATCATGCTGCGTGATTTCCTGTCATGGGATGACATGGCGCGGCTGGAACTCAACATGCCCTCGCTGCCGGGCGTGCTGATCGATGTGGGCACCACGCGGGTCTACCCCTTCGGCCCGCTCATGGCGCATGTGGTGGGCTATGTCGCCCCCCCGGCCGAAAAGGACGTGGTGCACAATGCCGAACTCGCCCTGCCGGGCATGCGCGTGGGGCGCTCGGGCATCGAGCAGACACAGGACCTGAACCTGCGCGGGCAGGTGGGTTCGGTGGAGATGGAGGTCAACGCGGTGGGCCGCGTCATGGCCGAACTCGACCGCGACCCCGGCCTTGCGGGCGACGAGATCGCGCTCACCATCGACAGTGGCCTGCAGCAGCAGGTGCTTGGCCGCATTGGCGACCAGTCGGCCAGCGCGGTGGTGATGGACTGCCGCAATGGCGAGGTGCTGGCCATGGTCAGCAACCCCTCCTTCGACCCCTCGCTGTTCGATAGTGGCGTAAGCCAGGCGCAGTGGATCGAGTGGACCAACAACAGCCAGACCCCGCTCATCAACAAGGCGGTGTCGGGGCTGTATCCGCCCGGCTCCACCTTCAAGCCTGCCGTGGCCATGGCGGCACTCCGCGCGGGAACGCTGTCCCCGTCCGACCGTATCACCTGCCCCGGCTATATCGACGTGGGCGGCACGCGCTTTCATTGCTGGTCGCGCTACGGGCATGGCACGATCAACCTGCGCCAGGGGCTGAAATATTCGTGCGACGTGTTCTTCTATGAAGTCGCGCGCCGCACCGGCATGGACCCGATTGCCGCCACGTCCGAACTGTTCGGCCTTGGCGCCAAACTGCCCGAGATCGAACTGCCGCATGTGCGCCAGGGGCTGATCCCCACGCCCACGTGGCGGCGCGCGCATGGCCATCACTGGAATGGCGGCGACACCATTGTCAGCGGCATCGGGCAGGGCTTCGTGCAGGTCACGCCGCTGCAGCTTGCCACCTATGCCTCACGCATTGCCACGGGGCGCAACGTGCAGCCGCACCTGATCCGCTCGGTGGCGGGGCGCATGGCGGACCTGACCGACCTTGGCCGCGCGCCGGGCATGGACATGCCCGAGCACTTCTTTGAAGACATACGGGCGGGCATGTACGCCGTGGTGAACGAGGAAGGCGGCACCGCCCCCAAGGCGCGGCTGGACATTCCGGGCGTGCAGATGGCGGGCAAGACCGGCTCGGCGCAGGTGCGGCGGGTGTCGCGCGCCATGCGCGAGAGCGGGCACTTCAACTCCGCCAACCTGCCGTGGGAATACCGCCCCCATGCGCTGTTCATCTGTTTTGCGCCCTATGACGCGCCGCGTTACGCCACGGCCGTGGTGATCGAGCACGGCAATGCCGGTGCCGATGTGGCAGCCCCCCTTGCGCGTGATATCATGACCGATACCCTGCGCCGCGACCCGGTCAACCACCGCGAACCCCCGGGCCAGGAAGTGGCGCAGGCCGAGGTGGACTGATACGGGCGCACGCGCCCCCGCCATGCCCGCGCCTGTTGTGGAGAATGGAATGAAATTCCAGAAGCGCCTGCTGCGCGCCGAACCCAATTTCCAGATCCTGACCAAGCTGTGGCAGGTCAACTGGCTGTATGTGCTGCTGATCTGCGCGCTGGCGGTGATTGGCTACGGGGCGCTGTACTCAGCCGGTGGCGGCACGTCGCGGCCGTTTGCCGGGCCGCAATCCATCCGCTTCTGCTTTGGCCTGGTCATGATGCTGGGCATAGCCCTGATGAGTCCGGCCATTCTGGTGCGCATGGCGTGGCCGCTGTACATCTTCTCGCTCATCCTGCTCGTTGCGGTGCTGCGCATGGGGCATGTGGGCAAGGGGGCGGAGCGGTGGCTGATGCTGGGCGGCATGCAGGTCCAGCCCTCGGAGCTGGCCAAGATCGCGCTGGTGCTCATGCTGGCCGCGTGGTTTCACAAGATCAGTTACCGCAGCATGGGCAATCCGCTCATGCTGGTGCCGCCTGCCCTCATGGTGCTGCTGCCCGTGGCCCTTGTGCTCAAGGAGCCGAACCTTGGCACCGCCGTCATTATCGGCACGGTGGGGGCGAGCATGTTCTTTGGCGCCGGCATGCGGCTGTGGCAGATTGCGCTGCTGGTGCTGCCCATGCCCTTCCTGGCCAAGATCGCCTATGCCCACCTGCATGATTACCAGAAGGCGCGGGTGACCACCTTCCTCCACCCCGAGAGCGACCCGCTGGGGGCGGGCTACAACATCATCCAGTCCAAGATCGCGCTGGGCTCGGGGGGCATGTGGGGGCAGGGCTACCTGCGCGGCACGCAGGGGCAGCTCAACTTCCTGCCCGAAAAGCAGACCGACTTCATCTTCACCATGATTGCGGAGGAATGGGGGTATGTGGGCGGCATTACCGTGATTGGCATGCTGCTTTTACTGGTATTTGGCGGCATGCTGATCGCCATGCGCAGCCGCAACCAGTTCGGGCGTCTGCTCGGGCTTGGCATTTCCATGAACTTTTTCCTGTACTGCGCGGTCAACCTGTCCATGGTGATGGGGGCGATCCCGGTGGGTGGCGTGCCGCTGCCGCTCATTTCCTATGGCGGGTCGGCCATGCTCATGGTCATGTTCGGCTTCGGGCTGCTCATGTCGGCATGGGTGCATCGCAATTCCACCTTTGGCGAGACCACGCCGGGGGAAAAGGACTGATGGCAGCCATCCTGCCGCCGACGCCCGCCATCCACCGCTCCTACCGGCTCAGCACCTATCATGTGCCCGGTCTGCCGGTCATTCGCATCGGCCACCGGCCGCGCTGGCAGGGGTGTGCGCCCGCGGGTGATATTGTTCTGCTCAGTGCATGCAACCCCGGTGGCAGGAGGCGGCCCGATGGCTGGAACCGGCGCATGATGGCGCATCTGGCCCGCGCCCTGCACGGCCTGCCCCATGCGTTGGGGGAAGGGCGGCTGGGAAGATGGTCCGAGCCGCTTTATGGCGTGCGGGTGGGGCTTGCGCGTGGGCTGGGTCTGGCGCGGCGGTTCCGGCAGAATGCCGTGGTGGTGGTGCATGGCAACCGGCCCGCGCGACTGGTGTACCTGGCCTGAACCGGGAAGCAGACAAAAGCTTCAAAAAAGAATGCCGCCTTTTTAAAAAAAGGCGGCACCCAAAAACGTCTGTTTTTTTTAAGTCTTTTCAGCCTTCGATCTGGCTGAAATCAGCGATCAGCACCGTCATGCGGCACAGCTCCGACAACAGGCGCAGGCGGTTGGCGCGGATGGCGGGGTCGTTGTCATTGACCGTCACCTTGTCAAAGAACTGGTCAAGTGCCGGGCGCAGGGCCGCGACATCGCGCATGGCGTCGGCGTAGCGCTCCTGTGCCGTGGCCTGCTCGACGGCGGGGATGGTGGTGGCAAGCTGGTCGGCCAGCGCCTTTTCCTCGGCTTGGGTATACAGCGCGGGGTTGGGCGTGCCTTCATGCGGGCCGTCCTTGCGGTCCTCGATGCGCAGGATGTTGGCGGCACGCTTGGTGGCAGCGAGCATGTTGCGCCCGTCATCGGTTTCCAGCATGTCGGCAATGGCCCTGGCGCGGGCCAGCAGGCGCACGATGTCGGTATCGGTATTGCCCACCGATACGGCGGCCAGGATGTCATGCCGCGCGCCTTCGCCACGGAGCTGCACGCGCAGGCGGTCGGCCACGAATTCTGGCAGCACGTCCAGGTCGGGGGCCAGGCGCAGGGACTCGGGCAGGCCCTGTGCGGCCTCCCAGAACACTTTTGCCAGGTCCAGCCGCAGCCCGTTTTCACGGATGATGCGGATCACGCCAAGGGCGGCGCGACGCAGGGCGTACGGGTCGCCCGAGCCGCCCGGCTTCTCGCCCGCGGCGAAGAAGGCCACCAGCATGTCGATCTTGTCGGCCAGCGCCACCACGACCGAGACCGGGGCCGTCGGCACCGCATCGAGCGGCCCGCGCGGCATGTAATGCGCGCCAATGGCATCGGCCACGGCGGCGGGTTCGCCATCGTGGCGGGCGTAATAGGCCCCCATGATGCCCTGCAGTTCGGGGAACTCGCCCACCATGCCGGTGGTCAGGTCCGCCTTGCACAAAAGGGCCGCGCGTTCGGCCTGTGCCGGGTCGGCCCCGGTCATGCCCGCAAGGATGCCCGCGAGTTGTACGATGCGCCTGACCCGCTCGCCCTGGCTGCCAAGGCTTGCGTGGAACACGATGCGGTCGAGCGCAGGCACGCGGCTGGCCAGCGTGGCGGCGCGGTCGAGATCCCAGAAATGGCGGGCATCGGCAAAGCGGGCGCGCAGCACGCGCTCGTTGCCCGCAATGGTCAGCGCCCCGCCATCACCGGGCAGCAGGTTGGCCACGAAGGCAAAGCGGGGGGCGGCCGAGCCATCGGAATTGCGCAGCGCGAAGTAGCGCTGGTTCACCCGCATGGAGACCTGCATGACCTCGGGCGGCAGGGTCATGAATTCATCATCGATCTGGCCCAGGAAGGGCACCGGCCATTCGGTCAGGCCCGCCACTTCATCGATCAGGCCGGGATCGGCTGCCACGCTCAGTCCTTCCTCACCCGCAAGGCGGGCTACGCCTTCGGCAATCAGGGTACGGCGGCGGGCGGCATCAGGCTCGACCTGACGGGCGCGCAGGCCGTCGAGCCAGTCCTGCGTGCTGCTGACGGCAAACGCGCCGGGAGCCGTGAAGCGATGGCCTTCGGTCAGGTTGCCAGATTGCAGGCCGTGGCCGTTATCCTCGCCTTCCGCCAGCGTGAAATCGACCACTTTTCCATCGAGCAGGCACACGATCCGGCGCAGCGGGCGGACCCATGTAAAGGCGCTGCCCACGCCCCAGCGCATGGATTTGGGCCACGGGAAGCGGCGCAGCAGGCCGGGCAGCACCTCGGCAATTCGTGTGGCCGCATCCACCGGCGGGATGTCTCGGTGCAGGACCCAGAAGCCGTTTTCCAGCGTCAGCGCATCCTGTGTCACGCCATGCTTGCGCGTGAAGCCGGCCAGCGCTTTTTCGGGCGCGCCTTCACGTGGGCCACGCTCATTGACCGTGCTGCCGGGCACGGTGGCATCAACCGTGAGTGACAGCGCAATGCGGCGCGGGCTGGCATAGGCCGTGGCCGCGCGCGGCTTGAGGGGATCCAGCGCCTCGGTTACGAGGCGTTCGAGGTCGGCTGCCGCGCGCGCCTGCATGCGGGCGGGAATTTCCTCGGAGAAGAGTTCGATAAGCAGTTCGAGCATGATCTCTTATTCCTCGCCCGCCAGCCACGTTTCACAGCAGCGCCTGGCCAGGTTGCGCACGCGGCCGATATAGGCGGCGCGCTCGCTTACGCTGATCACGCCGCGCGCGTCGAGCAGGTTGAACAGGTGGCTGGCCTTGAGGCACTGGTCATAGGCGGGCTGGGCCAGCCCGGCCTCGGCCAGGGTGGTGGATTCGCGCTCGGCGTCGATGAAGTGCCGGTGCAGCATCTCCACATCCGCCACCTCGAAGTTGTGGCGCGAATAGTCCTGCTCGGCACGCAGGAACACATCGCCATATTTCAGGCCCTGGCCGTTGAAATCGAGGTCATAGACATTCTCGATTCCCTGCACGTACATCGCCAGCCGTTCCAGCCCGTAGGTCAGTTCGGTGGACGGCATGACGGTGGGAATGCCGCCAACCTGCTGGAAGTAGGTGAACTGCGTCACCTCCATGCCATCGCACCACACTTCCCACCCCAGGCCCCAGGCGCCGATGGTGGGGTTTTCCCAGTCATCCTCCACAAAGCGGATGTCGTGCTCGAGCGGGTCGATGCCGATGGCGCGGTAGCTGTCGAGCAGCAGCTTCTGGCTCTCCTCCGGCGTGGGCTTGAGCAGGACCTGGTACTGGTAATAGTGCTGGAGGCGATTCGGGTTCTCGCCATAGCGGCCATCGGACGGGCGGCGGCACGGCTGCACGTAGGCGGCCTTCCATGGCTTGGGGCCAAGGGCGCGCAGCGTGGTGTGCGGCGAGAGTGTGCCTGCACCCACCTCCGTATCATAGGGCTGGAGGATGGCGCAGCCCTGATCGGACCAGAACTGGTGCAGTTTCAGGATCAGCCCCTGGAATGACAGCGGGCGCGGTGAGGTGGGTGATCGGGGCACGGGGGCCGGGTCCATGAACGAGATGCTCCGGTAAACGGGGAGAGGTCTGCACCATCTGGCGCAAAATCGCCGGACAGCATACCGTTATGCGGCCCCGACCGGAAGGTCGGGCGTGCCATACGCCCAAAGCGGCCCCGCATGGCGGGTTTGGGCCTTGCTTATTGCGCCCGCACGGACCACATCGGCAGGGAGACGGTATTCCCAGCCCAAGGCAGGACAGACAGGATGAATGACCAGGAACGCGCACTGATCACACAGTTTTTTGCCCGCGTGGGGGGCAATGCCCCCGGTAGCGTGCCGCAGACGACAAATGCCCTCCCGCCGATCGACCCGCAGGCCGATCAGTATATCGGGCAGATGTTCCAGCAATATCCTGAAGCCCGCTACCGCATCACCCAGACCGCCGTGGTGCAGGAAGCGGCCCTGGCCGAGGCGCAGAACCAGATTCGCCAGCTTCAGTGGCAGCTCCAGCAGGCGCAGCAGCAGATCCAGCAGATGCGCCAGCAGGTGCCGCCGCAGCAGTCATCGGGTGGCAGCGGTGGCGGGTTCCTCAGCGGTATTTTTGGTGGCGGGCAGCGCGCGCAGCAGGCAGCACCCCCGCCGCCGGGCTGGGGTGGGGCTGCCCCTTCCAGCCCGCCGCCGCAGCCGGTCTACCCGCAGGGCATGCAGCCGGGCATGTTCCCCGCGCGGGGGTCGGGCTTTCTGGGCTCCGCGCTGACCACGGCAGCCGGTGTGGCCGGTGGCATGATGATGGGCAACGCGCTGACCGGCCTGTTCAGCGGGCACCATGATGATGGCGGCTTTGCCAGCGGCATGCCCCAGGGCGGCACGGGCGAGACCATCATCAACAACAACTATGGTGACAGCACGGCTGGCACCGGCGGCGCCGACCCGTTTGCCGGTGGCGGCACCACGGCGGATTCCGGTTTTGATGCCGGTGGTGGCGATGATGGTGGCGGGTTTGACGCAGGCGATGACAACAGCTTCTGATTGAGCGCTGTCTTGCTACGGGAAGGGGCATCCGGTGCGGGTGCCCCTTTTTTATGTGGAGGCTTGCAAAAGGGTGCGGCGGACTGGCCTCATACCTTCATGCCGGTATCGATGCGACAGGAAAGGATGGCGCCATCAGGAACCCGGCCGGGTTCGGCCCCGGTCGTCAGGACGTGCCATCACCAACGAGACCGGGTCGTACCTGGCACCAGTCTTCCCACGCGTTTTCCAGTGATATGTCATCATAACCGCGCTGTTTACTTGCCTGAAGGGCTGCGAAATAGGGTACGGTCATGCAGGCAGCGTTATCCCTTATGGATAAGACTTCTTCTTTCGTGAGGGGAGAACCTTTTTCTTCTTCTTTGCGCAGTAGCAGTAATATCAGGGCTGGTATGGCGACCAATACCGGCTGGTTTTCATCCATGAATATGGTTCCTTCCGTGATGGATGCAATGCCTGGTTTTTGGTGAAGCTTTTCCCAAAAAGTTTTGAACAATGCTGCCTTTATTGAAAACCGGCAGCATCAGGAAAGCAATGGTTGCCTATGGTTCGTGGCAGGGCACAGGGGGTATACAGGGTAGATGCAGCAGGAATTCATGCTCGACCCACCGCCAGCCTCCGCGCCCAGGCATGAAGTGCTCGATGCCGGGGCCATGGTGCTGCGCGGTCATGCCGCGCCACAGGCGCAGGAGATGCTGGCGGGTGTAAAGCAGATTGCCCGCCTCTCGCCCTTCCGGCGCATGACAGTGGCGGGCGGGGGCACCATGTCGGTTGCCATGACCTGTTGCGGGGCGGCAGGGTGGTGCAGTGACGCGCAGGGCCACCGTTATGAAACCCGCGACCCCATGACCGGCCAGCCCTGGCCCGCCCTGCCGCCTGCGTGGCGGGACTGGGCCATCGTGGCGGCGCGGCTTGCGGGGCATGAAGGGTTTGCGCCCGATACCTGCCTGATCAACGGCTACCGCCCCGGCGCGCGCATGGGGCTGCATCAGGATGGTGACGAGCGGGCGGATGCGCCGGTTGTGTCCGTCTCCTTCGGCCTGCCTGCCATCTTTCAATGGGGTGGGTTGCAGCGTGCCGACCCGGTGCGGCGTATTCCGTTGCTACATGGTGATGTGGTGGTGTGGGGCGGCCCGTCGCGGCCTGTCTTTCACGGCATTGCGCCGCTGCGGGCAGGACAGCATCCGGTTACGGGGCCATGCCGCTACAACCTGACCTTCCGGCGGGTGTGGTAGGGCAGGGCTGCGTCAGGCCGGGCGGAACTGCCAGCTACCCAGGAAATGATCGAACACCATCTGCACTTCTTCGCGCCGTGCCCAGAACAGGTCGGTATCCATATTGGCGATCCTGTACAGATCATCGGGGTTGCAATGGCTGAGCAATGCAACGGACATCAGGTAGCTGAAGATATCGAATGCCTGCGCGCGTATCGCGGCATCCTGGCATTTATGATGGGTCAGGCAGGTGATGGCCTGCTTCAACTGCGCGAATTCGCCTTCATCCCAGATCCATTCCTCATGCAGTCTGCCAAGGAAGGACCCATCGCGGAAATGGGGACTGAAGGGGGCGTTGCATGCAACGATTGCTTCCGCCTGTGCCTGATCCATAATGACTCTGTTCCCTTGAATGACAGGCAGGATCTTATGGCGTCATGGCCTGAAAGACGATGGTTGGCATGGGGCGGTGCTATTGATGGCGCGTTTTTCAAACAGCTCCGGGGAACGCCGCCTTATTTTAAAAAGGCGGCGCCCGGAAACTTTTGATTTTATCAGCCTTTCAGCGCCGCTGCCTGCCTTGCGCGCGCGGTAATAGCCGCCACATCCGGCGCACCTGCGGGCACCAGCCACGACCCGCCCACGCACAGCACGGCAGGCAGGCCCAGCCACTCGGTTGCGGTCTCCGCCTTGATGCCGCCGGTGGGGCAGAACCGCGCCTGGCCAAACGGGGCGGACAGCGCTTTCAGCGCCGGGATGCCACCCGCCGCCACGGCGGGGAAGAACTTGAAGTGCGAAAGGCCAAGGTCCATCCCGCGCATGATGTCGCTGGCATTGGCCGTGCCGGGCAGCAGCGGCACATCGCTCGCCCGTGCGGCCTGCGCAACCCCCGTGGTCAGGCCGGGGCTGACAATGAAGCGCGCCCCCGCATCGACCGAGCGCTTGAGGTCATCGCCATTGAGCACGGTGCCAGCGCCCACAACGGCGCCTTCCACCTTCGCCATCTCGGCAATGACTTCCAGCGCGCAGTCGGTGCGCAGGGTCACCTCCAGCGCGCGCAGGCCACCGGCCACAAGGGCCTCGGCCACCGGGCGGGCATGGGCGGGGTCGTGAATGACCAGCACCGGAATAACCGGGGCAAGGGTCATGATCTCTTCAATGCGGGCCATGTCGGCTTCCTTGTGCAAGGCGTTGGGGTTCATGCGCTCTGTTGTGCCGCCATGTGGTCCATGGAAGCAAGAATGGCCGAGGCCCCCTGCTCGGGCAGGTCCACGTTATTGCGCATCAGCGCAAACAGTTCGCGCCCGGTGCCGAACTGTGGCGCGGGCGGCCGGGCGGGCGTGCGGTCGGCCATTACGCTGGCCTCCACCAGTGCCTCGATGCGGCCTGTCTGCGCACAGACGCGCACCATATCGCCATCGCGCAGCAGCGACAGCGGTCCGCCCACATAGGCTTCCGGCCCGATATGGATGGCAGCGGGCACCTTGCCGCTGGCCCCCGACATGCGGCCATCGGTGACGAGTGCCACCTTGTGGCCGCGGTCCTGCAACACCGCCAGGGTGGGGGTGAGCTTGTGCAACTCGGGCATGCCGTTGGCGGCGGGGCCCTGAAAGCGCACCACGACCACCACGTCACGGTCGAGTTTGCCATCGCGGAAGGCAGCCAGCACGTCTTCCTGGTGGTCGAACACGGCGGCCGGGGCCTCGATGGTCCAGCGCTCGGGGGCGACGGAACTGGTCTTGTAGATGCCGCGCCCCAGATTGCCCTCCATCACCTTCATGCCGCCATCGGCGCGGAAGGGGTTGGCGGGCGCGCGCAGGATGCCCTCGTTGGTGGAGGGGCCAGCTTCTTCCCACACCACCTTATCGTCACGCAGTTCGGGCTTCTTGCGGTATTCATTAAAGCCGCCACGCGCCACGGTCAGGATATCGGGGTGCAGCAGGCCGGCATCGAGCAGCGAGCCGATCAGGCTGGGCATGCCGCCTACCGCGTGGAAGGCGTTCACATCCTCCGACCCGTTGGGGTACACGCGGGTAAGCTGCGGCACGATGGCCGAAAGCTGGTCGAGGTCGGTCCAGTCAATGATGATGCCCGCCGCCCGCGCCATGGCGGGGATGTGGATGGCAAGGTTGGTCGATCCCCCCGTGGCCAGCAGGCCCACGGCGGCGTTGACAATGGCGCGTTCATCAACACACAGCCCCAGCGGGCGGTAATCTTCGCCGCGCGCGCCGATCTCGCTCAGGCGGTGGATGGCGGCACGCGTCAGTTCCTGCCGCAGCCTGGTGTTGGGCGGCACGAAGGAGGAGCCGGGCAGGTGCAGGCCCATCACCTCCATCAGCATCTGGTTGGTGTTGGCCGTGCCATAGAAGGTGCAGGTGCCCGCCGCGTGATAGGATTCGGATTCCGCATCCATCAGTCTGTCCTTGCCGACCTTGCCCTCGGCATAAAGCTGGCGGATGCGCTGCTTCTCGCTATTGGGCAGGCCCGAGGGCATGGGGCCGGAGGGGATCAGGATGGTGGGCAGGTGGCCAAAGCGCAGCGCGCCCATCAGCAGGCCGGGCACGATCTTGTCGCATATGCCCAGCATGGCCACGCCTTCATACATGCCATGGCTCAGCCCCACGGCGGTGGACAGCGCAATCACATCACGGCTGAACAGCGAGATTTCCATGCCCGGCTGGCCCTGGGTCACGCCATCGCACATGGCGGGCGTGCCACCGGCCACCTGCGCCGTGCCGCCCACCTCACGCGCGAACAGCTTGATCTGGTCAGGATAGCGGCCATAGGGCTGGTGGGCGGAGAGCATGTCGTTATAGGCGGTGATGATGCCCACATTCATGCCGCCTGCCGTGCGCAGCCCTGCCTTGTCGCTGCCCGAGGCCGCAATGGCGTGGGCCAGGTTGCCGCAGGCCAGGCGCGGGCGGCTGATGCCGTTTTCACGCTCGCGGGCGATCAGGTCCAGATAGGCCCGGCGGGTACGGGCCGAACGGGCAATGACCCGCTCGGTCACGGCGGTCAGGACAGGGTGCAGGCTCATGGCATCTCACAGACTCTGAAGCACCTGCGCCGGGCCGGGGCAGGCTCGCCATCCATTGCACCGGCAATGATAGCGGGAGGGAAAGCGGCCGGAATGTGCGAATATCCTGTGACCGCATGGCGGAAGGCCATTTATTTGAAAAAACAGCCATAGATCAAGACATAAAATTATAAAAAAATTGGCAATAAGATAATTTAATTATTAAACCGAATGTGAAGCCGCCTGAAAACGCATTTTTCTGGAGCCATCTGCCCCTTTCAGGGTCTGCATCCGGCCACGACCTGTCGCCACGGGCCGGGGCGGTCCATGGTGGTTATATCGAAATTTGGGGGGTAGGGTCGCAGCGCCATGGGTTCGTTGTGGCATGCGCGAACAAACATGCCCCACGCCACGCAACAGGGGCGGTGGGATCATAAAAGCGGAAAAGGGAGGGGAGGGTTCTGGTGAGCCGGGTGGGATTCGAACCCACGACCATTCGATTAAAAGTCGAATGCTCTACCGACTGAGCTACCGGCTCACATGACCTGTTTCATCAAGGGGCCAGCCTGCCGGTCGAACCGGGGCGTGGCGCCTTGGGCAGGTCTCTAAACATCCACGGCGGGAGTGTCAACCTGCGCGTGCCGTTTAGGCTGGCGCGATGGTGCCGGGCGGCGGCAGGGCGCGCCGCCCGGCGGGAGCCGATCAGGCCGCGGCGTCGGCCGGGCGCATCTTGATGATGCGGTCAGGGTCCTGCACCATACCGCTCTGGCCCGCGCCACGCTTGATCTGGTCGATATGGTCCATGCCTTCGATCACCTGGCCCACGATGGTGTACTGGCCATCAAGGTGCGGCGAGGGCTCGAACATGATGAAGAACTGGCTGTTCGCGCTATTGGGGTTCATGGTGCGGGCCATGCCCACCGTGCCGCGCTCGAACTTGGCCTTGTTGGTGAACTCGGCCTTGAGGTCCGGCAGCTTGCTGCCCGAGGTGCCGGTACCCGTGGGGTCGCCGCCCTGCGCCATGAAGCCATGGATCACGCGGTGGAAGGGCGTGTTGTCGTAAAAGCCTTCCGCGGCCAGCGTGCGGATGCGCTCGGCAGCCAGCGGCGCGAGGTCGGGGCGCAGGCGGATCACCACCCGTCCTGTCTTGAGATCGACGTTGATCAGGTCGGACTTGTTTTCAGTAGCAGACATCGTGATCCGTTTCGTAAATATAGGGGTGGGAGGGCAGGGCCGCCCAAGGCGTGGTCCCGGCCCGTCAACCGCGCAGGCGACTCAGGATGTGCCTGCGCGTAAAGGGGGGGACAAAACCGGAAATGTCCCCATCCAGCTTCGCTATTTCCTTCACCAGCCGCGAGGAGACGTACTGGTGCCCCTCGCGCGCCATGAGGAACAGCGTGTCAATGTCCGGGGCCATGTGCTGGTTCATACCGAACATCTGGTTCTCGTATTCGAAATCCGCAACCGCCCGCAGCCCGCGAATGATTGCATGCGCCCCATGCGTACGCGCCGCATGCACCACCAGCCCCGTAAAACCGACAACGGTGATGGGAATGACCCGCCCCGCATTGAGCGGTTCGATATCGGTGCGCAGGCACATGATCCGCTCGTCCAGCGGCAGGAGCGGGTGCTTGTCGGGGTTTTCGGCCACCCCGATCACCAGCCGGTCCATCAGCCCGGCTGCGCGTTCGATAATATCCATGTGCCCGCAGGTCACGGGATCGAACGTGCCCGGATAGAAGCCGGTGCGGGCGGGAATGGCCTCAGTCATCGCTGCCGGCATCAGGGGCGGCGGTCTCGGCGGCATCACCGTCCTCGCCCTCTTCGCCGTCATCCATCACGGGGAAGACGCTGGTCACCTCTTCCGTATCGTTCAGGCGGAACAGGGTCACGCCGCTGGCCTGGCGCGACATGATGCGCACCTGCGCGATCGGCAGGCGGATCAGGCGGCCCGCATCGGTCACCAGCATCACATCCGTGCCCTCGAGCACCGGCAGGGTGGCCACCACCGCGTTGCCGCGCTTGTTGGCCGAGAAGGTCATGTTGTTGATGCCCTGCCCGCCACGTCCGCTCACGCGGTAGTCATAGGCGGAAGAGCGGCGGCCAAAGCCCGCGTTGCTGACGATCAGCAGCACTTCCTCCGCCGCCTCGAGTTCGGCGAAGCGCTCGGGGGTCAGGGGCAGGTCGCCTGCAGTTTCGTCATCATCGGGGGTGATGATGTCTTCGGCCTCATCCTCGCCAGCGGCGGCCTCGGCGCGGCGGCGGGCATTGGCCATGCGCAGGTAGGCGGCGCGTTCCTCCACCGTGGCCTCGACATGGTTGAGCACGCACAGGCTGTTCACGCTGTCGCCCTCGGCCAGCTTGATGCCGCGCACGCCCGAACTGCCACGCCCGGCAAACACGCGTAGCGTGTCATCGGTGATCTGGAAGCGGATGCAGCGCGCATTGCGGGTGCCAAGGAACACGTCCTGCCCCTCGCGGCAGGTGGCAACGCCGATCAGGCGGTCATCCTCATCGAGCTTCATGGCGATCAGGCCGGATGAGCGGATGTTGCGGAAATCGCTCAGCCGGTTGCGCCGCACGCTGCCCGAGGCAGTGGCGAAGACGAGGTGCAGGTTCTCCCACAGATCCTCATCCTGCGGCAGCGGCAGGACGGCGGTAATCGTGTCGCTGCCCAGGTCGGGCAGCAGGTTGACCAGTGCGCGGCCCTTGGCGGTGGGGCTGGCCTCGGGCAGGCGCCACACCTTCTCGCGGTAGGCCTTGCCACCCGATGAGAAGAACAGAACCCACTGGTGCGTATGCGCGTTGAACGAGCGGACGATGATGTCATCACCCCGCCTTCCTGCCGCCGTGCGGCCACGCCCGCCCCGGTTCTGGGCGCGGAAGACATCAAGCGGCGTGCGCTTGATGAAGCCCTCGCGCGTGATGGTGACCACCATCTGGCCGGGTTCGATCAGGCTTTCATCGGTCTGGTCGCCAGCGTAATCGGCAATGTCGGTGGCGCGGGGCGTGGCGAGTTCGGCGCGGATGGTGGCGAGCTCCGTGCACATCACCTCCATGCGGCGCGGGCGGCTGGCGATGATTTCCAGCAGCTCGTTGATCTTGACCGCCACTTCCGAGAGTTCGCTCTGGATCTTGTCGCGCTCAAGCCCGGTCAGGCGCTGCAGGCGCAGCTCAAGGATGCCACGGGCCTGCGCCTCGGTCAGGTGGACCTTGCCGTCCACGATGACATTGCCTTCATCATGGATGAGTTCGAGCAGCGGCGCCACGTCAGCCGCATCCCACGCGCGCGCCATGAGCGACGCACGGGCGGCTGCCGTGTCGGGGGCCGAGCGGATCAGCGCGATCACGGCATCGATGTTGGCCACCGCAATGACCAGGCCAACGAGCAGGTGGGCGCGGTCGCGGGCCTTGTTGAGGTCGAAGCGCGCGCGGCGCAGGATCACGTCCTCGCGGAAGCGGATGAACGCCTCGAGCACGTCCTTCAGCCCCATCAGGCGCGGCTGGCCGCCATCAAGGGCGAGCATGTTCACGCCGAATGAGGTCTGGAGCTGCGTGAAGCGGTAGAGCTGGTTGAGCACCACCTCCGGCGTCGCCTCGCGCTTGATCTCGATGACGATGCGCATGCCCGAGCGGTCGCTCTCGTCGCGGATGTCGGAAATGCCTTCCACCTGCTTGGTGCGCACGAGGTCGGCAATGCGCTCCTGCAACGTGGCCTTGTTCACCTGATACGGGATCTCGGTGACGATGATGGCCTTGCGGTCCTTGCGGATGTCCTCGATCTCGGCCTTCGCGCGGATGATGACCGAGCCGCGCCCGGTCTCGAACGCGCTGCGGATGCCCGCGCGGCCAAGGATGGTGCCACCGGTGGGGAAGTCGGGGCCGGGCACGTATTCAAGCAGGTCATCGAGCGTCATGTCCGGGCGGGCAATGAGCGCCAGCGTCGCATCGATGATCTCGGTGGGGTTGTGCGGCGGGATGTTGGTGGCCATGCCCACCGCGATGCCCGATGCGCCATTGACCAAAAGGTTGGGGAAGGCCGCGGGCAGGATCTGGGGTTCCTGCTCGCTTTCATCATAGTTGGGCTGGAAGTCGACGGTATCACGGTCGATGTCATCAAGCAGGAAGGCGGCGGCCTTGGCCAGGCGCGCCTCGGTATAACGCATGGCGGCGGGCGAATCGCCATCCACCGAGCCGAAATTGCCCTGTCCGTCGATCAGCTTCACCCGCATCGACCACGACTGCGCCATGCGCACCATGGCGTCATAGATCGAGGAGTCGCCATGGGGGTGGTATTTACCCATCACGTCACCCACCGCGCGGGCCGACTTGCGGTAGGGCTTGTCGTGCGTGAACCCGCTCTCGCGCATGGAATACAGGATGCGGCGATGGACCGGCTTCAGCCCGTCGCGCACATCAGGCAGGGCGCGGCTGACAATGACGGACATGGCGTAAGCCAGGTAGGAGGAGCGCATTTCCTCCTCGATCGTGACCGGCAGCATGTCGGACGGGGGCAGGGGATCGTCGGGTATCTCGGTCAAGGCAGTTCCGTCATGTCAGGGTTATCCGCCCCCACGGCCAGAAGGCCACGGGGGTGGAGCGGAAGGCAGGCATGGCGCGGTTGGCGGCCATCATATCCCTGCGTCTCTCATAGCATGGCTTGCCCCCCGGCGCGAAGCGCCGCGCAGGGGGCAGGGGCGGCTCAGAACGGAATTTCGTCATCCAGGTCGCTGCCACCGGCGGGGGCGTCCCATCCGCCGCCACTACCGCTACCGCCTGCCGGGCGCTCGCTGCGCTGGGGCTGGCTGCGCGCGGGTGCGCTGTAGCCGCCACCGCCACCACCACCGCCATAGCCGCCGCCCATGTCATCACCGCCACCGGCGTCACCGCCGCGGTTGCTGTCAAGCAGCACCAGTTCGCCACGGAAGCGGTCGATCACCACCTCGGTGGTGTAGCGGTCCTGGCCGCTCTGATCGGTCCATTTGCGGGTCTGGAGCGTGCCCTCGAGATAGACCTTGCGGCCCTTGCGCAAAAAGCGCTCGGCCACATCGCCCAGGCGTTCGTTGAAGATGACGACCCGGTGCCATTCGGTGCGCTCGCGCCGCTCGCCCGAGGCGCGGTCATTCCATGTGTCGCTCGTGGCCAGGGTGAGCGAGACGATCTTCGCCCCGCTCTGGCTGTTCCGCACTTCGGGGTCCTTGCCCAGGTTACCGACCAGAATGACCTTGTTGACGCTGCCCGCCATATGCTGTCCTTCGAATATGGGGCCGACGGATCATGGACCGGAGGCCC
Organism: Komagataeibacter melomenusus; assembly: GCF_013155395.1. Taxonomy (GTDB): domain Bacteria; phylum Pseudomonadota; class Alphaproteobacteria; order Acetobacterales; family Acetobacteraceae; genus Komagataeibacter; species Komagataeibacter melomenusus. The sequence goes on along the minus strand of NZ_JABJWC010000018.1, from coordinate 11,793 downwards.
CCGTCGGCTGCCACGATGGCCGCCTGTCAGGCTGCCGTGGCGCAATAGATGGGGCGATCTTACCGTATAGTACGCTGGCAGGCCAGTGTATCACGGCCCTTGTCTGAATGGACCGGCGCAACCAGATATGGCAGGGCCGGATATCGTGGCCAGCATCCGCCATCCCCACGGGGGCGGAACAGGGAGAGTTCATGAGCGTTTCTTCGCGTCCGGGGCAGGTTCCGGCGGGTCAGCATGTCAGCCAGCAGTCCATTCGCGTGCGCGGAGCGCGCGCGCATAATCTCAAGAATGTCGATGTGGACATCCCGCGTGATGCGCTCACGGTCATGACCGGCCTGTCCGGCTCGGGCAAGTCCTCGCTGGCGTTCGATACGGTCTATGCCGAAGGCCAGCGGCGCTATGTCGAGAGCCTATCGGCCTATGCGCGGCAGTTCCTTGAGTTGATGGGCAAGCCCGATGTCGATTCGATCGAGGGGCTGTCGCCTGCCATCTCCATCGAGCAGAAGACCACGTCAAAGAACCCGCGCTCCACCGTCGGCACCGTGACCGAGGTGCATGACTACATGCGCCTGCTATGGGCGCGCGCTGGCGTACCGTATTCGCCCGCCACCGGCCTGCCGATCGAGGCGCAGACCATCAGCCAGATGGTCGACCGCGTCATGGCCATGCCCGAGGGCACGCGGCTGATGCTGCTCGCCCCGGTGCTGCGCGACCGCAAGGGCGAGTGCAAGAAGGAACTGGCCGACCTCCAGCGCAAGGGCTTCACCCGCGCCAAGGTGGACGGCACGCTCTACACCATTGACGAGGTGCCCGAACTCAACCGCCGCCTGCGCCACACGGTCGAGGCCGTGGTGGACCGCATCGTGGTCAAGGCGGGCATCGAGAGCCGCCTGGCCGACAGTTTCGAGACCGCCCTCGGCCTGTCCGACGGGCTGGTCTATGCCGAGGAGGTGGTGAAGGGGGCCAAGGAAGGCGAGGAAGCCCCGCGCACGGTGTTCTCCTCGCGCTTCGCCTGCCCGGTCAGCGGCTTTACGCTTGAGGAGGTCGAGCCGCGCCTGTTCTCGTTCAACGCCCCGCAGGGCGCGTGCCCGGCCTGTGATGGCATCGGGCAGGAAACCTTTTTCGACCCGCGCCTGATCGTGCCCGACGAATCGCTCTCGCTGGCCGCGGGCGCCATCGCACCCTGGCGCAATAGCCAGAGCCCGTACTATGCCCAGACGCTGGCCTCCATCGCCAGGCATTACGGCGTGTCGATGGAGACCCCGTGGGAAGACCTGCCTCAGGGCGTGCGCGACGTGATCCTTGAGGGCGGGAAAGACCCCATTGAATTCACCTATCGCGACGACCGCCGCGCCTACAGCCTGACCAAGCCGTTCGAGGGCGTGGTGACCAACCTGCGCCGCCGCATGGCCGAGACCGACAGCGTGTGGGTGCGCGAGGAACTCTCGCGCTACCAGTCCGAAAAGCCTTGTCATGTGTGCGATGGCGCGCGCCTGCGGCCCGAGGCGCTCTCGGTCAAGGTGGCGGGGCTGAACATCGCGCAGGCATCCGACATGCCCATCAGCAGGGCGCTGGAATGGTTCGGCACGGTAGAAGCCACGCTCACCCCCCAGCGCGCCGAGATCGCGCGGCGCATATTGCGCGAGATCCTCGACCGGCTGCGCTTTCTTGATGACGTGGGGCTGGACTATCTCACGCTCTCGCGCGGCTCGGCCACGCTTTCAGGCGGCGAGAGCCAGCGCATCCGGCTGGCCAGCCAGATCGGCTCGGGGCTGACGGGCGTGCTGTATGTGCTTGATGAACCCTCGATCGGGTTGCACCAGCGCGATAACGAGCGCCTGCTCGGCACGCTCGACCGGCTCAAGAAACTGGGCAACACGCTCATCGTCGTCGAGCATGACGAGGATGCCATCCGCGCCGCTGACTGGCTGATCGACATGGGGCCGGGCGCTGGCGTAAACGGCGGCAACATCGTCGCCGCCGGCACCCCGCAGGAAGTGGCGGCCAACCCGGACAGTCTGACCGGTGCCTATCTGTCAGGCCGCAAATGCATTCCCGTGCCCGCAAAGCGCCGCAAGATCGACCCCAAGCGCGAACTCGTGCTGCGCGGGGCCACGGGCAACAACCTCAAGGACGTGACCGCAAAGTTCCCCTTGGGCACGTTTACCTGTGTCACCGGGGTTTCGGGTGGCGGCAAGTCCACGCTGGTGATCGACACGCTGTACAAGGCGCTCTCGCGCAAGCTGATGGGCTCGGGGCAGAACCCGGCGCCCTATACGGGCATCGACGGGCTGGACCAGCTCGACAAGATCATCGACATCGACCAGTCGCCCATCGGGCGCACGCCGCGCTCCAACCCGGCTACCTATACCGACCTGTTCGCCCCCATCCGCGACTGGTTTGCCGAACTGCCCGAGAGCAAGGCGCGTGGCTACAAGCCCGGGCGCTTCTCGTTCAACGTAAAGGGCGGGCGGTGCGAGGCCTGCCAGGGCGATGGCGTGCTCAAGATCGAGATGCACTTCCTGCCTGATGTGTTCGTCACGTGTGATACCTGCAAGGGCGCGCGCTACAACCGCGAGACGCTGGACGTGAAGTTCCGCGGCAAGTCGATTGCCGATGTGCTGGCCATGTCGGTAGACGAGGCGCTGCCCTATTTCTCCGCCGTGCCACGCATCCGTGACCGGCTGGCCATACTCCAGAAGGTGGGGCTGGGCTACGTGGCGCTGGGCCAGCAGGCCACCACCCTTTCGGGCGGTGAGGCGCAGCGTGTCAAGCTGTCAAAGGAACTGGCGCGCCGGGCCACGGGCCGCACGCTCTACATCCTTGATGAACCCACCACCGGCCTGCACACCGAGGACGTGCGCAAGCTGCTCGAGGTGCTGCATGCCCTCGTGGACCAGGGCAACACGGTGGTGGTGATCGAGCACAACCTCGAGGTGATCAAGACCGCTGACTGGGTGATCGACATGGGGCCGGAGGGTGGCGATGGCGGGGGCCGCATCGTGGCCTGCGGCACGCCCGAGCAGGTGGCCGCCACGCCTGAAAGCCATACCGGGCGATTCCTGCGCCCGCTGCTGGAGCACAGGCCGCTGGTGCCGGTGGAAGAGTCGGCGCCCGCGCCGCGCAGGCCACGCGGCAAAAAAGCCACAGTGGCAACCGACGGCAAAACGCCTGAAAGCCCGAAAAAGAAAGAAAAACCGGCAAAAGCGAAGCGTAAACCGGCAAAATAGACACCGCTTTGCGCACAGGGTTGCGGGGCAGGTGCAAAAAACTTTTCGCAGGCTGCGAAAAACACTTGCACCCCAAGCCCCGCAGGCCCTATCAGCGCCTCTCTTGGCCCAAGGGGGCAATTCTGCCCAACAGGCTGTCTACTGGTTTGGGGGTACGTGATGAACGCACTTGCTCAACTGGGGATGGTCTCGGAACACCCGAGCGATAACCAGATCTCTTCAGCGCCGTTTTCGTCCGAGGACGACCGGAAGGATTATTTCGTCGAGAAAGACGGAATGAAGTTTGCGGGAACGCACCTTCTTGTCGATCTGTGGGATGCCCGGAATCTCGATGATCCGGAACAGATCGACCGTACCCTGTGCGAGGCCGCCGTCACGGCGGGGGCGACGATCCTGCACAGTCACTTCCATCACTTCACGCCCAATGGCGGCGTGTCGGGCGTGGTGGTGCTGGCGGAAAGTCACATCTCGATCCACACATGGCCCGAGCGCAATTTTGCCGCCGTGGATATTTTCATGTGCGGGGCGTGCGATCCGCACCTTGCCATTCCGGTCATGCAGCGCCTGTTCCAGGCGGGCCGGATCGAGGTGGACGAGCAGCGCCGTGGGCGCGTGCAGCTTTAAGCAGCTGTGGCCGGGGTGGCGTTTATGCGCCCTGGCGTGCTTTCAGTAAATCAAAGTCGAAGTGGCGGGCCGGATGTATTTCCGGCCCGTGCTTTTTCATGTGCATCGATTAGGACGGAAAAAAGGGGGTTGGTCATGTCCCGTGAGTGGATCAGCGAGGGCCTGTATCAGGGCTGGCGGCAGGAACTGAGCGTGGATAGGCTGCTGGCACGCACCAAAAGCCAGTTTCAGGACATTGCGGTGTTCGAGAACGTCGACCTTGGCCGGGTGCTGATGCTTGATGGCGTGGTCCAGATCACGGAACGCGACGAATTCGTCTATCAGGAAATGCTGACCCATGTGCCGCTGCTCGAGCATGGCGATGCGAAGCGCGTGCTGATCATCGGCGCGGGCGATGGCGGCGTGCTGCGCCGCGTGCTCGAGCACCGCACGGTGGAAAAGGCCGTGATGGTCGAGATTGATGGCGAGGTCATCGCACTTTCCAAGAAGTTCCTGCCCGCCATTGCGGGCGATGCCTGGAACGACCCCCGCGCCGAGGTGATCGTGGGCGATGGCATCGAATACGTGACGAACGCGGCGGATGGCTCGTTTGATGTCATCATTGTCGACAGCACCGACCCGATCGGCGTGGGCGAGGTGCTGTTTACCGATTCGTTCTACAGGCACTGCGCCCGCATCCTCAGCGCCAACGGCATTATCGTGAACCAGTGCGGCGTGCCGTTCATGCAGGCGGATGAACTGCGTGACACCAGTGCGCGGCGCGCGCAGTTCTTTGATCATGTCTCGGCCTATGTCGCGGCCGTGCCGACCTATGTGGGCGGGTTCATGACGCTGGGCGTGGCCGCCAAGGGCACGGTGCCGGGCCGCCACGCGGCTGATGTGATCCGCGCGCGCGCCGAAAAGGCGGGCATTGCGAACACGCGCTACTGGACGCCGGAGATGCATGTCGCCGCCTTCGTCCTGCCGCCCTATATCGCCCAGAACCTGCCGCGCTGAGCCTGTCGCGCCTGGCTTGGGGCTGGCGTAAAAAAGGGCCGGAGGGGTACACCCCTCCGGCCCTTTTCTGTTGTGCTTTCAGGCCGGTGGTCAGGCGCGGGGGGCGATGCGGGCGGTCTTGCGCAGGCTGACCAGATCCACGCCCAGTTCCTTCACGGCCACTTCGAACACCTTGAAATGCGGGGTGGCGAGATGGGTCTCGAAGGCGGCTTCATCATCATAGACTTCCACCAGGATGACGGTGTGCGGGTCATCGAGCGGGCAGACGGCCTCAAAGCGCTGGCAGCCGCTTTCATCTGCCACGGAATGGGCGCTGTCATAGGCGCAGAGTTCGAGAAAGTGGGCGCGATGTTCGGCGGGAACGCGGAATTCGGCCACGATGGTCAGCGGGCTTGTGCTCATGAAGGGATCATCCTTTTTACGTTACAGGCCCAGAACGTAATGCCTGCGGTGGGCGGTGTCATGATGTGCGCGATCGTTGCGCATTTTCATGGATTGACTTGGCGTATCGGCTCATGTCAAGTCAGCTTTGTCGACACGGGAGAGACTGGCCCCGCGCCAGCGCCGAAGGAGCAACCGCCCCGGAAACTCTCAGGCCAAAGGACCGGTCGGCCAAGACTTCTGGAAAGAGGTGTCCGCCAACCCGGATGCCCGCCGACGGGATAGCGATCTCAGGCACATGCGACAGAAGGGGCACTTAAGAATCCACACAGGATTCGACAGGAGTCCCGCATGCCTACGCCGTTCGTTACCGTGTTCTCCGCATTTCCCCCGACCTGTTCCGCTGGCGCGTTTCGTGCCTGCCCATCCGCATGCCTGGCATGCGGGGCCGCGCGCGTGCCTGCGAACCTGCACAAGGCCCAGCCCGCATGACCCAGCCCCTGCTGCGCACCCCGCTTTACGACCTTCATATCGAACTCGGCGCCCGCATGGTGCCGTTTGCAGGCTACGACATGCCGGTGCAGTACCCTGCCGGCGTCATGGCCGAGCACCTGCACACGCGGGCCAAAGCGGGTCTGTTCGATGTCTCGCACATGGGGCAGGTGCGCATCCGCCCGCGCTCGGGCAACATCGCCGATGCGGCTCACGCTCTCGAGGCGCTGGTGCCTGCCGATATTGTGGCGCTCAAGCCCGGCCGCCAGCGCTATGCCGTGTTCACCACCGATGATGGCGGCATCAGCGATGACCTGATGGTGACCAACATGGGCGCGTGGCTGCTGCTCGTGGTCAATGCGGCCTGCAAGGCGGCCAATTTTGCCCATGTGCACAAGGCCCTGAACGAAACCTGCACGGTGGAGAGGCTTGATGGCCGCGCGCTGATCGCACTCCAGGGCCCCGCTGCCGAGGCCGCGCTCACCGCCCTTAACCCCGCAGCCGCCGCCATGCGCTTCATGGATGTGGCGGAAATGGACCTTGCGGGTGTGTCCTGCATCGTCTCGCGCTCGGGCTATACCGGTGAGGACGGGTATGAAATCGGCATGGCCAACGAGGGCGCCGAAACCGTGGCCCGCGCCCTGCTGGCCCAGCCCGATGTGGCGCCCGTGGGGCTTGGCGCGCGTGACAGCCTGCGGCTTGAAGCGGGCCTGTGCCTGTACGGCGCGGATATCGACCTGACCACCACCCCGGTGGAAGGGGCGCTGGAATGGTCCATCCAGAAAAGCCGCAAGCCCGGCGGGGCGCGCGCGGGTGGCTACCCCGGCGCGCGCATCGTGGCCGACCAGTTGGCCGATGGCACGACGCGCCGCCGTGTGGGCCTGCGTGCTGAAGGCCGCGCCCCGGTGCGCGGCGGTGTGGCGCTGTTTGCCGATGAGGCAGGGCAGGTGCCTGCGGGCCGGGTCACGTCCGGCGCGTTTGGTCCCAGCGTGGGCGGCCCGGTGGCCATGGGTTATGTGGCGACTGACCATGCTGGTGTGGGCACGCGGCTGTTTGCCAGCGTGCGCGGGCGGCTGCTGCCGGTATCGGTCGTGGCGCTGCCCTTCGTGCCCGCTACGTTCAAGCGCTAGTTTTTGCTGTTTTTTCAAACTCCTATTCAGATCAAGGAAATACGGACATGACCGTCTATTACACCAAGGAACATGAGTGGCTGCGCGTTGAAGGCAATGAGGCCGTGGTCGGCATTACGGCGCATGCGGCCAATGAACTCGGCGAGATCGTGTTCTCCGAAGCGCGTGACCCCGGCACCACCGTGGAGCAGGGCGACAGCGTGGCGGTGGTCGAATCCGTCAAGGCGGCATCCGACATCTATGCCCCGGTCACGGGCGATGTGCTGGCCTTCAATGACGCACTGACCGATGACGCGGCCCTTATCAACCGCGACCCCGAGGGCGAAGGCTGGATCGTGCGCATGACCGTGGCTGACGCCACCCAGCTTGAAGGGCTGATGGACCACGCCACCTACACCGCGCTGGTTGGCTGATTTTTAACCCCCCGTTCCCACCTCTTACGGAGTATGCTGGCCGTGACGTCTTCTTCCTGCGGTTCTTCTTCCCTGTGGCAAGATACGGGCGATGATGCCGGGGCGTTCTGCGCCCGGCATGTCGGCCCTGATGCACATGACGTGGCGGCCATGCTGCGCGTGGTGGGTGCGGATACGCTCGACACCCTGATGGCCCAGACCGTGCCCGGCTCCATCCGCCTTGATGGCGCCATGGGTCTTGGCGCGGGCGTGCCCGAGCATGTGGCGCTGGCCCGGCTGCGCGGCATAGCAGGCGAGAACCGGGTGCTGACATCGCTGATCGGCCAGGGCTATTACGACACCATCCTGCCCGGCGTGATCCAGCGCAACGTGCTGGAAAACCCGGCCTGGTACACCGCCTATACCCCCTACCAGCCCGAGATCAGCCAGGGGCGGCTTGAAGCGCTGCTCAACTTCCAGACACTGGTGATCGAACTGACCGGGCTGGACGTGGCCAACGCCTCGCTGCTCGATGAAGGCACCGCCGCAGCCGAGGCCATGGCCATGGCCCGCCGCGTGGCCCGGAGCAAGGCGCAGGCGTTCTTTGTCGATGCTGCCTGCCACCCGCAGACCATCGCCGTCATCCGCACCCGCGCCGAGCCGCTGGGCTGGCAGGTGGTGGTGGGTGACCCCGCCACCGACCTCGATGCGCAGGCGGTATTTGGCGCGGTGTTCCAGTATCCCGGCTCGACGGGTGAGATCCGTGATCCGCGTGCGTGGATTGAAAAGCTGCACGCAGCCGGTGCCATCGCCGCCCTGTGCGCCGATCCGCTGGCGCTGATGCTGCTGCAAAGCCCTGGCGCACTCGGGGCCGATATCGCGGTGGGGTCCATGCAGCGCTACGGCATGCCCATGGGGGCCGGTGGGCCGCATGCGGCCTATATGGCGGTGCGCGATGCCTTCCGCCGCAACATTCCCGGCCGCATCGTGGGCGTGTCGATCGATGCGCGCGGCAAGCCCGCCTACCGTCTGGCGCTCCAGACACGCGAGCAGCACATCCGCCGCGAGAAGGCGACATCGAACATCTGCACGGCGCAGGCGCTGCCAGCCATCGTGTCGTCCATGTACGCGCTGTATCATGGGCCGGTGGGGCTGAAGGCCATTGCCACGCGCATCCACCGCCTTGCTACCATCCTTGCCGCTGGCCTGCGCGCGCTGGGCGCCGAGGTGGTGACGCAGGCGTTCTTTGATACCGTAACGCTCAACACCGGCGCGCAAACGGATGCCGTCATGGCGCGCGCGCTCGCTGCGGGCATGAACCTGCGCCGGGTCGATGCCGCCCATGTGGGCATCAGCCTTGACGAGACCACAACACCCGACACGGTGCGCGCCATCTGGGCCGCTGTCAGTGGCGATGCTGCCCGCATGGCACAGGTCGAGGCCGGGCTTGCCGCTCCGGGCAGCGCCATCCCCGGGAGCCTCGTGCGCACGGGTGAACTGCTGGCCCAGCCGATCTTCTCGGCCTGCCAGTCGGAAACCGACATGCTGCGCTACATGCGCCGCCTGGCCGACCGTGACCTTGCGCTTGACCGCTCGATGATTCCGCTGGGCTCGTGCACCATGAAGCTCAACGCCACGGCGGAGATGCTGCCGATCACGTGGCCTGAATTCTGCAATATCCACCCCTTCGCGCCAGCCGACCAGATGCGCGGCTATGCCCGGCTGTTTACCGACCTTGAGCGCATGCTGTGCCAGATCAGCGGCTATGCGGCGGTGTCGCTCCAGCCCAACTCGGGCGCGCAGGGCGAGTTTGCGGGGCTGATGGCCATTCGCGGCTACCATCGCGCACGCGGCGACATGGGGCGTGATGTATGCCTCATCCCGGCCTCGGCGCATGGCACCAACCCGGCCTCCGCCCAGATGGCAGGCATGAAGGTGGTGGTCGTGGCGTGCGACAGCCACGGCAATGTCGATATCGAGGACCTGAAGGCCAAGATTGCAAAGCACGCCGATGCGCTGGCTGCGATCATGATCACCTATCCCTCGACCCACGGCGTGTTTGAGGAGAACGTGCGCGAGATCTGTGAACTGGTGCATGCGGCAGGCGGGCAGGTTTACGTTGATGGCGCAAACCTCAACGCGCAGGTGGGCCTTGCGCAGCCGGGCGTGTATGGCGGCGATGTCAGCCACTTCAACCTGCACAAGACCTTCTGCATTCCCCATGGTGGCGGTGGTCCCGGCATGGGGCCGATCGGGGTGGGGGCGCATCTGGCCCCCTACCTGCCGGGTGCGCCGCAGGATGGCGGGGCCAATGCCATTTCGGCAGCTCCCTTCGGCTCGGCGGATGTGCTGCCCATTTCGTGGATGTACATGGTCATGATGGGCGATGCGGGGCTGAAACGCGCCACCGAGGTCGCGATCCTGAACTCCAATTACATCGCTACCCGCCTCGCGGGCCATTACCCGGTGCTGTATCAGGGGGCCAATGGGCGCGTTGCGCATGAATGCATCATCGACCTGCGCCCGCTCAAGGACGAGACGGGGGTGACGGTCGATGACATTGCCAAGCGGCTGGTTGACCACGGCTTCCATGCGCCTACGGTCAGCTTTCCGGTGGCGGGCACGTTCATGATCGAGCCGACCGAGTCCGAAAGCCGGGCCGAACTGGACCGGTTCTGTGATGCGATGATCGCCATTCGCAAGGAAATCAGCGCGGTTGCGGCAGGCGAACTCACCATTGAGCAAAGCCCCCTGCGCCACGCGCCGCACACCGTGCGCGACCTGACTGACCCCGACTGGGCGCGCGCCTATGACCGCGCGAGCGCCTGCCTGCCCGGCGCGGTGCACCCGGCAAGCAAATACTGGTCGCCCGTCAACCGGCTGGACAATGCCTATGGCGATCGCAACCTGATCTGCTCGTGCCCCGATATGAGTACTTACGAGGCCTGATAGGCAGATTTAAAAAACAGCAAAAGTTTTTGGGTGCCGCCTTTTTTAAAAAGGCGGCATTTTTTTCAGCTCTTTGAAAAAAGCTTCACCAAAAACGTCCTTATGTTTTCAGGGGTGGCTTTTCAGGCAACCTCTGCGGGACTGATTGCGCCGGGCCGGTTAGTCTATATATCTGCAAGGATATAATAACCGCTCAGGGGACAGGATTGTGAACTGGGGCAGATGCACTGTAGCAACGGGGGCGCTGGCATGCGCCATGGCAGCGGGCCTCGTGGTCCATTGTGCCACGGCGCGCGAGATTACGGACATGGCAGGCCACGCGCAGGCCGTGCCCGACCATCCCGCCCGCATTGCCGACCTGTGGTTCGCCCATAACGAACTGCTGCTGATGCTTGGCGGCGTGCAGCAGATTGTCATCACGGTGGACAGCCCGCAGGCGCGGCCGTGGATGTACCGGGTGTTTCCGGCCCTTGGGCAGGCGCGGGTGGTCAACGGGCCGCAGGTCAATGCGGAATCCCTGCTGCGCGACCAGGTGGACCTCGTGTTCGTGCCGCAGGCCTCGGCTGCCATTACGGCGTTTGGCGCGGTGGGCATTCCGGTGCTGGTGTCCTCGTTCCAGGATGTCGATGGCCTGCTGCGCGTGGTGGACATGACGGCGGCGGCTCTGGGCACCGAGCACGCGCACGCTACTGCCACGCATTACCGCACCATGATGAAGCAGACGGTCAATGACGTGCGCGAGCGCCTGGCCAGCGTGCCCGAGGCCACGCGCCCGCGCGTGCTGCACATCCAGTCGCTGCACCCGCTGCGGGTGGACGGGGCGGACAGCATCGTGGATGAATGGATTACGCTGGCGGGCGGCCGCAATGCCGCAACCGGGGTGAGTGGCAACATGAAGCCGGTCACGCCCGAGCAGGTGGCAGCGTGGAACCCCGATGTCATCATCCTCGGCCCCGAGTGCGGCACCATCGACCTTGCCGCCGATGGCGGGCTGTGGCAGCGGTTGGACGCCGTGCGTAACGGGCGGGTGCATGCCAACCCATCTGGCGTTTTCCCGTGGGATCGTTATGGCAGCGAACTGCCGCTCCAGATCAGTTGGGCGGCAAAAACGCTGCATCCCGACCTGTTTACGGACACCGACCCCGTGGTGCTGACGCGGGACTTCTACCGCACCTATTTCCATTACAACCTGAGTGAGGATGACGCGCAGCGCATCCTTGCAGGCCAGCCCCCGCTGCCCGTGGCGGGTACTGCCCCTTGAGGCTGCGCGGGCTGATGATTGCGGCGCTGGCGACTATCGTGCTGGTGGGGCTTGCGGTTTTCTCGGCCTGTATCGGGCGCTTTGCGGTGCAGCCCGCGCAGGTGCTGCACGCGCTGGCGGCCAGCATCGGGCTGGTGGCGCGGGCCGATACGCCACAGGCGCATATGGTGCATAGCGTGGTGTTTGGCGCGCGCCTGCCACGCATCGGTGGTGCCATCTGCGTGGGGGCCGCGCTTTCGGTGGCCGGAGCGGCGTATCAGGCGGTGTTTCGCAACCCGCTGGTTTCGCCCGGCCTGCTTGGCGTTCTGGCGGGGGCGGGCACGGGGGCGGCGCTGGGC